>JBBRRB010000008.1:0-170436 GCA_038225555.1 Bryobacterales bacterium
ATCGCCAAAATCTTCATTCGCGTCATGATGATGCGTGAGATTTACTCCCGGTTGGGATGACCTCGAGAATCGCGCCAGGGCTTGGTGAATGCCTTCGGTCGTTTCAAGCTGGGAATGACCGCGCAACGCGCCGAGGCGTCTTTTCAGCCGTTCTTTCACGGCATGCTGGAGATGGAGGTAAAGGCGCCGGCGTTTCGCAACCCCACCCCAGAGGTGCGCGAACGTTTTCTGAAAATATTATTCAAGTGCTGCCGGGTTCGCATGGGGCGTTCGTGCGGCGCCAGCTCACCACGCCGCTCTGGGTGCTGATGGCGATCACGACAGGCGTTCTGCTCATCGCTTGCGCCAACGTGGCGAGTCCCTTGGTTGCGAAAGCCAGCGCGAGGCAAAAAGGAAATGGCGGACCGCCTGGCTCTGAATGCCGGACGCGCCCGCATCGTCCGCCAACTGCTGGTAGAGAGCCTGCTGCTCGCCCGCGTGGACGGAGCACCAGGCCTCGTGTTGGCCCTTGCGACCGACCGGGCGCTGCTGGCCTTTCTACCGCCCGATTCCACCTCGCTGAAACCAGGTCGCCTTCAATATCAATCCTTCGTTGAACAGCTACGACACTGTGAAGTCCAGGCGTTTATGGGACTCTCTCGGGATCGATCAGCGGCATTCCCGGCGTCCGCATTATGGGAGTCGCAGCCGTGAGAATCCTGGAAGACAACGAAATGGGATCAATGGGTGACGGTGGAGGGTTATCATCCGTCGTCGAAGGGTACGCCCGATCCCTTCATGAACGCTATCAGCCCGGGCTATTTCGACACCATGGGTGTCCCCAGACTCTATCTAATTGGCAAGCTCCCTGAACCGGAGCTCACCCATAAATTCTTCTGAGGAATCAAATCTTTCAGGGCGCAGCTCGTCTGACAGCCGTTGTTCGGATCTTTCCACCGCCCTGATCCGTGTTCCTTACTGTTCTTTCGTCTTCAGACGTTCGTTGTTTTCGGTGATGAACTTCTTGATTTCCTCGCTCATCCCGAGCAGCTTTTGCCACTGTTCCTTATAAAGTGTCACGGGGAAGCGGCCGAGGCCGTAAACCGAGACGGCACCTTTTTCGCTCACTTTGAGCGACACCGCACCGGTCTTCCGTGTCTTCAGCGCCTCATTCTCTGCTTTCAGCTTTTCCAGTTCCGCCCGCAGGTCTTCATCGGCCATCAAGTTATCCCTCGAATGTACATCGTACACGAAGTTCTAGAAACTGAACAGGAAAAATTAACCGGACGAACCCGCAGGCTCCACTATTGCTGACATGGATCCCTTGGAGCGAGGCATGCGCGGGTCGGCTCCGTAAGCCAGGATCTGATCGCGTCCAAATTGGGCCAACTCCAACTCGCATGTGATGACGACAGTCCTTCCTTGGGTATCGACCTCGACCGCATGATTCCATGCTGCGGAACTCGAGCAGGCGAAAAGCTTTTGAAGCATTTCCATTACATATTCGTACGTATGGTCGTCGTCATCGAGCAGGACGACGTGGTAGAGAGGCTTTTTGTCGCCCTGGGAACGCTGTTTTATGACTGGATCGGCGACCGAAGGACCCATGGATGTACTATTATAAAAGAAAGGGGGGGCGTAACGGATTCGACGGGATCGAATCGTTGTGGAAAGGCGTGCCGGGTTCCGAGCTCCCGTAAAACGATCGGAAAACCAAAACTGCCAACAATCAGCAGTTTGCATACGCTGCTTAATTAATTAGGCGGCCGTTTCGGGTGGTGGGCTTGCACATCATCTAGCAAACGTCATTTCGCAGGCTGGGCCGTAGGCTTCTGCTCGTAGCCAAAGGCTGAGATCAATCGGGCTAAGCTGCCGCTCTCTTCGCTGGTTCATCACGGGGCAGCCGACAACTACCGAACTGGATACGCACGTAGGCTTTTCATGGCGGGCTTTCTCGGACCCGGGTTCAACTCCCGGCGCCTCCACCAAATTACTTGTCCGTTCACAATTCAATGTTGGATCATCCGCCAAAATTGACTGGACCCGCATAGCCTGTCATCTCTAAATACCCAACGCCCTTCACTGCGTTCCCCTGCTTTGATCCAACTACTTCGATGGCGCCTTCCCAATAAGTCGGCGATGCTTTATTCGTTCCTGTCAGTTCCTGCTGAGGCAGCCTAGTCGCCACTGACATTTCCAAGCTGAGAGAAGGAATACGAATCGTCCACGCAATCGGATATTTCGTCCAAAGCTTTCCGGGAGTCAGCGCGAAGTCATCCCGTCTCAAATGCTTCGTCCGGCCCTGCGCATCCACATACGTGCCGGACGAGTACGGATCCGCTGTCCCGTCCTTCAAACGGAGCCGATACAGCATCAACTCGGAGCCATCGTCAAACTGCAGACTGAACCAATCCCAGCCGCTCTGATTTGAGGTCAACTGATGAGTGAAGAACTCATGATCCATCCATGCGAGCCCATCCACCAAATACTTGCGCCCATCTATGACCACGGTACCGGAAGTGCGCAAGCGTGTCTCTGAAAAATAGTGCGAAGCTTTCCCGATCCCTTCCGATTTTTGACTGATGCCGTCGATTCCATGAATCACCAGGGGCTTCTCCGACCTCGCCGTTAGGTCGAACTCTACTCGGTCGCTAACTGCCTCCAAGCGCTCGCCGCGATCGGTCCAGCGCACTTGCCAATTGCCATTCCACACCCGCCTTTGCGCCTGATCAGCGCCTGCTATCCCTGCGCCGGATCGGTTCAGGCGCTCGCTGTGAAAAAAATGACCTCCATCGATATCGCTCAACGCCAGATGCGCCAGCCAGACATCCTGCATATCCCAAACGTTGGTCGGCCGCATTTCCCGGCTTAATCCTTGCCGGAAGAAAGTGAGCTCGAATCCAAACTTCCGGCCATCCGAAGCATGCAGATTTCCCGTGTAATACCACCACTCAGTCTGATACTCCGGATGACTGAAGTAATCGCGTGGAAAGTCGTACTTGTAACCTGGAAGCGCAAGACGATAGGGATCGGCGGCAGCGCTCAGCAGTACGGCGACCGCGAGCAACCCAATTACTCTACTCCTCATGAATCACCTCAATCGGATTGAGCCGCGTCGCAACGCGCGCCGGGTACAAACCGGCCAGCACCGTTGCCACATACACCAGCGTCAACGCTCCCAGCAGCATCGCAACCGGCCAGTGAAATTGAATCGTCCACCCAAAGGACTGCTTATTGATCACGTAGATCAGCAACAGCGAAAGCAACACGCCTAGCACCATGCCAGCCAAATTCGCCAACAGCCCCAGCATTCCCGCTTCGAACAGGATGATGCGGCGCAATTGTCCGGTGGCACCTCCCAGGAAGCGCAAGAGCCCGAACTCGCGCCGCCGATCAATCACAAGAGCGAGCAAGGCGCCAGCCACCCCCATGATGGCTACAAAAACAGCGACGCCTTCCAGCGCATACGTGATCGCAAACGTGCGGTCGAAAATCTTGATCGCATCCTCGCGCAAAGTGCGGTTCGCAAAGACCAGCACCTTGCGGCCCGAGACGGCGTTCTCAACAATTCGCTTGCCTTCATCGACGCCGATCCCCGGCTTTAAATAAACCGCCATGTTGGAAGGAGCCGGATCGGGCAGGTACTTGAGCAGAGTGGAGCGATCCAGGATGATGTACCCGCGTTCGCTCGAATAATCGAAGTAGACGTCCACCACCTTGAACTGCGCTTGGCGTCCGCTTAGCGAGAGCTTTAGAACGTCACCCTTCTTCACGTGGTGCTTATTCGCGAAAGGTTCGCTGACGATCGCGTTATCGCCTGCTAACAGTTGATCGGTTGCAGTGGAGGTGGGCGCTCCGGATAGCAGAGGACGGCGTCCATAGCGGCCGGCAATGCGGGCGTCTCCCGCTCCCAGAGTGGCGGACAACCCTTCGTAGCTGATCTCATAAGCCCGGAAGGGATCCACATCGGCCACCTCGGGCAGCGACTGCAAACGCTGGATAATTTCGGGCGACATGGTGGGGTGGCGGTCGGCACCGGTAGCCATGGCGGGTCTCAGATAAAGATCGGCCTGCAGGCCGTCGCTCATCCAGAGGATCACCGTTTGCCGAAAGCTTCCCACCATGATTCCGACGGCAGCCGTCATAGCGATGGCTGTGGCGAGCGCTCCTACGAGCACTGAAGTTCGCCGCAGCGATCCGGCCAGGCTTCGTGAGGCGAGCAGCGCTTCCACGCCACAAAGACGGGCCAGCCCTGCCGCCGAGGAGAGCATCGCCACGAGCGCAGGAATCGCCAGCGTGCAGCACCCGATCAGCAAGATCGCGGCGATACACCCGAAAACCGGGCGTCCTCCAATTGGACCTTGCCGAGCTGCGAGCCCCGCACCAAGTGCTAAAACCGCCGCCATCCCCAAGCTGCGGAACCGATGCAGGCTCACCTCGTGTTCACGTCGGCCGCGCGACATCGCTTCCACTGGCGTGACCCGCGACGCTTCCCAAGCCGGAGAAAGCGCCGAAAGCACCGCCACGCCAACTCCCGCCAGCATCGTGAGCGCGACCAAGCCCCATCCAAGCGAAATCGGTGCGGGGCTGCTGCTTACGTACAGCGAGTCCACCGTCGCCGCAACCAGCTTTACCGCGCCTTCCGCCAATCCGCGACCGAGCGCTAAGCCGATCACTCCGCCGATTAATCCGAAGCATGCCGCTTCCCCCAGGAAGGCTGCCATCACTTGGCCGCGTGTCGCCCCCAACGCGCGCAGGATTCCAATTTCAGCACGGCGTCGGACCACGGAAACGGAAAGCGTGTTGTAGATCAGGAACGCCCCAACGATTAGCGCGATATAGCTCAGAACTCGCAAGTTCCAGCGGAAGGCGGCCAGCATGCGCCGATTTTCGTTGGTCCGCGATCCCTGGCGAGCCACTGTTACGCCGGGCGGCAGGGCATTTCGGAGTACGGTCTCCCATTCATCCAGCGATCGCCCGGAGGGTACCTGCACCAGGATTCGATCCAGCGATCCGTTACGGCCAAGCAGTCGTGTAGCAGGCGCTAGATCGACCACAGCCACCTCGCCTGTGCGCGCTCCCAGAACTCCGCGAACGACAAACTCAGATTGCGTGTCGTTGATGGCCAAGCTGAGTCTATCTCCGGCCTTGTAACCCAGTCCGTCGCCAATCCATACCGAATCGTCGCGCTGAAAGGAAGATGTGTCTGTTGTAGAGGATGGCAGTGCGTCGGCGAGCATATCCACACCAATAAATGGAATGGTTCGACCGTCTCCCGCAACGCTGGCATAGTCTTCAATGCGAGGCCGAATTCGGAGCGCATACGGCAGCGCCGCCAAGCTCGCGACTGTTTGGGCCGGCACACCACCGGTAGCAGTAATTTCAAAATCGGCGTCGCCAGTCAGGGTTTCCACAGAGGAGCGAAACGATCCAGCCGCCGCGTTTCCCGCCAGTTCGATGGCCAAGACTACCGCGACTCCCAGAGCCACCGCGAGCGCGGTCAGCAAGGTACGAAGCGGTTCGAGCCGCAGGGGACGCGCGATCAGCCGGTCAAAAAGGACAATCCGGTTCAGGCGACCCACTACACCACCTGACCGTCTCGCAAGCGCACGATGGTGTCGGTAATCCCGGCAGCCTCCAGGCTGTGCGTGGCCATCAGAACGGTGGTGCGGCGCTCGTTGGCAATGTGGCGCAACAATTGGAGAATCAGGTCTCCGGTGGTGGTGTCGAGATTGCCGGTTGGCTCATCGGCAAGCAGGAGTGCGGGTGAATTCACCAAGGCGCGCGCGATCGCCACGCGCTGCATCTGGCCGCCCGATAGTTGGTAAGGCATCCGTGCGGCGAAGTCCTCCATTTGCACCCATGCGAGCCGCTCCATTGCCGCTTGACGCGGCGCCCGCCCGCCCCCGAGCATGAGTGGCAATTCGACATTCTCGATCACGGAGAGAGTCGGCAGGAGCTGAAAGGATTGAAAGATGAACCCAACTTTCTCTCGCCTTAGCTTGGTGAGAGAAGAATCGTTCAGGGCGGAAGTCTTGACGCCCTCAAGTGTGACCGTGCCCGAAGTAGGAAAGTCCATGGCCCCGGCAAGATTGAGAAGGGTTGATTTGCCGCACCCGCTCCGGCCCACCAGGGCTACAAACTCTCCCCTTGAAAACTGGGCGGAAACATGCCGCAGGGCCTCGACTGAAGCCCCGTCCGTAAGGTATTCCTTCGACACGTCCTGGATTTGTAAGATAGACTCCACCGCTGCTCGTTAGATTGAGCGGCTTCCTCTTCAGGTGCATGAATTGCGACACGGGCCGCACTGGCTGAAATCCCGAGCTTGAATCCGCTAACCTACCTTTAGAGCACGACGACCAAAGTCCGCCAAGGGTCAAGTCAGCATTCCGCCTCTCTCGCGCGTAGGGAGGAAAGATCGTCATCACGCCATTCAAGTTTCCTAACGCCGATGACGAGTACACTCCCGAGCAGCGGGCGGCGATTGACGCTCGGCTCGCCGAAGCCATGAAAGGGAAACACACGGGCCATTCGAGACCGCCGACGAAATGATCACCCATATGAAAGAGGAACTCAGAAAGCGCGCGGCTCCCAAAAGCCCGAAGCGCACCCGGTGAGGATAGAGTACAAAGACAGTGTGCTGAATTCGCTAAAGCACGCACCTCCAGAAGTACGAAAGGCGTTTCTCAAGCAGGCTCGACTCCTGGAAGGCAACTTAAGCCGTTTGGCGGTTAACACGGTTTGTGTTCACGAGGTGAAGTGCGTCGGGGTCGAAAAATCACGGCGGAGCGGTCGCCCAAAGACCGAGCGGCCGCGCTACAAGCTTCGCGCAACGCAGCGTCGAAGTTTGAAATTGGCGAATTTAGCTTTTTGGGTTGTCTCAACGTTTACCTTCCGCTCGGACACTGAGCAGCGCAGAGACCGTCCTCTGCTGGTACACTCTTCTTCACTATCTGAAATACAAAACCTTCCACAATAGAAAAGCAAGTCCCGCCAGGAACCCCAGGGATGCCTCATATTCACGGTTAAGCCGGTAAGTTGACCATTGGAAGAGTTTCCCGCGTGGGCCGGGTCGCAAGGACGGGATCAGTTTGGGTACTTGGCTGGCATAGCGAGTGAAATCCGGGAACAGACTCCTCAAGTGCTGTTCTTCCAGCTCGATCACGGGCAGATAGATCAGAAGAAAGACCGCAGCGAATATGGCTGCCAACAACCAGCGCTGGCTCGCCACTACAAGCCCTGCCGCTACCAACAACGTTCCGATGTAGAGGGGATTGCGCACGAACGCATAAGGCCCGCTGCTCGTCAACTCGCGGTTCTTCTCCAAGTGGCCCGCAGCCCAGGCACGCAACGCGAGTCCCGCAAGAGAGATGGGGACCCCCGCGGCAAGCGACCCGAAACCAGGACGCGATAACCAAGCGAAGGTGGCAACCAGAACGAAACCGCTAGGCACTCGCAGCTTGGCTACGAGATCGGCGTATCGCTTGAACATCTAGATCGGTGTCGCCACGGCCAGTGCCAAAGCTTCAAACACCATCTCCGGCTTGATCCCGCGCATGCTGCTCTCCGGCTGAGTCGTCCGCCGGTACGTAGTCTGAGCACCTTCCAGTCGCAACAATCTGAGATTGCTCTTATACGGCCCATTGATGGCCGGATCGGTGGGACCATACAGTGCTACGCCAGGTTTGCCCAGCGCTGCAGCCAAGTGCAGCGGACCGCTATCCAACCCAATCACAGCACTCGCGCGACGCGTTGCATCGATCAAACCCGCTAATCCCGAAACATGCGGAACAGTGTGCTCCAAGTGAATGGCTTGCGGACCGTTCAGCACTAGCGTCATCCCAAGATCGCGTTGGATTCGCTGGCCCAGCTCCGAATAGCATTCAAGCGGCCATTGCTTGGCACCCCAGCCTGCTTGGGGGCTCGCCAGTATGAACTCGCCTTTGGGTAGCTTGCCTTCGGGATGGCCTGCCGGGATCGGGAATGAATGCAACAGGCTGGATGCGCCCGCGGCAGAGCTCAAGTCCAAATTGCGGTCCACCATGTGAATCGATCGAGGCGATATTTTGGTCGAGTAGAACAAGGAAGCTGGCGACTCTCTGGAGTCTCGGAACCCGTAGATCCGTTCTGGCCTCGCCAAGGTGGCGACCAGAGCGGACTTCGTCAATCCCTGAAAATCCACCGCGAAATCGAACCGAGCTGCGCGCAGTTCCCGCCATGCGGAGGCCAGGCCAGCCAGCGTGCGGCGGTCGAGACCGATCACCCGCTCCACGTAGGGGTTGCCCTCAAGCAGTGCAGCCCACTTCGACTCGATCACCCATGTGATGCGGGAAAACGGAATGCTGTGCTTGAGACTGGCGACAGCGGGAAGAGTGTGGAGCACGTCGCCCATCGCTCCCAGTCGGACCACGAGGATGCGCGGGCCAACGCTCAAACTGACTCTCCTGCATGTCGACGGGCCACGTGGGCGATAAAGTCTTGCGTAATGCGCGCGTCCTCCGGCTCGTCCGATGGCGCGGGCCCTACCTTCAGCACGACGTAATCAACATCGGAGAGGGCAGCCACCAGTTCTGCGCGTGCA
The DNA here is from genome assembly GCA_038225555.1 of Bryobacterales bacterium. Lineage (GTDB taxonomy): Bacteria > Acidobacteriota > Terriglobia > Bryobacterales > Bryobacteraceae > JANXQZ01. The sequence continues at coordinate 8,561 of JBBRRB010000008.1, forward strand.
GCTTGCGGCAGAAGCGGGGCGGGAGGATTCGTCACCACGACGATGAGGGGCAGGCCGGGCTTGACAAATTCGCGCACTCGGCGGGCATGCTCAGCCAGCAAGGGATCGAAATGACCGGTGACCCAGCGCACTTCTCGCTCATGGGCGATCCCGAGCGCATGCTCGAAAGCGACAATTTTCTTTCTGGTGTCCAAGCCTCTCCTTATTCCCCCAATAATCGCAGACCCTCCAGCGCGACTCGTTCGGCGCTTACACCGGTCATGCATCTGTGGTCGATAGGACATTCTCTCAAAAGACAAGGGCTGCATTCCACCGGCTCCCGGACCACCCGCGAATGCGCACCCGTGGGACCCGTTGCAATGTCGTCAGTGGCACCGAAGATTGCCACGGTGGGAATGCCCAGAGCCGAGGCGATATGCATTGCGCCCGAGTCGTTCGTCAGGAAAATTTCACAACCGGCGGTCAGATCGATAAACTGAGCCAGGGTGGTCTTCCCCGCGTAGTTGATTACCGACACGCCGTTCACCAACGCCGCCACCTGATCGCAGAGGGCGCGCTCGGCTTTGGATCCGAAAAGTGCGATGGATGCGTTGCGCTCCTTGGCCAGCCTCGCGGCCGCTTCGGCGAAGCGCTCTGGCAGCCAACGTTTAGCGGACCCGTAAGCGGCTCCCGGGCTCACGCCGATGGTATTCGTCTTCTTGACATTTCCCCGTTCGAGCCGGATCTCATCGCTTTCAGGGATTGCATCGATCAGCCCGGCTCTTCTCAGCAACTCCAAATAATAGAAGCGCTCATGCGGCGGGATCTCGCCTCGCTTGGGCGGAGCCACGCCATTCGTAAGCAGGAATCCACGGCCATCGCGGTTGTAGCCGATTCGGTTAGGAATCCCCGCGAGTTTGGCGATTAGCGCCGCTTCGAATGCATTTTGCAGCAGGATCGCGCAATCGAATTTTCTGGCACGCAAGCTCCATCCGAATTTGATCTTCTCTTGCAGCGACCGAGCCGTGTAAAGGATTAGCTCGTCCGTGAAGCTCTCGCGAGCATACAGGTCCGCTACCCAGGGCTTTGCAACGATCGCGATATGCGCTTGCGGAAAACGCAGACGGATTGCGCGCAAGGCAGGCAGACACATCACGGCATCGCCTATCCAATTCGTGGCGCGAATCAAGATTCGGGAATAATTCACTTACGCTACTGCAATCCTAGCGCTGATGGGAGCGGTCGTTATCTCGCCAACACGCAATAATCAAATTATGAACAGTGCTCTCAAGCCAAGATCCCCGCGGCGCTGGATACTTTGGACAATTCTCCTCGTAGTGGTTCTGCCCGTGCTCGGATTTGCAGGCTGGGTCTGGGCCACTCTTCACGTTAGCTACTCGACTGGCGAACGCACAGGGTACATCCAGAAAATATCGAAGAAAGGTTGGGTATGCAAGACCTGGGAGGGGGAACTTGCGATGGTGAATCTGCCTGGAACCGCACCTCAGATCTTCGCGTTCTCCGTGCGCGACGAGGCGGTTGCAAGGCAGTTGCTGGATGCGGCGGGCCAACGAGTCGGTCTTATGTACGATCAGCATCGGGGCGTCCCCACCCAGTGTTTCGGTGAAACCGAGTACTACGTCACGAGCGTCCGGCCGCTTGGCCGTTAGCAGACGGGACTTGGGATGGCGGTTACCAGGTTTTCAGCAAACGCGACGCGTTCCCATACAGGAGCTTCCGCTCGATCTGCCTGTCCGGAGACAATCTGCGAATCGCGGCAATGATCATCGATCCCAGACACTGCGGGCCATTCGCCAGCCGATCATTGCAGTCGCTCCCAAACAGCAGTTTGTCCTGGTGCCTGCGAATAAAATCGCGCGCATTGGGCTCATCTCGACGCATGGCATTCAGCCCGGAGCCGGCGGACATATCGGCGTACATGTTGGCGTAATCCGACAACAGCCGGTCCGTGATTCCACCAGGCGTCACCGCGCCCTTCGGGTACATCACGGCTTGATCGCACTTCTTGTCGATGTTGGCCCACCAGGTCTGGGCATGACCGATGAATTTCACCTTTGGATGACGCTCTAAAACTTTGTAGAATCGATCCAGGCCCAGGTTGTAGTGCTCGTGTTCGAAGTGCAGCAGAACGGGGACGCCGCGCTCCTGGGCGATGCTGGCAATCAGGTCGATAGCCTTCGAATCAGCTTCCACCGGGAATTTTTGTTCGCCAATCCCGATGGCTCACATGGATAGAAACTTCTCGATGACGGTCCTGGCCTCCGGAATATCCGGAAGCTCGTTGGCGAAGAATGCATATTCTTTGGGATGATCGCGCGCCAGAGATAGCACCGTATCGTTGCCCCCTGCTCCCGCCGCCAATCCGTACTTTGACCCTGCCGGCAACAGGACGGTCTTGCTCGCTCCCATGTCGCGTTGATGCGAATCAACTCTTCGTCCGAGCGCCCTTTGTAGTTCGTATGCTGGTGAATGTCGATGATGGGTTCTGCTTGCTGTGCGGGGACCGCCGAAGCGCCGAGTGCGCTGACAAAGATGCGCCGGGAAAGCACTTATCTAGCAGCAGCCATCACGCACCAAGGTTGGAGGCATACTCGGATTGACTCAATACTTTGTTGTGGAAGGGTGAACAGTAACTGCTTGTGTGATGGGGGTGGCAGGGCCGGCATGCAAGGAAGGCGCCCAGACACTCAGACCTCCCGCCAGAGTTCCAGGTACGGGAGCATCGCAGAGGGACTGGACGCCTTTCTTGATCGGCTCCGTGGCTACCAGCTTGATCACGGCAGTATTCGGAACGACGGACGTAAGCGTGTTCGAGGTCAGGTCGGACCGAACCCCGTAGCTGAGATTGAGAGAGCCATATGCACCCGCGCCAGTTGTTCCAGCGTTGCTCATATTGATATATGACTCGCCAATGTTGAGATAGAACGCGGAACCCATTTGAGAGGCGTCGAATGGCGCGAACGAATCGTAGGGGTCCCTTGCGGGATCTTTGAATGAATACCCAATGTCCGAAAACGTCTCGCTCGTGTTCATTTCGGCTGATGCCTTGACCGCATCCTTCACTGATGGTGCAACGAGTTCGCAACCGGTGGCGACGCCTCCGCCGAGAACCACGAATACCGCCATGCGCATGACCCGATATTAGCGTCTCGTGCAAAAAGCTGCAAATCGGGCCGGGGGCAGTTGTCGCGAGAATTTCTGCGTCTCGTAATTGGTAAGTTTCGGGGCGAGAGCCAACCCCCTTGAAACCAGGGGTTGCGTCGGTCCCTTTTTGTCCCATCGTGAGAGGTATGAGAGGCGTCCGGAAGTGCGGTCCTGAGGATTTGGCCGGGCATCCGTGAGTGATCGACTGGCAGTACGTGGGAAGTTGCTCACACGTTGTTTCCGGGCCCCGGATGTTATCTTTATAAAAGATCCCGCAATCATGCTCGAAACTAAACTTGATCAAGGCGTCCGACAGGACGTAAATCCCCAGGAAACGGCCGAATGGCTCGAAGCGCTGGACCAAATTATCGATGAAGCCGGCACAACCCGCGCCAGCTTCGTGCTTGAAACGCTGCTCAGCCGCGCCGCCAATTTCGGCGTGACTGCTTCACCAGGGCTCAATACCCCATACATCAACACAATCCCGGTAGAAGAAGAAGTGGCGTACCCTGGAAATCGCGCCATTGAACGCCAGATCAAGAGCCTGGTGCGCTGGAACGCCATGGCCATGGTGGTTCGCGCCAACAAGTACGATAACGGCATCGGCGGACACATCTCTACTTATGCGTCCCTTGCGACGCTGGCTGAAGTTGGCCACAGTCATTTTTTCCATGGCAGCTTCGGCGATCAGCCAGGCGACTTCGTTTACTTTCAGGGCCATGCTTCTCCGGGCGTTTATGCGCGGGCGTTTCTTGAAGGCCGTCTTAGCGAAGAGCATCTTAAGAATTTCCGGCATGAGCTGCGCGATCATCCGGGCTTGTCGTCTTATCCGCATCCCTGGTTGATGCCCGACTTCTGGCAGTTCCCGACCGTTTCCATGGGACTGGGACCGATCAACGCGATCTACCAGGCACGGTTCATGCGTTATCTGGAAAATCGGGGAATCGTTCCCGCTACGGGTCGCCACGTCTGGGCCTTCCTCGGGGACGGGGAAACCGATGAGCCCGAATCGTTAGGCGCTCTGACACTGGCATCGCGGGAAAAACTCGACAATCTGATCTTCGTAGTCAACTGCAATTTGCAGCGGCTGGACGGACCGGTAAGGGGCAATGGTCACATCATTCAGGAGCTCGAGGCTGCATTCCGAGGCGCTGGCTGGAATGTGCTGAAGGTTCTGTGGGGCGATTCGTGGGACGATCTTTTCGCGCGGGATCATTCGGGCCTGCTGCTCAAGCGCATGCACGAATGCGTGGACGGCGAGTATCAGAGTTACAAGGCTAAAGGCGGCGCATACGTCCGGCGCGAATTTTTTGGCAAATATCCCGAGTTGTTGAAACTTGTGGAGCACCTCAACGACGAGCAGATTGGCAGCTTGCGGCGCGGGGGCCACGACCCGAAAAAGGTCTATAACGCTTATAAGCGCGCGGTTGAACATACCGGTCAGCCCACGGTTATTCTGGCGAAGACCATCAAGGGTTACGGGCTCGGCGAGGCCGGCGAAGGCCGTAACGTTACTCACCAGCAAAAGAAGCTGAACGAAGAAGAGATGGAGTACGTGCGGCGGAGGTTCAGCGTTCCCGTGCCGGAGAGTTTCGTTCACGGACCATCCTTCTTCAGGCCCGCCGACGATAGCCCGGAGCTTCGCTATATCCAGGAGCGGTCGCGTGCTCTGGGCGGTTCGGTGCCCTCTCGTCATGTGAAGACGATCACGATTAAGGCTCCGCAACTCGAGAGTTTTTCCGAGTCGCTGCAAGGCTCGGCCGGACGTGAAGTGTCCACCACCATGGCGTATGTCCGCGTCCTGCTGCATCTTCTGAAGGACCCCGAGCTGGGCAAGTTTATCGTGCCTATCGTTCCGGATGAAGCCCGCACGTTCGGCATGGAATCCATGTTCCGGCAGTTCGGTATTTACGCCAGCCAAGGCCAGCTATACACGCCGGTAGATTCGGACATGTTCTTGTTCTATAAGGAAGCGAAGAACGGGCAGATTCTCGAAGAGGGGATCACCGAAGCGGGATCCATGGCCTCGTTCGCGGCGGCGGGTACGGCTTACGCGAATTATGGCGTGCCGATGATTCCGTTCTTCACGTACTATTCGATGTTCGGGTTCCAGCGAATCGGGGATCTCATCTGGGCGTTTGCCGATTCTCGCGGAAAGGGCTTCCTGATGGGCGGCACTGCTGGACGCACCACGCTATCAGGCGAGGGTCTGCAGCATCAAGACGGGCACAGCGTGGTTCTCGCGAGCACGGTTCCCACCTGCCATTCGTACGACCCGGCCTATGCTTACGAGATCGCGGTGATCATTCAAGATGGGATCCGCCGCATGTATCAGGAGATGGAAGATCGCTTCTACTACCTGACCGTGTATAACGAAAATTACGCGCAGCCTGCCATGCCTGAAGGCATCCATGACGGGATCTTGCGGGGAATCTATCGCTATAAGCAAGCCGAGGGCGGCAAAGCTCAGATTCAGCTTTTTGGCAGCGGGCCGATTTTGAACGAAGCGCTTCGAGCCCAGAAGATACTGGCTGAGAAGTACGAGATCCATTCCGATGTGTGGAGCGTAACCAGCTACAACGAGCTGCGCCGCGACGCGCTGGAAGTGGAGCGCTGGAATCGTCTGCACCCGGCTGAACCCGAGCGGAAGCCGTATATTGTCACTGCGCTTGAGGGCGTTGAGGGATCAATTATCGCCTCCAGCGATTATATGAAGGTAGTGCCGGACCAGATTGCTCCATGGCTTCCGGGCAGGATGGTGTCGCTCGGCACGGACGGCTTTGGACGGAGCGAGAGTCGCGAGTATCTGCGCACGTTCTTCGAAAATGGAGCGGAAGCGATCGCTGCGGCGGCATTATCTAAGCTCGCGCGAGAAGGCAAGTTTGACGTACAGCGAGCCGGAGCCGCCATTCAGGAGCTTGGAATGAATCCGGAGAAACGCGATCCGGTATATCTGTAAGCATGCTGTTCTTGACTGAGACCGCGGTCCGGGAACTTCTTCCCATGATCGAAGCGATCCGTGTCGTGCGCGCGGCTTTTGAGGATCTCGGCAAGGGGGATGCTCAGAACCAGCCGCGCCGCAGGTTAATCCTGCCCACCGGTTCGGTGTTGCACAGCCTGGCGGGAGCGTACGGCAGCTATTTCGGGACCAAGATCTACGCGACGAATCCCACACACGGCGCTCATTTCCTATTCGCTCTTTATGATGCGGAGACGGCCAGCCCGCTGGCCCTGATGCAGGCCAACTATTTGGGACAGATCCGTACGGGCGCGGCGAGCGGGTATGCGACGGACCTGATGGCCAACCCTGATGCGTCCATCCTTGGGGTAATCGGGAGCGGTTTTCAGGCCCGAGCGCAGATTGAAGCGATCCGATCGGTACGGCACATTCGGGAAGTGCGGGTATGGAGCCGCGACCCGGAGAAGCGCGGAAAATGCGCGGTAGAGTCCGGTGCTGTGGAAGCCGAGTCGGCTGAAGCGGCGGTCCGGGGAGCGCACATTGTGGCTACGGCGACAAATGCAAAGGAGCCAGTGTTGGAAGACGCCTGGATCGAAGCGGGCGTTCATATCAACGCGATGGGCTCGAACATCGCGAATCGGCGCGAGCTTCCAGGCAAACTGGTGAAAAGGGCGAAGGTGGTCGCGGTGGATTCGCTGGAGCAGGCGAAGATGGAAGCAGGTGATCTGATCCTGGCCGATAGCTGGCGCAATGTCGTCGAACTTCAGACACTTTTCGGAGAGTACGACCCCGCCGAAATAACGATTTTCAAGTCGATCGGTTTGGGCTTGGAAGATGTTGCCGTGGGCGGTTATGTCTTTGAACAGGCCCAGCAACGCGGGATGGGCCGACCCGTTTACTCCTGAGAGATCTCAGCGGCCTCCGGCTCAGCCAAGTCAAAGGGCGTGATAGCTTAGTTAGGACTTGCTAATGAGCCGGAAAATTGAAGAAGGATTCAATCGCCGCACGTTCGTCTTGGGGAGCGCGGGAGCGGCCCTGGCCAGCGCTCTCCAAGCGCAGCCGCAGTCCGATCCCAACCGTCGCACGTACGATCTGAATCATAAGTGGCAGTTTAGCCGCAAAGGTTCGTCGAACGCGGTCACCGTCACACTGCCCCACACCAACGCGCTGCTGCCTTGGCACAGCTTTGACGACCGTGCCTACGAATTTGTTTCGCTCTACCGCCGCCGGTTTAACGCTCCCAAAGCTTGGCAAAACAAGCGCGTGTTCATCGATTTCGATGGCGCCATGACGGCGTCAAAGTTCACGGTGAACGGCCACACGATGCCCGAGTACAAGGGCGGCTATACGCCCTTTAGCTTCGAGCTCACCCCGCACTTGAAAATCGGAGCCGATAACGATATCGAAGTGGAACTCGATTCCACCGAGCGGCCCGATATTCCGCCGTTCGGCGGCAACATCGACTACCTCACCTTTGGCGGCATTTATCGCGATGTTCGTCTGAGGGTGGTACCGAGCGCATTTTTAGAAAATGTCTACGCCAAGCCAGTTCGTGCCCTAGCCGACGACCGCTCTCTGCTAGTCCGCTGTTATCTGAATGGGGCCAAGCCAGGCGCGCGATTGTCCGTTGAACTGCGGAGCGGAAACCAAATCATCAAGAGCCAGACCATTCCCGTTTCAAATCCCGAGGCGGAGTACCAAGACGTTACCCTCGCGCAACTCGGACCCATCCAGCTTTGGGACCTCAACCGGCCTTTCCTCTATCAAGTCCACGTGCAGTTGAACAACGCCGACGCATCGCAGGACGAGTTCAGCACCAGGATCGGATTCCGCGAGGGAAAATTCACTCCGGCTGGCTTCTTGCTGAACGGCAGCCATGTGAAGTTACGCGGACTCAATCGACATCAAACTTACCCATATGTCGGCGGAGCGATGCCAGCCAGGGTGCAGCGGCGAGACGCCGAAATTCTGAAAAAGGGGCTGAAGCTGAATCTGGTGCGGACTTCGCACTATCCGCAATCACCGGCGTTTCTCGATGCCTGCGATGAGTTCGGCTTGCTGGTTCTCGAAGAGATTCCTGGCTGGCAGCATATCGGCGACAAGCCCTGGCAGGACATCGCGGTAGGCAACGTGGGAGAGATGATTCGGCGCGATTGGAACCATCCCTCGATCGTGCTGTGGGGCGTGCGCATCAACGAATCGCGCGATAATCACGATTTCTACGTTCGCACCAACGCTGCGGCGCACGCGCTCGACGACGCCAGGCAAACCGGCGGCATCCGATACCTCTACGATTCCGAACTGCTGGAAGACGTGTTCACGATGAACGATTTCGGCTTCCCGCTCAAGCAGCCCAATCATCCGCTTTATCTCAACACTGAGTTTAGCGGCCATATGTTCTCGACGAAGCGGTTCGACAACGTGGAGCGAGTCGCCGAACATGTCCGGCGGCATGCGAGAGTGCATAACCAATTGGCTGGGGACGACCGTTACGCCGGCGGCATCGGCTGGTGCGCGTTCGATTACAACACGCACGGAAATTTCGGCTCGGGTGATCGGATTTGCTACCACGGCGTCAGTGATATTTTTCGGATTCCGAAACCAGCGGCGGGCGTCTACAGATCCCAATGCGATCCGAGCGAAGAGGTGGTGGTCGAGCCCGGATTCTATTGGTCAAGCGGCGACAAATCGGAGGCTGGCGGCGTGGGGAGAGTGCCCATCTGTTCCAACTGCGATCACCTGAAAGTGTACCTGGACGGCAAGCTGCACTCGGAGTTGGACCCGGATCGAGCCACGTACCCGAACCTCAAGCACCCTCTGTTTCAGGTGGATTTGAGCAATTTGCCGTTGAATCCCTGGGGCGATTTGAAAATCGAAGGTTACATCAAAGGCAAGCTGGCGAAGACTTTAACACTCTCGGGAAAAGGCATTGACGCGGATCTCAAGTTGGAGCCGGACGACCTGGAACTCAACGGCGATGGCCGCGATGCTACTCGCGTCGTGTTGCGAGTCACGGATGAATTTGGCAACATCCGACCGTTTGCGACCGGTGCTGTTTCGCTGAGTATTTCGGGGCCGGGTGAAATTATTGGGGAGAATCCGTTCTCTCTGGCAGGGGGTGGAGGTGCAGTGTGGATACGTGCAAAGGAATCTGCCGGGACCATCCGGCTGGAAGCGAAGCACCCATATCTAAATCCCAAAATAATAGAGATCCGAGTCAAAGCGGCAACTTGGTCGGAACCTGGAAGCCTATCATAGAAAGATTATGACCAAGACCCGATTCGCGGCGGTCGTCTTTTCCTGGGCAGCCTTCACCCAACTGACGCAAGCTTCGTCCGCGCCGACGTTCTCAAAAGATGTCGCGCCGATTCTGTACGCTCATTGCGCGAGTTGCCACAGGCCGGGCGACATCGCGCCCATGTCCCTCTTAACCTACGAAGAGGCCAGGCCGTGGGCGAAATCCATTCGCGAGCAAGTTTCGCTGGGACACATGCCGCCCTGGCACTCAGTGGATGCGCGTGGAACGTTTTCAAACGATCGCAGACTGACCACCGCCGAAAAGGATACGCTCATTCAGTGGGCAACCAGCGGAGCTGCGCGAGGCAATCCTAAGGATCTGCCCCCTGTGCCGAAGTTCACCGAGGGCTGGGAGATCGGCACCCCGGATGTGATTCTGTCTATGGCGAAGCCTTTCGAAGTGCCAGCCACGGGCACGATTGGCTATCAATACGTAACGGTCCCCACAAACTTTACCGAGGATCGGTGGGTGCAAGCGATCGAAGTCCGACCAGGCACCAGGGCGGTGGTTCATCACGTTCTGGTGTTCAGCCGCGATCCCGGCGCGCAGCCTCGAGCCGAGGCGTTCGTTATCGTGACGCCTAAACCGCCAGCGCAATCCAAACCGGGGGGTCCGGGCACGCTCATCGCTACTACCGCCCCAGGCACGAACGCCATGATCTTCGAACCCGGCTCTGCCATCCGCCTCAAAGCCGGATCGAATCTGGTTTTCCAGATACACTACACGTCCAACGGCAAGGCGACTTCCGACCGGACGAGCGTTGGACTGATCTTTGCCAAACAACCGCCTCTCCAGGAGATCCGCACCAGCGCTTTTTACAACCCGTTCTTCACTTTGCCTGCGGGCTCCGAGAACCAGGAAGTCGATTCGGCGATCGAGTTTAATCAGGACGTGCATATCACGGCCCTGTTCCCGCACACGCATTTGCGCGGAAAAAGCTGGGAATATCGGTTGATTTACCCCGACGGCCGTTCGGAAGCCGTCCTCTCCGTGCCCAAATACGACTTTAATTGGCAGACTTATTACGTCTTCACCAAACCGCTGGCTGTGCCGAAAGGCTCTCGTTTGGAGGCTACGGCGCACTACGATAATTCAGAAGCAAACCGATGGAATCCGGATCCGAAAGTGGACGTCCATTGGGGCGAGCAGACCTGGCAGGAGATGCAATATTCCGGTATTACGTATTTCGTAGACAATCCCAGCAGTCAGGCATCTCAGAATTAAGAAACGGGGGAGCGGCAAAACTCACTATATAGAGTTATAAGGACAGGTGTTCTTCACCATGGGACAGGGTTCGGCAGTGTCGGGGACCACGGCGGCGTATGTGCCGGGGTTCCAAGAAGATGTTTTCATCAGCTACGGACACATCGATAATGCGCCAGCGGAACCCTGGGTTGAGCAGTTGCACGCTCGGCTGGAGGAGCGACTCCCCCAGATCCTTGGCGAGAATATTCGGATCTGGCGGGACCGCAAACTCAATGGGGCCGAAGCGCTGTGGGATGTGCTGGAGAAGCGAATTTCCAGCAGCGCCCTTTTCCTCTCCGTGCTCTCGCCCCGGTATGTGAAATCGCCGGCCTGCAAACAAGAGGCCGGGTGGTTTTCCGAATGCGCCCGGAAAAGCGGCAAACCCAAAGTGGCTGACATGTCCCGTATTCTGCGGGTGCTCAAGACTCCGTACAACGTTTCCGATGAGCCGCCCGGCTTCAAGGAAACGGAAACGCTAGGCTTTCCATTCTTCGAATTCGACGCTCAGGACAAGACCTCCTTCGAGGAGTTCCCCGCTGACAAAGATGTAGATTTGGAGGGTTATCGAAAATTTCACAAACAGTCTGAGAATTTGGCCCAGACCACCGCAAAGCTGCTGTTCGCGATGAGAGAGGCGTTCAAGCCCGAGGCTCCCCCGGCCGCGGCAAAAACAGTTTTCGTCTCTTACGTAACAGCCGACAAGGCCAAGGATCGGGTCACCGTCGTCAACGCTCTTTCCGGCAAAGGCTACAGCGTTGTACCCACGGAACCGATGCCTCTCTCGGCACCGGAATTAGACGAATTGATGGATCGAGAACTGGCAGGCTGCAGCCTTGCGGTTCACTTGATGGGAGCGCGCTACGGTCTTGTCCCCGAGGAATCGAAGGACGGGCACTCCGTAGTTCAACTGCAATACGCCAAGGTTCGGGAACAAGCGACCGTTCGCCAGCTTATCTGGATTCCGGAAGACTTGACGAACGTGGAGAAGAGCCAAGCCGATTTTCTGGCGACCGTCGAAAATAGTGGGGATGCGAAATGCGAGGTCTTTAAAACGGCGTTCTGGCCTTTTCTCAACGGCCTGACCGATGAGCTCGCCAAACCGCCCGCCAAGCCCAAGCTGGATCACGCCAAATCGGTGTTCCTGCTGTGCGATCAAGCGGATTTGGACAGGCCGCTGCGCAAGGCGCTCCGGTCCTATTTAATTGGTCAGGGGTTTCCGGTGGTGGAACCGGCTTTCCAGGGCGACGTCAAGCTGCTGCGCGAACTCGAAGCTGACAATATGACGGACAGCGAGGCGACTCTGATCTACTACGGAACTGCGACCGATGCATGGGTGCAAATGAAACGCAGGACGCTGCTGAAAGTTTTGGGGACTTCCGACACCGGCCGCAAGCATGTGCGAGGCCTGTATTTGTGCAGTCCAGAGGATGAGTATAAGCGCGGGCATTACATGGAGTTTTCGGGCAAGGCGCTTCCCGAAGGCGGCGGATTCTGCCCGCTGCTCGTCATGGGCGACTGTCAGCCGTTCGCGCCCGAAAAACTGATGCCCTTTATTCAACATCTGGAGAGAGATGAGGAATGCTGACAGCCGCGATTATAGAGCCCTTGCCGAAGAACCCGTTTCCCGGCTTGCGATACTTTACCGCGGACGAGACACATCTCTTTTTCGGGCGGGACGGGCAAACCGACGAACTCGTCAGGAAGCTGGAACGAAGCCGGTTTGTGGGAGTTACCGGCAGTTCGGGCAGCGGAAAGTCTTCGCTCGTTAGGGCCGGGTTGCTCCCTTCCCTGTGCGCTGGATACCTGGTGGATGCCGGCCTGCGTTGGGGTTATGCCGACCTCCGGCCGCGCAACTCTCCGATCCAAAATTTGTCTCAAGCCTTGCTCACCGCTGGACTCCCCGGTCTTGATCCCGATGCGCTCAGAGCCGATCCCCGGGCCATTGCAGAGGCCGTGAAAAAGAATCCGGCCTGGGCGGGTCGCAATTTGCTGATCCTGGTGGATCAGTTTGAGGAATTGTTCCGCTTCACGGCCCGCCACGAGAGTGCGACCGCCGATCGCGACGAGAAGGACGGATTCGTCCATCTACTTCTGGAAGCTGCGACTCAGCGCGAGGTTTCGATCTATGTTGTCATCACGCTCCGGTCCGATTTCTTAGGCGACTGTTCCCAGTTTCGAGGATTGCCCGAGGCGATTAACGATTCGCAGTATCTCGTCCCTCGACTTACACGAGATCAGCGGCGGATGGCCATTGAGGGTCCCATCCGTGTCGCCGGCGCGGACATCACGCCGCGATTGGTGCAGCGCCTGTTGAACGAAGCCGGCGACGACCCCGATCAGTTGCCCGTGCTTCAGCATGCGCTGATGAGGACCTGGGATCAATGGCAAACCCAAGGCCAAAAGCGGCCGATTGATTTCGACGATTATGAAGCGATCGGCACCATGGAGAAGGGCATCTCTCAACACGCCGACGAGGCTCTCAAAGAAGCGTGCGGGAACGTTGGCCAGGACGGACCGACAATCGCAAAGCGCATCTTCCAGCGCTTGAGCGATCGCGATTCCCAAGGACGCGAAACCCGTCGCCCGAGCTCCATCAAGGAGCTGCGAGAGGTTGCCGAAACCCCATCGGCGGCTTTGACGGAGGTCGTGGGATGCTTTCGCAAAGAGGGGCGCAGTTTTCTGACCCCTTTTAAAGGCGAACTCACCGAGGACGTGGAAATCGATGTAACTCACGAGTGTCTGCTCCGCAAGTGGAGTATGTTGCGAGATAGCTGGAACCGCGACGAAGACGAATCGCGCCGGGTTTATGGACGCATCGCATCCCGCGCCGAAGATGCGCTGATTCACGATACGAAAGATTCGTTTTCCGAGTTTTTGCACGGCGCGATTCTTGAAAGGGCCCTGGAATGGTGGAACGAGCGTGCGCCGAACAAAGCCTGGGCTGAGCGCTACCACCCTAGTTTCGATCTAGCGCGAACGTTCCTGCTGGCTAGCAAAGCAAATCGCGACAAAGAAGTCGAGGCCAAAGAGAGACTTCGGCGAGAAGAGGAACAACGCAAGATCGCAGAGGCAAGAAAGGAAGAAAGTGCAAAGGTTCGAGAGACTCGCTGGCGGGTGGGTCTTCTACTGGGCCTTATTATCATAGCCGGGTGCGCGGCGCTGGCCTGGAAGTTCAAGGAACAATCCAAAAAGCTTAGCGAACAATCGAACACGGCTTTTGTGCGAATGCTGGCAGGCCAAGCGGCGGTGGCCAGTTCGGACAGCGACAATCTCCTACGAACCAGCGCACTGCTTGCGGCGGAGTCCCTGAAGCGCCAGCCTACGCTGGAGGCTCAAGTGGTTCTGACGAAGGCTTTGTCAATTCTTTTAAAGCCCTTGCCGGCGCTGGGCGGCAAAGACTCAACCGACGCTGAATACAGTCCAGATGGGAACCTGATCGCAATCGTCAAGTCCGATCGTGTGCAACTCTATGAGGCGCAGTCGGGGAATTGGCGAGCCGACCTGGATCATTCCGAGGTCAGCGCGTTGATGTTTGGCGGCGAGTACCTCGCCACAGTCGGCGGAAGGCAAGTCCGCATCTGGGACTCCGTAGGCGGCCGTCTGGCTACCCTGAAGTGCGACCACGATATCGCCGATGTTGCCGTCGGGTCGAGCGGTCTCAAGATTGCTGTTTCATGCGGCGGGGTCTATCTGTGGACTTCCACGCCGGGCTGGAGAAGGCCGGTTAGGCAAGTGTTGGCGGAGCCGAAAACCGAGGACTTGATTGGCAACGTCGCGATCAGCCAGCATGAGCATCGCGTGGCTTGGCAATACGGAGGAAGCGATCCTGAGATTAAGATAATGGACCTCCCGACTCAGCGCACTTACTCGGTGAAAGGATCGTCGACGATGGAGATGGGCTTCGATCCGTTGAACCCCGATATGTTGATCACTGCGGAAAGCGAAGGAACCCTCAAATCGTGGAGCTACACGCGCGAAGTGGGACCGGAAGCCAGTTCGATTCTCAAGCTGTCCTCCTTAATCGCTGAGTTCTCACTGGACGGGAATTTGGTCGCCGTTGGGGGACAAGACGGTTCGGGGAAGATCTGGGACACTTCCGGAGGCATCGAAGTTGGGCGATTCATCCTCGATGTTCCGATCCACACCGTGGCCTTATCGAAGCGGGCGGGCCAAGTCGCCGTGGTTGGAAAAGATAGGGTGGTCCACCGCTGGAGCATTCAGCCGCAATCGACCGGCATTGACTTAGGAAGTCAAGTGATCAGCGCCAGATTTTCGCAGAGCGCTTCCACCCTCGTCGCCGTGCAGGCTGACGGCGGATCGATTGCGGAAACGCAGGGGGGACGAACCCAGGTCGAGCAGGGTGAGCTTCTAACGCTGGCGGTCAGCGGGGACTCGAGCCTGATTGCCCGCTGGGGCATGGCCAATCATCCCGGAATATTGGAAGTGAACGAACTTGCGGGTGTAGTGCCCGGCAAGAATCGGTTCAGAATTGAAACGCCGGAACACGCGATTATTACGGGTCTTACCTTCAGCCCAGACAAGCGATATTTGGCGGGGGGCTTGCTGAGATCGGGTCAGAGCGCGACCGAGCATAATTGCCTCATCATCTGGAATCTTGAAAAGAAAGAGCCAAAGATCCTCCCGGGTTTAGTCTGGACGCAAGATAGTGAAATCACGTTCGATCCGGACAGTTTGTCTCTCTTCATTGCCAACCAGAAAGGTCTGCAGCGTTTTGCGGTCGACACGGGCTTAGGAATGCCTGTTGAATGGGAACACCATGAGCGGTTCTCGAAGATGCGTTTCAGCCCTGACGGGCATTTGGTTGCACTCATCGAAGTGAACAAGAGCGACGGTGCGAGCGACGCAGAGGATTCCACGGCGCTGGCCAGCTCGGTACATCTCTTGGAATATCCTTCAGGCTTGGAAGCGGCCCACTTGGACCGATCAGGCCAAGTGGAGCAACTCGGTTTTAGCAACGACTCGAACTATCTGGTCACTGGCAGCAGCGACCGCACCGCTCGGCTTTGGGATCTCCGGTCGAAGACGGAAGAGGCGCGGGTCCCAGTGCCATCTCGAATCACGGCCGTTGCGCTTACCCCTGACTTGAGAATCGCTATCGCGGATCAACGGCATGTAACCCTGAACGATTGGAAAGCCGAGAACCTGGTGGACGATTTGTGCAAACGGCTTGACCGTAATCTGACGCGTAAGGAATGGGAGCGGTATGCGCCCGCAGAGACGCCCCAGTTGGCCTGCCCAAAATTGAAGGATCATTAGGCTTGTCCGCTTCATGTATAATGAGTCCACTTTCAAGTCCGAGCAATCATGCGTACTGCCCTCGCAATTCTTTTTTTGGCCACGGCTGCCACGGCTGCCCCTGCTCCCATAACCTTTAATAAAGACGTGCTGCCAATCCTGCAAAAGGATTGCCAGGGTTGCCATCGCCCGGGCGAGGTGGCTCCAATGTCGTTCCTCACCTATCAGGACACGCGGCCGTGGGCGAAGGCCATCAAGACTGCGGTTCTTACCAACAAAATGCCGCCCTGGTTCGCCGACTCGCGGTATGGCCACTTCGTCAACGAGCGCAAGCTCAGTGCGGGGGAGATTGACAAGCTAGTCCGCTGGGCTGAGAATGGCGCCCCGGAAGGCGCTGCAAAGGATCGACCCGATCCGGTGGCGTTCGTGGATGGGTGGAATATCGGGCAGCCCGATAAAACTTACGAGTTGCCGCAGGCGTACGCCGTACCCGACAAAGGGACCATCGAATACACCTACTATGTCATCCCGACCGGCTTCACCAAGGATACGTGGGTGACTGCCGCCGAAGTCCGGCCGGGCAATCGGGCCGTGGTGCATCACGTGATCGCATTCGTGCGCCCGCCGGGTTCCACTTGGATGCAGGGTGCCGAGCCGGGCGAGCCGTTCGTGCCCGTGGTACATCAGCGCGATGAAAACGGCGCGGCGATTCGCAATGCTAAGCCCGCCGTCACACCCGACCCTCAGCGTCGACGCCAGGGCGGGGGAATGGCGGGAGTTGAAAACTTAATGGGATATGCTCCCGGCTTGCAGCCCCAGCGGTTCGATTTGGGCGGTGCTGCGAAGTTGATTCCGGCCGGCTCCGACATCGTGCTGCAAATGCACTACACGTCGAACGGCAAAGCTGCCACCGATATCACGAAGATTGGGTTGGTGTTTGCAAAAGCTGCTCCCGAGCGCCGTTTCGTTACCATGAATGCGACCAATGCCGGATTCGCGATCCCCGCTGGCGATTCTAACTACGAGGTCCATTCGCAAATCACCTTGCAAGACGCAGCGGAACTGGTCTGGCTGATGCCGCACATGCACCTTCGCGGGAAGGATTTTGAATTCCGCGCAGTGTATCCGACCGGCGAATCGGAAACGCTGCTGAAAGTGCCGAGATTCGATTTCAACTGGCAACTCGCGTACGACGAAGCAAAGCCGATGCTGCTACCCAAAGGTACGCGGATCGAGTGCACGGCCCATTTTGACAACTCGGCAAATAATGCGGCGAATCCAAATCCGAAGCTCGAGGTGCGCTGGGGCGATCAAAGCTGGGAAGAGATGATGATCGGCTGGTTCGCGGTGGTGATCGATTCCAAGGCTGATCCAGCCGCCCTGCAAAAAGTCGCCAAGTCGGGCGATTGAGCGTGAGGAATCCGCGTTTGATTCCGGTGGCGATGTTGGCGCTGGGCATGTCCGCTTTTTCGCAGGAGCAGCCGCCGCAGCTTGCCCACTTCCATCACGTTCACCTCAATTCAACCGATCCGAATGCCGCGATCGACTTCTATACTTCCCACTTCGAGTCCGAGAAGAAGACCTTCGCGGGAGCCGTCCCCGCCGTTTGGGCCCAGAAATCGTGGCTTCTGTTTAATAAGGTAGAGCAGCCGCCAAAGTCCGACATCACGTCCGCGATTTGGCACATTGGCTGGGGCGCGGAGAACATGAAGGAGGCGTACCAAAAACAGCTCGACAGCGGAGCAAAGTTTCAAACGCCGATTACCGACATCAGCGATATCGGTGGTGGCACGGCCAAGGATGTCTTTTTTTACGCTTACGTGGCGGGCCCGGACGGCCAATTGATCGAGTTAAATACGGCCAATCACCATCATTTTGGTCACATTCATCTTTTGAGCAAAGACCCGGTAGCAGCGGGTGAATGGTACATGAAAGAGTTCGGCTTGGTTCGACGGGGGCGAGGCGCACCTTCTCGCGAGCCCCATTTTTATAAAGAATTCCAGATTGGACCTTCCATGTCGCTGATGATGGACAACGTTAATTTGATCATTTACCCGTGGCAGTATGCGCCCAAGCAATGGCCCGATGTGTGGAAAAATCGTACCGAGTTCGAATCCACCAAAGGACATGTGACGGACCACATCGGCTTCAGCGTGGACAACTTGGACGAAACGATAGCGCGTCTGAAGAAGGACGGAGTGAAGGTGACCGACGAGCCTAAGACAATCCTCGAGGGAAAGCTGAAGGTCGCCTTTATTGAAGGGCCCGACAAGATTCTCATCCAGTTGGTGGAAGAGGCCAAACCCGCCACTCAATCCGCGAATCAGATTCCGTACACGAAGGAATCGATCACGAAGGGCCGGTCGGTATTCGCTCGAAATTGCGTGGGATGCCATGGAGCGGACGGAAAGGCCATGGTGGACGTGGTCGCCGATGCCACAGATCTTACTGCGCCGAAAACCTGGAAAAACGGCCACACCGAACAGGAAATCTTTCGAAGCATTCGGGATGGACAGGGTGCTAGCATGCCTGCCTTCAAAGCCCAACTCGGCGAGCTTGACATGTGGCACCTCGTCAACTTTATCCGCAGCCTTTGGCCAGAACCCAGCAAGGAGAATTAGAACATGGACGACCAGACCGTAAAGAATAGCGATATGCAGACTTCCCGCAGAAAATTCCTAAAGACTCCGGCGGCTGCCGGTGCGGCCGCAGTAGCCATAGGCGCGCCAGGAGCGCTCTTCGCCGCGACCCAAGGATCCATTCCTTCGATCCGCATACCCAAAGAAATCTCCGCAACCTTGAGCGAACCGCCCAAAGCCGGAACCTTCGAAGGCAAAGGCATGACGGGAGCCGAGGTCTTTGCCAAGCTGTGCAAGGAAGAAGAACTCGCTGCGATGTTCTGCTGTCCCGGCAATTACACGGTGATCAATGCGATCGCCGCGGCTGGGGTTCCAACCTATGGAGGGCGAACCGAAGGGGCTATGTGCGCAGCGGCCGACGGGTTCTCCCGAGTGACCGGCGAGGTGACTGCGTGTTCGGGCACGGAAGGTCCGGGCTTTACGCATATGATCATGAACATCGCCTCAGCCAACTCGGCCCGCACGCCTTTGCTGGTGCTCGCGAGCAACATGCAAATTGCGGGTGACGATCGCGAAGCGTTTATCCAGACTGGATATCAGCAGCCGATCACCACTGGCATGAAGAAGTACGGCAAGCGGCTGATCGCTCCCAATCGCGTGTACGAGTATGGCACGTATGCTTTCCGAAACTTGAAATCAGGCGTGCCGGGTCCGGTGCATCTCGACTTTCCTGGTGAGGTTGCAAGAGCGCGTTTCACCGATCCCGCGACACTGACCGATTTCTACTCCAGCGCGAAGTACCGCACCGATTCGCGACCGCATCCGTCCTCGAAGGACGTGGAAAAAGCCGCTGACATGATCAGCAAGGCGGAGCGGCCGATTATCGTTGCCGGCCAGGGCGTCTTCCAACGCAAGGCCACAGACGCTCTGAAAGAGGTGGCCGAAAAGAACGACATAGCGGTAGTGACGTCGGGTCCGATGCGCGGGCATTTCCCCGATGACCATCGGCTATCCGCAAGCCTCTCGCCCGATGGGCTCATGAGCGCGGATCTGGTAGTGTTCATCGGGCAATACTGCATGCCGAGCCCTGGCGAATATCGTTTCAGCCCCGACGTGAAGACCATTCGAGTGCATCCGGTACAAGAGGACCTAGGTCGCAACTGGCCGCTCGAACTGGGTGTGGTGAGCGATGAGAAGTTCTTCGTGGAAGCCCTGGCCAATAAGCTGGCTGGGAAGAAACGCGAAGCCTGGGTGAGCGAATTGGCAGCCGCCCGCAAGAAGTTCGAAACGACAAATCTGGACCACTACCAACTGGGTCTGAAACACAGTCAGGCAACCGATCACATTCATCCCGCCGTGATGGGCAAAGAAGTTCACGACTTCCTCTATAAGGGCGACATCGATCCGAAGCAGACCGTTACGGGCAGCGGCGGCTGGACCAGCGGCATCTACGCAGGCCGTTGGCTTCGTTCTTTCAGACCCGGCCAAGGCGTGGCATGCGGGTACCAATATGGCGCGATCGGTCCAGACTTGGCGATGATGATCGGGGCGGGCGCAGCGGTGCAGAGAGGCGTGGGTCCGCAGGCTCCGTACAAGGGCGCTCCGGTGCTGGTGATCACCAGCGATGCGGGCATCGCGTACAGCATGTTTGAACTGGACACTGCGGCTAAGTATAAGATCCCGGTGATCGCCGTGGTTTACAACAACAATTCATGGGGCATGTGGCCCAGCGCGGTCGGTTCGGCCCGGTCGATGCATATGTACTTGTTCCAGGAAAATTTGCGCTACGACAAGATGGCGGAAGGGCTGGGCGCAAGGGGCGAATATGTCCGCACTCCTGACGAACTTCGCGAGGCGTTGAAGCGCAGCTATCAGGCGGCGTCGAGGGAAACCATGTCGACGCTGATCAACGTTCAGGCGCTGAAGGAGTTTACGTCAGGCAAGGATTACGCGCCCGGGATCGCGCTGCCGCCGGAGCCGGGCGTGGGAGCCTTCGCTCACTGATCGCTTCCGAAGTGGTGGCCGCCGTTCTCGAAGATTACGCAAAACGCGGCATTTTTCGCGGATTCAGTCAGGGCTCTAAACCCGGACCGGGGCGGCGCGGGTGTGCGTCGTTCAAGATGCTTTGGCATCGGGATCGGTTCTTCGAACTGATTCTGGATCCAAAGCGAGGCACCATGCGATTCCCGCTCGTGCTGCCCGAGGTGCCTGCCAACTCATCGATGTATCGGGAATTTCAGGAGTTCGTGGAGTCGCGCCACTCCGATAGCTTGCCCGAGCACCGGCGCATTGATCGCGCGAAGGCGGACATCTCGACGGGAAATCGGCAGGGTGCGGTTTCGCTGACGGCCACCGTCAAGAATGATGAATTCGAGTACGGCACACGCAAGCTGATCAACCTGGTGCATGAGGTGTTCCTCGATTTTCTCTACGATGGCCGTTATTACGAATACATGGTGGAGAAGTTCGACCTGGATCCGGACAAGATGTAGCAAGAACTTAGGGACGCTGCAAAGACTCTATACTGAGTAGCATCCGTGTCTCTGTTCCAGCGTCTTTCATTTTGGTGGTGCCGCACCTTTCATCGACTGGGCTGGCCGATGAGCGGCCGCCAGACGTGTCTGACCTGCGGCAAAACCCATCCCGTCATTTTCAGGTAAGTCGGACCTGGTGTAGGTCCATCTAACGCCCGCGTTAACATTGAAGGACGTTCGCTTGGAGCATCCATGAAATTCAGCGCCCTCTTTTGCGCGTTCTCCCTCATCGCGCTCGCCCAGGAAAACCGCGTCCTCGTTGACCGCGTCGGCTCGACCGGCTTTCTGCAAATCGAAGCCTCCAGCTTTGAAAAGCTCGCGCCCAAACAACAGGCTCTCGCTTACTGGCTCAGTCAGGCGTCCATTGCGATCGATCCAATCATTTACGATCAACTCTCTCGCTTCGGACTGCGCCAGAAGGCTCTTCTCGAAATGATCGTAGCCAACCCTCAGGGGATTGACCCAGCCGTTCATGCCAAAATCGTGGCATTTACAAAGCTATTCTGGGCTAACCGGGGCAACCACCACGACAATACGGCGCAGAAACTCATGCCGGAGTTCACCTACGATGAGCTGAAAGTTGCCGGACTCGCCGCACTCACCCACGGTGCTCGAGGGAGGTTTACGCTGCAGGCTTTCCAATCAGAGATTGACCAACTCCGACCATCACTCTTCGACCCGGATTTCGAGCCCATGATGACCGCCAAGAACCCCAAAGGCGGCAAGGACATCCTCCAGGCCAGCTCGAACAATTTCTATCTGGGGATCAGCATGGCCGACCTCAGCGGCTTCAAGGATACTCATCCGCTGAACTCGCGCCTGGTGAAAACGGAAGGAGGACAATTGGAGGAACAGATTTACCGCGCGGGAACCCCCGATGGCCGCATCAAGCCGGGCCGCTATTCGGAGTTTCTCGGGAAGGCGATCTCGTACCTTCAACAAGCGCAAACGGTCGCCGAGCCTGCCCAAGCTAAGGCGATTGGCGATCTCATTGTCTTCTACCAGACTGGCGAACCTCAGGATTGGATCCGCTTCGGAATTGACTGGGTGCAGAACAATGCTACGGTCGATTTCGCCAACGGCTTCATCGAAGTGTATCGCGACGCTCGCGGCGCGAAGGGAACCTCGCAAAGCTTCGTCAGCGTCACCGACGAGCGCGTCACCAGTCTGATGCTCAAGATCGCTGACAACGCCCAGTACTTCGAAAATCGCGCTCCGTGGGCTCCCCAATATCGGAAACAGGGAGTGAAGCCGCCCATAGCAAAAGCCGTGGAGACGGTGATTGAAACTGCGGATTTTCATGTGAATACCACCGGTGATAATCTGCCGAATGAGAACGAGATTCACGAGAAATACGGCAGCAAGAGCTTCATTTTCACGGGCAGCACTCGGGCGCTGACAGCGGCGAGCGGCGGTTCCGTCGTAAAAGAGTTCGGAGCGGGCCCGGAAGAAATTCGCATCTCCGCCAAGTATGGAGCCGAGGCGGACGAGCTTCTTACCGCGATGCACGAGATCATCGGCCATGGTTCCGGGAAACTCAATCCCAAACTCACTTCGGACCCTGCGTCGTACCTGAAAGAATATTTTTCAACGCTAGAGGAAGCGCGCGCGGACCTTATGGCGCTCTGGAACATTTGGGACCCGAAGCTGAAAGAGCTCGGGCTGATCTCTCATCCGGATGTCGCGAAAGCGATGTACTATTCGGCCGCGCTTGCGCCTCTTACCCAACTCCGAAGGATTCCCAAGGGCGACACCATCGAAGAAGATCATCAGCGCGACCGCCAGCTGATTGTCAACTACATCATGGATAAAACCGGGGCCATCGCGCGGGTTGAACGCAACGGCAAGTACTATATGGAGGTTCGGGATTTCGACAAGATGCGCGAGGGCGTCGGCATGCTTTTGGCGGAACTGATGAGGATCAAGGGAGAGGGCGACTACGAAGCCATCCGCAAGCTCGTCGACCAATACGGAGTGCATTTCGACCCTAAGGTTCGCGACCAAGTGGTGGCTCGATTCAACACGCTCAATTTGCCAGCCTATTGGGCGGGAATCAATCCGGAGCTAACGGCGAATGTCAATTCCAAAGGGCAGGCAACCGAGGTCAAGATTTCGTACCCGCGCGACTACGTCAAGCAGCAGCTCGGATATAGCGCAATGTATAACCGCAAGACGCTCTGATCCGTTTCGGCTCAATTTGAAACCTTCACTCTCCAAGGGTGGTCCTACTTGGAGAGGAAAACGATGACTTGCAAAGAATTGATGACTTTAAATCCAATGTGCTGCGTTCCGGAAGATAACGCGGTTCGCGCCGCCATGCTCATGAAGCAGCATAATATCGGAGCGGTGCCGGTTGTGTCCGACAGAGTCGGCATGAAATTGACGGGCATTGTTACCGACCGGGATCTGACGTTGCGGCTGATCGCCGAACAACGCAATTACTACGATACGCAGGTGGCCGATGTTATGTCGGGAGATATGGTCACCTGCCGGGAAACTGACGACCACAACGAAGTGCTGAAAGCTATGGCCAAGGAACAGATCCGCAGACTCCCTGTTGTGGATCGTGAGGGACGGCTGCTAGGAATCATTTCCCAGGCGGATCTTGCGCGAAAAACCGAACCCAAGAAAGTGGGCGCGGCGATTGAGGCGATTTCCGAGCCGGCGGGCGAGCACGACGCCGGATCCAGCGCGGCTAGGACCGGCTTGATGATCGCTGGGGGGCTTGGATTGGGAGCGGGATTATTCTACCTGCTCGATCCGCTCCGCGCGCGGCGCTGATATTGGTTCCTCCAGGCGCAACTGTGTCAAACTATTTCTAAATCCTTGGAGGATCTATGCACTGGAACGTCTGGAAGGACGATGTCGGGGCCGCCCTGAAAGCAGCCGCGAAGCCTAAGACGATCATCCTTCACCCGATGAGCATTGAACTCATAATCGGCATTGACGATAAGGCTCAGAAGGCTATCTCCAAGGATCGGGGATTCACGGAGAACCTGAAAAAGCTCTGCGACAAGATCTCGGATAAGGCCGTTAAGGAAATGGAAACGACGCTGAAGAAGGCCGATTCCCAAGCGCCAGGTTTCCCTGAAGACATGATTGGTCTCTTCCTGCGGCCGGTTCACATCACACTAGAAAGAAGTTTCGACGAAGCTTGCAAGAAAATGGAGAAAGATGTCGCCAGGCTGTTCAGCGATTATTGCAAGATCAACGAGTACATGAAGAAGGTGGCCATCAAAGTCGACTTGGACGTGACGTTTGATGGAATCGAGATCCCAACCAATAAGAAGAAAACATCGGCGGGCGGGGGCGTCAAGCTGGCGCCTATCGAAGTTGGCGACACATTAACGGAGGGGTCGAAGGGTCTGCAGAACTTCATGAAGCAGGCACGCGACGAAGTGCAGCGGATCGGGGTCAGGATCCACTGGGACTTGCAGGCGTTCGAGAAGAAGCGGATTGGACTGCTCGGCGGCAATCACAGCATGGCCACAGACGCGGATGACCCCAGTTCGAACCCGTTGAAGAAGGAAACCGAGGATCTTCAGAAGTTGATTCAACTGCACACGGCCAATCTTGCAAAGCTCTCCGAAACCTGGAAGGCTTTGTCTAAAATCTTCAAAGATGCTGAGTCCGAGAACGACGCGTGGATGAAGAAGTTCAACGCAGGCAAGGCAAGCATGCCCCCCGATAAGGTAAAGCAGATCACGGCAAGTATGAAGCAGGCGGAAGCATCCATCGACATGATCCTGAAGAATACGGTGCGGGTGTCGGCGAATCTGAAAGCGGCCGTCGCTGGTGCTGAGAAGTTTGAGACCGCGTTTGTGACTGCGACGGGAGGCAAGACCGGGTGGGCCACGGATTCGCAGGTGGGCGTCAGATTGGACGATCAATTATGCGCCAGCATCAAAGATCTGGAAACCGTAGTGCAGCAGCGCGCGCACGCGGTGAACGAAGCAGAGAAGAACATCGAGAAAACGGCGAAGCCCTAGCCGCGTGTTTTAAGTGAGCCAGGAGATTACCAGCCTGCTAACCCACCCGAGTGCGTTTATCCAGACGCCGTTGACAGAGGCGGCATTGAGAAGCCCTTGCACGATCACTGCCCAAACCAGCACCTTCATCGGATTCAATCCAACGAAATTGATGCTCATGGCCACCAGGCTGATCACCGTGATGGCCACGTAGAATTTCTTGGCTTCGACCGGCTCTTTATAGAGCCAAGGTTTCCAGCCTATAGTCTGCGAAGATCGTAAGCCGCGCCCGTGGTCATGATAGGCACCGCCAGGAAGCCTACCGCAACCACGCCAATGGAAGACAGAAGTCCGGCCGCATTTCCCGCCAGAGGACGCAGCGCCTGCGCCGCTTCCGCTGCACTGTTGATCTCCATCTCCCTCGCTTTGAACAGGGCCGACATCGAGAGGATGATGAAGTGCGTGACAAGGCTTGCGAAGAAACATGCCCCAGAGAATGTCCGTTTGGGATTTCTTGAGTTCCGTGCGCGTTGCCCCGATACGCTGAGACAATTCCGTTCGGCCCGTCTGGATCTCTTCTTCCACCTCGACATTCGATTGCCACGTGTAGAGATAGGCGGAAAGAACGTGCTGATGATCCAGTGGGGGTAGTGTTCACGGATCACCGCGAACAGTCCCTTCCCGCAACTTGTCCGAGCTTCCAGGAAAGGTACACATCATCGGGAACATCGCAGGCGCGGTCCACAGGAACGAGGGACCGAACTTCGCTCCCGCGCTTGAGTACGTGCCGATCGCGGAGGCGTCGTCGTCGGACGCTCCGGTAATCAGCCCGAGTCCCATCAACCTGAGCAGGCCTTGCTTTGCGCACTGGGCCGATGCGCTCGTCGGGCTGTCGTCTGATTTGGAGATCACACCAGTGGGTCCCACTCGGACAGGAGTTGTTACAGGATCGCACTAGCCGAGTTTGGACAAGGCACCGTGAGGACGTGTCAGCCAGACCAACAACTGTCCCGGAACCAGGCCAGCCAGCCCTTCTCCCCATCCATTCGCGAGCAGCCCGCGAAACAACGCCGAAAATTGGTAAGGCCGCTCTAGCCGCCGCCGGCACTGATCGATGTACTCGTGCACCGGCGTCCCGCGCGCGGCCGCGATCCCTGCCAGTCGCCCAGTAGTGAGTGCCGAAAGCATTCCCGATCCCGTGAAAGGGTCCACGAACGACAACGCATCACCTGCCGGGTAGCTTGAAAACTCGGAGCCCGACCGGAACGCGTTCTGGAATACCAGCGGACCGGTGGTTAACCATTTCCACTGTCTTGCGAGCGGCTCTAGTCGGTTCGCCAAGGGTTTGGAAGAAGCGACCACGGCGTCCATGTCGAAATCGAAACGGCTCAGAATATTCTCCGGGCCCAAGCCGCACACGTTCGTAATGCCGTCCTCGACAGCGTTGACACCGACGTAGCAGCCATCAAAGAAGAACAACTCCACTGCATCATTGGCCGGGCCAGTAAAATGCGCCTTGAATCCAAACAGCCGGTTTCCTCGGGGAGATGCATTCTTTCGTCCATACGCCAGCACCGTGGAACCCGCGAACGGTTCTGGTAAAGGCTCGACCTGATTCCGGGCACCCGACTTGATTGCGGCGTTAAACAGGAGTTGGTCCAGGCAGTACCTGCTGAGCCCGAACGCCGACTCAGGCAACATGCACCGTTTCTCGGACGAACGGAAATGAAGGATTAGGCGACGCATGACAGCCGGACGGGCTTCGAGGATGCTGTCCCAGGCACCCAGCGCGCGCAGGACTGGAAGCACCTCAGGCGACAAGTATTCGCCACAAACCTTGTGCCGCGGGAATCGGGACTTCTCGATCAGAAGAACATCGGCCCCTTCCTGACGGGCAGCGATGGCCGCCGACGATCCCGCCGGTCCCGCCCCGATTATCTGAACCGTTGGCCTCGCCACTTCTCAAATTCACGATAACCTATGCTGTATGGAAAAGCGCAAATTGTTCGTTGCCGCTGTTCTCGCCATTTCCCTCGCCGCGAGCGCCCAATCCCAAGACGCTGACTCGACCACCAAGAAGCTGGAAGGCTTCGACGACTACATGGCCAAGGTGCTCAAAGACTGGAACGCGCCTGGCATTGGAGTCGGCGTGGTGGTCGGTGACAAGCTTGTCTTCGCCAAGGGATACGGGTACCGCGACTACGGGAAGAAACTGCCGTTCACGTCGAAGACGGTTTGCCCCATAGCCTCCAACACGAAACTATTTACGGCGGTTTCGGCGGGAATGCTGGTGGAAGAAGGCAAGCTGACTTGGGACAAACCTGTGCGCGAGTCAGTGCCCACCGTTCGTTTCTATAACGAACAACTGAACAATTCCGTGACGCTCAGGGATATGCTGTCACACCGAACCGGCATCACGCGGCATGACACCATCTGGTATAAATCGGACTTCACGCGCAAAGAATTATTCGATCGGCTGAAATATCTCGAGCCGCAAGAGCCGCTGCGCCAGACGTTTCTCTACAACAATCTGATGTACGCGGCCGTGGGCCAGATGATCGAGTTGCAGTCCGGCAAGACCTGGGAGGACTTTGTGCGCGAGCGGATACTCCAACCGCTCGAAATGAATTCAACCGATTACACAATCGCCAGCATGGTGAAACAGCCAGAGCACGGCGTTGGCTTCACCGAGAAGCGCGATTCGTTCGACCTGTACGGCCTGCCCTACTACGAAGACATCTCGGGCGTCGCCCCCTGCGGAGCCATCGTATCGAACATAGAGGACATGTCTCACTGGCTAACCGCACTCATGAACGACGGCAAGTATCAAGGCAAGCAGGTGCTCCCGACAGACGTTCTGAAGCAGACGCTGCAACCCGCGATCGGCTTGCCGAATACCGCGGCCGAGCAGCGCAATTATTGGGAGGCTCTGAACGCAGCCTATGGAATGGGACGCCAAACCACCGTCTATCGCGGCCACTTGATGACCTTTCACGGCGGAGATCTGCCAGGCTTCCACACGCAGGTTTCGTTCATGCCGCGCGAGCATATCGGCGTGCTGGTATTCGTGATCGGAAACCACACCGCGCCGCTCTATAACCTGATCACGTATAACGTATACGAGCGGCTGCTCGGGATGGACCAGACGCCTTGGATTCAGCGCGGCCTCGACATCCGGCTGAAGGGCAAGGAGGCAGGCAAACAAGCTCGCAAGAAGGCGGGCGGAGATCGCGTGGCGGGCACCAAGCCCTCGCATCCTCTGGGAGACTACGCGGGCGACTACGAAAATCCGGCCTATGGGGTAATGAAAATCGGGCTAAGAGATAATCAGCTTCAGTTCGATTTTCACAAGATCAAAATGCCCTTGACGCAGTTCCACTACGATCGTTTTGATACGGCGGATGATGAGCAGGACGGAAAATGGTCAGTCAACTTCCGCACGAATCCGCAAGGGGATATCGAGCAGGCGGTGATGTCGCTCGATGAAGCCGAGGCAGTGTTCACTCGCAAACCAGACCGGCTCGACCCGACGCTGGTCACCCAATTTGCTGGCAGCTATGAAACGCCAACGGGAACAAAGATCCAGGTTACCTATCACGAGAATGGCGGCCTGGCGCTCGTCGTACCCGGAACCCCGCCGCTTCCTCTCACCAATACGAAAGGACTCCACTTCCGAACGGCTCAATTTCAAGACCTGGTCTTCGAATTTGTAGTCGAGAACGGACAGGTGAAAGCGCTCAAGCAGATATCTCCTGGCGGTGAATTCTCGTTTCCGAAGAAATAGGGTCGCGGATGATAAACTCAACCGAGAGGTCGTATGAGGACTTGCTGTCTGCTGCTGCTCGCTGTCTTTTTGGCTAGCGCCCAAACTAAGCCCAAGGACATGTGCGTTCCGCCCCCGAGCGGCGTCGCACCTATGCTGCCCGCCAAGCTGATGGAGGGGCAGGGCCGGATTCATTTCGCCATCACGACATCGAATCCGATGGCGCAGAAGTTCTTCGATCAAGGCGTCGCCCAGATGCATTCGTTTTGGGCAGTAGAAGCGGAACGATCCTTCCGACAGGCAGCCGAATTCGATCCGGACGCGCCCATGCCGCAATGGGGTATCGCCATGGTTTCCGCTGGCGACTATCGCCCTCGCTTCCAGCTTGATAACGCCGACAAAGTATTTGGAAAGACCAACCCTTATAACGCACAGGCTCGGGCGAGAGACGCCGCCAAGCGCGCTCAGGAGCTTGCTGGTGTGGAGGGCAAAGCTTCCCCGGTTGAGAGACTGTATGTCGCCTCCATCGCAGCCCGACGGGACCTCGGGCAGAAGGAGCCTGAAGAAGCCTATGTTCTGGGGCTCCGCGCCATCGTCGCGCAGTTCCCCGATGAGGTGGAGGCTCGGACCTATCTCGCGCTCCATCTGATGCGGGGATTCGAGTTGCCCGATAGAACACCGCGCGGCACCTCCATGGAAGCAGTGGATCTGCTGCGCGATTTGTTGCAGCGCGCCCCCGAGCATCCGGGAGTGCATCACTATGTGATCCACGGTTTTGAGGGCTCTACGTTTGCCAAGGATGCATGGCCAAGCTGCCAGCGCTATGCCGAACTGGTTACGAACATTCCTCACGCGCTGCACATGCCAGGTCATATTTATTCCCAAACCGGGCGGTGGGACGATGCGATCAAGTCGTTCTCGGATGCAGCGGCGAATGAACGCGGATATATGCAAGCGGACAAGCTGTACGGGTCGGGGCACCACGGCCATAACGTTCACTACCTGGCGACCGCGTATTCGTTCGAAGGCAAGTACGACCAAGCCAAGGATGCCGCCCGCGAACTGCTTGCATTGGGAGAAAATCCACGAGAGAAGGCGAGCCTCGATGGATTCTATGCGGCTTACCGCCAAGGCTGGTTTGCCATGATGCGAACCTTGGTGCAGTCAGAAAGCTGGGATGAAATTCTTGATGGAAAGACGCTCCCGGTTTATGAGAAGCCCCGCGAGCAGGCTTGGCGGCACTGGGCTTTGGCGCTGGCGTATGCCGGAAAGAAGGACGTTGCGATGGCGAAGGCGGAATCGCTTCTCATGGATGGCAGTCTCCGTGAATATAAGGAGAAGGTGAAGATGCCGGTGCCTGAGCCGCTGAAGGTCGCGCGTCTGGAGCTGGACGGACATTTGAAATCCGCTCAGGGCAAGATAAAGCCTGCGCTCAAGAAGCTGGAAGAGGCGGCTCAAGCGGAGCTGCACATGGCCTATTCGGAACCGCCATATTATCCGCGTCCTGTGCTTGAAGCCCTGGGACAACTGGCGCTCCAGAACGGCCGGGCGAGTGTTGCCGAGTCTGCATTCCGGCGGGCGCTCGTGGAGTATCCCGGGAGTTTTCGTGCGCAATCGGGATTGAAGTCCGTGGATGCTACCGGGGGTAATTAAAGTTGATTTGTGGGGCAGCCAATCCTGGCTGCAGCCGGCTTTCAGCCGGCTCAGATTTCTGAATGACGTCGCGGCTCCGGCTGCGTTTCGAGAGGGACGAAACGAGAGGCGCAACCATTCTTCGTCTCGACGAGCAGGACCCGCCCTGGAAAGTGGTGCGCGCGTTTCCTCTCGAACATGGCCAAACACTGGTGCATCTGGGTAACGTATCGGGTGGAGTGCTCGGCGGTGACGATCTTCAACTCCATATCGATCTTGGACCGCTCGCATCGGCGCAAGTCACGTCCACCGGCGCAACGCGCGTGTACCGCACGCGGGCAGGCGCACAACCGGCACGCCTGATAACGCACATCCGTCTGGCCCCAAACGCGATGCTCGAATTGCTGCCCGATCCTTTGATCCCCTTCGCGGGATCGCGCTTCGAGCAGCGGACAGTGATCTCGCTAGAACCGGGTGCCACGCTCTTCTGCTGGGAGGTGCTGACGCCGGGACGGGAAGGAGCCGGCGAGACGTTCCGCTACGACGATCTGCGCATGGAAACCCGCATTGAAAGCGGGGGGGTGCCAATTCTGATAGAACGATTCCGTCTGCAGCCGCAACTGCGACCGCTCGATTCCAGCGCCCGCCTGGCCGAGTTCCGCTATCTGGCATCGCTCTATGTTTGCCGGGGAGCGGAACCCGATGCGCGTTGGGTAGAACTGGTACGCGTGCTGTCGTCCATCGCCGCCGAACTGACTGGCGATGCCGATGAAGTACGATGGGGAGTTAGCGCTTTGCCGCGAGATGGATTGGTGGTGCGCGGATTAAGTCAAACAGGCCACCTCCTGCAAGCAGCACTATACAAATTCTGGCGAGCGGCGAAGCTGCCTCTTACTGGTCAAGCGGCCCTGCTGCCGCGAAAAATCTATTAGAAATTGGGGAATTCTCGATGCAACTGACGCCTCGCGAGCAGGACAAGCTGATGATTTTCGTCGCGTCCGAACTCGCCCGCAAGCGCATGGCCCGCGGGCTGAAATTGAACTATCCTGAGGCCGTCGCAATTCTTACGGCGGAAATCCTGGAGGCCGCTCGCGACGGAAAGGCCGTAGCCGAAATCATGACCATGGGGGCGACAATTTTGAAGCGCGAACAGTTAATGGACGGGATTCCAGAGATGATCCACGACGTGCAAGTGGAAGCCACCTTCCCCGATGGAACCAAGCTGGTGACCGTTCACGACCCGGTGAGATAGATGATCCCTGGCGAATATTTTTTGGACTCCGGCGACATCACCATTAACGCGGAACGCCCTACCGCTCGCACGCTGGTGCGGCACACGGGCGACCGGCCCATTCAGGTGGGAAGCCACTACCATTTCTTCGAAGTAAATCGCGCTCTGCAGTTTGACCGCGATGTTGCTTATGGCATGCGGCTGGATATCGCCGCTGGAACGGCGGTTCGGTTCGAGCCCGGGGAAACGAAGGAGGTGGCTTTGGTCGCGTTTGCGGGGAGCCGGATTATGTGGGGCCATAACGGACTGGTGAACGGAAAGTTGAGAACATGAGCCAGTCAATCCCTCGCAAGACTTACGCCGATCTGTACGGTCCGACCACGGGCGATCGGGTCCGCCTAGCCGACACCGAACTGATTCTCGAGATCGAAAATGATTTCACGATCCCTGGCGACGAGATCACTTTCGGCGGCGGCAAGGTGATTCGCGACGGCATGGGGCAAAGCTCCACGGCCATCCGCGAATCCGAAGGTGGCGCGCTCGATCTGGTGATTACGAACGCCATTGTTCTGGATCATTGGGGGATCGTAAAAGGCGACATTGGCGTCAAGAACGGCCGCATCGTGAAGGTGGGGAAAGCGGGCAACCCCGATACGATGGCGGGCTTGGATCCAGAATTGGTCGTGGGTGCCTGCACGGAAGTGATCGCCGGCGAAAACATGATCGTGACCGCGGGGGCGATCGACAGTCACATACACTTCATCTCGCCGCAGCAGATTTACGAGGCGCTGAGCGGGGGAACCACGACGATGATCGGCGGAGGCACCGGACCGGCTACGGGCACCAACGCGACCACTTGCACGCCTGGGGCTTGGAATCTCGCGCGCATGTTCCAAGCCGCTGAAGCGTGGCCGATGAACTTTGGCTTTCTAGGAAAGGGCAATGCTTCGGGACACACGCCTCTGGTCGAGCAGATTCAGGCCGGGGCGTGCGGGTTGAAGCTCCACGAGGACTGGGGCACCACGCCCGCCGCCATCGAATCATGCCTTCGAGTAGCCGACGAGTGCGATGTCCAGGTAGCGATTCATACCGATACTATTAACGAGTCGGGCTATGTGGAAGACACCATTGCGGCTATCGCAGGGCGACCCATCCACACCTATCACACCGAAGGCGCGGGCGGAGGCCATGCACCCGATATCATCCGCATCGCGGCCTTGCCGAACATTCTGCCTTCCTCCACGAATCCCACGCGGCCTTATACGGTGAACACCATCGCGGAGCACTTGGACATGCTGATGGTTTGCCATCATCTGAATCCCATGGTGCCGGAGGATGTGGCCTTTGCCGAAAGCCGGATCCGTCCCGAGACCATCGCCGCAGAGGACATTCTGCACGATCTGGGCGTGTTCAGCATGATTTCGAGCGACTCGCAGGCGATGGGCCGCGTCGGCGAGGTAGTGATCCGTACCTGGCAGACCGCGCACAAGATGAAGGTGCAGCGAGGACCTCTCACCGGGGACTCCAGCCGCAGCGATAATAACAGACTGAAGCGCTACGTTGCGAAATACACCATTAACCCTGCCATCACACATGGAATGGCGCATCAGATCGGCTCTATCGAACCGGGCAAGTTGGCGGATTTGGTGCTCTGGCGTCCGGCATTTTTTGGCGTGAAGCCGGATATTGTTCTGAAGGGCGGCTTCATCGCGTGGAGCTTGATGGGTGATGCGAATGCGTCCATTCCGACGCCGCAGCCCGTCCTCTACCGGCCCATGTTTGGTGCCTTTGGCGATGCTCCGCGAGCCACGAGCCTTACTTTCACTTCCCACGCTGCGCTGGAGCAAGGCGCGCTCAATGGCTTGCATCTGCGCAAAAGGCTGGTAGCGGTGGAGAATTGCCGGACGATTGGCAAGGCCGACATGATTCATAATGCGGCCACGCCGAAGATTGAAGTGGATCCCGAGACTTACGAAGTGCGCGCCGACGGCGAGTTGCTAACTTGCGAGCCAGCGCAGAGCCTGCCTATGACACAGCGGTATTTCCTGTTTTGATATGAGCGACGCAAGAGCATTTCGAATCGGCGTGGCTGGACCGGTGGGCAGCGGCAAGACCGCGCTGGTCGCTTGCCTGGCACGCATCCTGTACCCGCGCTACAGCGTTGCGGTGGTGACCAACGATATTTATACGAAGGAAGATGCGGAGTTCTTGATCCGCGAGGGCGTGCTTCCAGAGGGTCGCGTGCGGGGAGTAGAGACGGGCGGGTGCCCCCACGCGGCTATTCGCGAAGACGCGTCGATGAACTTGGAAGCCATTGACGAATTGGAACGCGCGCTGCCCGGCTTGGAGCTGATCTTCGTGGAGAGCGGAGGAGATAATCTCGCCGCGGCGTTCAGTCCTGAACTGGTGGACGCATTCATCTATGTGATCGATGTGGCCGGAGGAGATAAGATCCCTCGAAAGGGCGGGCCTGGCATTCAACGATCCGACCTACTTGTCATAAACAAGATCGACTTAGCGCCGCATGTAGGCGCGTCGCTTGAGGTGATGGATCGGGACGCTCGAAAACAGCGAGGGCAGAGACTGACAACGTTTACTAATTTAAAGACTGGTGAAAATATAGAGCAAGTTGTTCAGTGGGTCGAAAAACAAATGGAGAACGAGCAGGAAACCCGAAGGGATTTGGCTACAATTGGGAAGCCCATTCTCAGTGGCAGCCATGGGCACAGCCACCACTGAGATAGCGTCGAAGCTACATCTTAGGCATGATCACGGCGTCGATAACATGTATCACGCCGTTGCTGCATACGATGTCAGTCTTTACCACCGTCGCTTTGTCAATCATCACTTTGCCGTCTCTTACAACGACGTTGGCAGATGCGCCTTCCGCAGTCTTCGCCTTCATCGTGTGGACGTCAGCCGCCATTACCTTGCCTGGAACTACATGATAGAGCAACACCTTCTTCAGCTTGTCCGGATTTGCAAGCAGGCCGTCCAACGCCCCTGCCGGAAGCTTTGCGAAGGCTTCGTCGGTGGGAGCGAACACGGTGAACGGTCCAGGCCCCTTGAGCGTATCGACCAGACCAGCAGCCTGTACTGCCTTAACCAAAGTAGTGAAATTACCCGCCGAGACCGCAGTGTCGACGATGTCTTTATCTTGCGCTTGGAGTCCAAACGCACCGAATGCCAGCAGGGCGAGAGCACCTGCGAATTGAAAACGCTTCATAATTTTCTCCATTTGACTTACGGCTTCTGTCTATTGAAGAGATGAAGCTTGGAAAGTAGAGATTTATTACTTAGGGCGATGATTAGAATAGGTGCGGCGGGCTCGTTTGACTGCCGCTCCATTTTGAAGCATTCGTATCTTTCGCTGAAGCTCCTGGTTCCGGTTCGTTTCTTTGCGCAACGATTCACGGAGGACGGAAACCTGAGCCGCCAAGCTGTCGCGCTCGCGGCGTAGGGCCGCAGACTCGTCTATCCCAGACGAAGGTGCCAGGAATCTCGCCGACTCCTGAACAGGAGGGCCTTTCGCCGGATATACCGTCAGCAACACTTGCAAGTCGCCCGTTTTGAGAGCATAAGGAAATACACCCTCCCTTAAGCGTGCGGCATCAAGCGGAAGCCTAAAATTAGAACTGCCGTCCTTGATGTCGAGCGCGCCGCTAGTGGCTTCTCGGACTGGCTTAGCATTCTTGTCCCACGCGAATTGAAGCGCGTTTCCGGCATTCGCAATATGGAAGGAAACGGAAGCCGGTGGGGAGACCTCGGGCTTCCTGACCAATACTGCCGCCACGATTACGACTAGAATCAGCAATGCCGCCCACAGCCAAACACTGCTGTCGGCCAGAATGTTTCTCCTGGGCGGGATTGGAGCGGGAGCAGCTATCTTCACGGGTGCCGCTGTCTTTGCGGGCGCCGCGAGAAGCGGGAGAGGCCCTGTCTGGATGCTGCCGTCTGAACCTCGGACGAAAAAGCCAGCGTTCGCGCACCCATCTTTCAAGGGCTGTAGCACCAGCGTGATTTGCCAACTCCACGGAAAAAAATGGGTGTATAACTCGAGGTCGGACTCAGTAAGAGAAGTCCCGCCTTGCGTATGGGAAACAAACCAACCGACTGGGTGCAGCACGGATAACTGGGGGTCTGACTTCGCGTCGGCTAATTGCTGGCCCAGGGCGCTTCTCTCGGCCTCCGCAAGCTGGAAAGACGGACCGGCGGCGTGCTGGCATTCCATGGGACGCCATGTCAAAATTCGAACCAGGCTTTCGCCCCGTTCGCCAAACAATACTCCGCCGATCTCGACTCCTGAAAGCGCAGCAAGCCGGATTTCATCGAGGACTTGGAGGGTATACTCCACCGCGAGCGGACTCTCCGGTATGTTCCAGGTCTTAAAATCGGTCTCGCTCACGCAACATTAGATAGGTGAATCGGGATGGCTGAGTCGGATGGGTAGTTGCTGACCGAGGTTTTCGTGGTCTCATCGGTGTCGGGCTCGTCCGGAATCTCGTGCATATGGTAGTAAAAAGTGATGCTCGCCATAATCCCGGCCATGATGAGCAAACCGGCCAGCCAGACTCGTGATCGGCGATTCCAGACTGTGGGCTGCTCTACGAGCGCGGCCGTTAACCGAACCGCGCACCAAGCCGCTACGGCGGCGCAGAACAGCTTGACGTACCACGGAAGCAGATCCATGTGACCCTGGCCGTCCACCTGGGTCCACATGAGGAGCGCAATCGGGAGGGCGACAAGGTATTCAAACGCATATGCCAAACGAAGCCAATTCGGTGGGGCTGGGGGCGTGGAGCCGGTGAATTCTTCGATGCGCGTTTCCTGGAGTTCCTCTTGCACTTCTTTACTCAACGTAACATGTCTCAGAAGTGTTCAGTACACTTAAATCCATGAAGTGGACCCCCCTAATCCTGCTCGCCGGCAGTATCTCCGCTCAGGATTTCACGAACATCCAAGTCGAAAGGGCGGTCGCTGGACTGACATTCACCGAGGGGCCAGTCTGGTCGCGCGAAAACTACCTGATCTTCAGCGACATTCCGAACGACAAGCTCATGAAATGGGTTCCCGGCGAGGGCAAGTCAGCGGTACGGGAAAAATCGAACGGGGCGAACGGCAATACCTTCGACGCGCAAGGCAGGCTGTACACTTGCGAGAGTCGCACTCGCCGTGTAATCCGGCAAGACAAAAAGGGACGAGTGGAAGTGCTCGCGGAGCGGTGGGAGGGCAAGCGATTCAACGCCCCCAACGACATTGTGGTGAGGCACGACGGCGAGATCTATTTCACCGATCCCGCTTTCGGTAACCAACAAGATACTCGCGAGCTTGATTTTTATGGCGTGTTTCACATTGGGCGCAAAGGCGAATTGGCCATAGTGGCCAAGCCCAAGGGGAGGCCAAACGGCATCGCGCTTTCGCCCAACGGACGCATTCTGTACGTCACCAACTCGGACGAGCACAACGTCCGCGCTTACGATCTGGATAAGAACGGAGAGGCCTCGAACGAGCGAATTTTGATCTCGGGCGTGGACGGAGTGCCCGACGGGATGCGTGTGGACGAAAAGGGGAACCTATACATTGCCGCAAACGGGATCGCGATTTACACGCCGGAAGGCAAGCCGCTCGGCAATCTTCCAATTGCCGAGACTCCCTCCAATTGCGCTTTCGGCGATCCCGATTTTCAGGCGCTGTACATTACTGCGCGAAGGTCGGTTTACCGCATTCGCCTGCCTGTAAAAGGCAGCGTTCAATACTAAAACTTATTCGGAGATTGAGATGGATTCGACTTTGATTACGTCGCCGTCCATGGTGCCCGATACGCTGGCCTTCAAGTCCTTATCCTTGGTGGTTGCCTTGATGGCTTCCAGCGCCTTGGCATTGCCGGATTCGTCGAACTTCACGAATTTGCCTTCCGCAGTTACCAGACCGTAGCCGCTTTTGGAGCAGGCGATGGCGCATTTCTTGGCGTGAGTCGCTAGGTCTTTTCCGTGGCAGGCGACATCGACCACAGTACCGCTCCACGTTTCCGCAAACGCTGCGATGGAAAACAAAGAGAACGCGAACAATATCTTTTTCATGGTTAGGCTCCTTCAGCTACGCCATTATTGTCCCACATATCCCGGCGGGATAGGTCTGTTAAGCTGAAAGTAATTCGGGTTACGCTTAGGACACCCGGAAGAATAAATACTTGCTTCGCTCCCTTGCTGGTGTTTATACTGGCTTTTTTGATTGCGGTACGGTTGTGATAATTACCCGGGACGAATTCGATCCACTGGCGCCTCAGCGTGAAGCTGCGATGTTCTACGGACTTTTCCTGCGCGGACACTCTGCCGAGACCCTCCGTCGGGACATCGACGTGCCTAAGCCGTTGGTGCAGAAATGGCTCCAGGCGCAACGCTACGAGACCAACTTCCGAGACTCGCTCAAGCGAGTTTACACTTACCGGAAGCAGGTGCTGGCGATTTTCGACGAGTTAGTCCATAACGAGAAGAACCGTCCCAGCATTCACTAACATCACTTGAAGATGCGTATTCCGATTTACCAGGTTGACGCTTTCTCCAAGCGTATCTTCGCCGGTAACCCGGCCGCGGTCTGCCCCCTCGACGAGTGGCTTCCCGACGATCGACTGCAGTCCATAGCGGCAGAAAACAACTTAGCCGAGACGGCCTACTTCGTAAAGAACCACAACGGGTATCATTTGCGCTGGTTCACGCCGACGATGGAGGTAGATCTGTGCGGGCATGCAACGCTGGCGTCCGCGTTCGTAATCCTGACCAAGCTGACCCCGTCGGAAGAGACCGTTCGATTCGAAACTAAGAGCGGCTCGCTCGCTGTTACCCGCGAAGGGGATCGCTACTCGCTCGACTTTCCGTCGCGGCCTGCCCTCGAGTGCCAAGCCGATCCAAATCTCGCGAAAGCTCTGGGCGGCAAACCCGAAGCCATTCTCGCGGCTCGCGATTACCTGGTGGTGTATGGGTCGGAGGTGGAAGCGCGTGCGTTGAAGCCAGACTTTGAGCTGTTAAGGTCAATCGACAGATTTGCCGTGATCGTTACCGCACCCGGTCTGCAGTCCGATTTTGTTTCTCGGTTTTTCGCCCCCAAGGCTGGCATCAATGAAGATCCTGTAACTGGATCGGCTCACTGCACGCTGATTCCGTATTGGTCCAAGCGGCTGGGCAAAACTAGCCTTCACGCATTCCAGATCTCGCCGCGAGGCGGTGAAATTTGGTGTGAAGATTGCGGACCGCGCGTGCGGATTACGGGTCAAGCGGTTTGCTTTCTGGAAGGGTCTATCACGTTGTCTTAAGGAGTGAGCGACCAAGAATTAGCACTTCAGCTCGTTTCTCAACGCGATTCAGAGCCAGCTCAAAACACTCTGGATCAAGCGCGCCCAGGCTTTCGTCGAGAATGACCACCTGGGGCTGCTGCAACAAGACTCGCGCCATAAATACCCGGCTGCGCTCGCCTTGGGAAAGCTGCCAACCCGTCTCTCCCACTAGCTGTTCCAACCCCCCGGGCAGCTTTGCCAAGAGCGGACTGAGGCCCAACTCCTGGCAAATCTCAAGCGCTTCGTCCTGGACCGCCTGATTGTAATTCGGATCGCCTCGTCGCGCATTCACGAGCGGAGCGCTAAACTAAACGGTTGTTCGCCCAACCTCGTCGGCGTCAGCCGACAATCGCTTTGCTTCCGAACCTAGGAATCGCGAGCCTCCCCCGCTTAGGATAAATCCGCCTTCCACTGAGATCACGACTGTCTTCGATTCCGCAAGCAGGTCCGGCACTCCGGGGTAATACACTTCGCCGCCGCGAACCGCGAGGCCGGCTCGGCGGCCCGCGAGTTCCACGGCCTCTCCTCGTTCGTGATCGAGAAATTCGGGTGGGAGTTGCCCGGGTCGGGCTGGGGTCCCATGCCCCACTCGACCGCCAAGAAGTCCAGAGCCTGCGGCAACTGGATCGAGGGCAAGCGAATGTTCTCGATGGTCAATCCGCCACCTCTTCGCGGAGTTCGCCGGCTTCAATCCTTAGGCGACTCCATTGGGTTCGTTTTGAAAAAACGGTGGCCAGCCCGCCGTTCCCCCTCGATCAAGCTGCGGTAGAAGCAGGCGAGCCAGCAGCTCCTGCCGATCGCCGTCCTCCACGATTTGTCCGTCATCAACCACCAGCACGCGCGGAAATGTGAGTGTGGTCTCCGCATCGTGCGTGATGGCGAGGAGGGTCGCATTTTGCCAGTGGGCCCTCGACGAGCCTCCCGCCCGGACGCGTCAGTCCCCTTCCGAAACGGAAGCGCTGACCTTGGCCGCCCGACAGGTGCGATCCATTCTCGCCGAGCCGGGTTTGCAGGCCATCCCGCATTTTTTCAATCACCGAACGCAGATCGGCGATCTCGAGCGCCGATCCGATCTCGCCCAGAGCTTCGGGCGGCGCCCCGTTGTGAGATTTTCGATCCCGCTTTGATTCCAAAGCTGGACTTCGGTATCCACCGACACGATTTCGCCGCGAACCGAATCGGTGACTCCTTCCGGATACTTGACTCCGTCCACCTTAAAGTTCGGCTTTCGAAGGGCGATGCCAGCCGAGGAACAGCCCGCCAAGCTCGACTTCCCGAGCTGGAGGCTCCCACCATTGCCACGTGGCCAGCCGCGAGAAGCGAGACGTCGCCCAACTGGCTGATCGTCAGCAGGATATCGGAACGTTGGGACTCGAGCGCAGATAAGGAATCGGCTATGAATGCCTCCTGCTTAATTGCGTATAAATACGCTCGGTTATTTGCCACAAAAAAAGAAACTGCGATTCTCCACTCCTATGTCGCGCACCCTCGTCTGAACGTCGGCAGCATCGCCTTCGACGTCCTGCTATATGCAGCAGATTCGTACCTGAGCTTCATTAGCCTTCAGATCTTCTCGCGTACTATCGTCGCCGTAGCGAAGACCATCGTCTGCGCGCTGGTCTGTAAAAGTGGACTAATTTCTGACGTGATTTGCGGGACCGAACAACGACCTGCCGCGAAGCTTTCGAGACCCCCACTCGCGTGGCGTAATGCATGCCACGGGTGTGACTGTAGTTTGTGCCGACTTGCACGTGGTCCTGAAAGCGGCTGACGCGAACGAAGCTGGTGGCTGTATTCTGGCTTGGCACGCTGACGCTCTCATACCTGCGAATAGGGCTTGTCAAACGTCGCGCAAACAGGAAGTGCAATCCCCAGTAAGGCTCTGTATAGTCGTCTCGGCGGACTGTTCCAAAATAGCTGTGGGCATTGATCATCGTAATGCCCTCCTCGACAATCCCTACGTGCGCAACCATTCCGGGGTGATCCTTGGAATCGAAAAACAACAGGTCTCCTCGCTGGAATGGCCCTGAGACTGGACGCCCGAACTCGGCTTGGGAGGCGGCATGGTGGGGCAAGGGCAGGCCTGCCTGATCATAAGCTGCTTTTGTGAGGCCCGAACAATCAAAAGCGTCGGGCCCGATGGCGCTAGAGTCGCCTCTGTAAGGCTTCCCGACCTGCCGAGCGGCGAAGTCAGCAGGGTCCTCCGCGAGAGCGCCGAAGCTCATTAGCAGGCCCAAAGCGAGGTAACGGTTCGATCGCAATTCACCACTATAACTCATTGATATCTCGAAACAGCACTCTCTGATACTCTGACTAACTAAGCAATCTGGGCGTGGCACTCGCGGCCCAAGGCGATGTGGATGAGGCCCCGCTGTTGGAACGATGTCTTGCGATCAAGCAAAAGATTTTTGCGCCGGATCACCCCCAGGCGAGGGTCACAATGGCCAATCTGGAAAGTCTCGGCATCAATTCCCAAGGTACTGTTCCGGAGGCGGGGCCACCACCACTATTCCCGAATCCGTAACCGTGTACCCTT
Organism: Bryobacterales bacterium; assembly: GCA_038225555.1. Taxonomy (GTDB): domain Bacteria; phylum Acidobacteriota; class Terriglobia; order Bryobacterales; family Bryobacteraceae; genus JANXQZ01. The sequence goes on from JBBRRB010000008.1 coordinate 50,036, forward strand.
TCCGTCGATCTGCGTCCAGATCATACCCGATCACGCTTGATTCGGGCAAAACCACGTTGGAGGGAACGATCGTTTTGCGAATCCGGCTGTATCGGCCAATGTCCGCGTTAGCCAACAGAATACAGCCATCCACCTCGCAATAGCTGTTGACACGCACGCCTGGAGACAGCACGCTGCGGGTTACTCTTCCCCCGGACACGATGCAGCCTGCCGACACAATGGAATCAATCGCCAGGCCCATCCTGCGCCCCTCATGGGCAAACACGAACTTCGCGGGTGGCTGCTGCACCAGGCGGGTTCGGACAGGCCACTCTTTGTCATACAAGTTAAACTCCGGCGTCACGTCCACCAAATCCATGTTGGCGTCGTAGTAGGCGTCCAGTGTTCCGACATCGCGCCAGTATCGCACTACTTTGCGATTGAGATCGCGGAAGTCATAGGCGACTATTCTTGCGCGCGAGATTAATTTGGGAAGGATATCTTTACCGAAATCGTGGCTGGAAGCGGGATCGGCCGCGTCATCCTTCAGCGCATCCACGAGCTTGGGCGTATTGAATACGTAAATGCCCATCGAGGTGCTCACCATTTCCGGACTGAACATGGATCGGGCCGGGTTCCCGTGACGGGGCTTTTCCTCGAAGCCGGTAATGCGGTAATCTCTGTCAATCTCGACGATGCCGAAGCGTCGAGCCTCTTCGGGCGCGATCTGGATGGTGGCGATGGTGACATCGGCCTCTCTTGCCTGATGCCATGAGAGCATCTCGTTGTAGTCCATCTTGTAGATGTGGTCGCCGGAAAGGATCAGCGTGTATTTGACGTCTTCGCCCAGGATGCTCTCGATATTCTGGTAAACCGCGTCGGCCGTGCCGAGGTACCAATCGTCGTGGATCCGCTTCATGGGCGGGATCACTTCGATGAACTCGTTCAGTTCGCCGGAATAGATATTCCAGCCTTCCCGGATATGCCTGGTGAGTTCGAGAGCCTTATATTGAGTGAGGATCAGGATTCGGCGAATGTCGGAATTAACGCAGTTGGAAAGCGTGAAATCGATAATGCGATAGGCGCCACCGAAGGGTACGGCAGGTTTTGCGGTGTTTTGCGTGAGGGGAGACAGACGCTCCCCTGCTCCGCCAGCTAGCAAAATTGCGAGAGCGTGCTGCATTGTTCCATTGTCTTATTCGTTGGAGGCTATGATGGTATGTGTCATCCAGGATCCGCAAGGACCGATGGGTGAAGTTTTGCCGTGGGGAGGTGAATTCGATTTGGCAGAAGTAAATGTACAAGAGGGCGAGACTTTAGAAAGCGCCCTGCGCCGCTTTAAGCGGAAAGTGCAGCAGGAAGACATCATTAAAGAGATTAAGCGACACTCTTTTTACCTGAAGCCGGGCGAGAAGCGCCGGACCAAGGAAGCTCTAGCCCGCAAGCGCAATCGCAAGAAGCGGAATAAGGACATTGAGTAGTCCTTCCCAACGGTACCCGGGGTCCTCTCTATTGAAAGGGCTCCGGGTTTTCGATTTCTGGTAGCGGGGATGGGACTCGAACCCATATGGTCCTTGCGGACCAGCGGATTTTAAGTCCGCTATGTATACCAATTTCATCACCCCGCCTAGAACGGTTCTTACTCAGTTTACAGTTCTTTCAGCAGATGCGCTATGAGCGCAACCGGCAGCCGGAAGGTAGTCTGCCGGAGCAAGTGAAATGCTTCCGGCAAATTTACCCAACCCAGTGACGCAGCATCTCGCAATATGCCCAGAGTTCCCACAGTTGCGATATGCCTTTCACCTGCTTCCTTCCGGCCTTTCGCGTCATCCATCAGGAGCAACGCATTTGGAAAGGTTTGAGCCAAGGCGATCGCGGCTCTCTCACCTGCATCTAGCTCTGCCAGTTTGTTATCGATCAGCGCAACATCAAATGGAACAACCTGGGCCCACACAGGTAATTCTCTAGCCCATTCCGAGACTAGCGCCGGGGTATCGGGATGCAGCAACTCGTGCAGTACAGGCTGCGGAACAGCCACGCGCCCATAGAGCTTGGGCAGGATGTCAATTGCATCAATCAGGACGAGGTAGTTAAGAGGCGAGGTGTCGGCGATGACAAACATTGTTCCCTGAACCGGCGACTTGTTTCGGCATCCCGCTCTACATCTTTAATGGTCACGTCTGAATCGACGCTATGATCCTGAAGAAACGCATCCACCTGCATCCGCGTGTTGAACCCGAGTAAGCGGCGTGCCTCGCCAGCGGACAGTTTGCCGGAGCGCACACCTTCAATGGCAAGAGCCTCGATTGCGGCGCGCGAAAGGGATTGTTGGTCGGGTGCCAAATTTCGGGCGATGCTGTCCGGAAGCTCTAACGTAATCTGCACAAACGGGTTCCTTCCTCTTTGATTATACCGTCCGCCGCAAGTCGTGTCCTGACATCTCCTTGGGCTGCTTCTCTCCTAAGAACCCCAGGATAGTCGGAGAAATGTCCTGCAATGCCCCGCCTTGCCGCAGCGGCGAATTGTCCTCGTCCACCAAAATGAACGGAACGGGATTCAGCGTATGGTACGTGTGCGGTCCCTTTGTAATCGGATCGATCATCGTCTCCGCATTCCCATGATCGGCGGTAATGATCCAGGAGCCACCCTGTCTCTTTAGGGCGGCGTAAATATCCCCCAGGCACGCATCCACCGCCTCTACGGCGAGCACCGTTGGAGCCATCTTTCCCGAATGGCCCACCATATCCGCGTTCGCGAAATTCATCACGATCACGTCCACTGCGCCCTTCTCGATGGCTTTCACCACCACATCCTTCACACCCAAAGCGCTCATCTCGGGCTTCAGGTCGTAGGTAGCCACCTTCGGGGAAGCCACCATCTCGCGCTCCTCGCCCCCATACGGCTTCTCATTCCCGCCATTGAAGAAATAAGTCACGTGCGCATACTTCTCCGTCTCCGCCACACGCAGATTCTTCCACTGCAATTGCGACATCACATCGGCCAGGATGTTATTTGGATGCTCTCGCGCCAACACGAACGGGACTTTGAAAGTCTTGTCGTATTGCGTCATGGTTGTGAAGTGCAGGTCTTTGGGAACCAGCGAGCGCGAGGGCTTCTCGAGCGTCGGGTCCATAAGAGCCATAGTCATCTCACGCCCGCGATCAGCGCGATAGTTGAAGAAGATGCAGGCATCCTCGTCTCGGATCAACCCGACCGGCTCGTTGCGCTCGTCGACAATCGTAATCGGTTCGATGAACTCGTCCGTGATCCCCAGCTCGTAGGATTTCTTCACGGCGACAACCGGGTCCGTCGCCTTCTCGCCGACGCCCTGCACCATGGCCCCAAAGCCTCGTTCAATCCGGTCCCATCGCTTGTCGCGATCCATGGAGTGATAACGTCCCGATACAGACGCTATTTTGCCCAGCCCGATCTTCTTGCACTCGCGCTGGATCTGCTCGAGAAAGCCCGCTCCGCTTTCAGGCGGCGTATCGCGTCCATCCATAAAACAGTGGATGAACACCTCGGAAACGCCTTCCTGTTTCGCCATCTTCACGATTGCATACAAGTGCGTGAGCAGCGAATGAACTCCGCCATCGCTCGAGAGGCCCATCACATGCAGCCGATGCGTTCGAGCGTGCTTCATGCTCTCCAGCAGCACTGGGTTCTTAAAAAACTCGCCCGATGAGATCATCAGGTCGAGGCGGGTGACGTCCATATAAACCACGCGGCCCGCTCCGATATTCAGGTGGCCCACTTCGCTATTTCCCATCTGTCCGTCGGGAAGCCCGACAAACGGGCCCGAGGTGTGAACCAGCGTGTTGGAATGTTCGCGCAGCAGCTTGTCGTAGTTCGGTTTCCGCGCCGCCGCGATTGCATTGCCCTCCACGGCCGGGGAGAAGCCCCAGCCGTCGAGAATCGTTAAGACCAAAGGCTTCTTGGCGCGCATTATTGATGAAACGCCTTTCTTCCTGCGAATTTCGCGCCAGCGCCTAATTCTTCTTCGATGCGCAAAAGCTGGTTGTACTTCACGATGCGGTCGGTGCGGCTGGCCGAACCGGTCTTAATCTGTCCCGCTCGCGTGGCCACTGCCAAGTCCGCGATAAACGAGTCCTCCGTCTCGCCGGAACGGTGCGACGCGATGCTCGTGTAACCGGCGTTCGCCGCCATTTGCATGGCCTCCAGCGTCTCGGTCAGAGTGCCGATTTGGTTCACCTTGATCAGAATCGAGTTGGCGATGTGCTCCTTGATTCCGATGGAGAGCCGGGCGGTGTTGGTCACGAAGAGATCGTCGCCGACCAGCTGAATGCGCTTGCCGAGCACCTCCGTCATCATTCTCCAGCCATCCCAATCGTCTTCGGCCATGCCGTCTTCTATGGAAACGATGGGATACTGCCTCACCCATCCGGCCCAAAATGCGACCATCTCCTCGGAGGAGCGCTCGCTCTTGTCGGACTTCTTGAAAATGTACTTGCCGGATTCCTTATCGTAGAATTCGCTGGCAGCAGGATCGAGCGCGATGCCAATCTGTTCGCCCGGCGTGAAGCCTGCTTTCGTGATCGCCTCCAGCACCACTTCGAGCGCCTCATCGTTCGATTTGAGATTCGGAGCAAACCCGCCCTCATCGCCCACCGCGGTAGAGTAGCCGCGCTTTTTCAGAACCCCCTTGAGAGTATGAAACACCTCCGCACCCATGCGAAGCGCCTCTCGAAACGTCTCGGCTCCATACGGCACCACCATGAACTCTTGCGGATCCACCGAGTTATCGGCATGCGCTCCGCCATTCAGAATGTTCATAAGCGGCACGGGCAGCAGGTTGGCATTCACGCCGCCGAGATACCTGTAAAGCGGAGTCATTTGAGATTGCGCGGCGGCTCTGGCGGTAGCCATGGAGACCGCCAGAATCGCGTTTGCGCCCAGGTTGCCTTTGTTGTGCGTTCCATCGAGCGCGATCATCTTGTAATCCACAGAGGATTGGTCTTCGGCTTCCAGACCCTCGACAGCAGCCGCGATCTTCTCGTTTACGTTGGTTACCGCCTTCAGGGTGCCCTTGCCGAGGTAGCGCGATTTGTCGCCGTCGCGCAGCTCGACCGCTTCATGCTCGCCGGTGGATGCGCCGGAGGGCACTGCTGCCCGCCCGATGCTTCCGTCCGCCAGATGAACATCGGCTTCAACCGTCGGGTTGCCGCGCGAATCGAGTATCTCTCGTCCAATTACTTTGATGATTTCCATATGGAACCATTTTCGCAGTTTGGATTGAGACGACTGCCAAACTCGCCCCGACGTAAAATAGTATCGACGCCATGAATTTATTTAAGTTGACGAACCGCTGCCTGGCCGCTTCCATTCTGCTGGCGAGCGCTGTCGTTTCCTGCCAAGCTGCCGATCCGATGGAGCTTGTTAAGGAAGGCAAAAAGCTGAATAGCGAGGGCAAACAGGACGAGGCTATCGCTCTGTACCGCAAAGCTCTGAAAGCATCGCCCAATCTCTACGATGCTCATCTGGCAGCAGGCATGGCTCTCGACCTGAAGGGAGAGTACAAGGAGGCGCGTGAGCATCTATCGAGAGCGATCGAACTCGCCAAGCCGGACAATTTGACGCAAGCGCGCCGCACCATGGCCATATCGTACGCCTTCGAGCACAACTGCGCGCAGGCGACGAAGTTCGAGAAGCCGGCGTTCGATGAACAGGTTGCCGCTGGAAGTTTCATCGCCGCCGCCGAGACCGCGAACGAACTCGCGCGCATCTGCCTGGAAGCGCTCGACCAGAATGCCGCGGACAAATGGTACCGAATCGGTTATGAAACGGCTCGCAAAAATCCCAAGCTCACCGATGCTGAAAAGGATTTATGGGAATTCCGCTGGGATAACGCGCAAGCTCGCGTGCTGGTCCGGCGGGGACTTCGCGAGGAAGCGCACAAGTACGTTATCCTCGCAAATTCTATCTTGGCTAAAGGAACCAATCCAGACCAAGCGCGCTTCGCTCCCTACCTTGCTGGCTACGTTTCGTTGTATTCAGGCGAGTTGACTACCGGAATTGTGGAACTACAGAAGGCAGATCAGCGTGATCCTTTTATCCTGGCGCTAATCGGTCAGGCGTATGAATATTCCAAAGACAAGGCCAAAGGCGAGGATTATTATCGCAAGGTGCTGGAGTTCAACAGCCACAACCTATCGAATGCTTTAGCTCGACCCCTCGCAAAAAGCAAACTCTTGGCTAAATAGCTTGGAATCCGGTACCACGGCCGTGCTCGCCGAAAAGCCTTCCGTGGCGCGGGATATCGCGCGCGTCCTGGGCGCAAACCAAAAAGGGGACGGCTACCTGCACGGCAACGGGTACGTGGTCACCTGGGCCATCGGCCACTTGGCAGCGCTGGCCCAACCGCATGAGATCAATCCGGAATGGCGTCAGTGGCGTCGCGATACGTTGCCGATGCTCCCTCGAAACTGGCCGCTCGTAGTCTACGAGAAGACCAAAGATCAATTTGAGGTTGTGCGCCGCGTGCTCAGCTCATCCAAAGTTTCGCGAGTCATCTGCGCCACGGACGCGGGCCGCGAAGGGGAACTGATCTTCCGCTATATTTACGAGGCGGCTGGCTGCGACCGCCCGGTCAACAGATTGTGGATCTCCTCCCTTACCCCCGATGCGATCCGCAAAGGCTTTGACACTCTGCGCTCGGGACGAGATTACGATCCGCTAGCCGACGCCGCAAAGGGCCGCAGCCGAGCCGATTGGCTGGTGGGCATGAACCTCTCGCGAGCCTACACGCTGGCCTACGGCGAGGACCTCTCGGTTGGGAGAGTCCAGACGCCGACGCTCGCCATGCTGGTGGAGCGCGAACTCGCCATCCGCAATTTCAAGCCGGAAGATTACATTGAGGTGATCGCCACATTCCGGCCAACCGCTAATCCAAAGGCGAACGCCTACAAGGGTACGTGGTTCCGGACGAAGCCCGACGAATCGAGGCTGCCGATCGATGGCGAGGAGTCGGCCCGCATTGTTGCTCGTGCGCGCACAGGCCAAGCTGCGGTGGAGTCCATCAAATCCGAGACGCAGCGCATGGCGCCCTTGCCGCTCTACGATCTGACCGAGTTGCAGCGTCACGCGAATCGGCTGTATGCCTTCAGCGCGCAAAAAACGTTGGATGTGGCGCAGGCGCTCTATGAGAAGCACAAGCTGATTAGCTACCCGCGCACCGACAGCCGGCACTTATCGCAAGATATCGCCACTACACTCCCAGGCATCGTGAAAGCGATCGCGGGGCCATATCGCGAGCACCTCGCGCCTGGAACGGGCGAGCGTCCGTTAGGGCGGCGCTTCATCGACGATTCGAAAGTAACGGACCATCACGCGATCATCCCCACTGCATTGTCGTTCAACCAAGCGAGCCTGCCGCCCGAGGAGCGCAAGATCTACGATCTGATCTGCCGTCGATTGCTCGCCGCCTGGCATGACGATTATGTATGGTCCGTCACTACCGTGATCACGGCCATTGTGAATGGCGCGGTTACCGATCGGTATCACTCATCCGGCACTATCGTGCTGCAGGAAGGCTGGAAGGTCCTGGACGTTCAGCAGGCCAAGAAGGCCAAGGACGCTGCCAAGGAGTCTGAGCAAGTGCTTCCGCCGGAGCTTGCCAAGGATCAGCCGCAGGATGTGCTCGAAGCGGAGGCGGTGAAAAAGCGAACACGTCCACCGAAACGCCTTACCGAAGCCACCTTGCTCACCGCCATGGAGACCGCGGGCAAGACGCTTGACGAGAAAGAACTCTCCGACGCAATGAAAGAATCGGGATTGGGAACGCCTGCAACCCGGGCCGGGATTATCGAGGTGCTGCTCAAGCGCGAATACATGGTGCGCAACGGGAAAAGCCTGGAAGCTACCGATAAAGGCGTCCACTTGATTGAAGTGGTGCATCCCGAAGTGAAGAGCCCCGCGATGACGGGCCAGTGGGAAGCTTTTCTCAAGCGCATCGAGCGGGGAAAGGCCGAGCTAGGGCCGTTCCTCGAAGGCATTGAAGAGTATGTCCGAGAGGTGGTGGGCAAGGTGGGCCAAACTCCAGCGACGCCTGCTGCAGCAGCTCCAGCCCCAGCGAGAGCGCCTGAAGCGACGCCAGCCCCGGACCTGAAGTACGACTCGCTCAACGAACTCTTGGAGAAAGGCTTTGGGTTCGCTTCCTTCCGCGCGAACCAGGAGGCAGTCTGCAAGGCGGTGATCGAGGGCCAGGATGCTCTCCTGGTGATGCCGACCGGTTCGGGAAAATCGCTGTGCTACCAGTTGCCTGGAATAGCGCGCGGCGGGACTACTCTAGTGATTAGCCCGCTCATCGCCTTGATGGAGGACCAGGTCGCTAAGCTGCGGGAACGCGGCTTTGCGGTGGAACGGATTCATTCAGGACGCGATCGGGCCTCCTCCCGGCAAGCTTGCATCGACTACCTCTCCGGTCGTCTCCAATTCCTCTTCATCGCGCCCGAGCGTCTGCGGGTGGCGGGATTTCCGGAGATGCTGGCGAAGAAAAAGCCTGCGCTGATCGCCATCGACGAAGCCCACTGCATCTCTCAGTGGGGTCACGATTTTAGACCAGACTACCGCATGCTCGGCCAGTATTTGCCTAGCTTGCGGCCCGCCCCGGTGATCGGGCTGACCGCGACCGCAACTCCGGTTGTGCAGCGTGATATCGCCGTCCAACTAGGTCTGAACCAGCCAGCCCTGTTCATCCATGGCTTCCGGCGGTCCAACATTGCGATCGAAGTAGTGGAGGTCCCTTCGCCGCAACGATTCGATCTCGTGAAAGAGATTCTGACTGACACCGAGCGGCGGCCCGCGATCGTCTACACGCCGACTCGGAAACAATGTTCGGCTCTGGCAGCCACCTTGGCTCACGACATTCCGGCAGCTGCGTATCATGCGGGTCTGGATGCAGATCGGAGGAAAAAAGTTCAGGACGGGTTCCTCTCGGGCAAGCTGGACGTCATCGTGGCCACCATCGCTTTTGGGATGGGGATCGACAAGCCGAACGTGCGAACGGTGATCCACACCGCGCTGCCTGGAAGCGTGGAGGCCTACTATCAGGAGATCGGCCGAGCCGGACGCGATGGCGAGCCCAGTCGCGCGATCCTCATGCACTCGTACGCGGACCGCTACACTCACGATTTTTTCTTTGAGCGCGACTACCCGGATGTCACGGTGTTGGATGCGATCTTCGCGCGCCTGAGTCCCGAGCCGCACGAGAAAGAAGCCCTGCAATACCGCATGGGCGTTGATGCGGAAACGTTCGATAAAGCGCTCGAAAAGCTTTGGATCCACGGTGGAGCCATGGTGGACTTCGCCGACAATGTCACGCGCGGGCACGGCGATTGGCGAGATTCCTATGTCGCTCATGCCGAACAGCGGCGCAGTCAGATCGATTTGGTGATTCGCTATGCTGAGACGAACCATTGCCGGATGTCGATGTTGGTGCGGCACTTTGGGGACATCGCCGACGGGCACACTGCGTGCGGAATTTGCGATTTTTGCGCCGCGGACGAGTGTGTCGCGCAGCAATTCCGGCCAGCGACGAAAGAAGAGAAGGTGGTCATGTATCGCGTGATCGCAGCGATGAAAGGATCGGAACCAAAATCGACGGGAAAGCTGCATGGGGAGCTATGCCCGCATGGGCAGATGGATCGCGATTCGTTCGAGCAACTGCTGGGGGCAATGGCGCGTGCCGGCCTGGTGCGGCTCGTGGATGCCGTCTTCGAGAAGGAAGGACGGTCCATCCCTTATCGAAAGGCAAGCTTGACGCGCGAGGCCGGCGGCATTGACGCTTCCACGCCGATTGAGATCACGATCAAGGACGAGTCTTTCATTCCATCCAAGAGGAAGCGAAAGAAGAAGTCGCCCAGCCCGGCGGTGAAAGGTAGAACCAAGCCTACACCGGCGGCCGGGGACTCGGAGCTTGAATCGAAACTGCGCTCCTGGAGAATGGGCGAGGCCAAGCGCCGCGGTGTGCCTGCCTTCAGAATATTCAGCGATCAAACACTGAAGGCTCTGGCCGTTAAGCGTCCAGCAACGGCGCGTGAACTTCTCGCGGTTCCAGGAATCGGGATGCATACCGTGGAGAAACACGGAGCGCAGATCTATCGCATCCTGCACGAGAGTGGCGCTTAAAAACATGCAGCGTGCCTGGGCGGGGCGATGGGCGTTGATCACCGGGGCAAGCGCGGGCATCGGCGAGAAGTTTGCTGAGCAACTCGGGGAAGGTGGGACGAACCTGGTGCTCACTGCGCGTCGGGCCGATCGACTGGAGGTGCTGGCTCAAAAACTGCGCTCGGCTTATAGCGTTAACATCGAGTGCTTTGCCGCCGATCTTGAAGAGGCATCCGCACCAGATGTAATCTACGATTTCACTCGCCTCAACGGTCTCACGATCGATCTGCTGATCAACAACGCCGGATTCGGCAGTTACGGAGAGTTCGCCAACATCGAGGCTGCGCGGGAAGCGTCCATGGTGCGTGTCAACTGCGGGGCCGTGGTCCATCTCACTCATCTGTTCCTGCCTGGGATGATTGAACGTCGGCGAGGCGACATTCTGATCGTGTCCTCAACCGCTGCATTTCAGGCTGTTCCTTACATGGCCACGTATGCTGCCACCAAAGCTTTCGATCTGCTGTTCGCGGAGGCGCTCGCCCAAGAGGTGAAGCAGCATGGAGTTCGGGTGTGCGCACTATGTCCGGGCTCAACCCAATCGGAATTCGACAGTCTAGCTGGCATTCCCACCGAGCGAACCGCAACCGTCGAAACTGCGGAACAAGTGGCTCGCAAAGGTCTGGACGCACTCGCGGGAGGCAAGCATGTCGTTATCTCCGGACTAGCGAATTGGGTTCAGGCCGAGGTGCAGCGTATAGTGCCGCGTCGGTTGGTAAGTGCGGTAACCGAGAAGATGTTTCGACCGAAGAATCTCGACTGAGATCTGAAATTCTCAGCAGCCTGCGAGCACAGAGTACAAGCCTTTTTGTGAAGTGGGAATGGACGGTTTCCAAATGAGGCACTAGAGCTTCAGATGGAAGACCCGGGATTCGGTCCCGGGCATTCCCAAACGAAGCAGAAAGGAGGGCCCTGTGACCCTAATCGTACGACTTGTGCTGAAGCTAAGCCATTCACGATTACGATCAGCATCCGAAAGGAGCGCTGATCTAAATCGCGGGATTGGGGCAGACAGCCATCTGCCCCAATCCTCCTACGATCATAAACGCACTCTCCGCAAAATGCAATACGCCCGAGTCCCACAGGTTCTATCCCATTAACGCAGTCACATGTGACTTGACCGCCGACGCCAAGCCAGTCAAATTGTAACCGCCTTCCAGCACCGAAACCAGCCGACCGCCCGCATGCTTATCAGCCACTTCCAGCATCACCGCAGTCAAATCGGCAAAATCCTGATCGGTCAACCGAAAATGTCCTAATGGATCATCGATGCGCGAGTCGAACCCTGCTGAGATCAGCACCAATTCCGGCTGAAATTCGTCCGCTGCCGGAACCAGCCGATCCTGGAAAGCTCCCAGAATCTCTTTCCTGCCAGCGCCGCTCGGAAAGGGGCAGTTCATCGTCTTTCCCTCCCCGTCGGCATAACCAACCTCTTCTGCCGCGCCCGTGCCCGGATACCACGGATACTGATGCGTGCTAAAGAAAAACACATCGCCATCCCCATAGAAAATATCCTGCGTCCCGTTGCCATGATGAACGTCCCAGTCCACGATCAGCACCCGCTTCATTCCATGCTTGGCTTGGGCGTACCGTGCCGCCACGGCGACATTGTTAAAGATGCAGAAGCCCATCCCGCGATCGGGAGTGGCGTGATGTCCTGGAGGCCGCACGATGCAGAACGCGTTCGAAGCGCGCCTGTCTGCCACTAGATCCACGGCGTTCAGGACCGCACCGGTCGCGTGCAGCGCCGCTTCGAACGAACGCATCCCAACGTGAGTATCGCCCGTGCTCAATTCCTCGAATCCTTGAGCAACCTCGTTATCGACAGTCCGCACATACCGGCGGCTGTGCGCGAGAACGATCTCATCCTCATGTGCGCGGCGCGCCGGGATCAAAGCCAGATCGAGGCCTTTCACCGCATTAACGGCACTCTGAAACCGTTCGGGGCGTTCAGGATGCCCTTTGCCGGGCTGATGTTCCAAGGCGATAGGATCCGCCGCAAGAGCAGTCGCCCTACTCATTTTTCAAGCACCAGCACGGAAAAACTCCCGGTCACCATTTTGGGCCGCGTACCTTTTCCGGCTGAGGCCGGTTCAAATTCCGCCGCGGGCACGAATAGCTTGTGGGTCTTGGTATCCACTGCCATGGTTCTCGACCCGGCCCGGGTCTTAATGGTCTCCACGATTTTGTATCGATCCGGCGAGTCCTCGTGTATTACCGTAATTGTTCCGTCGCCGCACGAGTTGAAAATCATTTTCGTTTCTGGATCGAAAGCCGTCGCGTCAATCCCTTCGCAAATCGGCATCGTTGTAATCAGCTTTCCATCATTGGCGTTAATAACCGCCATCATCTTGTTGTGGCAGCCCACGAAAAGCCGGCGGGTGGATCGATCCATCGTAAGTCCGGAAGGCGACTCGCAAGGTTCCAGCTTCCATTTCTGTTCCACCAGCAGCTTCCTGGCATCTATCCGCATCATCACGTTTTTGTCTTCAATGTTCACGTACACCGCATTTTGCGCATCGGCGATGGCGAATTCCGGCTTGCCCTCAAGCGCGACGCTCCCGACAGGCGCACTCAGTTCAGCGTCGATAGCAGTCACGTCAGAACTTCGGCCATTGAAGGCGAAGACACGGCTGCTGGCAGGATCGAAAATGATCGCGTCAGGGTTCTTGCCTGCGGGAATATCGTCGCCAACGCGTTTCAACGTTTTGAGATCGAACGCCGTGATAGTGCCGCTTTGGCCATTGCTGATGAAACCCCGGTTCAGCGTTGACGCGAGCGCGATCCCATGGACGCCCTTCAGGTCCGTAAGCTTCCCAATGATAACTGCCGTGTCCGCATCGATCACGTCGACTTCGGTTCCATGCGACACGTAGACGCGCCTGGCATCGGGGTCGACGGTCAGGTAATCCCACCCGCCATCGCCGCCAATCGGGATTCGCTTGGTGATATGGTATCCGGTCTGCCCGGAAATCGCTGAAGCGAGCATCAAGAGAACAAGCACGAGTCGCGTCGGAGCCATCATAGCGTAGCCGGAGCGGGACAACGCTTGCGTTTAAAGTTCCCTTTGTGTTAGCTTGCCATCAAGTTGTGCCGCCGTAGAGGAGTTGTATGCAAAAACTGATCCGCTCGTTCATGCGCTATTTTCTGATCTTCGTTACCGTCATGGCCATCCCGGCTTACATGCTAGGGCAGGGCACCGATCTCGATGCAATTCGAGGAACCGTCACCGACCCGAGCGGCGCGGCTGTGCCCAACGCTGCAGTCACTATCATCGACCTCTCCACCGGCGTACGGACTGTGGTTCATACCAATAAAACTGGAGAATACGAGGCAACCGGCTTCAAGTACGGCGAATATAAGCTCTCAATCTCGGTACCAGGCTTCAATACCCTCGAGATTTCTGGCGTAACGCTGCGCACCGGCGAAACTGCCCGCGTGGATGGACGTCTGGAAGTGGCGCGTTCCACCGAGTCCGTGATCGTCCATGAGCAAGCTTCACTCATCCAAACCGATTCGCCCACTATCAGCGGCACCCTAAATAACCTCCAATTGACGGAACTGCCGCGCGACAGCCGCGATTATCAGTCCTTTCTATATCTAAATCCAAACATTACTCAAGGACAAGGCGACGGCGCGCTCAAGTTTATCGGTGCTCAGAGCTACGGAGCCAGCTTTTCTCTGGACGGCCAGCGATCGAATGGCGGAGTTTTCGGCGAGCCAACCAGCAGCCAGCCCTCGCTCGAGACGGTTGGCGAGTTGACGGTTTTATCGAACAGCTTCACGGCCGAATATGCGGGAATCGCGAACATCCGCGTTACGACTCGTCGAGGCCAATCCAGCTACCACGGGTCCTTGTTCTACGACAACAAGAACTCGGCCCTGGCGGCCTGGAGCCTCAATGACAAGATTGGGCAAGCGAACTTCTCGCCCACTCCCGCGCAGTCTGCATATCCCACTCCCTACTTCAATTTGAACGAGTTTGGCGGCTCATTCGGCGGCCCCATCCCGAAGCTTAAGAACACGTATTTCTTCGCCGCCTATGAGAAGCGGTTCCTGAACAGCCCTGTCTATACTCGCTCCACCACGCTGCCGCATGCCACCTTGCTGGCTGGCAACTTCTCGCTCTTAAGCGATTCCAAAAAGCCAGTCGTGCCGACTGCTGTCACATTGACGCCAGCCGAAGTGGCCCAAAATACGGTGGGAGGACTTGGACAGCGTTTCATCCAGATTCCGCAACGTTTACTGAATCCTGTGACTGCGAAATTGATCCAGCTTTATTTCCCCCAGACGAGTCCGAACGCGCCGATCAATGCTAGCAATGGAAGGCTTGTCGATTACTTCACCAACGCCCCGGGCACCACCCGTCGCGACTTGGGAACCCTCCGGGTGGATCACGACTTCCGCGAAAAGGATCGCTTTTATGCCGTGTACAATGGCCAGAATCAGGTCTTTGCAACTTCGAATGTGGCGAGTCCCTTCACGCCCCTTGGCTTGACGCAGAACGAGCGCAGCAACAAGACGTTGTCGCTCTCCGAGACTCACCTGTTCTCGCCCACGATCATCAACGAGGCGCGCGGCGGATTCAACCGTGTTCCCTGGCTGCGGCAAAGCAATCAGACACTGCGGCAATTTCTGCAAAATATCGGCTTCAACGATGCCGACATCAAAGCGTACGGAGACGTAATCACGCCTTCGGCCCTCGACACTTTCGGCCACCCCGCGATCAGCTTTGGCTCAACCTTTGCGATTCTTGCGAATGGCGGTCGGAATACCTATCGTCCTCTCGATCAAAACTTGCTGACGTTCGGCGACACGATTACTTGGATCAAAGGGCGCCATTCCTTGAAAGCCGGGGCCGACTTCGTTCGCAACGCGGCGGTGGATGGATTCACCAGCGGTCGCGGCAATCCGCGCGGCCGCATCAATTACACAGGTGCCGGAACTGACCCGCTGGCGCGATTCCTGCTTGGACTGCCTCCTAATAACGTCAGCTACGTGAACCAGTTCCGCCCGCCTTTGGACGTTTACAACTGGGAGCAAGGCTTCTTCGTTCAGGACGATTTCAAGATTCACTCCCGCCTGACCCTGAATATCGGGCTGCGCTACGAAATCATCACGCCGTTCACAGAAAACAACGATTTGCTGGTAAATTTCGACCCGACGTACGTCGGGCCCAATGGCCAAAAAGGACGCTATGTCGTGCCTTCCCAGAAAACGCTTCAGGACTTGGACCCGCGCTACATAGCCTACGGAGTGGTGACTGCCGACAAGCTAGGATTGCCGCGCTCTCTGGTGAAAGCCGATTACGGGAACGTAGCGCCGCGCGTGGGGCTGGCTTGGCGTTTGAGCGAGAAAACTGTCCTGCGAGGTGGCTACGGCCTGTTCTACCCGACCTCGGCTGCGCAGGGCATTCGTGACCCCCTGGCGACGAACTCGTTCCAAGTAACTTTAACGAAGGTATCCACCGCGGCTGCTCCGCTTTCTGGCTGGCCCGGCGTTGTGCACGGAACCAGTCCTTTGTCCGGCGGTGCGGTAAATGCTCTGAGCGGTCTGATCTCCGGCAATTGGGTGCCGTTCAATCTGAAGCAGCCGCGCATCCAGCAATACAACGTGACGCTGGAACGCGATCTTGGCTGGCAAACCGCAGTTCGCCTATCGTATCTGGGCACGCGCATGAGCCGGCTAATCTCCGGCGTCGACTCTAACATGATTCAGCCCAGCGACAAACCCTTCGGCACCACCACTGGCGACGGCGTCACTCCCTGCACGCCCGACAATGGGGATTGCAACTACTCGCCAGCCGACCTCGCGCGCCTCCCGTACCCCGCACTCAGCGACTTCCTGACTAGCTTCGGCAACTTCGGACATGGACGCAGCAACGCGTTCCAGGCCGAGTTTAACCGCAGATTTTCGGGCGGGTTTACATTCAACGCAAGCTACACGCTGCTGGATCAGAAATCGACGGCTGCGGATACGGGAAACTCCAGCCTCGGCGGAACCGCCTATAACCAGTTCAATCCATCGGCGGACTATGGCATGGATGCGTTCACGTCGCGCCATCGCTTTATCACTTATGGCATCATCGATTCGCCCTACGGCCGAGGCAGAAAATACGGAGCGGGAATGCCGCGCTGGCTGGATGCGGTGGCGGGAGGCTGGCAACTATCCTGGCAGGGCTTCGTAAAATCCGGAACCGGATTCACCCCGCTCTGGACTTGCGACAACTGCGGACCGATCTCTCCTGGAAATATCGCTTCGGGATCGCTCGACGCCACTGGCGGATTCTATAACACCAGCTTTCGTCCGGTAGTTAGCGGCAATCCGAACGTGAAGAGCGGCGATCGGCTATGGAACCCGGCGGCATTTTCCACGCCTCCTCTCGGAGCGGATTTGTTCACGAACCCGGCCGTGGCCACCCGAAACCTGCTTACGGGTCCCGGAACTGTCGGGCTGAACACTGGCGTCCGCAAAGTGTTCCGCGTGGGAGAGAAGGTTCGCGCCGAACTGGGTGCGGACATAAATAACATCCTGAACCACCCGTTGAAGTCGCCCGACAAT
Organism: Bryobacterales bacterium; assembly: GCA_038225555.1. Classification (GTDB taxonomy): domain Bacteria; phylum Acidobacteriota; class Terriglobia; order Bryobacterales; family Bryobacteraceae; genus JANXQZ01. The sequence goes on from JBBRRB010000008.1 coordinate 66,758, forward strand.
TATGACATCGGCGTTCTCGGGTCGTTCTCGCTTAAGGTGAATCCCACGACGCTCAAGCCGGAGATACAGGACGTCACCCCGAACCCCGATTTTGGCCGCCTCATCGCCAGCTACCCTCAGGAAGGAGTCGATAGTCGCCGCACCGTCAGGCTGCGGGTCAGGATTACTTTTTAGTCGGGCTATCCATCCCAGCCCACAAGTCCATGGTGCTTAGTTCTTCGCGACCGCAGGACTTGAGGTAGCAGAAGAGCTGAGTGCGGTAGGCCGCGTGACCGCACAACACCAAGTTCGCCAGCAGCGACCCGCGAGTGGATTTCGTGCCGAACATGTCGATTTCGGCGCGAAAATCGGCTTCGGTCCATCCACTCAGGAGTTGAGCGTACTCATCGGATTGGTTTTGGATAGCGGAGACGGCTTCATCGAAGCTCATCTTTTTCGACGCAGCTACGGCTGGGCTCCATGCGGCGCTCAAGGCGGGTCTATTGAAGACCCCGGCTTTGATTACGGCAACCTGTGTGGGGCCCATGATGGCCATGTACTGCAGCAACTCCAGAATGCTGCGCTGGTTGGGGGTTGGCCGATAATCGAGCTTCGATTTGTCCACCTTGCTGGCGAGATGCACCAAAATGCGAATCTCGTTGCGGAGAGAGGCGATCAGTTCTTCTTTTGTGAGGACCATAATCCAAGATTACCGGCTTCCATTCTTGCATCCGCCGCACCCCGCCCTGAGTCTCTGATTCGCCACTGTCCTACACTAAACCTATATGTTCAGGGAGCGGATTCGCGAACATCTGTTTCCTGGCCAGGCGGAGCGCGACGAAGGCTTTCGCCGGGAACTGGAACGCCTTAGCCTCTTAGGGCTGCTGATTATTGGTTTCGTTCAGATCGCCGTTTCGCTATTCATGCTGGCCATTCGTTACCTGGTCGCGCCCGGCAGCGGGGCCTTGTACTTGCGCTTGGAGCAAGCCGCCGTCATCATCGCGCTCGGGATGTTGAACGCCTGGCTTTCGCGAATTCCAGCCGTGGGCGGATGGGCGCGCCGGATCGCGGCCCTTTCGGCGCTGATCACTGCCGGGGTCCTGATCTGGGCTTCCATGCTGCTCAGTTCGCGCACCACGAATCCCAACGATTTCATTCCCGGCCAGATCACCATGGTGCTGCTGGTCGCCGTGACAACCATCCCGTTGAGGCCCATGCACACGCTTGCGCTCGGCCTTGGCATTGGCCTCGATTACCTGATTTCCGCCACCATTGCCGAACGCCAGTTGATGACCGGGCTTGGCCCGGATGATAACTACATGCTCTTCATCATCATGCTGACGCTGCTGTGCACCGCCATCACCGCCATCTTGTACGCCCAACGCAAGTCCAATCACCTGATCCTGCTTCAGACCGTGGAGGCTGCCGAAGCCTTGCGCGGCGCCCAAACCAGAATCGTGATGACGGAGAGCGCCTCCTCCTTAAGCCGCCTCGCCGCCGCCTTGAGCCACGAGATGAACAACCCTGTGGGAGCGTTGCTCAGCGGAGTGGATACGTTGCTGCTGCTTTCCGCAAAGCAGGCCAAGTGTGAACCGAAGGATTACGACAAGATCGTTCGGCTCCAGGCAGAGGTGCGCCGTTCGCTCCAGGAATCGGCGCAGCGATTGAAGGAACTCGTCTCGCGCATGCAGCGTTTCACCAACATGGATCAGGCGGAGGTACAGCCGGCGGACGTCAATGAGATGCTCACCGATGTTGCAGCGCTAGTGGATCCGGAACTAACAGGAGGGGCCAAGATCATTCTGAATCTTCGGCCGCTGCCCCCCCTGATCTGCCATCCTCAGCAGTTGAGCGTGGTTTTCAGCAACATCTTGAATAACGCGGTCGGCGCGGTTGACGAGAACGGACGCGTGCTCGTTGCCAGCCGGCAAACCCCCGAGGAGATCGAGATCGAGATCGAAGACAACGGCCGCGGAGTCGAGTCCGGCGAGTTGCAAAATATCTTCGATCCTGGATTCAAGGTGTCGGGCGGCAGGATGGCGGCGGGGAACTGGAGCCTGTTTAGCTCCCGCCAAATTGTGCGGGAACACGGCGGCGAGATCCGCATCGCCAGCAGCGAAGGCCAAGGGACGCGGGTAACCATCACGCTGCCACTGAAACAAGTAGACCAAACCAGCTTCGACAGGTAGCGCGGGTGCTCGCACTTTCGCTCCTGCCTTCGCTCACTACGTTATCCTTGGGTATACAGATGCGGTGGACACGACCGCTCCTTCTAGTTGCCATCTTGTTGGTTCTGGGCGGCGTGGGAGCGACATTTTACTCACGCTTGAAAGAGCAAAACGCGGGCATCCAAACCAAGCCCCGGGCCTTGGCGGAGGGCACCCTATCGGACTCGCAGGGCTGGAGTTACACCAAGACCGTAAACAGCAAGCCGTTTTTCTACGTGCATGCCGACAACATGGAAGAGAGCGGCGGAAAATTTCACCTCAAGGGAATCGAGCTGCACATTTTCCAAAAGGACGCTGCTCAGTTCGACAAGGTGAAAAGCGCCGAGGCCGAATTCGATATCAAGGCGGGTCTCCTTTTCTCCCAAGGCGACGTCGAGATTACGATGGGGGTTCCGGCCAACGAAGAGCCTTCCGGCCGCCTCATGGTCATCAAATCCTCGGCAGTCCATTTTGAAAGCAAGACTGGAAAAGCAACCACCGATCAGGCCACCACTTTCGAATTCGACAAGGGTACTGGCAGCGCGGTCGGAGCCTTTTACGATCCTCAAATCCACGAGCTGCGTATGGTAAGCCATGTCCATTTGCTCTGGCGGGGCAAGGACGCGAAAGCTAAGCCCATGCAGGTGGAGGCAGGCGATCTGGTTTACAAGGAGAAGGAAGCCAAAGTGTATCTGGGCGGCTGGTCGAAGCTATTGCGAGAGACGCTTACTCTGAACGCCGGGCCGGCTGTGGTCGCCCTTTCGAACGGGGTCATTCAGCAGGTGAATGCCGAACACGCGCAGGGAACAGACGACCGGCCTCGCCGCAAAATCGAATACGTTGCCGATAAGCTGACCATGAATATGGACGAGGACGGACAGATCAAGAAAATCGCCGGCGAGCAGAACGCGCGCTTGACATCTTTTTCCGACACCGCCCAGACCACCATCACCACCGACCGCGTGGACCTCGATTTCAACACCGCCGAGGGCGACAGCATCCTCGATACCGCGCTCGCAACCGGTCACAGCATCGCGGAATCGAAGCCGGTCCTCAAGCAGGGCGTAAACCCGGCCGACACGCGCATCTTGCGCAGCGACGTGATCAAAACCAAAATGCGCCCGGATGGACAGGAGATCGATAACGTGGAGACGGCTTCGGCGGGGTCCCTCGAGTTTGTTCCGAACCGTCCAGGCCAGCCGCACCGTTGGATGAACGGCGATCGCTTGTGGATTAAGTACGGTGTGAAAAACCAGATCGAATCGTTCAAATCCGTCAACGTAACCACCCGTACCGAGAAGCCGACCCCCAAGGATGCGAAGCAGGCACCGCCGCCTGCGCTGACTTCGAGTAAGGACTTAACGGCGCAGTTCGATCCTAAAACTTCGCAGTTGTCTCAACTCGATCAGTGGAACGACTTTCGGTATGAAGAGGGCACCCGGAAAGCGAAGGCGGATCGGGCTCAGTTGGAGCAGTCCAAGGATTTGATTCATCTCACCGGCCTGGCCAGGGTGTGGGATGAAACCGGATCCACCGAGGGCGACAGGATCGATCTGGATCAAAAGAGCGGAGACTTCAGCGCCGAAGGCAACGTAAACTCCACGCGCTTGCCCGACAAGAAAACGGATCAGAAAACCGGCAAGAACAATGAGAAGACATCCGGCGGACTGCTCGCTGAAGACGAACCCATGCACGCCAAGGCGAAGAAGATGACATCCACCGACAATCACCTGCTAGTGCGCTACGAGGGGAACGCGATGGCCTGGCAGAGCGCGAATCGCTTGCAGGCCGACGTCATCGAGATCGACCGCGATAACAACATCCTAAAAGCTCATGGACATGTGGTCAGCCAGCTTCTCGACAAAGCCAAGGATGAGGCTCCGGCGGACGAAAAAGCGCCGAAGAAGCCCAAAGATCCAACCGCCACTCCAATCTTCACAATCGTGAAAGCTCCGGAACTCATCTACAACGATGATGATCGGCTGGCATACTACAAAGGCGGAGTGCTGCTGGATCGGCCCGGCATGAAAGTGAAATCTCAGGAGCTAAAAGCGTTTTTGCGGGATGACAGCGACGATTCCTCGCTCGATCACGCCTTCGCCGACGGGAAGGTGGAAATCGTGCAGACCGCGCTTGACCGAACCCGCACCGGCACTTCCGAGCACGCTGAGTATTATGTGGATGACGCGAAAGTGATTCTCGAGACCGGCCATCCGCAACTGGTGGATAGCAAGAAGGGTTCAACGAAGGGTAAGAAGTTGACTTGGTTTTCGAATGACGATCGGCTGCTGGTGGATGGAGCGGAAGGCGCGCCTGCGCAAAGTAAGCTCCGCCGCAAGTAGCCTCTGCAGATGCGCACTCTTCAAACCTCTGAAATTTCGAAGACTTATCGAGGACGCAAAGTCGTCGACAATGTCTCGCTCTGGGTCGAGCAAGGCGAAGTGGTCGGATTGCTCGGGCCGAACGGGGCGGGCAAAACAACCTCGTTTTATATGATCGTCGGCTTGATTAGCCCCGATTCGGGCCGCGTGATGCTCGGCAATGGCAACGGCGCGGAAGACATCACCAACATGCCGATGTATCAGCGCGCCCGTCGCGGCATCAGCTACCTTCCCCAGGAGGCTTCCGTTTTTCGCAAGCTTTCCGTGGAGGATAATTTGATGGCAATTCTGCAGACTCTGCGCATGCGAAGCGAGGAGCGCCGCAGACGGATGAACGAACTGATCGAGCAACTGGGACTCGAGACAGTTCGCCACAATAAAGGATACGCGCTGTCAGGCGGTGAACGCAGGCGCGTGGAGATCGCGCGCTCGCTCGTGATCGAGCCGAGTTTCTTGCTTCTGGACGAGCCGTTCTCGGGGATCGATCCGATTCAAGTGCTCGAGTTGCAGCGCATCATCTTCGACCTGAAGAACTCAGGGATTGGCATTCTGGTAACGGATCATAATGTCCGCGAAACCCTGGCCGTCACGGATCGAGCGTATATCATTAACAACGGCAAGGTGTTCCAATCGGGAACCCCCGACCAGTTGGGCCGCGACGCGGAAGTCAGGCGCGTGTATCTAGGCGAAAACTTCAATCTCGGAATGTCGAACGAAGGCCGCCTGAAAGTACCAGCCAAATAACCCTTGTGGGGCGGGCAATCCTGCCTGCAGCCGGCTTTCCAGCCGGCCCTATGACCAAGGCGGCTTAATCCCATTCATGCGCGCGTAGGCTACCAGTTGCCCCATGTGCTCATTAGCATGAACGATAATTCTCAGGTACATCCCTTCCACATTCGCATCTCTCCCATTCACCTTGACTCTACGCTGAAGGTCGCCAGGCTTGAGGCTTGCATGAGCGATTTTCACTGCATCTAAGGAACGCTTCAAGCACGCGATGACTTCCGCCTTTCCAGTAACGCTCTTTTCCAATCCAGGCGAAGTAAGGTCGGCGGGCATCTTAGGGCCCGTAATGCTCAGCAGAGAGAAATTTGCCAGCGCAGTGTGCATCAGAACCTCACTGGTGGACCGCACGCCAGGCGCTGGACGCCAACTGAACTTCTCAGCCGGGATCGCTTCCGCAAGCGCGATCAATTGCCTGGACACGTGCCCCCATTCCCCGTCATAACCCTGCCACAGCCCTTCCAAGCTGTCTACCTGGGCCTGTAGCACTCCCCCGACAATAATCGCCAACAGAATCTTTCTCATAATTGCTCTTATTTCGTGCCCGCGGCCGGAGCAGCAGCGGGCTTAGCGTCGAACAAGTGAGCGATATTGGGATACCCGTTCATCGCAAACCGGCAGGACGGTCCCGGCCCATAAAATCTCGGCGCATGGAAAGTGAACCGCGGAACGTAAACCACATCCCCGACATTCGCAATCACCACGCCCTGGCCCTCGATTGGATAGCGGATCTGACCCGCCATGATCAGCCAGAATTCCGAACTCTCGGGATGGTAGTGCCCCTTTTCATTGGGGTTGAGAGGCGGCAGATTCTTTTCGTACCCATAGATGAAATTCCCCGTCTCGCGATCGTCCTGCACCACGCGCTGGGTGGTCGGGGCTTTCTTTTCCTCGTTCGCCTTGGCGAGTTCCTCGAACGTCACGTAGGGTTTGTTACCGTGCTCGTATACGCCGTGCATGCGAGCCATCCTCACCTGCATCCAGTGATAGCCAGGCGTCTTCGGCGCGTCCGCCTGCTCGGCGTACAGCGTGTGGGCGTTCACCACGTTCAGCTGCCAGCGCAGCGATGGCGCGTCGCCCACCGTCTCCATCGAATAGAAGGTCTGCATGGGCACTTGCACCATCCATCCCTTCGAGGCCGTGAACGGCTGCTGCCCTTCGATGTCGAACTTGATCTGGCCGTCGAGAACGATCCAGAACTCGCGCGTGTCCGGATGCAGGCGGCGTGAAACCTTCGAGCCCCCTGCCGAATACACGTACTCGCCGCGCAACAGATCGTCGTTCACCACCAGTTCGGTCCAGTTGGCTTGTCCCGCATGTTTGGCTTTTACGTCGGCAAGCTTGGTAAGCGGTTTGTGAGGCGGGGTATACTTCGGTAACACATCCGCCTTCGGTGCCCAGACCAGATCTTGAGCGAACGCCGCAACCGCAAAGAGGGCGAGAAAGCAACAAGGTTTCATTTGTTTGGGATCTTATCACATGATCAGACTCTTTAGCGTGACCCTCCTGGCAGCCACCCTATGGGGACAAAGCATCGATCCGCCCGAAGTACCCGCCGCGCTCAAACCGCCAACGAACGACGTGGTTCTCGCACGGGGCCTGGCTATCGGCGCCCAGATTTACACGTGCCAGGTAGGACCCGACAAGAAGACATTCGCCTGGGTATTAAAGGCCCCGGACGCCAGCCTCTTCGACGGCTACGTTCAGTTGATGGCGAAGCATTTCGCGGGTCCCACGTGGATGGCTCGCGACGGCAGCCGCGTGGTCGCCGCGAAGGTGGCGTCCGCAGACGCGCCAAATCCCAAGTCCGTCCCCTGGCTCCTCCTGAAGACGACATCCACCGATGGGAACGGCATCTTCAGCCAGGTCACTTACGTCCAGCGCGTGAACACAGCGGGCGGAATCGCACCCCCTGATTCCACCTGCGTCGCTGCCAAACAGGATACCGACGTCAGGGTCGACTACACGGCGATGTACTATTTCTGGGGCAAGAACTAAGCCTCGATCCGAACCATCTTCTCCGGGTCCCACCCGCAGACCTTCCTCTCGAAGTAGCTCGCGTTAGTCAATAGCGCCGGACCAGCCGCGCGGAGTCCGAACACTGCATCCTCCACCGAGGGCCGATTCTCCCGAATCGATCGATAGAAGCTGCGGTGATGCTCGAGATGCGCGTTCGATCCCTGGGGAGGAACGTACGTATCGTCGCGATCAGGTCGCATGCTGTCCGCTGCGGGCCTCCTCTCCGGATACTTTGCCCGATACTCCCGCAGGAACTGCTCCTGACTTGCCTTCGCGAAAGTATCGATTGTGAACCCCGGTTCCGTTTCCCTCGGCCGGCGAGAGAGCGTGAGCGCGTTGTAGCCGGTCACCATCGTGCCTTCGCTGCCCACGAACTTCACTCCGAACGACTCCTGAGGAAGGCCGCTTTCGAAGTTCACCTTCAGCGACACGGTAAAGCCGGGGTAGTCGAGCAGCGCGAGCATCACATCGGGAACATCGCGGCCGTCTTTCCAAAACCGCAGCCCGCCGGTCGCGTAAACCCGCGTGGGCCCGGTCGATCCGGTGGCATGATGCAGACCCGAGAGCAGATGCACGAACAGATCGCCCGCCACGCCCGTTCCGTAATCCGTGTAATTTCTCCAGCGAAAAAGCCGGATCGGTTCGAACGCCCGCTTAGGAGCGCTGCCCAGAAAACGGTCCCAATCGATATTCGTTTCCGAGGCGTCGGGCGGGATCGAATACTGCCAGGCTCCAATTGCAGTATTGCGATCAAGCCAAGCTTCCACCATATTGATTTGGCCGATCGCGCCGTCCTTGATCAACTCCTTAGCCTTCTCGTACACCAACGAGCTGACGTACTGGCTGCCAATCTGAAGCACGCGATCGCTCTTGTTCTGAGCGTCGACCACGGCTTGACCTTCTTCGATCGCGTGTACCATGGGCTTTTCGCAGTACACGTGCTTGCCCGCACCAAGAGCATCGATAGTGATGCGTTGGTGCCAATGATCGGGAGTGGCCACGATCACTGCATCGACATCTTTCCGCGCGAGCACCTCCCGATAATCGCGGGTCGTGAACAGATCGCGCCCCCATCGCTCCTGAGCGCGTTCCAGGCGGCCGTCGTAGATGTCGGCCACTGCAACCAGTTTTACCCCAGGGATGGACAGCGCGAACTTCGTGTCGCCCGAGCCCATTCCTCCGGCGCCGATCAGTGCGATCTGAATATTGCCGTTCTGCATTCCGCGCTAGCTCAAGGTCATCGTCTGGGGATCCCATTGGCACACGCGTTTCTCGAAAACGCTGACGTTCGAGAGCAGCGCCGGACCGGCCGCCCGGAACCCGAAAACCGCATCCTCGATCACGGGCTTATGCGCGCGCACGGCTCTAATAAAATTGCGATGGTGGTCGAGGTGATCACTGTAGCCGGGAGGGGGAAGATACTTGTCCTCCGATTCGGGGCGAATCGCATCGGCAGACGCCTTTTGCTTCGGATACTTGTCGCTATACTCCTTCAGGAATGTTTCCTGGACGGCTTTCGGGAACGTGTCAATCGTGTAGCCTGGCTCGCTTTCGCGAGGCGTCTTGGTGACCGTCACCCCGTTTCCAATCGTGAGAATACCCTCGCTGCCCACGAACCGGAACCCGGAACTCTCGCCCGCCCCGTCGACGAAATTCACCCGCAGCGAAAGGTTGAACGCGGGGTGTTTATCGCTGGCGGCGTAGTCGTAGAGGCCCAGCATCACGTCCGGAACGTCGCGGCCGTCCTTCCAAAATCGCAAGCCTCCCGTCGCATAGACGCGCTGCGGACCGATCGCACCCGTAACGAAGTGCATGCCGGAAAAAAGATGCACGAATAGATCGCCTGCCACGCCCGTGCCGTAGTCCCGGTAATTGCGCCAGCGGAAGAGTCGAATCGGCTCGAACGGCACCTTTGGAGCACGTCCCAGGAAACGATCCCAATCGATATTGGCGGGAGTGGCGTCGGGCGGAATCGAGTATTGCCAGGCGCCGATCGCAGAGTTGCGATCCCACCAAGCCTCCACCATATTAAGCTGCCCAATAGAGCCGCCCTGGATCAAATCCTTCGCCTTTTGATACACGATGGAGCTGACCCGTTGGCTGCCGATCTGAATAATTCGTCCGGTCTTTCGAGCAGCCTCGATCACGGGTTTGCCGTCATCCACGCGCTGAACCATGGGCTTCTCGCAGTACACGTCCTTGCCCGCATTCATTGCGTCGATGGAAATTTTCTGGTGCCAGTGATCCGGTGTGCCGATGATCACTGCATCGATGTCGGGCCGGGCGAGCACCTCGCGATAATCGCGCGTGGTAAACAAATCGTTGCCCCAATTTTCTTTGGCTCGCGTCAGCCGCCCCTCATAAATATCGCTGACGGCGACCAACTTGACGCCGCCCACGGCGAGCGAAGATCGGACGTCGCCCGATCCCATTCCTCCCGCGCCGATCAGCGCAATCTGGACGTTATCGTTGGCGGAGCGCCGCTGAGCCAGCAAGGGTGCCGCAAGCCCGGCTGCGGCAGTGCTCAAGAAGTGACGTCGGGTGGTGGACATTTGCTTTCATTCTAGTCCGATCCGATTCGAGGTGTTGAATTTGCATTTCCTGTGTTACCATGATTGGTAGCTTTCATGGATCGCGTCCGCGAAGCAAGTCCCGCAAATCCCCAACGGAGTTAACAAAAACAAAAGAATGAGCTATACCGTGTTCCTCGGCAATCTGCCTGTCTGGGTGACCAAGGATGACATAAAATCCTGGCTCAACTCGGAAAACCTTGTCTACGATGACGTCAAAGTCATTCGCAACCCCGAAACGCAAGAATCCAAAGGATTCGCCTTTGTCGATACCCCAAATTCGGAAGAAATGCAGTCTATCATCCGCCGCTTCGATCGCGCACCCCTGGAAGATCGTTTGCTGCGCGCCAATCAGGCTCAACCGCCCAAGTCCAAGAGTCCAGTTTCCGCACCTCATATCCCCGGAATGCGTACCGCCGTTTCAGGCGCATCAGCGGGTCCGCCCGTCAGTGCGGGAAATGGTGGAAACGGTGGAAACGGCGGGAGCGCAGCAGCAGTGGCGGCGCCAGTCGGAGTTGATCGCAGTCCGCGTCGTGAACGAGGCGGCAAAAAACATAAACGTACCGGCCCGCAAGGCCCGCAGAGTGCCTTCGCCGAAGAATTAGCAAAGGCTCTGTAGACAACGAGTATCGATTTTATTTGCCTTCAGGCACCCTTCAGCCCGCATCTGTTCCCTTGGGCCCGTTCTGGGCCGTTGCTCTTTCCTTTTATCCATTTCCACCTTTCAGCCGGGCATCTTTCGCGTTTTCAATGGTATACTCAATGGCGCTATATCTAAATTTGTAAGCCTGCGACGCGATGAGCACAATCCGCTCGCTGAAGGGTGGTTTCGTGGATAACCTCTTATTTTTCCGCATCTTTTTCATCATTTTGGTTGGCTTGGCCGCCTGGAACCTTCGGCCTTTCGACCTGCCGTCGATGTTTGCCGCCCCCGTGGGAGTACTGATCGGGGTCGCGATCGTTTTCTTTGAGGTTCAGGTCCGAAAGATTACCCTGAAGCGGATTATCGGCGCGGTAATTGGATCGCTGCTGGGGATCGTAGGCGCGTACCTGGTTTCCCTGGTACTGGGGCACGCTATCCCGAACAACCTCACAACCGTTCCTTTCCTGCAATTAGCTTTCCTCCTCTGGATGGCTTACGTCGGCCTGGTGGTCGGCGCAAGCAAGGGCGAAATGCTCAATTTGGGAGCGTTTGGAGGCATCTTTGGAGGCGAGCAGACATTCGGCCAATCATTTAAGATCCTGGATACCAGCGTGATCATCGACGGCCGCATCGCCGACATTGTCGAAACCGGCTTCCTGGATGGAACCCTTGTGATCCCGCAGTTCGTACTTCGCGAGCTTCAACTGGTTGCCGATTCGGCCGACTCGCTAAAGCGCAACCGCGGTCGGCGCGGGCTCGACATCCTGCAGAAGGTTCAAAAGATGACGCAGCTCAATGTTCAAATCCTGGAAGACGACTTCCCGAACGTCCCGGAAGTGGATATGAAGCTGATCGAACTGGCCAAAGTCTACGGCTGCAAGATCGTCACCAACGATTTCAATCTGAATAAAGTCGCCCAGTTGCACGGCGTGGAGGTGCTGAACATCAATGAATTGGCCAACGCTTTGAAGCCCATCGTGCTGCCTGGCGAGTTGATGCGGGTCTTCATCCTCAAAGAAGGAAAAGAGTACAACCAGGGCGTCGCCTATCTCGATGATGGCACCATGGTGGTGGTGGACAACGCCAAGAAAATGATCTCTCGCACCATCGACATCACAGTTACCAGCGTCCTCCAAACCACCGCCGGGAAAATGATCTTCGGTCGCTTCGACGACCGCGTGCACGCCGTTCACGAAAAGCCCGTCCCCGCCCAGGCGGATCGGCATGATCGCACGCAGCACGCGCCGCACCCGGCTGAGGCTCGGGGTTCGGGAATCGGAGCCGCAGGGTAAATCGGTCCCTATGAAGATTTCAGTGATTCTGCCGGCCGCCGGGCTCGGCACGCGGATGAGTCGTCCCACTCCGGAGAAGGGAGGCACTAGCCGCAAGCAATTCATGCTTCTGGAAGGATCGCCCATTCTGCTCCATACCATTCGCAAGTTTGTTTCGTTTCCGGGCGTCACCGAAATCGTAGTTGCGCTGAGGGCGGACGATATCGAGTGGGTGCGCGGTCTGCTCGAAAGAGAGTCGTTCTTCAAGCCGGTTCGTCTCGTAGAGGGCGGCGACTCCCGTCAAATGTCGGTGGAAAACGCAGTGGCAAGCCTGGACCTGGACACGGACTTGGTGGCGGTCCACGACGCGGTTCGTCCCTTTATTGAGCATCAAGCGCTGGAGCGAGTATTCGCGGAGGCTGCGGAGACCGGTGCCGCAATTGTCGGAATCGTCCCTACCGACACGGTGAAGCAGGTACAGCGGAATAAAATCCGCGCCACCATTCCCCGCGAGCGTTTGATTCTGGCGCAGACGCCGCAGGTCTTCCGGTTCGAGCTGTTGCGCAACGCGTTCGCTCGGGCTCGCGAAGACAATTTTACTGGTACCGATGAGTCAAGCTTAGTCGAGCGACTGGAGCAGGTGGAAGTCAGCGTCGTGCCAGGCAGCGATCGCAACATCAAGATCACCAGGGCTTCGGACATGGAACTGGCGAAGCTGTTCTTGGCGGAGGAGATGGCGGGCGGAGTGGTCCATTGAATGAGTTCAGAATGGGGCAGGGGTGGGACGTTCATCGGATTGTTGCCGGTCGGCCTCTAATTCTGGGAGGCGTAACCATCCCTTGCGAGTTTGGGCTCGAAGGCCACTCTGATGCGGACGTCCTCTCTCACGCGATCACCGATGCATTGCTAGGCGCCCTGGCTCTCGGCGACATCGGGATGCATTTCCCGGATACCGATCCCAAATGGGAGGGGGCCAACAGTCTGCAATTTCTGCAGCACGCCCGCGAACTGGCGGAAGCCAAGGGGTTCGTCATCGTAAACGTGGACTCTACCGTCATCCTCGAACGCCCGAAACTGAAAGACTACCGCTTCTCTATCCGAGAAAAACTGGCCGAAACTTTGAACGTTGACCCAGATCGCGTCTCAGTCAAATTTAAAACGGCCGAAAAAGTGGGACCGGTAGGTGAAGGCCGTTCGGCAGAAGCCCAAGCCATCGTTACGTTATCCCCACGGCGTTTATAATTAAGGGCTTGCCTCTCTGGCTCCAGCGCACATTCCTGGCACTCTTGTTTTTGATCGTAGGCGCGATCCAAGCGCGCTTCACGTTCATGACTCTGACCCTGGTCTCGGACTCCCAGCAAATTCCGCGCCAGCCTGCGCAAATCGACCCCGATACATTCACAGTTACCCATCTCAGCGACGCGCTCAAGCAGGCAGGTGTGCGGGAAGGCGATAGTCTGATCGCCGAGGACGGACAAACTATTCACGGCTTTCTCCAGGCTGTCCGAATCTTTTTCCAGCACAAGCCAGGAGACCGGATCATTCTCACACTGCGCCGTGGAAGCGCCGCGCCTTTCGACGCGACATTTATCATTCCGCATCGCGAAAAGCAGGTCTTGGCCGATTTCCTGATTCCCGTTTTTCTCAATATTGTGACGCCCTGGTTCTGTATCCTCCTCGGATTTTTGGCAGCCTTCCGGCGCACGGGCGATCCAGTGGCGTACGCGCTCCTCGCCCTGCTGCTGTGCGTTTCGCAACTGCTCAAAGCGGAAGCCGCGCTGCGATATACCTGGGAGCCGCTGTTCACTTGGCCGATGCTGTTTCTGGACACGTTCGCTAGTGGAGCATTCCTGGTCGCATGGATGTGGTTCGCCATGCTCTTCCCCGACCCAACCTCGCGGCACAAACTGTTTCCCTGGGCTCGTTGGGTAATCGGGGTCCCGTACCTGGTGAAATCGTTTATCATCGCCATCGCGTCGACGGCCTTCCTCCACCGGTCTGGATCGCTCGCCTGGCTCTTTGATCTGGTTCATGTTCCGAGCTGGCTGGAGCTTGCTTTCACAATCACGTTGATTTCACTCGGCGCTGCCAACTTCACTTACAAGCTTGTTCAGGAGAAGCAGCCTTCGGTTCGCCGCAGGCTCAGGTGGATGTTGTTCGGCCTCTCGCTCGGAACTCTGCCGGTTCTCATCATGTTTGGGATTTCCCGCATTTTCCATAGAGACCCGAACAGTCTGCCAATATTCGTAATAGCCCCAATCGTGATCACGCCCTTTTTCATCCCGCTGACCCTCGCCTACGCCGTCCTGGTGGATCGAATGTTCGATGTTGGAGTGTTTCTCAGGCAAGGCTTGTTGGCTTCAAAAACCGTCACCGTGATCCGAGGACTTCTGGTCATCGTGATCCTGGCCGTAACCACGAACGTGATGTCTCGCAAGGACCTCTCCACCGCTCAGCGATCCAATGTGATCGCGGGCTGCATCATCGCGGTGCTGCTGCTGAGGAGAGCGGCCGACTGGGTGCGCGGCTGGGTGGACCGGCATTTTTTCCAGGAAGCCGTGAATACCGAGAACCTCCTCATCGAATTGTCCGCTGAGGTCCGCCGCATTGCCGATCCCGAACTTCTGCTGCGCACCGTGACGGAGCGGATTTCAAACGCCCTGCACGTTTCGCGAGTCGTGTTCGTACCCGTCGGCGGCGCAATGGTTGCCGGTCACGACGAGTTGCTGCTGCCAATTAGCGCCGGCGATGATCTTCAAGGAGCGTTTAGTCTCGGACCGAAACGCAGCGAAGAGCCGTATTCAAGCAGCGATATCCGGCTACTGGAATCGGTTGCAAGCCAGACCGCGCTGGCGCTCGAGAACGGTCGGCTCACCGCGAGTGTCGCAAAAGAGGCGGCGCACCGGGAGCGGATCACGAGCGAACTCGAGATCGCCCGCAAGGTACAGGAGCGTCTGTTTCCCAAGGCCGCGCCGCAAGTTCCGGGATTGGACTTGGCAGGTCATTGTCAGCCCGCTCAAACCGTAGGCGGCGACTACTACGACTTTCTTGCCACGCCCTCAGGCGGGACAGGCCTCGCGATTGGTGACGTTGCAGGCAAGGGAGTGCCGGCGGCATTGCTGATGGCAGGGCTCCAAGCATCCTTGCGCGGGCTGACTTTGGCGGGCGTTTCCGACCCGGCCGATCTCCTGACCAAACTGAATATTTTGATCTACGATGCCACGCCGATCAACCGCTTTGCCACCTTCTTCTATGGGCTGTATGATCCATCCAATCGACTGTTGCGCTATTCATCGGCGGGACACAATCCTGCCCTGCTGTACCGCCCAGCCTCCGATGAGACGATTTGGCTGAAGACGCGGGGCGTCGGTCTGGGCCTGAAGCGCACGTCTCTTTATGAGCAAGCCGAGGTTCGGTTGCAGCCGGAAGACTGTCTGGTTCTCTATACTGACGGCGTTACGGAGGCTCGGAACAGCCTGGGCGATGAGTACGGAGAAGATCGCATGGTTGCCCTCGTGAGGGCGAATGCGTCCCGTCCCGCGGCTGAAATTCTGGAAGCGCTGCTCTGCGAGACCACCGATTTCGTCGGAGACGCCCCGCAGTTCGACGACTTGACGCTGATCGTCGTTCGTTCGTTATGAACATCCGGCAACTGGCTCGCGAGAGCGGGTTTGAGTTGGCGGGGATAGCCGCGGCCGTGCCATCGCCGGACGGGGAGCGGTACAGGAATTGGATCGATTCCGGGCAAGCCGGCGAGATGCGGTATCTGACTGACCGGCGCGCAGACCTGCGGATGGATCCCCGGCTGTTGCTGCCTTCGGCGCGGTCGATCGTCTGCGTGGGAAAGCTCTACAACACGCCGCAGTCTTACTCGACAGTCTTCAACGACGCGGAACGAGGGTGGATCTCGCGCTATGCCTGGGGCGACGATTATCACGACGTGCTTCGCCGCGATTTGGGGAGACTGGCGGCGCAACTGCCGGGCGAGCACAAAGTGTGCGTGGACACCGCGCCGTTGCTGGAGCGGTCGTATGCCTACCGTGCCGGACTAGGCTGGATCGGGAAGAATACGTGTTTGATTAACGAGCCGCTGGGATCGTGGTTCTTTCTGGGTGAAATCTTGACCTCGCTGGAAATCGAGCCTGATTCGCCGCCCCCGGACCGCTGCGGCGCGTGTACCCGTTGTATCGATGCTTGTCCCACACGCGCGATCGCCGAGAGCGGGTACGAATTGGACGCTCGGCTTTGCATCTCGTACTTCACGATCGAGCTACGCGGCTCGATTCGGGAAGACTTGCGCGCGCAAGCGGGGGCGAACCTGTTTGGCTGCGATATTTGCCAGGACGTGTGTCCCTGGAACCGTCGCGCTCCCATGACGGATGACCCGCCGTTCGCTCCGCGCCATCTGGCTCCTCCGCTCGAGAAGATGGCTGCTTTAACGGATGAGGAATTCCGCAGGATGTTTCGCAACACTCCAGTGTGGCGCGCCAAGTACACCGGCTTTCTCCGAAATGTTGCCGTGGCTATGGGGAACAGCGGACGCCCTGAATTTCGTCCTGCGCTGGAACGCCTGGCTGGGCATGCGGACGAGGTGGTAAGAGAGCACGCTTTGTGGGCTTTGTCTAAGTTGACATTGTTTCCGGGTCAGCAATCCGCAAGTAAAAGCTGCGGCGATTTGTAACCCTTCGCGACATTCCGGGACAGTTCCGCCTTATAGCCAGACTGGTACACTTGTACAGTCGCCTCAGCAGATTAGGCAGAATGCCATGCGCCACAATCGTTCCGTTCCTCCCTGCCCTGTGATTCCCGTTCTTTACTACCCCGATCCTGGTGTTGCAGCGTCTTGGCTGGGGAACGCTTTTGGCTTTACCGTTCGTTTGCGGATCGCTAATCACCGTGTCCAGATGCGCGCCGGCGAGGGCTGCCTTACCATCGCCGAAGGCAATGTGGTGCCGAACCATTCGTGCGTTGTTCAAGTACGCATCAACGACGCCTTGGGACACTGCGAGCGTGCGCGGCTGGCGGGCGCTCACATCCTTTCGGAACCGAAGGACCACGCTTACGGAGAGCGCCAATACAACGCAGAGGATTTCCATGGACACAGGTGGGATTTCACAGAATCGATGGAGGATGTTGAACCAGAGAGTTGGGGCGGCACGTCCGTAAATCTGTAGCATCACTCGTAAAGACGTTGCACGATGCCGCAACCGCTATCTGGATGGCGGAATCAAAGCTCTGGAAAGGATGCATCACGCCCGGGGAATGAGTTAGGCACTGCCGCTTATATCAGTCCCGAACAGGCGCGCGGAGATCTGTTGGGAGTATAATTTCGAGACAGAAAGCCAAAACGGAAAGTCCGTTTACATTGTATTGGCTCGGCAAGAGCGATCAAGAAAGATGGAGAGGAGAACCAATGAAGAGCCCTCGATATAGTCGAATCTTTCTGCTTGCCGCTGGACTGAGCGCCTGTGCCATACAATCCCATGCGCAGCCTGCCATGTCGCGCGGGCAGCAGTTCCTCCAGCTCAACTACGCCGAGTGTTTGAGCCGCGCCACGCAGGCGCTCAGGAACGTGGGCTTCAGCGTCGGCACGTCGGGCAATTTCGCACAGGGCTTCAGAGAGACAAGCGGTGCCTACATCATCTGCAACGACAGTGCCACTGGAGCACCTCCACCATCTTCGAGCAGGTCCATTGTGGTTAACATCGTCGTCGCCAGCGGTACCAATGACGCCACCGTCCCCGGCCGGCTCCGTCAATTGTTGCAGGCAGAGATGCAGCAGCCCGGATCGAGCACTCCACCACCTCCACCTCCTCCACCACCACCGCCCCCGTCCACCTGTACCTTGGCCGGCGACTGGACCCAAATTACCGAAGGCGTCGGCTCATCCATCTGGAAAATCGACGGCAGCGGCCAAGCTCGCGAAGCAGGATCGGGTATTCAGGCACTCGCTTCCTTCAATGGACGGACAATCCAAATCAACTGGACGGCTGCCAGCGGCTTCGCCGGAATCTATGAGTGGACCTTGGACTCCACCTGCAACGCCGGCACCGGATCGCTCGTGTTCACCAGAGGCGGAAGCGGCAGCCATCGCTCCACCGTCAGCCGACCCAACGCCTCAGCGAACGATAGCGTCCTTTCGGCAACCGGCGACGCGGGACTCGAAGGAGAAACCTCGCTCAACGGCACGCCATTGACGCACTACCCGGGCTCCACAGCCCGGCAGTGTCACGCCGACTGCGCCGCCAACACGAATTGCAAAGGCTCCACATACATCCAAGCTGGCGTCTACAATCCGCGCGATGTTGCCATGTGCTACCTGGTTTCCGCCGTCTCCAGCCGCGGCAAGGCTTCAGGCCACTTCTCCTGGGTGAAGAGCGCTCCGCAAACCGGCGGCGGCACGTCAGGTTTGTTTAGCGCCACCTCTGGCGGTTGCAGGGCTTCCGGGCGCTGGACCCAAACCACTGAAGGCGTTGAAGGCACCACCTGGAATATCGATGCAAACGGCGAGGCCACCGAGTACGGAAGGACTGCGAAAGGGACGGCCACCCTCGCGGGCTCAGCCCTGCGAATCACGTGGACTGCCCCAAGCGGCTTCGAGGGCTTCTACGAATGGAAGTTAGGGTCCAATTGCACTTCGGGATTGGGTGTCTTGGTCTTCACAAAGGGCGGATCCGGAACGCACCGTTCCAGTGTCACCAGAAACTGAGACAGGGGATCAACAGCGCTTTAGCATCCCAAAACGGCATACACAATCCACCCCGCTCAGCAAGGATTTGACACCGGTGACCCGAGGTTGTTCCCGGCGCGCCGATCCGGCACGTAGCGCAGCCGATCCTGCTCAGGAAAAATTCGCAAGTCCCGCAACATTGGATTGTCCGTTGGGTTACCATAAGCCAAGGGGAAAGCCAAAAAATGCCGGGGACGATACGCTTCGCCACCACCTTCTTCATAAGCGCGCTTGCCTGGGCCGCTCCGCAGGAATGCACATTCCAGGCCTCGCCAGATGCTTTTCTCTCCGCGCAAAGCCGCGCCCACCGCGACGTGTTTCAACGCACGGTCAAGGTCGATAAGGCGCTGGCCGCCAACGGAGCCACCCCTGAAGCAGCGCCCGCCCCTATCGACCACCGCAATTTCATCGACGACGAAATCTTCAACAAACTCGACTCCCAAAAAGTTGCCCCAGCCCGCCTGACCACCGACGAAGAGTTCTTTCGCCGCATTAATCTCGATCTCACAGGCCGCATCCCGGCCGCGAACGATATTCGGAACTTCGTCGCTAGCACCGATGCCGGAAAGCGCGACAAAGCAATCGAAAAGCTGCTCAACTCGGACGAATTCAACTACAAATGGAGCACTTGGCTCGGCGACCTCGTTCAGAACAATATCTCTCAAGTAACTGCCGCCACCAATCGAA
Organism: Bryobacterales bacterium; assembly: GCA_038225555.1. Lineage (GTDB taxonomy): Bacteria > Acidobacteriota > Terriglobia > Bryobacterales > Bryobacteraceae > JANXQZ01. Next base: position 86,028 of record JBBRRB010000008.1, read on the forward strand.
ACACGCAAGGCCGCAACGCTTTCCGCAATTATCTGTTCTGGTCGGTGGCAGGCTGGAAGTCGCTTTACGATGTCGCCTATGAATCGATCTCGGGCGGCGGCAACAATTACGACGATGCCACCGGTCAAGCGAACTTCATCATGGGCGGCAGCGTCACGGGCGGCCCGGCGCAGGACTCCTATGACGGGATGCTTGTCAGGAGCGCCACTTCGTTTCTCGGCCAAGGCAACTACGACTGCCTGCTATGCCACAACGGACGCGGGCACCTGGATCAGATCAATCTCTGGGGCAGCCAGACCAGCCGTCAACAAGCGGAAGGCATGGCCGCTTTCTTCGCGCGGACTCAGTTTACCCGCTACCCCGCTCCGAATCCTCCACCCGGACAAGCTTCTCCTGACCCCTACTACCAGAGCACAATCGTCGAAAACCTGGTGAGCACTCAGGGTTACAATCTCAACACCAACTACGGCAATCGCCCCAACCGGGTTCCCTACGGGACCACCAAGACCCTGACTCCGGTGTATCAGTTCACGGGCGCAACTCCGTCCGATGGCTCCTGGCGCTCAACCTTCGCCGGGATGCTGGTGGATGACCCGATGTTCAAGCGGAACATGGCGAATCGCCTCTGGAAGCAGATGTTCAACATGGGGCTAGTGGAGCCCGTCGATCAAATGGATCCGGCCCGACTGGATCCGAGCAACCCGCCGCCCGCGCCGTGGGACTTCCAAGCGTCGCACCCGGTTTTGCTGGAGAAGCTGGCGCGCTTCATGGTCACGTCAAACTTCGATCTGCGCGGCTTCCTGCGGCTGCTGACTCAATCGTCCGCTTATCAGCTAAGCTCGCGCTACGACGGAGACTGGAACATTCAATATGTCCCGCTTTTCGCGCGTCATTATCCGAGGCGCCTCGAAGGCGAAGAGCTGCACGACATCATCAGCGCATCCACCGGCATCTACAACAAATACACAGTCGCAGGCTACGCGGACCCCTTCATCTGGGCGATGCAGTTGCCCGATTCCGTCGAGCCTCGCAGCAACGGAGCGGTCGCGAATTTCATGAACGCTTTCCTGCGCGGCAATCGAGACACGACGCAGCGCAATCAGGCCAGCTCAATCCTCCAACAGCTTAATCTGATGAACGATAATTTCGTGGTCAGCCGGACCCGTGTAGCCGCATCGCCAACGCTGCTGGCCGTCTCGAAGATGACCGATAACAATGCAGTGGTGGACGAACTGTTCCTCACATTCCTGTCACGCAAACCAACGGACTTCGAGCGCAGTCATGCCCTGACTTACTTCACCCAGGCCGGCTCCAATGCGAACCTGCGCAACACCGCCATCGAAGACCTCTCCTGGGCTTGCATCAACAAGCTCGATTTTTTGTTTAGCTACTAGGAAAAGATCATGCAAGATCGATTCGGAAACGACTGGTCCAAGACCCGAGGCACCCAATTCTGGAAGCTCCCGCACGTCAGCCGTCGCATGTTTTTCCAACATGCCGGGGCCGCTTTGGGTGGCTACTTCCTGCTGCCCGCGCGCCCCATGGAGAATATCGCGAAGGCGTCCGCCTCGCCCATTGGGACTGCCAAGAATTGCATCTTTATTCTGATGACTGGTGCGCCGAGCCATACCGATACCTTCGATCTGAAGGAAGGCGCATGGACCCCGTCGTACTTCAATCCCACCAGTTACGGCGACATCCGGTTTCCTCAGGGCTTGATGCCGAAGATTGCCGGCCAGATGGACTCGATTGCTTTAGCCCGCACGGTTCGCGCGTGGGCGACCGCGCACGGGCTGGCCCAAACGTGGGTTCAGATCGGTCGAAATCCAGTGTCGGGACTGTCGAAGATCGCGCCCCATATCGGCTCCGTCGTTTCAATGGAGCTCGGTCCAACTTCGAAGGATCACACGCTTCCCGCGTTTGTTTCGCTCAATACCGGCAGCGGCCCGGGCCAAGGCTACTTCCCTCCGGACAACGCTCCGTTCTATGTGAGTCCAGGAGGAGGGGGACTCGGGAATACCGCGCATCCAGGCGGACAGGCGGTGTTTGAGCGCCGCTATCAGATGAAACTGGACATCGATCACGAGCTTGAGTCCAGCCCGTTGCTGGGCACTGCCGTCGATCAAGCCACCCAGGACAATACTTCCGCCCGGAAGTTAATGTACAACCCTGCCGTGGACGCCGTCTTCAATTTCGACGCCACCACGCGCGCCAACTACGGCAACTCCAGCTTTGGAAATGCCTGCATCGCCGCGCGCAACATGTTGCGTGCGAACCTGGGCACGCGCTTCGTGCAGATCTCGTTCGGTAGTTGGGATCATCACGTCAACATTTACGCTCCGAACGCCAACCTGCAGTCAATGACGAAGCAGTTCGATAACGGACTGGGCCAGCTTCTCGCCGATTTGAGGGCCGACGGCACGCTGGATCAAACTCTGATCGTCGCACTGGGCGAATTCGGGCGAACCGTGGGCAACTTGAATACCACTAACGGCCGCGATCATCATCCGCAGCAGACTGCGCTGTTCGCCGGTGCCAAGGTCAGCGGCAGAAAGGTGATCGGTAAGACCGATCCCACCGGTTCCACCATCCTCGATCCAGGCTGGTCGCGCGGACGTGAGATTCGCCCCGAGGATATCGAGGCGACCATCTACTCGGCGCTTGGGATCGACTGGACCACAGTTCGTCACGATGATCCATTCAATCGCGGGTTCGAATACGTGCCGTTCTCGGAGCAGGATCTTTACGGACCGTTGAACGAGCTGTGGAGTTAACACCGTTCCCTTAGTACGCGCTCCTGTATTCTTAGAGTCGTGAACACCGCTGCGCCAACCAGTAACATGCGGCAACTGGTTGAGGATCTCCAGGCCCTTGAAGAACGCCTTCGAACAGGCGGGGGACCAAAGAAAATCGACAAGCAGCACCGCGATGGAAAGCTGACCGCGCGCGAACGCATTGCAAAACTGATCGATGCCGGCTCGATGTTCCTGGAAATCGGGCTGCTGATGGCTCACGATAAATACGATGGCCAAGCCCCTGGCGCTGGCGTAGTCACCGGCTTAGCCAAAATTGAAGGACGGCCTGCTGTCGTAGTTGCGAATGACGCGACAGTTAAAGCTGGCGCATGGTGGCCTGAAACCATCACTAAAATCCTGCGGGCTCAGGAGATCGCCATGCGCAATCGCACGCCCATCGTTTATCTCGTGGATTCGGCCGGCGTCAATCTCCCGTTGCAAGATGGCATCTTTCCAGGCCAGTACGGAGCCGCGCGCATCTTCTACTACAATTCGCTCATGCGTCGGAAATTGCACGTGCCCCAGATCGCCGCCGTCATGGGACCCTGCATTGCGGGAGGCGCCTATCTACCAGCCCTCAGCGACGTTATCTTCATGGTGGAGAATACCAGCTTCATGGGGCTCGGCGGCCCGAATCTGGTGAAGGGCGCGGTGGGACAAACGGTGGATTCGGAGTCCCTCGGCGGCGCGCGCATGCATACTACAGCCAGCGGAGTGGCCCACTTTATGGCCAAGGACGATAGCTCGTGCCTTGCGATGATCCGCCAGCGTTTCGCGGAAATGCCTGCGTCGATTCCGAATCCGAAAGGAACGGCCCCGGCGAAATCCGCCGACGCTCTCTATGACTTGATGCCCTCCGATCATCGCTTGCCCTACAACATGGAAGAGGTGATCGCGAGAATCGTGGATGCCGAACCTTACCTGGAATTCCAGCCGCACCACGCTCCCGAGATGCTTTGCGCGCACGCGCGCTTGTCGGGGCGCTCGATCGCTCTCATTGCCAATCGGCGCGGGTTTTTGAAGACCGAGAGCGGACCCCGCATTGGAGGTATCGTCTACACCGAATCGGCTCGCAAGGTCGCCTACTTTGTCGAGAATGCCGAACGCAACGGTGTGCCGTTGATCTATTTTCAAGATGTTTCGGGCTTTATGGTGGGAGTAGAGTCAGAGCGAGCAGGCATCATTCGAGCTGGCGCCGAAATGGTGGAGGCGATGGCCTGCGCCACGGTGCCGAAGATCATCCTGACGCTCAATCACGCCAGCGGAGCAGGTTACTACGCCATGGCGGGCCAAGGTTTCGATCCTCATTTCGCATTCGCTTGGCCCACCGCGCGGATCGGAGTGATGGAAGGCGATTCGGCCGTGTTGGCGGTGCATGGCCCGGAGTTGGACAAGCTGAAATCGGCAGGTCAGCCGATCCCGCAAGAGTTGCAGCGGAACATCGAAAAGACGCGCGCCGATTATGACCAGTGGCTGGATTCGCGCCATGCGGCGGCACGCGGCCACGTGGATGCAATTATCGACCCGCTAGCCACCCGGCGTGTTCTAACCCTAGCTTTGGAAACGGCCCTCGCACACGGCCATCGTGAGCACCTGGTCCTGGAGACGCTATAGCTCACCCGAGCCAGGTACCTCACGAGTAACTTGGAAAGCTGCTACCCTAGTAAGACAATGTCACATCGCAACGGGGACCGCGCCCGCCATGATCGCGCGAAACGGCGCACGAGAGTTCGCAGGGAAAAGATGCGAGCCGCACGAAAAGTTATGTTGGCCAAATCTGCCTGAACTTGCCGCCCGAAGGTGCGGCTAAAAATGCAGCTCTTATATTTAGGTTTCGTTCAAGAAGCCAATAGCAGGCGTTACCGGTTCCAAGGGGTGATTCCGAGGGATCGAATCACCAGTAAGAGCACGCACTTGGACTTCAGCCTCTGCGCCGACATGGCGCTGCTGGCAAAATACAATATCCGATTTCAGGATTGCCCGGCTCTCTGCCTTGAAATTTTGGCCGGCGGTCTTTCGCAGGAAGAGAATGCCGTGCAGTTCTCCTCTTATACGGTGACTAGCGCAGATCTGTGCACGTACTCTTCTGCCAAGTCAGCCGTGGAAGCGGCCAAGCCTCCTCGTCGAAGGCCGCGCATTCAGTACAAGCCCGCCGATTCCTCGCAGCTAAAGTGGCCCACTCTTAGATAGCTTAAGATTCTCCACGGCCGCTTCTTCGGTAGGGAAGGCCGCAAGCACGCCGGTGAGGTTGGTGAGCTCCAAAAGTTGCGCAACGCGCGGCTGCAAGTTGGAAAGCACGAGATTTCCGCCGCCTTTACGCATCGAATTAAGACCTGTCATCAAAGTGCCAAGGCCAGCGCTATCCACGTAAGCTACATTTGACATGTTCACGACCAGACTACGGTGGCCTTCCGTTGCAATTTGATCGAAGCATTGCTTCAATTCTCGAGCGCTCTGGCCAAGCGTGACGCGTCCTGAAGGTTCCAGGATTTGCAGGTCATCCTGCGTTCGGCGGACAACCCGAAAATTCGGAAATTCCATGAACGTTGGACGCCCAAGCCTCTCTCAGGTTACAGCTTCAACCGATGATCGCGAAAACGCGTCATCATTGAGAGCAAGGGAATCATCTGCCGCGGCATATTCACAAGCGAGGACCAAATGCAACGTTATTTCACTTCTCTAGCTGCGATAATGGCGACAGCCATGGCGGCTGACATCCCCATCCGGCAAGTTGTGCTCTATAAAAGCGGCGTTGGCTACTTTGCCAGAGCCGGTGAACTGCGGCCAGGCGAATCGGCGCGGCTCGACTTCAAGGCGTCGGAGATGGACGACGTGCTCAAATCCCTAACGATCGAGGACAAGAGCGGGACCAAGATTTCCGGACTGCGCTACGATTCGAGCGAACCGCTGGCAGGCAAGCTCGCCGAATTCCCGTTTCAGGTTGAGGGCCACCAATCGCTGAGCGCATTTCTGGATCAGGTGAAGGGCACGCGAGTGGAACTCAAGTACGGCACCGAGACGGTGAGCGGCGCCGTGGTCAGCGGAAGAATGGTCGCGGCCAGCGACAAAGCGCCTGAGCGTGAGCAGGCGGTGCTACTGCTGGACACGGGCGAACTCCGCACGTTCGACTTGGCTGCTGCTTCTTCCATCCGCTTCTCCGATCCCAAGCTGCAAGCGCAATTGCGCGACTATCTAGGCGCGGTGAATCAGTCCAGATCCAAGGACAAGCGCAGCGTGTATATCGACTCGTCGGATGCGATGGGCCGGCAGATCATCGCCAGCTATATGTCGCCCACCCCAGTCTGGAAATCGAGTTACCGCCTGATTTTCGGAGATCAAGGGCAGCCCACGCTGGAAGGTTGGGCCATCGTCGACAACTTAACTGGCGAGGACTGGACGAATATCAAGCTATCGGTAGTGTCGGGACGGCCCGTCTCGTTCATCAGCAGACTGTATGAGCCGAAGTTCCTGCAGCGGCCCACGGTGGACCTCCCCGAAGATCGGGCGCAGGGACCCGTGCTGCACGAAGGTGGTATGGACCAATTTGCGCGCTTGCAGCAAGCCCCCGTCGCTGCCTCGCCCGCTCCAATGCGCAAGATGGCGATGGCGGGGCAGGGTGGGGTTATCGGCGGAATCGCCGGGTTCCCGGAGACCAGCATGAAGCTCCAGAGCTCCATCGCGGCCACCGCCGAAGGTCGCGACCTGGGCGATCTCTTCGAATACAGCTTCGCGCCGCCGATCACGGTAAAGAAGAACGAATCCGCCATGTTGCCCTTTGTGCAGCAGAAGTTGGGTGCGCGCAAGCTGCTGATCTATTCGGAGAGCTACGGCCAGAACCCGATGAGCGCGGCCGAACTCACCAATTCGACTGGCAAGACTCTGGACGGCGGGCCGCTTACCATTTTCGACTCGGGCAATTACTCTGGCGAAGCTTTGATGGAAACGTTGCGTCCGAGCGATAAGCGCCTGATTAGCTATGCCGTGGATTTAGGAACGCGCATCACCACAAAGTTCGATTCCACGCGCGAACTCGTGCGCGAGATTCATGCGAACCGCGGAATCGTAACCACGCGCATCGCGATGCAGGAGACGAGAACTTACACCATCCGCAACGTCGACGCTAAAGCGAAAACTCTCATCATCGAGCATGCCCAAAGACCCGGATTCACGCTGTTGAGCGAGAAGCCGGCGGAAACTACCGCGAACGCTTACCGATTCGAATTGAAGCTGCAGCCTTCCGCAGTTGAAAAATTCCCGGTGTCCGAGGAGCGCGTTTACGACAGCACCATTTCCGTAATCGGAATGACTCAAGACGCTTTGGGGGCTTTCATTCAGAACAAGGCGCTGCCCCAGTCAGCTCACCGGCAATTTCAGGAGATCGCCGATGTGAAGCGGCAGATCGCCGATAACGATCAGCGGCTCCATCAAACCGAGGCCGACATGAACGAGGTGATTCACGACCAGGATCGCATTCGGCAGAATATCGCCAGCCTGAACAACGTGAGCGGGCAGCAGGAGCAAGTGCAGAAATATTCGCGCCAGCTTGCGGATCAGGAGACCAGGCTCGCTGCGCTTAGGGATGCGGCCAGCGAGTTTCGGAAGAAGAAGGCTGGGCTTGAGAGCAGCTTGAATGCGGCTATCGAGAAACTGGCGTTCTAAGACGAAACCGCGCTCTGCACCGCTTCGGCCAGCGTAGGGTGAATATGCACGGCATCCCGGATCACCTGAGCGCTCGCGCCGGCATTCATCATGTCCACATAAATGTGGACGAGTTCCGCGCCGTCGCACGCTAGCACCGCCGCGCCTAGAATCCGTTCCGTTCCGTCTTCCAGCAGTACCTCAATGAAGCCTTCAGGCTCGCCTAACTCGCGAGCCTTTCCGTTCCTGTTCATCTCAAAGCGCTTCAATGAGAATTTAAGGCCGTGCTCTTTCGCTTCCCGCTGAGTGAATCCAACGCGGCCTAATTCCGGATCGGTGAACACGGCATAGGGCACGATGCGGTCCGTAGTCCGCGTTCTGTCTCCGATCATTTGCGACTTCAAAACTCTGAAGTCATCCCAGGAAGTATGCGTGAACAGCGGGCCGCCCCGAATATCGCCGGCAGCCCAGATGCCTTCCACATTGGTTGCGAGCCGCTGGTCGATCTTCACATAGCCGCGTGGATCGGGCTCCACCCCCACAGTCTCAAGTCCCAAGTCGTCGCTATTGGGGTGGCGGCCTACAGCAACAAAGATGTGAGAAGCATGCAACTGTTCCACCGATTCAATCTTCGCGTGCAGGTGAAACTCGATCCCCTCGGCTTCGAGGAATGTCTGCAGAGCGTCGGATACATGCTCGTCTTCATGCTCTACCACGTGCGGACCCTGGTGCCAGATGGACACTCGGCTGCCCATGCGCCGGTAGAACTGCCCCATCTCAAGACCGATGTATCCGCCGCCAATGATCGCCAGGTGCTCGGGCAACTGGGTGTTGTCCAGCCAGTTCTCCGACGTGAGGTATGGAGTCCGCTCCAGGCCTGAAATCGCTGGGATCTGGCTGCGAGTGCCGGTGTTCAGCACTACTTGTGCAGCGGTGATCTCCTGGTCGCCCAACTCTACGCGGAATCCCTCGCCGCCGCGTCCGGCCAGTTGCGCATGGGCCCGGAAGAGTCTGGGATTCTGCGATCCTTCGAGTCCTTTGTCCAAACTATGACGAGATTCGAGCGCCACTCCCCGTGCCCGTTCGATCACGGCTGGAAAATCGACTTCCACCGTTGGAATTCGCAGGCCGAACTCTTTCCCGCGCCGCGCCAGATGCGCAACGCGAGCCGACGCGATCGCGGCCTTGGTCGGCGTGCATCCAAAGTTGACGCACGATCCGCCCAGGTACTTCTGTTCAGCCAAGGCAACGGTCCGTCCGGCTTTGGCCAGGGCCCAGGCCAGCGGAATGCCGGCTTGCCCCCCGCCTATGATCAAAACGTCAAACTGGATGGCAGACATTCTTACGCGGGGAAAGCGGCCAGCTCCGCATTCACTGCTGCACCGATTACGGCGATCTCGTCGCCCCCGGGCACGATCTCGAACACGTAGCCCTGCAGCGGGCTCATCTTCACCATTTCATGCAAATACTGGTTCAGCAGCGGCAGATCCAGATGTTTCGCATTGTGTCCCGCAATGAAAAACTTTCCCGGGCCGTCCATGTGAATCGAATTGGCGGTTGCCGCCGCCAAGGCGCGATGCCAGAGACGCACGAAATCGAGACAGCGCTGATCGCCGTCCTCGGCGTTTTCGAAAATCTCATCCGGTTCCATGTCGAGAAACCGGAGCCGCATGGCGCGATGGCCCATGAAGCCTTCCAGGTGGCCGCGTCCGCCGCAGCCGCAAAATTTTTCCGTCGGGTCAAGCGAAACAACCATGTGTCCGCCTTCCCAAATGCCCTCGGCGAACGGATATCTTCCAAAGCCGATGCCATTGCTCAACGTCCAAACTCGGATCACGCGATCCAACTGGCCCCGCGTAGCCGCCAGTCCGGCTGCCACGATATCGGCATCGTTGTAGAGCGAAACCGGACAATCGAGCCCCGCCGATCGCAACGCTGCGCTCAGCGTCTCCTGAATGTGGCAGCCTTTCAACTGCTGAAGGTTGGGCGATTCCTCGATGATGCCGTTCCGAATAATTCCCGGAAATCCGACGCCGATGGCCTCGATCTTGGTGCCTTTCGCCGCAGCCAGGATCTCCTGGCAGATGGTTTTAGTGATCACATCGGAGGGCGCGCCCATGAATGTTTCGGACGAGCTCTCTTCTGGAAACAGCCTGAGCGAACCCACCAGCTTCCTGTCCTCCACCACGCCCACAACCACGTGTTCCGCCGTGGTCACTCCGATTGTCCGCCGCATGTAGCTCTCCCGCGAGGGTCGCACCCCGCTTGTCAAAACTTGGACAACTTATTTAAACCATTAAAGGCCGCCGCCTTGTAGCATTCCGCAAGCGTTGGGTAGTTGAATACCGTGTCCACGAAATACTCGACGGTGCCGCCCAGAATCATTACCGCCTGCCCGATGTGGAGCAGTTCGGCAGCGCCTTCGCCAATGATGTGCACACCCAGAATCTGCTTCGTTTCCCGGTGAAAAATCAGCTTCAGGCGGCCAGTAGTATCCCCGCGGATCTGGCCCCGCGCGATCTCGCGATAGAAGGCCACTCCCACCTCGTAGGGCACGTCCTCATCCGTGAGTTGCTCTTCCGTTTTGCCGATAAAGGAGATCTCGGGAATGGTGTAGATCCCATACGGGTACAGCTCGGGATTCGAATGTATGGTCTTGCCAAAGGCAGCAGCAGCCGCAATTCGGCCCTGCTCCATCGAGACCGATGCGAGACTCGGAAAACCGATCACGTCGCCAACTGCAAAGATGTGGGGCTGCTTGGTCCGGTACTCCGCGTCCACTGGAATTCGCCCGCGATTATCGGCCTCAATTCCTGCCGCGGCGAGATTCATCTCATCTACGTTTCCTTGCCGCCCTACTGCGTAAAGCAGTGCGTCCCCCGAGATTCTCTTCTTGCTCTCAAGAAAAGCAACCACGTTCCCTTCGCCTGCTTCTTCCACCGTGGATACTTCTTCGCCCAAACGCATGGTGACGCGATGATCGCGCAAGTGATACGAGAGCGCTTCGACCATCTCGGAGTCGGCAAACTCGAGCAGCCGCGGCCGTTTCTCGATCAGGATGACACGCACGCCCAGCGTCGCAAATATGCAGGTGTACTCCACCCCGATGACCCCGCCGCCCACGACGATCAGCGTCTTCGGGATCTCCGGCATCTGCAGGATCATGTCGCTGTTGATGATGTTCTTGTCGTTGATGTGAATTCTGGGCGACGTCGCTGGCTTGGTTCCAGTAGCGATGATGATGATCTCGGCGTGATAATCCAGCTTTCCGCGAACATTTTCCACGGTGATTGTGTGGGGGTCCGCGAAAGAGGCTAGGCCCGTCAGCAGGTCGACATTGTTGCGCGAGAGCTGCGCCTGCGTGACGTCGATTTCGGTCTTGATCACATGCTGAACGCGGAAGGCGAGGTCAGCCATGGTGATCCGTTCTTTCACTCTGTAATTGATGCCGTAGACGTTCTGATAGAGATAGCCGGAAAGATGAAGGACAGCTTCGCGGATGGTCTTGCTGGGAATGGTGCCGGTGTTGATGCAAGCACCGCCCACTACCTCACGCCGTTCGATCACGGCTACGCGCTTGCCTGATTTAGCTCCCTGGATCGCCGCGCGCTGGCCGGCGGGACCGGAACCGATAACGATAAGATCGTAGGTCTGCAACTTCCTCCTACTTTAACGCAATGGGCGTCAAGTCTTCTTAATTAATCGAATCTCGAAGAGTTTAGGCCACCGTTTCCCCGTGACGAAGATCCGGTCGCTCTTCGCATCGTACGCGATGCCGTTGAGAACGTCAGTCTGGCCTTCCACTCGATCCTTGTCGGCCAGAAGCCCGGTGAGGTCTATCCAGGCGGTTACTTTGCCGCTGGCGGGGTCTATGCGGGCGATGCGATTCGTCGTCCAGATATTCGCATATATTTCCCCTTTAATCCACTCCAATTCATTTACGTTCTTTACCGGAATTCCTTCTTCGGTGACGGTAATGCGTCCCAGTTCCTTCAAAGTTTCGGGATCCCAAAAGCGCAGTTCGGGCGTGCCGTCGCTCATGATGATGCGCTTGCCATCTTGAGTCAGCGCCCAGCCCTCGCCTTGATACTCAAACTGGCGCTGCAAACCCAGGCCCGCGAGATCGTAGACAAATCCGACCTGCGTTTTATAGGTTAGTTCGATCAGGCGATCTTTCCAGTTGATGATTCCTTCGCCGAAGAACTGCCCGGGGATTTCGTGCTTTTGGACGATCTCGCCTGTCTCCAGGCGCACTTTGCGGATCGAGGATTGCCCTTCGAGGCCAGTGCTTTCATAGAGGAACCCGTCGAGGTAGAAAAGCCCTTCGGTGAATGCGGCGGGGTCGTGCGGATAAGTGTGCACGACATCGTAGAAGTATTCAGGAATTTCCTGCGGTTGGGACGGGCTGCAAGCAGCCAGGCACAGGGCCGCCGCTGCGAGAATCAGGCGCTTCGGAAGCGGAACGCTAGTCAAGCTCACGTTGCTTATTTTACGCTCTCATCGACGGCGATTTTCGGTCGCTGCGGCCGAGCGGCGAGCGGAATCGGGCGGTGTTCAGCATCACCGGTCTGACCGGACTGGCCATCATCGACGCCATTCTCGGCGGTGAGCGCAATCCATCGACTCTGGCCAAACTTCGTCACGACCGCATCAAAGCGAGCGAAGAAGTAATCGCGAAGTCGCTGGCGGGCGATTACCGGACCGAGCACCTGTTCACGTTGCGACAGTCTCTGGTGGCCTATCGTAACTATCAGCAACTGATTGACGATTGCGACCGCGAGATCCGCCGCGCCCTTGATGATTTCCAGCCCCCGGCCACGCCAATGCGTTCCAGCACTGACAAACTGGCGCCAGAATCCAAACGCAAGGCCGTCTCCGCTGACGCCAGGTTGCTAACTGAACTCAACCGTGTCTTCAGCGTGGACCTGGCGAAAATTCCCGGCATCCGAACCGGAATCGCGCGGCGACATCGTTGCGAATGGCAGCGCAGCCGCTGCTGCAGACCAACTCTGTACGCGAAGCGTCAGGAAAACAAACTACGAGCCAAAGCCCACGCTCTCGGTTTTCAGCTCATCCCACTGGAGAACGCCGGATGAGTTCTTTTTAGGAGATCCCAAAAACCGTGCCCGACAACTCACCCAACTCCTGCCCGACTAAAGCATTCAGCGCGAACGTTCTGCAGTTTGCGCCTCAAAGATGCCGTTCCGCAAACTCCTACTCTGCGTTCAGCACAATTTGGCCAATTCCCCCCTTAACCTCCAACCGAATCGTCACTTTCGAGTTGTTCTCAAACGCATCATTCACATACCGCTCGCCTTGCTTGCGAAGCCCGTGTGCCTCTACCGATCCAATCCCGCCTTTGGCATCCGCCACAATCCCCACGTTCTTAGGAAGCTCAATGGTCACCTGACCGATCCCCCCATGAACGCGCACATCGTAATCGCGCTTGGGCTGACCCCGCAGATCCATTTCCAACTCCCCCACTCCCATATTTACGGAGATATCCCTCAAGTTCAGGCTGCCCAATGCGAGATTAGCCTTGCCAGCGCCGAATTCCATATCGATGCTCAGAGGTTTTGTGTCGTTCAGACGAAGGTCCCATTCGTAGCGATGGTCGCCTGAAATGCTCTTGCCGCTTGGTTGCTCGATGTCCAGGCGGCTGCGGAAGCTGGCAAACTCGTACTTAACCTCAGGTTTCCAACTGGGCACGTTGTAGGTGAAATCTGCATCCAACAGGTTGGGCGACCCTCCTCGGACTTTCAGTTCGCCCGCGCCCATCTTCACGTGAACGCGTGCTAACTCTGACTTGTCCATCTCAATGGTTTTCGTCTCATGCTCAGTGGGTCCCGTAGCCGCTCCATGCTCGAGGTTGCACCCCACCAGCGCGGCGAAACTGAAAACAACTAAAAATGAACGTCCCATAATCATAGTCATCAATTTTGTCATACGTCCGCCATGCGCCCTCCGTTCAATAATTACACTGAACGCAGTGGGCCTTCAACACGGTTCTTGGAGTGGCAGGAATCGGTCATTTCCATCTTCAGCGTTCTCAACAAGTTCCATAAATCCAACCCTGCAGTTCCCATCTTCTCTGATATCGTCGAGTCGGCTACACGCCGAATTCAAGGAGCAAACACATGCATTCCTCAGCTGCCAATCAGGCCAACGCCCAAAATGCCCAGCACAGCACTGGGCCCAAAACGCCCGAGGGTAAAGCTCGAGCCTCGGCCAACGCGCGCACTCATGGCCTCTGCGCCAAGGACGTGATCGTCGCCAACCCTGAAGAGCAAATCGAATTCGACGAGCTACTCTCACTCCATTTAGCCGAGATTAGGGACCTCCGCTGCATCCGCGGCCTCGAAATCGCGCTCAACCAAGGCATATGGCTCGCCGGTCCGCGGCCGCCGCTGAAAGTCAGCGCCGCTAATCACAGACTCATGGCTTGTCTCCCACTGCCAGCATCGTTTCAAAAAAAGGCGCGTCCTGCTCCCGATGCACCACCGAGGTTTGAATTGCGTCGAACCCCGCCTTCTGCAGGTACCCCTTCACCTCAACCTCGGAAAACCCCAGCCACAGATCCGCGTACATCTCCCGCGCTTCCTCAAAGTGATGCTTGATCAGATCCAGCACCACCACGCGCCCGCCCGGCTTCAAAATTCGATACGCCTCGGCCGCGGCCCGCACCGGATGCTGAGCATGATGCAGCGACTGGCTAAAAATTGCCAGATCCACCATCCCGTCCCCGATCGGCAGAGCTTCCAGATCTCCTTTCTCGTAGTGCAAATTCGAGAGCCCGTGCTCCCGTGCCAGCTTGGAGCCGAACTCCACCATCTTGTCCGCGTTATCCACCGCAATTACTTCGCGTGCGCGCCTCGCCAGGAGTTGCGACAGCGTCCCCTCGCCCGCGCCGAGGTCGGCCACCACCATGGGGGGAATAAGCTGCAACAGCATCTCCGCAACCCCTTTCCAGGAGCGCCCTGGAACGTATTCACGTCCGAACTTCCCCGCCAGCTCGTCGAAATACGCCCGCATCCGGTCCTGCCGCTTGTGCAGAACGAGTTCCAGCGCGGAAGAATCGTGCGCGGCTTCGGGAATCTCCGCCGCGCCCTGACGCAAGACGGCCAGCAAGTGCCCAAACGCGTCGGCGTCACCACCCGACTGCTCTTTCAATCGGTAGAGCATGTTCTTTGCATTACGGCGATCTTCCACCAAATTTGCACTCTTGAGTTGAGCCAATTGTGTCGATAGAGTACTTTGACCAAGCGCCAGGATCTCCTGAAGCTCCGCCACCGACAACTCCTCGCGCTCCAGCAACAGGAGAATTCGCAGCCGGTTTGGATCGGCGAGCAGGCGTAATGATTTTAATATCGACATATCAAGATTTGTTGATATCATATTGACAGAGAACTTATGAGCACTGCAACCCTGAACCCAATCGCAACCGACTATAAAGTTGCCGACCTGTCGCTCGCCGACTTCGGCCGCAAAGAAATCTCTATCGCCGAGCACGAGATGCCCGGCCTCATGTCCATCCGGCGCAAGCATGCGCAAAGCAAGCCGCTCGCGGGCGTGCGCATCACAGGCTCCTTGCACATGACCATTCAAACGGCCGTGCTGATCGAGACCTTGGTAGATCTTGGGGCGGATGTCCGCTGGGCGAGCTGCAACATCTTCTCCACTCAGGACCATGCTGCCGCCGCCATCGCCGCAGCCGGCGTTCCCGTCTTCGCCTGGAAGGGCGAGTCGCTCGAGGAATATTGGGAATGCACCCTGAAGGCCGTCAACCACCCCGGCGGCAAGGGACCGCAGCTCGTGGTGGATGACGGCGGCGACGTCACGCTGCTGATCCACAAAGGCGTCGAACTCGAAGATGGCGATGGATGGGTGAACACCCCTTCGGAAAGCCACGAAGAAAAGGTGATCAAGGACCTCCTGAAGCGGGTCCACTCCGAGACCCCCACTCTCTGGCACAACGTTGCCAAGCAATGGCGGGGCGTGTCGGAGGAGACCACCACCGGAGTACACCGCCTCTACAAGATGCACGAGCAGGGCAAACTGCTGATTCCCGCAATCAATGTGAATGATTCGGTTACCAAATCCAAGTTCGATAACCTCTACGGCTGCCGCGAATCCCTAGCAGACGGAATCAAACGCGCCACCGACGTGATGGTTGCAGGCAAGGTGGCCGTCATCTGCGGCTATGGCGACGTCGGCAAGGGTTCGGCACATTCGGTGCGCGGGATGGGTGCTCGCGTTATCGTCACCGAAATCGATCCGATCAATGCGCTGCAAGCGGCCATGGAAGGCTTCGAGGTAACTACGATCGAAGAGACGCTGGGTCGCGGCGATATTTACGTCACCTGCACTGGAAACGTCGATATCATCACGTTTGACCACATGCGCCACATGAAGGATCAGGCCATCGTGTGCAACATCGGCCACTTCGATAACGAAATTCAGGTGGATCGGCTGAACAAGGGCGAGGGCGTGAAACGCACCAACATCAAGCCCCAGGTGGATATGTACACCTTCCCGGACGGCCACAACATTTTCATGTTGGCCGAAGGCCGCTTGGTGAACCTGGGCTGCGCGACGGGCCACCCGAGCTTCGTGATGAGCAACAGCTTCGCCAATCAGACGCTGGCTCAGATCGATCTTTGGCACAACAAGGACACGTACGCGATTGGCGTGTACACCTTGCCCAAGAAACTGGATGAGGAGGTCGCCCGGCTGCACCTCGAGAAAATCGGCGTGAAGCTGACCACCCTGAGCGAGAAGCAGGCCGCCTATCTGGGCGTGGCTCTGGACGGTCCTTACAAGCCGGAACACTATCGTTACTAAGCGTCGATGGAGCAGGGGGCGCGTACCCCTGCTCCGTTCTTCTGCTACTCAAGACGATAGTTAGGAGCTTCCTTCGTAATGATCACGTCGTGAACGTGGCTCTCTCGCAATCCTGCCGACGTAACCCGTAGAAATTTCGCGTTCTCCTGCAATTCCTTAATATTCGCCGATCCGCAATAGCCCATGCCCGCCCGCAGGCCGCCCACTAACTGATACACCAGCTCGGACAGCGGACCTTTATACGGCACCCGGCCCTCAATGCCCTCCGGCACTAATTTTCCGCTGGCCTCCTGCGAATACCGCTCCGAACCGCCTTGCGCCATCGCACCGAGCGACCCCATGCCGCGATAGCTCTTGAATGTGCGCCCTTGGTACAGGATCGTCTCCCCCGGACTCTCCTCAGTTCCAGCCAGCAGACTGCCGATCATGACCGAATCCGCCCCCGCAGCAATCGCCTTCGTTACATCCCCGGAGAACTTAATCCCGCCGTCCGAGATGAGCGGCACGCCCGCTTCTCGAGTGGCTCGCGAGCAATCCGCAATGGCCGTCACTTGGGGAACGCCCGCTCCGCTGACCACGCGCGTAGTGCAAATCGAGCCGGGGCCAATCCCCGCCTTCACTCCATCAGCGCCTAGCTCGATGAGGTCCCGCGCACCCTCATACGTAGCCACGTTGCCCGCGATCAATTGCACGCCGGGCAGCCGCTTCTTAATCTCCGACACCGCCGCCATCACGCGTTCATTGTGACCATGTGCAGAGTCGACCACGAGCACGTCCACATTCACGCGGACCAGTTCCTGCGCGCGCTCCAAGTAATCGCCCGAAGAGCCAATAGCCGCGCCCACTCGCAGACGGCCCTGGGAGTCCTTCGCCGCGTTCGGATACTTCAGCTTCTTCTGAATGTCTTTTACGGTGATGAGTCCCTTAAGAACATACTGATCGTCAACCACCAGCAATTTCTCGATGCGGTGCCTGTGCAGGATCTGTTCCGCTTCTTCCAGCGTTGTGCCCACCGCCACCGTGATCAGATTGTCTTTGGTCATCACCTGCGAGATAGGCAGGTCGAAGCGCGTCTCGAAACGCAGATCGCGGTTCGTGAGAATGCCAACTAGCTTTCCGTCTCGTGTAACCGGAACGCCGGAAATCCGGTATCGCTTCATCAGTTCGAGCGCATCGGAGATACGCTTGTCCGGATGGATGGTGATCGGATCCACGATCATGCCGCTCTCACTGCGCTTCACCCGATCCACTTCTTCGGCCTGGCGATCCACCGCCATGTTGCGATGTATGAATCCGATTCCACCCTGTTGCGCCAGCGCGATAGCCAGGTGAGATTCGGTCACGGTATCCATAGCGGAACTCACGATGGGAATGTTCAGAGCTATGGACCGCGTCAGATTTGTGCGCGTGTCCGCCTCCGCGGGCACCACCGCGCTGCGAGCCGGTTGCAGCAAAACATCGTCGAATGTCAGGCCTTCCTGTATATGTTCGGGAATCATGAACTGCCTCCATTATCGCGGATCACGCTTGACCCGGCATACACTGGAAAGACCGATGCCCGATTCGCTAGCTACGCCCGCGCCACAATCCGGCCTGTGGCGATCCTTGCGGGAGGCGGTGCTTGGCTCGCACCAGGACTTCACCAGCATCCCCATTGAGCGCGCCATCATCCTGCTGGCCGTGCCCATGGTGCTTGAGATGTGCATGGAATCCCTGTTCGGCATCGTCGACGTATTTTGGGTCGCGCGCCTGGGCTCCGATGCGATTACAACCGTGGGCTTGACCGAGACCGGAGGACTCACCGTGCTCTTCGCGATCGCTCTTGGCCTGAGCATGGGCGCCACAGCCATGGTGGCCCGGCGCATCGGCGAAAAGGATGAGAAAGCGGCGGCGGTGGTGGCAGTGCAAGCCATCGGCATCGGCGTGATTGTTTCCACGATCACCGGCGTGCTTGGTTTCGTCTTTGCGCCGAACCTCCTGAGCGCGATGGGGGCCTCGGCTGCCGTGATCGAGTCAGGCTCCGGGTACGCCCGCATCATCCTCGGCGGGAGCGTGACCATCTTTCAGCTCTTCCTGATCAATGCGGTCTTTCGCGGAGCGGGTGACGCATCCGTTGCGATGCGCAGTCTATGGATCGCCAATGCAGTAAACATCGTGCTCAACCCGTTCCTGATTTTCGGCTTGGGTCCCTTCCCTCGGCTCGGTGTCGTGGGCTCGGCCGTAGGCACCACGATCGGGCGGGGCATTGGCGTGCTGTACCAGCTTTGGATTCTCAGTTCGGGCCGCAGCCGGATTAGGATTCGCTGGAGTGACGTGCGCATCGACGTCGGGATCATCATCCGCGTACTCCGGCTCTCAGTAGGCGCGATGGTTCAATACATGATCCAGATGACGAGCTGGATCGGAGTCGTGCGCATTATCTCGACATTTGGGACCGCCGCCGTGGCGGCCAATACTCTCGCGATTCGCATCATCATCTTCGCCATCCTTCCGTCGTGGGGCATGTGCAATGCAGCGGCGACTTTGGTTGGACAAAATCTCGGTGCTGGTCGGCCTGACCGCGCCGAGAAATCGGTATGGCGCACCGGCTTCTACAACATGCTTTTTCTCGGTGCGGTGGGCTTGGTGTTTATTACCTTTGCCGAGCCCATCATCGGATTATTTCACCCCGATGCGTCGGTCTTTCCGCTGGCGGTAACCGGTCTCCGTTATCTCAGCTATGGTTATATTTCGTATGCCTACGGAATGGTAGTCAGCCAGGCATTCAACGGGGCCGGCGACACGATCACCCCTACTATTCTGAATCTGATCTGTTTTTGGTTCTGCCAGATTCCGCTCGCGTACTTCCTGGCAATCACGTCCGGTTTGGGCCCGAAAGGCGTGTTCCTGGCCATTGTCGCGGCAGATTCTCTGCTGGCAGTGCTGGGCATATTTTGGTTCCGACGGGGAACGTGGAAGAACCAAGTGGTGTAACAGCTTCTATGGTTCTCGCCCGGAACTCAGCACGTCGATCTCGCTCTTGAGCGACTTCGCTTTCAACTCCTTCACTCGCGCAAAGGCGGCACTCGCATCAGCTGGTCTTCCTGTTTTTTGCAGAGCCCGGCCCAGCTGGTATTGGATGGCAGCCTCGTCAGGTTTCAACCGGGCTGCATGCTCCAGAACCGGGAGCGCTTTATTTGCCTCTCCGAGGTCCAAGTAAACACGGCCAAGATAATAGAGCGGACCCCAAGCTTCCGGGCTCAAGTCGCGCGCCTTTGTCAGGATCGGGATCGCCTCCTTTCGGCCCGATTGGGCCACCAGACCGCCCAAGAAATAGACTGCCTCCGCATCGTCCGAACCGGCCTGGAGCAATTCTCTTTCGGCATTGTCGTTATCGCGCAGGCTAATCAAAGTCTTGCCTAGTTCCCGATGCGCATCCCCGGACTCGGGGTCGTCCTTGAGAGTCTGCCGAAAATACTGCGCGGCTTGCTCGAAGTTGCCCGTTTCATAGCTGGCCTTTCCCATCAGGAAATTTGCTTGAGCGGGTTTGACCGCTTGCATCATTCGAGCGAATGCTTCGTGGGCTTCGTCGGTACGCTTCAACTTCGCGTAAGCTACGCCGAGCATATATAATACGCCCGTATTCGCCGGATCGGAGGCGCGCAGCGGCTCCAGAATAGCTACGGCGGATGCCACTTTGCCCAATGCCAAACGGCAGGTAGCGAGCAACTCGCGGGCCTGCAGGTTAGCGGGATCGCTAGCAAGTCTTTCGAAGATGGGGAGGGCCAGGGCGAACTGCTCCTGCTTCACGTAAGCGATGCCGAGATTCGTTATCAGGCCTTTGTCTGTGGGAGCGATGCGCAGAGCGCGCCGGTAAACTTCGATAGCCTGCGCCTGACGTTCCGTACGCGAGTAGACAACGCCCAGATTGCCTAGGGCCGCGACGTTGCCCGGCTCGACTTTCAGCACTGCGAGAAACCCTCGTTCGGCCTCCGCATAATCCCGCCCGGAGAGCGCGGCTGCCGCCTTCTCGAACACAGCCTGCGCCGAATCCGCACCGCAAACGCCGAGGCGGAACCAGAGGACTAGCGCGACGCTAAAACAGAATCTTAAGAGCAAGTTGAATGCTGCGAGGATCTCTCGTGTTCGAAACCTGGCCAGTGCCGCCTTGCGTCGATACCGTCACCGCGGTACCGGGGTTCGGCACGCTGATCCCCCCGTTCACGCTGGCCCACTGAGTGTGGTTGAACGTGTTGAACGTCTCCACGCGAAGCTGCGCCATTACGCGTTCGGTGATGTGCGTTGTCTTATAGGCGGAGATGTCCCAGTTGTTAATCCCAGGTCCGGTGAGCGCGTTCCTACCCAAGTTGCCGAGATTCCCGTTCGCAGGACGCGCGAATACCAGCGGGTTGAAGAAATTGAGCCGGTTCGGACTGTCGGGATAAATTTGTCCGCCTATATAATCCGCCCGCTGGCCGCCGCCCAGAGTACCAGGATCGCCGTTGGCGGTGACATTGATCGGCGCGCCCGACCAGAAGCGAGTAATACCGGCAAGCTGCCATCCATTGACAACCGCCTTCAGGAACCCGTTCTGCTTTGCAAACGTTGGCAGTTCGTAAACATAATCCACGTTGAAGACATGCGTCCGGTCAAAACCAGCGCGTGCGTAGTCCCGCCGACGATCAAGAAAATAGCCGATGGCATTCCCGTCTGCGTCCACCTCATCCATCGCCTTTGACCATGTGTAGGATACGTTCGCCGTCAGGTGCGCGGCGAAGCGGCGCGAAAGCCGAGTTTGAAGCGCATTATAGTTGCTGGTCGCGCCGAACTCGGTAAAGTTCACGCCCGTGAAGCCAGGGAACGGGCGGATCGCGTTGTTCGTAAAATTGACGCTGCTCAGAATGGTAGTCCCCGGCGTGGTTGTCGTATTCAACGGCAACTGTCCCAGATCGCGGTTGTATTGCAAGTGACGGCCCTGATTTCCGACGTAGCCGATATCGAGCGAGGTCTTCGCGCCTAATTCGCGCTGAATATCGAACGACCACGAGTAAACCGTCGGGATCTGTCCCTTTCTGTCCACCGCGTTCACCGATACCGGCGCGATAGTGCCGCTCGACGCCAGCGAAGACGACAGGCCGTCGAGATTCCCGCCGTATAGAGTTGGCGTGGATACCAGCGGAGGGTTCCCCAGCCCGCCAAAATTGTAAACATTCTGCTGGATTCGTTCGTAAAAGACGCCAGCACCGGCGCGGATGGCTGTCTTGCCATCCCCGAACGGATCGTAAGAGAAGCCCACACGGGGAGCCCAATTGTTAAACCGATGCTGGACGCCGCCCAGCGGCAAGCCCTTGGAATTCTCCTGAACCAAGCCGTTGTAAGGGTTGCCGGAGCCCGCGATAATAGTGCCGTTGGTAATGCCCGCGGCTGTGTTGATCCTCACAGACTGGCTGCGATCATAGAGGCTCGGGTCGAAGTAATACTGTAGGTAGCTGCCTCGCGTATAGGTGGGGCCCTCATACGCCCATCGCACTCCATATTCAACCGTCAGCCGCCGGTTCACTTTCCAGCTATCCTGCAAAAATGCCTCTGTAGAAAAGAAGCGGAAAGCACCGAAAAAGATGCCCTTGGTCTGAGAAACGCTGGTGTAGTTTCCCAGTAGCATATTGGCGAATTGATTTCCGCTGTCGTTCGGATTGCTGGCGTTCGGGCCGAAATTGACGTTGAGCGCATCGCTCCAGCCGGGCTGCTGGCCGTTGTCGTTCCAGTTGAAATAAACGCCTGTCTTGAAGGTGTGCGCGCCGCGATTGTACGTGAGGTTGTCGGTCCAAGCATACGTCTTTCCTTCGCTGCGCCAGTTGGCTTGGAACGGCGAGAAGTTGCATGAGCCGATTCCGCAACTATAGCTGGGGAATCGATTTCGAACATTCTGATCGGGAAAGAGTTCCTGGAACTGAAAGCCAAGCGAGGTCCGGTCGTAGCTGCTTTTGTCCGTACCGGGCACCACGTCCACCACCTGCGTCAGATGGTTGTAGGCGAAAATAAATTCGTTGGTCGCACTCGGCGAGATGACGTTCACCAAATTCCAGGACCAGCTGGCTCCGGGCTTTTTGCGGAATTGAGGATAAATGGGATAAGGCAGGCTGTTGAAAATTCCAATGTTCTGCTGCTCCTGCTGCGCGTCGTCCGCCCATCGGAAGAAGAAATTCATCTTAGGGCTGATGGTGTAGTCCACGCGCGCTACTTCGGCGTTCTTATGAAAGGCATACGTCGGCGAGAATGGAAGGCGCACTAGTTCGGGACTGCCGGGCGTGGGACTCGCGCCAGCGCGGCTGACGAAGTTCAGCATTTTCAAGAACGCCGGCGCGTTGCGGTTCCATTGAGACTGCGGAATCGTATTATTCGGATAAGGCGTCCCGCCGATCGCGCGTCCGGACGAATCGCGAACAATCGAGCCGGGCTGGAACACCGTTCCCACCGGCACGTTGTTGCTGCCTGAGATGGTCTGCTGGGATCCATTGGCGTTAAAGCGATAAAGCTGCCGAAAATCTCCGCTCAGAATCTGGGCGCTCGGAATGTCGATGAACGTATTGCTGTTCAACGGTCGAGTGGCGCGCGTGCCTTCAAAGTTGAAAAAGAAGAATAGCTTCTTGTGGTCGCCGGTTGAAAAATGCGGTATCAGAATGGGGCCGCTGAGGTTGCCGCCGAACTGATCGTAACGCAGCTTGGCAACCGCTCCGGTGGTGTCGAACGGACGGCGCGCGTCGAATGCGTCGTTACGCAGAAATTCGTACGCCGTGCCGTGGAACGCGCTGCCTCCGCTCTTGGTATTGATCGAGATCATGATGCCGGGATTGCGGCCATACTCGGCGTTGAACGCGCTGGTCTGCAGTTTGAACTCGCCCACGGCATCCAGACTGATTTGCGTATACTGGCCATCGTTTGCGCCGACGTCGGTGTTGATCGCGCCGTCCAGGAAAACGTTGTTGCTGCTGCCACGTTGTCCATTCACGTTGAATGAGTTCGTATTGTTAAAGGCTAGCCGGAAGTCGCTGGAGTCGTTCGATACTACGCCCGGAAGAGTGCGCATCAGCGACTGGAAGTCGCGCCCGTTTAGCGGGATTTCGGTCACCTCCTTGGAGCTGATCACGAACGACTTCTGCGACGTGGAGGTCTCTACCAGAGGAACTTGCGCATCGACGGAAATCGATTCGTTTAGCTGTCCGAGTTGCAATGAGAGGACGCCCAGGCTCATCACTTGGTTCTGATCGAGTGTGAGGTCCTTGCTCTCGAATGTCTTGAACCCTTTGGCTTCCACTCGAACTGTGTAGTGGCCGGGCAGCAGTGGAGAGAGTGAAAACGAGCCGCCGGCTGCAGTGGTGGTTTCCCTGGCGACGATGTTTTTGTCCTGGTCGAAGGCCACGACTTTGGCGTTGGGGACGCTAGCTCCAGCAGAGTCGGTAACAGTGCCTTGGATGCCGCCGGTTTGGGCTAGTGCCGCGCAAGCTCCGCAGAGTATCAGCGAAGCGATTGCATTCAAACGAAACATGGTTCTCCTTCAGCGGCCAAGCCGCACACAAACGAGGTTTTGAGAAGTATATCTCATTTGCGAAGGATTAGGGATATTTAAACCAGAGCGGGCTCCGGCTCTACTGCGTATTTCCGCTCCACGTATTTATTCAGGAGTTCGATGAACTCCGCCACAATGCGGTCCCCTCGTAGCGTCAACGCTAGCCGCCCATCGATGTAGACCGGCGCGACTGGCTCTTCGAACGTTCCCGGAAGTGAGATGCCGATATTGGAATGCTTTGACTCGCCGGGTCCGTTCACCACGCACCCCATCACTGCTACCTTCATCTCTTCCACGCCGGCATGCCTGCCTTTCCAGATCGGCATCTGCTCGCGCAAGTAGGTCTGGATCTGATCCGCCATGTCTTGGAAAAATGTGCTGGTGGTCCGGCCGCAGCCGGGGCATGCAGTTACTTGCGGGGTGAAACTTCGCAGTTCGAGCGATTGCAGAATTTGCTGGCTGACGATCACTTCTTCCGTCCTGTCGCCATTCGGCAGCGGTGTGAGCGATGCGCGAATCGTATCTCCTATTCCTTCTTGCAGCAGCACCGACAAAGCGGCCGTGGTGGCCACTATGCCTTTGGCTCCCAGGCCTGCTTCAGTCAGCCCAAGATGCAGCGCGTAGTCGCACTCGGCCGCTAACATCCGGTAAACGGCGATGAGATCCTGCACCCCGCTCACCTTCGCGCTTAAAATAATTCGGTCGCGATTCAGGCCATGGCGCTCCGCCGCTCTCCCGGATTCAATCGCGCTCACCACGATCGCTCTCATCGTGACGTGCTTGGCGTCGAGCGGATCCGGCAGCTTGGAATTTTCGTCCATCATGCGGGTGAGCAATGCCTGATCGAGCGAGCCCCAATTCACCCCGATACGGACCGGCTTGTCATACTCGATGGCCGCTTCGATCATGGTTCGGAAGTTGTCGTCGTGCTTCTTGCCGATGTTCACGTTTCCCGGATTGATGCGATACTTTGCCAGCGCCTTCGCGCAGCCGGGATACTTCTTCAGCAGCAGATGGCCGTTGTAGTGGAAGTCGCCGACTATCGGTACTCTCACTCCGAACTTCTCGAGTGTATCTACGATTTTCGGAACCGCCGCCGCTGCTGCGTCCGTGTTGACGGTAACACGCACGAGTTCAGATCCGGCGCGCGCCAGGTCCATGACTTGATTGACTGTGGAGAGTACATCGGCAGTGTCGGTGTTGGTCATCGACTGAACCACGATCGGATAATTCCCGCCGACATGCACCCCACCCACGTTCACCGCCACCGACGCACGACGTTTCAATACAGCCATAGCCCTCCGGAAACCTCCATTGTATCAATCGCTTCTACAAATCATGCAGCAGAGCAGCCATCAGTTCGATCCCGTCCCACAGGTTCTGCAAGCGAAGATTTTCGTTGAAACTGTGCTGGTTGTTATCGTGATTCGCGATTGGCACCGTGATGGTAGGCGCGTGCAAAATCTCCGAGATCATATAGAGGGGAACGCTGCCGCCCATGGTGGGCAGTTTGATGATTGTTCCCCTGGCCCTCTCGGCGATCCGCAGCACGTCGCGCGAAACCGGCAGATCCATGGACGTTCGCTCGGCGTTGTAGCCGAATTCGCTGCTGCCCACTCTGGCCACTTTGGCGTGGGACATCAGCGTCTCGGGATCGGGGTCGTGGTCGGTGACGAAGTAGCCCTGCTTGCGAATGTGCTCGGTCAGCCTGCGCGCGGCTTCCAGATGATCGATTCCCTTCACCAGCCGCATGTCGATGGTGGCGGTCGCCTTGGAAGGGATCACGTTGCTCGCCTGGGCGCCGATTCTGGCGCTCCCCATGCCGCGGATATTCAGCGACGGGTAGTTCAATAGCTCCACCAGACTCTTTCCGCCACCCTCCGTGCGTCCGAGCCACAGCTCGCGTTTTAACTCTGCGTCGAACGGAGGCGCTTCGGCCACGGCGCGTTTCTCGGTCGCGCTCAGCGGCTCGATGCCGTCATAGAAATGTTCCACCAGCACGCGCCCGTCCTCATCCTTCATGGACGCGAGCAGCCTGGCCAGCATGAAGGCGGGATTCGGCGCCCAGTTGCCGTAGTGCCCGCTGTGCAGTTCGCGACGCGGGCCATATACCGTGATGTCGAGGGTCTCGACTCCGCGCGCGCCAAACACGATTTGCTGGCGTCGGCTCTGATGCACCGGACCGTCGCAGATCAACCAGACATCGCTTTTTAAAAGTTCCTTGTTCGCGGCGATGATTTGATCGAGATGACGCGAGCCAGCCTCTTCCTCCCCTTCAAAGAGAAATTTGATATTTGATTTCAGCCCAAGATGGGCAGCTTGCAGAGCGTCGAGAGCCGTGGTGACGCTGATGATGGGAGCCTTATCATCCGAGGCCGACCGCGCGTAGATCCGCCATTCCGGATCGAACGGTTTGCCATCCGACGGCACGGGGATCACCTTGCCGTCCTGATCGAGCGAACGGTCCCGCAGAACCGGTTCCCAGGGTGGCGTCTTCCATTCCTTAGGGTCGAGCGGCTGGCCGTCATAGTGGGCGTAGAGTACAACCGTGCGGGTCGCGCCTGGCCGATCGATCTGGCCGAATACGGCGGGAGGAGCGCCGGGAACTTCCAGCAGCTTCGTCTTTACGCCTCTACGCTCAAGGGCTGCCATGATGGCCGCAGCGTTGCGTCGAATGTTGGTGTTGTCGGAGGCGAGATTCGGGATGGAGAGCAGGCCGATAAACTCGTTGACGATAGCGCGCTCGTGCGCCTGTCGCCAATGGCGAGCGGCTTGCGCGGCCTCGTCGTTCTGACCGAAACATGCACCCGCCAAGAGTAGCGCCGCGATGAATCTCACAGTTCCCTCCGGTTTTCAAGCGATTTCGTCATCGTCAGTTCATCGGCGAACTCGAGATCGCTGCCCGCCGGGATGCCCATGGCGATACGGGTTACCTTAATCTCCAGCGGCTTCAAGAGACGCGAAAGGTACATCGCCGTCGCTTCGCCTTCCACAGTCGGGTTGGTTGCCACGATGATCTCGCGCACATCGCCGACCTTCAAACGATCCAAGAGATTCTTGAGCCTGAGCTGATCCGGGCCGATCCCGCGCAGCGGCGAGATGGTACCGTGCAGAACATGATACAGGCCATGGAACTGCCGAGTCGTTTCAATCGGAAGAATATTGTGCGGCTCCTCTACGATGCAGATGGAGGTCTGCTCGCGATGGGGATCGCGACAGAAGTTGCAAAGTTCACTGTCCGCGATATTGTTGCATTGAGCGCAGAGAACGAGATCGTCTTTCACGTCGAGCAGCGCTTGCGCGAGATGCGCAGCATCGTCCCGCGATGTTCGCAACACGTGAAAAGCCAGCCGCTGCGCCGACTTCTGCCCAATGCCCGGCAGCCGCTTAAACTCCTGAATCAGGCGCGCGAGAGGCTCGGCGAAATCCGGCATGGAGCCTAGAACATTCCGGGAGGCAGTCCGAGTCCGCCCAGCAATCCGCCCATCTTCTGCTGAATCTCTTCGTCCACCTTCTTAGCAGCCTCGTTGATGGCGGCCAGCACCATGTCTTGCAGCATCTCGACGTCGCCCGCCACCTCGGGATCTATCTTGACGGCCAGCACGTTTTTCTTCCCGTCCATCTTGACGGAAACCATGCCCCCGCCCGCCGTCGCATCGACCTTGATGAGCGCAATCTCGTCCTGCATCTTGCGCTGCATTTGCTCGGCCTGCTTCATCATGTTCTGCATGTTGCCAGGTAGTTTCATACGGTTGCTATTCCTTCAAGTTTCGCACTGCGCGGACCTGCGCGTCTGGAAATAACTCCTGAAACCGGCGCACCTCGGGATGAGCCAAGGCACGCTCCGAGACGTCGTCTTTCGGTTTGGCGGCGGTGGGGGCGGATTGGGCACCGGGCTTCCCAATCGTGATCTTGATCTTCATTGGCCGCCCGGCCACTTGCTGCACAGCCTTCGCGAGTTCCTTCTCATGCATGTGCAGCAATTCGTCTTCAGTGACAAATTGCAACTCGCCGTTGGCCTCGGTGACCAGAGAGTGTTCCACGCTATCGGCGGTGTGGTCGAGTCCAAGTTCGAGGAGCTTGGCATGCAGCCGGTCGCGCCAGGGATCGGTTGTCACTGGAGGAGGCGCGAGGCTCGCTTGCGGCTTTGGCGCGGGAACGGGTTTGGCAGGTTGAACGCTGGCACGAGGTGCTGGCGAAGATCCGCCGAGCGCGGCCAAAGCTTCCTCCACAGTACCCATGCGTCCCGCGTGAACCAGCTTCAACAGTCCGATTTCGAGATGCAGGCGGGGTTGGATTGAGGTCTGCAAATCCTTAAAAACGTCGAGCGTGATTTGCATGTAGCGCGTGAGGTCCTCTTCGGAGAACCCCGCCGCCGTGGCTGCCAGCTGTTCCTGTTCCCGGGGCGAGGCGGCGATCAAGCGCGTGTTCGGGCCGGCCACCTTGGAGACCAGAAGATTGCGGAAGTAGCGCGCGAGTTCGCGGCAGAAGTGCTGGAGATTGCGTCCGTTGCGCTCAAGCTCCAAGACCACGTCGAGCATGCGCTTGGAATCCGACTGGGCCAGAGCCTGAGCCACCTGCCCCAGCGAATCGAGCGAGAACATGCCGAGCAATCCGCGCACCTCGTTGGGGTCAAGCTTGACGCCGCAGCAGGCGATCGCCTGGTCCAGCGCTGACAGCGAATCGCGCACGCTTCCCTCGCCAGCCTGGGCCAGCGCGGCGAGCGTTTCCTGGTCGGCTTCGATGCCTTCCTGCTGACAAATGTATGCCATGCGGTTTACCACTTCCGCGAAGTCCACGGATCGGAAGCTGAACTGCTGGCAGCGCGACGCGATGGTGGTTGGGAACTTGTGAACCTCGGTGGTGCAGAGGATGAAGACCACCCACTCGGGCGGCTCTTCCAGAGTCTTCAGCAAGGCGTTGAAAGCCTCGGTGGTGATCTGATGCGCTTCGTCGATGATAAAAACTTTGTAGCGGTCGCGAGCCGGCCGGTAGCGTACGTTATCGCGCAGCTCGCGCATTTCGTTGATGCCGCGGTTGGAAGCAGCGTCGATTTCGATCACGTCCACCGCGCTGCCGAGCGGAATTTCAACGCAGCTTGCGCATACGCCGCAGGGCTTGGGCGTGGGACCTTCGATGCAATTTAAACAGCGCGCGAAGATACGGGCGACAGAGGTTTTGCCGGTCCCGCGCTGGCCTGCCAGGATGTAGCCGTGAGCGATCCGGCGCTGGGAAATAGCGTTTTCAATGGTAGTGCGAACGTGCTCTTGTCCGATCAGTTCCGCAAAACTTTGAGGCCGGTATTTTCGGGCAATCACCTGATACATGGAGAGTCTAAGCGGAAAATGCCAGACCCCGGGTGATCCGCGGCACACGAGTTAAACCGTTACCGTTGCTTCCTTCCGGACCTGGCGGGGTTCACAGCCGCCCGTTGCACGGAGCCCGAAGCCTGACAAAATCCATGCTATCACGCGGCTCTAAAAGATCGGCTCAACCGATCGGCTTATTCCGAGCGCAGCATGGTGACGGGATCGATGCGCACTGCCCGGATCACAGCGGGCAAGGAGGCCAGCGAGGCAGCCGCGAAAATCGCAAGCGAGGGAAGGGCGAGTACGCCCAGGTCAGTCGGTGTCACCTGATAGAACAGCGTCTCGATGTATCTCACGGACGCCATGCCGAGCGCGAGTCCCGCGACTGCTCCCACAAGAACCATGGAGAAGACCTCCCAAGTAACGATGCGCGCAATGCTGCCCGCTTGCGCGCCAATCGCCATGCGAATGCCGATCTCGCGTCGCCGTTGCAAGACCGAGTAGTCGAGCACGCCATACAGGCCGACGGCCGCGAGCAACAACGCGACCACGGCGAAAAACATGGCCAGGGTAGCAAGCAGCCGTTCGCGGAGAGTTTGCGCCCGCACCAACTCCGCCTGCGTGCGGATGTTGCTGACGCGAAATTCGGGCCGCGCCCTGGGAACCTCCGCTCGCAAAGTGGAGGCCATCGCGAGCGGATTCAAACTGGATGTGCGCACGATGAAAGTTCCACTGCGTGTCGGTCGCAATAGCCCGTTCCCATCAACGGAGCGAAACGGAACATAAGCCACCGGCAGGATGGGCTCCCGCAAGCTGCGGTAGGGAGCATCGTGGACTAAGCCAACGATCTGGTAACGATTCTGTCCTTTGGCGAACGATTTTCGAATTGGGCTCTCGCCATTGAAGTACTCTCTGGCAAAGGTTTCATTGACGATCGCCGCGCCGGGCGAAGTTTCGTCGGTGCGAAAGTCTCTTCCGTCAATCAATCTGATTTTCATAGCGTCCGTCCAACCGGGCGAGACATTCAGAAAGTAGGCCAGAACCGGTCCGGGCGGCGCGCCGTTGATCGAAACAAAGCCATTCCAAGCGCCGCCGCCGAGCAGCGGCCAACCTGACAAAGCCACGGCCTCCACGCCTGGCATCGTCCGCAGGTGTTCGGCCACCTGATCCCAGAAAGCTGGCTGCTGAGCTTGGTGGGTGACGGTGTCTAACGTGAGGAGCCGTTCGGAGGAGAAGCCGATAGGCCGATGGGACAAATTCTGAAAAGTGGCTGCAAACAACCCGGCGACGAAAAGGACCAGGAAGCAGAAGGCCACCTGAACGGCGATCAGCGCATGCATCAAGCGGCGACGCGAGTGCGGGTCTGACCCGCCTTTCAGCGCGCTCGCCGGCTTGACCGCCGAGGCCCGCAGTGCAGGCGCAAGACCGAACAGGAACGTCACGCTCAGGGTAAGCGCCAGCGCGAACCCGAGCACCCGCCAGTCCGCTGGAAGAAATATGCGAGCCGGGTTATCCGGAGGATTGATCATGCTGACGACGAACGGCGCCGACCACCAAGCGAACATCGCGCCCATGGCGGCAGCCAAGAGCGCGAGTAGAGCGCTTTCCACCAGGACCAGTTGCACCAGGCGCCATCGTCCCGCACCGATGGACACGCGCAGCGCCATCTCGCGGGACCTAGCTGCGGCCTGAGCCGTCATGAGGTTGGCGACGTTCGCGCATGCAATCAGCAACACAAGAGCAACCAAAACTCCAAGTGCAACCAGAGAGCGGCGGTACTCATTTTGCAGCCCCGAGGCACCCGCGGCTGCACGCTCCAGGACCACCGTCTGAGCCAGGAATTTTTCGATAGACGATTTGGTCATGCCCTTGAACCCCTTCGCCCGCTCCTCTTCGAATGCTCGAGAGGTCGTGTGCATTCTCGCGCGAACCGGTTCCACGGCAACCCCCGCCTTCAGAAGCGTCAGCGTTCGAAGCCAAGTCGAGTCATCCCGGATGACCGAGGCGTGCATCATCGTGGGTACGAAAATGTCCGAGACGGTGCCAGGTTCGGTCCCGGTGAAGCGGTCTGGACCGACGCCGACGATCTCGTAAAGATCATCGCCCAGACGAAACGTGCGCCCGATCACTTGGGGATCTCTGCCGAAACGATGGGTCCAGTAATCGTGAGAGAGCACCGCGTAAGGATGAGCGTGCGGTTTCAGATCGTCGTTTTCAGTAAACAGGCGACCCAAGGCTGGCCGTAGCCCGAACGAGCCGAACATCCAGCCTGACACGTATTGCAGGTAGGCCTTTTCCATTTCCTGGTCCGACTTGTAGGTCAGATCCGTTCGCTCCGCGTACGAGACCGCGATCAACTCCGCGCTGTCCTTCACGGCCGCGCGCATGAGCCGAAACGCCGGATACGCCCAACCATCGAATGTCTGGGCTCTGCCATCGAAGCCGATTCCCTGACGAGCGGCGTCGTAAAGCCGTTCGGCGTGTGCCACTGGCAAAGGACGAAGCAGCAGGGCGTCGATCAGCCGGAACGCCGACGTGCAGGCACCGATCGCCAGCCCTAGCGAAAGGATTGCCGCAGCCGACGTTACCTTTTTCTTCTTCAGTTGCCGCCAGCCGAAGATGGCGTCTGCGCGCAAGGCATCGAGCCATGGGATGAGTCGAATGTCGTGGCTCTCCTCACGTTGCCGCAGCGCGGAGCCAAACGCCGTGCGCGCCTCAGCGGACTCGCGACCATGCTGGATCGCTTCGTCAATGTGCGACTCGATCTCTTCGTCGATCTCGCGGCTCAACCGATCGCTGCGTAGTACATTTGCGAGGCGTGACCAAAGTGACATGCGATTTTCTCCTATTCCGAGCGCAGCATGGTGACGGGATCGATTCGCACTGCCCGGATCACAGCAGGCAATGAGGCCAGCAAGGCAGCCGCGAGAATGGCTAGCGAAGGAAGGGCAAGTACGCCCAAGTCAGTCGGTGTCACCTGATAGAACAGCGTCTCGATGTATCTCACGGACACCATGCCGAGCGCCAGGCCTCCGACTGCTCCTGCAAGCACCATGGAGAAGACTTCCAAAGTAACGATGCGCGCGATACTGCCCGCTTGTGCTCCGATCGCCATTCGAATGCCGATCTCGTGACGCCGCTGCAGCACCGAATAGTCGAGCACGCCATACAGGCCGACGCCCGCTAGCAACAACGCGACCAGCGCAAAGAACAGCGCGAGCATTGCGAGCAGCCGCTCACGGACCGTTTGCGCCCGGACCAACTCCGCCTGTGTGCGGATGTTGCTTACGCGGAATTCGGGTCTCGCCCTGGAAACTTCGCGTCGAAGGATGGACGCGAGCGAAAGCGGATTGCTGGCAGATGTGCGCACGATGAACGTCCCCGAGTTTCTCGGCAGCAACACGCCCCTGGCGTCGATCGCTTTGAAGGGAACATAGATCGTTGGAGTGATGGGTTCACGCATATTGCGGTAACGCGCGTCGCGGACCATGCCCACAATCTGAAAGCGAATGCGTTTTCCTCCATTTTCTGCTTTGTCAAACGACTTTCCTACTGGATTCTCACCGTTGAAGTACTGCTTCGCGAAGGTCTCATTCACGATCGCGACGCCGGGATACACGTCGTTCGGGCGAAAGTCTCTACCATCCACGAAGCCGATCTTCATCACATTCATCCAGCCGGGCGAGACATTCAAGAAGTAGTCCAGAATCGGCGGGGGAGGTGCAGTGTTGGCCGAAACAAAGCCATTCCAGCCGTTCCCGCTCAGCAGGGGCCACCCGGACACTGCGACTGCTTCGACGCCTGGCTGCGTTCGGAGATGTTCCGCTATCTGGTCCCAGAAGGCCTGAGGCTGCCTGCTGGGCGCTAACGCATCTAATGTGAGAAGCCGATCCGAGGAGAAGCCCGTGGGTTGATTCGATAAACGGTCGAACGTGGTTACAAAGAGTCCGGCGACGAACAGCACAAGAAAGCAGAAGGCAACCTGCAGAGCGATCAACGCGTGCATCAAGCGACGGCGCGAGTGAGGATCCTCGCCGCCTTTCAGCGCACTCGCTGGTTTTACGGACGAGGCCCTCAGTGCGGGTGCCAAGCCAAATAGCAATGTTACGCCGAGGGTCATCGCCAGCCCGAATCCAAGCACTCGCCAGTCTGTTGGAAGAAACAAGCGGGCCGGGTTATCCGGCGGATTGATCCTACTGACGACGAACGGCGCTGACCACCATGCGAAGGCAGCCCCGAGTGCCGCCGAGAGGAATGCCAGCACCGCGCTCTCTACGAGTACGAGTTGCACCAAGCGCCATCGTCCCGCGCCGATGGAGACCCGGAGCGCCATCTCACGCGTTCGCGCTGCGGCTTGCGCGGTCATCAAATTTGCGACGTTCGCGCAGGCAATGAGGAGCACGAGCGCTACCAACACGCCCAACGCCGCAAGCGAAACGCGGTAGGCCTTCCGCGTCTCCGAAAGGCCCCCGGCCGCAGGCTCTAGCAGCAGCACCTCGCTTAAGAATCGATCGACGAAGGCCTTTGGCCTCCCGGCAAATCCGAGCGCTCTCTCCTCCTGGGATGCTCGAAAGACGGCGCGCAGTTTCTCGCGAACCGGTTCCACGGCAACGCCCTGCTTCAGCTTCACGAACGTCCGGAACCAAGCCCAGTCAGCGTGATTGATTCCTTCATGCATCATCGTGGGAACGAAGATGTCGGTTACCGTGCCAGGCTCCGTTCCGCTGAAGCGCTCGCCGGCGACGCCGACAATCTCATAAAGGCCGCTATCCATCCGGAATGCTCGCCCGATCACTTTCGGATCCTGGCCAAAGCGGCGCGACCAATAGTCGTAAGAGAGCACGGCGTAGGGATGCGCGCCTGGCTTGAGATCATCCCGTTCGGTGAACAGCCGGCCCAGTGAGGGCTTCAGTCCGAACGAGTCAAACATCCACCCGGAGACATTTTGCACGCCCGCTTTCTCCGTCTCCTGATCGGACCCGTACGTGAGATCGTTGCGAGCAGCAAAAGAGACTGCAATCAACTCGGCTTCATTTATCACTGCGGCGCGCATCTGGCGGAACAGCGGATACTCATAGCTGTCGCTGGTTCGCGGCTTGCCATCGGGGCCGATTCCTTGACGGAAAAGTGCGTAAAGTCGGTCGGGGTTGGTTACCGGCAAAGGCCTGAGCAACAGCGCGTCGATGAGTCGGAACGCGGATGTGCAGGCCCCAATGGCCAGAGCTAGCGACAAGATGGCCGCCGCAGAGGTCACCTTCTTTTTCTTGAGTTGCCGCCAGCCAAAGATGGCGTCGGCGCGCAAGGAATCCAGCCACGGGATGAGCCGGATGTCGCGGCTTTCTTCATGATATCGAAGCGCGGGGCCGAATGCTGTGCGCGCTTCAGCGGGATCGCGGCCGTGCTGGATAGCCTCTTCAAGGTGGGATTCGCGCTCTTCGTCGATTTCGCGGCTCAAGCGATCGCCGCGCAACACATTCGCTATCCGTGACCACAACGACATATCAGGCCTCCTTCAGAACTCGATTTACCGCCAATGTCACCGCGCGCCAACGCGACTCTTCCGCGCCAAGCTGCTTCTTGCCCGCTGCGGTCACTTCATACATGCGCGCCCGCCGACCGGTGTCTTTCGTGACCCACTGGGCGCGAATCCAGCCGGCTTCTTCCATGCGGTGCAACGCCGGATACAAAGAACCTTCTTCAACGCGAAGCACTTCGGCCGATGTGTCGCGAATCGCGGACATGATGGCGTAACCGTGCAGTCGCGGTCGACGGGATAGGATCTTTAACACGAGTAGATCGAGCGAACCCTGGAGCGAGTCGGGCTTAGGCATACTCAGACATCTTAATACACAGACGCCTTAGTATCGAGACGGTTAGCATCCATTTCGAGCGCAGGCTGGTTCGTGTTCGGCCTCTGGGCGCGTTGGCTGGATCATATTTGCATGGTTTACAGGGTGCTATGCGGCGGCCGGGCGGGCCATATTGCAGTTGCGGGCGAGGATCAGACGGTCACGGAAGCGGATATGAAGCTTGATTTGCGCGATTGAAAAAACGAAGCCATCTTCGGACGGGGCGTAGGTGAAGGTCCTGCCGGGGGCCTCGGCTACGGCTTCCTCTTCCATTTCATAGATCAGGACGGCCTCTCCCATTTCTTTTTCTTCGCGGAGCTTGCGCGCGGCCTGGAGTTCGGTGATCTGCTTCAGGAGTTTGGCGGCCCGGTTGGCGAGGCGGGTTTCGTAGAGGCTGATGTTTTTGAGGGTCTCGGAGTGGAGGTGGAAGTTCTTGGCTTCGACGAAGGTGTCGTGGGCGGGGGCGCATTCGGTGTCGATGGAGGCAGTCTGGTCGTTGACGGTCAGCGATTGCTTGACCTTTTCGATGGCGGCGGAGTGATTTATGCGCCAGTTGACATCGGCGTACTGGTGGACGAGATTGCGTTCGACGATGCCCTTGGACTTCATTTCGAGATGAAAAGCGTTGGTGAAGTCCATGTATTCCGGCATGGCGGCTTCGGGAAGGACGAAGATTTGGCCGGTAAGCCAGTGGCGGCCGGCGTTGAGGGAGGAAATGCGCTTGCCCTCCTCGGTTTTTGGTCCGGTGGACTTCTGGGCATTCTCGCGGTTGATTTCGGCGCGGGATTTGCGGATGTGTTTCATGCAGCTAGGGTAGCGGGGGTCAGGAGAGTGTGAGGGGAGTTAATGATGCAAGTGATTGGGGGGAAAGGGGGAAAATATATTAGTATTTACGGAACTGTTAAAGGTTGAGGAGGTTTGGGGGCCGGACATGTGACGGTCTTCATGCCCCCATAATGGGACAACTAAACGGTACAGTCCAAGCTCTGTTTTCATTGGATGCGTGGTCAGTCCCGAAACTTACCGGATTCGAAACAAGCCGACAGTGTCTTTTGAAAAAGAAGGATCTGGTAGGCGATATTATGAAACAGAGAGGCACTGAGTGCGGTTTGAGAGCATGAGTTCATTGATGGCACTCGAGAAGATTGCTTCGCTCCTGTTGTTGCCAGTGATGCTTGCGGGAGAGAGTGCTCAGTCATCCGACACGGCTAAACAGCTTGTGAAGAAACCACGCTTGGGTAGTGCTCAACTCACGTGGGTGGATGGCCGTAGGCAAAAAGGTCACATCGCGCGAGTTACCGACCAATTTGTTGCATTCCAAACCGATACCAGACCGATGAGCTGCGAAAACGTTAAACTTTCGGAGATCGCGACGGTGCAATGGCTCCGCACGTCCCGTGGACCCGGCGCAGGTTCGCAGCTGGCGGGGGTGCTTTTCGTTGGCGCGATTCTCGCCCCTTTCTACGTCGGCCATGCCGTGGCTGACCCGTTCAAGCGAATGTCACCTCCACTGAAGCCACTCGGCGGATCTTGGGAATCCGGGGGGCCCTCGCGCGCTCTTATCAAGAGCAGCTTAGAGTTTAAGGGCAACACCGTCCAGCACCGAACGATGATCGGCAAGCAAGGCCGATGGTTGGTTGAGCAGGATCGACTCCGTCTGATTTACGACGGTGAGCCCGAGTCGGCAACTCCCTTTCACTTTGACTGTGAAGAACTGATCCTGGATGATTCTGCTGGAACGTTTCGAGAGTGGAGCGATCGCAAACACGCGACACAGCCTATGGTTGGTAATTGGCACGGCTCCAACTCCAATCTGAATATTCAGTCCGATGGCAGCTTCGCGGAGCAAAAATGGGAGGTTCGGAAGGGTACTTTCGAGAACAGCGCGGCCAGCGTGAAGATGCACTGGGCCGATTCAACGGGATTTGGCGGTGCGGAGTGGATCGCGCAAATCAAACAGCGGCATATTTTTGTCAGCGTTGGCGGTGTTACGACTGAGTACCACTACGTCCCGCCCGTATTTGTAGTGGATTTGTAGCCACCTGCATTCCCCAATGCATTCTTCGCGAAGTTGGGCAATGTTTCAAAAGGACCCTTTTAGAGACATGGGGCGGTCGTCACGGTGGCATAATTTGTGGCCTGGCCCGTGGGTTATTTCTCCTTGTTTCGGCCCTATTCGCTTTCGCCGCATATTCACTAGCTCGCATTCGAATGTACAGTTCTGAAAGTGTATATCGGGGGCTGGACAATCAGGGCATCGAACTGGTTTCGGTTCTAGTTGCGCTACCAGTCGTTGCTGCTCTCGTCGCGTGGTAACAGCTTCCAAGGAACAGGTCACATCGAAATTTGAAGTCGCGTTGAATCCGGCTCACAAGATGCGGTTTGAGGCTGTTGCACTAAGGACCCTTTCTGGGACGGTACGGGAGATCATGAGTTACCCTCATGGGCTATAGTTGTCCATGCCCAACGATACATGTGAACACTGCGGCGGTTCACAACTCATCAGTGGTCTCACTGTTTCTGCTTCTGGTGGTGGTGGTGACGTACGTCCCGGCCTCCTCTGCAAACAGAAAGAGAAAGGCTTTTTCAAACGATGGGAAAGGGGGAAAAGGGAGACCCTTTTTGCTGACCTGTGCACCTCTTGCGGCACTGTAAAACGTTTATACGTGAAAGATCCGAAACGTGATTGGGTCGTATAACTTTCACGGTTTCAACCGGGACTGTCCCCGGCCCAATGGCGCAAAGGACCGGTTGTGAGACAAGCCAGCAGGTACGGCAGCACGCCGCTCTATCCAGCCGCCGGTCACGTTGCAAAGCCAGAGCAGAACGCAACATGATGCTCCCCCCAGCAAAATCAAAAGGAAGGGTGCAAGCATCATAACAACTATGGACCCCCCGAGCTTATTTCCGGGGAACCATACGGGAAGCACTAAAGCGGCTACCGCAGTGCCACTCAATATCGATGCCACCTTGAGCAGAACCGGCGGGCGTCGGCGGACCACATATGTCACGACAGTTGCCAGCGTTGTGACGGCTAACAGTCCGATCATGCCGTAGATATGCAATCCGAAAGCGAACATTACGCAGGATGGTCGAAAGTCTCCGTCTCCGCACATTCCGTGGTGCTCAGCGGACACAGTGGCAGCTAATGTGATCCCGACGACTATGACAAGCATGAGGACAACCGCAAACGCTCGTGGGTATTTCAACACGTACTTTATCGTAGCGAATAAAGCGGAGTTGTCGCGCGGACCTGCCATCGCCTTCGGCCCGGGGGAGCATACACACAATTTTGGCCCGCGCCTCACTCCCAAACATGATCGCTCTTAATTGTCGTGTTGCAAATCTTACCTTTGTGGAACAACATCAGCGCAGATGGAGTTCAGAAGGTGGATGAAAGCGCCGGACTCGGATTTCCTTTTCCCGGCTGCGGGTCTTTGCAATATCGTAAGCTGACTGCATGCGCATAAGGGTGTCCATCTTCACGCCAAACGCCTTCTCGATGCGTAGCGCCATTTCGCCGGATAGATCGGCTTTGCCGTTCAGCAAACTGGACAGGGCAGGGCGCGATACCTCAAGCGCAGCGGCGGCGGCGGTGACTGACAAGCCAGCCGGTTCAATGATCTCCGTCCGGACAAAATCGCCCGGGTGTGGCGGGTTCTTCATGGGCATGGTTCGATACTCCCTCGCGTTAGTGGTAATCCTCTAAATTCAGATCGCAAATTTCGCGCTCGTCGTGGATAACAAAGGTCAAGCGCCGGTTACGCGTGACGCTCAAGCTCCATGTTCCTTTGCGGTCCCCCGTCAAAGTATGGACCTTCCAACTTGTGAGCGCCCGCAATTCCTCGACATCCTGCATGGTGTCGAGGAATGCGAACATTTTCCGCAGCTTGTCTACGGTGTCGGCAGGAACGCCTTTTGCGCTCTCCTCTGCGTAAAGCCTTTTCAG
This sequence comes from Bryobacterales bacterium, assembly GCA_038225555.1. Classification (GTDB taxonomy): domain Bacteria; phylum Acidobacteriota; class Terriglobia; order Bryobacterales; family Bryobacteraceae; genus JANXQZ01. The sequence continues at coordinate 124,955 of JBBRRB010000008.1, forward strand.
TCCTTTATGATTGAAGCTGCGAATGTTCATCCGGCAAACTGTAACCTGTAGCTTAACACTTGTCAATAGTTCGCTAAACGGGCCGGTGCGCAAAGGACCATTCTGAAACAATGGGCCTCTGCGGAAAAGAGACGACGCAGAAACCGAAGCGGCGCTTGATGCTCTCGAAAAAGCGATGCTTCCGGTAACGCTCGCGACGCCGGAGCGCTGCCCCACATGCGGCGCATGGCTGAAACGATCACGGCGGCAAGTGGTGCGCGTGTCCGACATGCGGCAAGCCGTTTGAACCGGCTCACGGGTGCAAGGCCGGCGATTATGTGGGGAGCGGAGATGACCCGATAAACGTGAAAATTCCGTTTTGATCGCGTGGCGAAACTTACCAGTTTTGAAACATCGGCAAAGGCTAACTGAAGGCTTCACTATCCGGGTGGCCTTCCAGAGGTTGCGTTTAGAAGAGAATTGTCTGAGGTGACCCGGTTAGAAGACGTGTGCGTTTGGAAGTACGTCCGGCAGAATTAGAACGATCCATCCCATGCAAATACCATCTTTGAATCGTCGGCGGGCAATGTTTTCGGTCTAGGCAGCGTGCGCTGCATCAGCACTCGCATGGGTATTCGACCTCGCATTGTTCCTAGCACTTCCGGGCACTATCCTGACAGTGGCCCTATTTGGCTTCGCCGCAATGACAAACCGCCCATTGCGGATAGTTCTCAACATCGTCCCTGCATCGATCATGCTGTACTTAGGCGCTGCCCTGTGGACATGGGGAAACAGTAAGCAGAAACAACCCGCCTCCTCTGCGACACGGGTAGTGTTCCTTTTCTGGCTCATCCTATTGGTTCCCTGGATGGCGGTCGGGGGCCTCTCGGGTATGGCCTTTGACGGAGGTGCCACTCCTGAAGCCTATGTGTTCTTCTGGTCAACTATGACCTATCCAGTTTCAGTCGCGCTGGTAGCGATATTCAGGAGGTGGTTTCCATATGCAGTCATTCTTCCTGTCCTGAACTTGGTCGGGTGTTTTGCCTCTCCTCTGCTGCAGAAATAGTCAGCCACTCGGTGCGCTTGCCCGAGACATTCTGAACTCTGGCGCACAGTCTTACATGCGCTATTGAGAAAAGCCCATTGTGTTATTGTGTCCGCGCAAGAGCAAACAAGCTCTCTGGACTGGGAGATCCAAACTGCAAGATCGCTGCTTTCTCCGCGCAAAATCATCTTTCTTGATCTTCCCGGCGGGTGCTCCCCGCCAGTTGACTGCCGCTCCATTACCGTTCCTGAATTCTGGCCTACCTTTATTGCGATGCCTTCGCTCAGCAGAATACGAAAAGCCAACGCGACGAGGATTGTCGTCGGAAACGCCGTGCGCTCCTGACTTTCCAGATCGTGCTGTTGAGTTGCGCATACGACCCTTTGCGAGACAAGCGAACGCGCTACTTTTTGCGGGTAAACGTGCCGCAATCGACCGCCTGAAAAGTGCCGGGTTGAGCGTTATCAAGCGCGGCAATAATCAACGGCAGATTATGATTGAGAATGTCCCCTTCAACAGAGGACAAGGCCACGATAGCAATGGTGCGACCGGCAAGGTTTTGCTCATGGTTGAGCGTTTGGTCGCCGGTTAAAAAGATACCAATGCCATCGTTTTCGGCTGTCCGCAAGAGTTCGCCGTTCTTAAGCCCAGCCCAGCCTTTATAGATGACAGTGAAGACTTCATGTGCGCCGAGGTTCATCCGTAAACGATGCGCAAGATTTTCGTCTAGCAATACCTTCACGGATTGGATTGCTCACGATGGGCGTGGGCGAACTCGATCAGGCGCTTGATCTGCTCGAGGGAAAGCGAAGGCCAGTCCTCGTGGAGGTCCTCAATGCTGTCGCCCATGTCAAAGCTATTCACAATGCCGTCAGGCATGATGCGCGTACCGCGCACAATGGGCCGTCCCGAAACCTTGCCCGGAATTTGCTCAATCAGTTCGCAAGCTGTCCAGTCGATGCCCGCATGTGTGTCTAGCTTTGCCATGCTCGTACCCTGCTTTCATCGTAGCCTTTCACACCACGTTTCGGCGGCGGCGTCACGCGCCTAGAGGAAAACCCGCGCGATTGCCGACCAACGGACTTTTTGGGGATATGATTTACGCGCATCAGGAGAACTCATGAAAGAACAACAGAATATCGCGCTGATTCAGACGCTTTTTGAGGCGTTCGGGCGCGGCGATATGCAAGCGATGCTGGACGCTTTCTCAACCGATGCGGAGATGTTCTATCCCGGTCCAGCAATCATTCCGCAGGCAGGCAGGAAGAAGGGACAAGCCGAGATTCGAGCCTACTTTGATGCCATTCTCACTAACCAGAGAAATCACAATATCAGGATTGACCAGTACGTAGCGCGTTTTGCCCGTTTGAGTTGGCGACACCGCCGTACCATCCAATGACCACCAGGTTGTCGTCTTGCGCTCGATGTCCCCTTTGTGTTTACATTTGAGGTGCGCGACGTAGGGTCAAACGGCACATAGTGATTAGCGATACTGCTGCCACGGGAGCGGCATCGTAGAATTTGACGGGCTTAGACAGCCCGGGCGACCTTTCGAGCAGGATAAACCATTTTGTTCAAACAGGCATGAGGGGTAAACGACCGTTTGTGAGACGCCCTCCGGACTAGACTGAACGGTGAGGTGAGTCATGCAGTTTAGACGGACTTCTGCGGTTGGATTTCTTGTTGTCGGAGCGGCCTTTGCGCAAATTCTAGAAGACGGGTTGAGATTAAGAATCGCGACCTTCATTATCCCCTGCTTGCTCAGCAGGCGCGAATTCAGGGGGATGTTCATCTTAAGCTCAACTCTGGCGTAGTCGCGCTTATCTCCGGGCATCCGCTGCTCGCTCAAACCGCCGTCGAAAGCGCAAAGGCATTCGGACCGATTCAGGGCGAAGCGGACTTTGACGTGACCTACCACTTTGTCCTTGCCGACACTACCACTGGCGTGCTCACGTCGACGACCGTCAAGAGAGGGAATGTGCTCGAACGGTTAGTATTGCGCATGTTCGGACATAAGACCGAAAGAGTATCTCTCGATTACCGATGCCAAGAAGGCATTGCTCCGGCGAGCGATGTGAAGGTTGCTGGTGCGGTCATCGAGGTCTGGATTTACGGAGGAAGTCATTGTCTTCAGACCCAAGCGGGGACGCTCGTAGCTAAGCGTTGAACAGGGATCATCGACGTTTGGGCCACGTCACGGCTGGGGGTGTGGATCGTCCGGGGGAAGCGCGTCTTGCAAGGCGCTCAAGTATTCTCCCATAGTCGCGTCCAGCCGCCGGTACATAAGAGTCAGAAACGGTTTGAGGTCATTGCGCAACGAAGCTTCTTCCAGCGTGTCGAGATACGTTTTTCGATCTTCCGGGCGGACCGCGATGGGCGGGTATCCGTCACGGAGCAAAAGCAGGTTCATCAAGAGCCTTGCGGTACGTCCGTTGCCGTCGCCGAAAGGATGGATTGCGACAAGCCGGTAATGCGCGTCAAAGCTAGTTGCCGGGGTAGGTTCGGCTTTGCTCAGCCATTCACCGTATTCCTTCATCAATTGAGGTATTTTTGCCGGATTGGGAAAAATGGCGGGGGAACCGGCAATGCGGCGAGGAAGGGTGCTGTAGATTCCGCCGATTTCGGGCAAGCTGCGGAAAACAATGCGCCGGTGGAGTTCGCGTATGGTCGTTTCATCTACGGGCGTGCCCTCTGCCGCCAATTCCCGAATCCATAACACGGCGTTGTAATGGTCGACGGCCTCAAGATGATCGCGCAGAGGCTTGCCGCCCACAGTTATGCCGTGTTCGATAAGCTCCGCCGTCTCGCGCAATGTCAGGGTGTTGCCTTCGATGGCGTTGGACGTGTAGGTCAGATCAACGTCGTACGCCTTTTGCAGGGCGAGCAACGCCGCCCGCGAAACCGGGCGCATCGCGTCGAGCAGCTCTTTCTTCGCGGCAATCGAGGTGAGAAGCTCATGCATGCGCTTTAAGAGATAGCATGGGGGGAAACGCCGGCACAACGCAATCGGAATCCTCCTCGAATTGGACCCTTTGTGAAACACACCGGCGCTGGCACTCGAAGTCCTCACTCCCTGACGCACCGAACGGAAAATGCGCTGTGCTTCTCGCCGCTGGTCTGCCGATGGAAAGCGAGCCCGCCTTCGCCAAAGTTGTAGAACGGTGCACTGACCGGTTCGCTTTCTGATGCTGTCCAGTAGAATCCGTGGGCTTCCAACCGTGCATACTTGCCATCCTCTTCGCGTCCACCGCCGAGCATGGCATTGAACCCTGAGCCGCCTCCGATCAAGAGCGCCTTGTACGCCGCCTTGCCGCCTTCATCGGAATCCGCGCTGACCCCGCCGTACTGCTTTGCCCGTTGTCGCCATTCATCATCCGTCGGTAATCGCCATCCATCTCCCAATGATCGACATCCTCGCTGCGCTGACTCCCATGTGTACAAACGGCCATATTGACGGCAATTTCGTTCCGCATCTTCGTAGCAGTAGGAGGCGACAATTTGAACGTTTAGATTATGCGTCGTCCATTCTTTCCCGTCCGCCATCCGTCGGGAAGAACGGACGGCGGAGGCGCTAACAGACCCGAGCGCTATTCCCAAAGCGATTGATACTACACAAACCCGACGAGTTGAATTGGTCTTGTGCTTAATGCCAGTCATAACGATCTTCACGCTTGCATAGTATTCTTACATTTCGCCGCCTGCGCTTCTGACTAGCCTTCGGGTCGCCCAGATGGCGCAGGGAAGCGCTACTCGGGGGTGTTGACGCGTTACCTGGCCGATCAAATGACGTTGCGAGAAATGAAACGAAGCGCGCCTGGACTTCACCATAGTATAGTTTGTGTTAATCCAAACGGGGGGATGCAATGTTACCAGGACTGGATCAGCTTAAGCATGTAGTTGTTCTGATGATGGAAAACCGATCGTTCGATCATCTGCTCGGCTACTTGCAGGCGCAGGATCCGAGGATAGACGGAGTCGACGGCACCCAGTTCAATCCGGACACCAACGGCGAACCGGCTCACGTTGCACCGCTCGCGAAATATCAAAGCCAACTCCAGCCGGATCCGGGCCACCACTTCCCCGACGTCAAACTGCAGATTCACGGGGACAAGCCGGGAGATCCGAAGATGAGCGGCTTTGTGAAAGCGTACTTTCAGAAGCAGAAAAACGTGGCTCACTCGCGGGAGATCATGTATTGCTTCCCGCCGGAGAAGATGCCCGTAATCACGACTCTCGCCCGCAAGTTCGCCGTGTTCAATCGCTGGTTCTCCTCGCTTCCCGGGCCCACGATTCCGAATCGCGCCTTCGCGCATTACGGCACTTCGTTTGGCCGGGTTGACATGAACTTGTTTTACATCGGCGAAAAGTACCCGTCGATTTACGAGCGCATGGTGAAGAACGGCCATACGGCCAAGATTTATTACTACGATTTGCCCAGCGGCACCATGGGGATGACGTCGATCCTGAAGGATCAGCCGCAGCTCTTCGGCACGGTCACTCAATTTCTGACTGAGTGCGGCACGGGAAACCTTCCAGACTACAGCTTCATCGAGCCGAACTACACCGATCACGGGGGAAACACCGGGGAACTGCTTGCTTGCGATCAGCATCCCGATCACAACATGCTGGCCGGCGAGGAGTTCATCGCGCAGATCTACATGGCCATTCGCAATAACGACGAACTGTGGAAGAACACGGCTTTGCTGGTGGTTTATGACGAACATGGCGGCATTTACGATCACGTGGAGCCGCCCGCCTGCCCTGCGGACGAGTTTACGAATGCCGAAACGGGGTTTAAATTCGACAGTCTGGGCGTTCGGGTGCCAGCCGTTCTGATCTCGCCGTGGGTCCCTGAGGGAACGGTGGTGAGCGACCGTGTTTTCGACCATGCGTCGATTCCCGCGAGCGTGACGAAGAAGTTCATCGGCGACTGGGCCGCAAGGTCCCCCCGCGAGAAGAACGCCGACACATTTCTGGATTTGCTGACGCTGCAGCAGGCTCGTCAGGATTTCGTGGGATTTACGACGCAGCCAGTGGATTTCGATTTCGATCCCACAGGCAACACGATGTCGGTTCAGATGGATTCGGCACCGGACGATGCGGGCCGGCCAGGGCGCGAATTGTCCGATCTTTTAAAGGATCATGTGCTGGCGATTCGCGAGGTGGAGCGCACTCTGCCGCCGAATCAGCAGACCAACATCGATATTTACTCGATCAAAACCGAGGCCGAGGCGAGCAGTTACATTGCACAGGTGATGGCGATGCTGCATCCGCAGGTTGCCGCTGCCGGGCAGTAAAGGGGATCAAAACCATGCGACGAAGTCTTGCGATTCTGTTGTTGTTGGCCTGCGTGCCCGCGTTCGCGGATGAAACGCAGCTCCAATCCGATCTGCGTCGGGAAAAGGAAGAGCTGGCGAGCAACTGTTCGAGTTTCAAGGGTGTTTTCGGCTGCGCGCAGACTGTGGTGACGGGCAAACCGCTTCATCTTTCCATCGGGAGCGTCGCTCCTCAAAACGGTGTCGGCTTCGGTCCGGGATTTACATACGACAAAAATCTCGGTGAGAATTGGCGGACGAATACGACCGTCGACGCCGTCGTGACCAGCAATCAGTCTTGGCGAGCCGGCGCGTATTTCAAAGCGTTTTACATGCCGCAGGAGAAGGTTCATGTGATTACGGGTCCCGCTCCTCCGCCGAAGCCCCTTTCCGAGATCGGTCCCAGAGCGGTTCCGACTTTCAACCTATACTTGCAGGCCATTTCGCTGAACAAGTTGGACTACTACGGACTTGGCGCGAACACATCCCGGCAAAACCTGGCGCTGTTCGGCTTGACTGAAACCATCCTCGGCGGGAATGTGGTCTACCCGATTTTCGGCCACTCGGGCGTGTCCTTGTTTGGGGAGCTGAACGGCCGCTTCTTCGATCCGCGCGGGCGACATGCCGATAAGAGCCCCTCTCTTGAACAGGTCTTTTCCGAGTCGGCCGCCCCGGGATTGCTCAGGCAGCTCGGATTCTTTCAAGCGGGCGAAGGAGTGAGGTTCGACCGCGATCTTGGCGATCGGCTAACTCTGGATTATCGGGTGACGCTGCAACAATTCCAGGGAATAACGGATTCCCGGACATCCTTCCAGCGTTTCACCGTGGATGCGTCTCACGAGTTTCCGCTGTATCGCAAGCAGCGATCCCAGGCGCGGCGCGGGACGGAGAAACCGCGCTTTACTTTCAATCGGGAAGGCAGCATCGGATTGCGCGCGCTGCTGACTGAATCGTACATCCCTCGCGGGAATGCCATTCCCTATTACCTTCAGCCGACGCTGGGCGGATCGAATTTGAATGGCGATCATTGGCTTAGCAGCTATCCAGATTATCGCTTTCGCGCGCCGAACTTGCTGGTATTCCGGGGATCGTTCGAGCATGTGATTTGGGGGCCGATCGGTGGAGTGTTCCAAGCGGATTATGGGAAAGTCGCGCTGTCGCAAGGCGATTTGGGGTTCGACCATTTTCGGCATAGTTATGGGGTGGGGATCACTGTTCGAGGCGGCGGCATCCCGGCGGTTTCTATTTTATTTGCGTTCGGCGGCGGAGAGGGCACGCATACGATTGCCGACGTTAACCCTCTGTTACTGGGCGGAGCTACCCGACCATCGCTCTATTAGGCGAGCCGGCTGCAGGCAGGATTGCCTGCCCACATTTGTAATTTACACCAAGTCGTCGCTCGATGAGTCGCTGGACGAATCGTCCACTGAGGAATCATCGACCGGCACATCGGTATCGTCGTATTGGACCGAATCATTGGGACCTAGATTGTCGGCGATGCCCGAACGATCTTCAGGCCGATCGTAGTAGTTATTGACAATCGTCTCTTCGGCCGGACCGCCGCCCCCTAAAAATCCGCTGCCGCCCATGTGGGGCTGGTTGCCGAATCCCATCAAGTGCTCAGCCCCGCCGAACATCGACCGAATGCCCTCAAAGGCGAGCGCTCCCGCCGCCACTCCCGCAGCGGTGGTGCCAGCGGTCTTGAGAAAACTTCCCATTCCTCCCCCGCCACCCCCACCGCCAAAAAAGCCGCCGGGCTGAGCGGGAGGGGGACCGTAGTTGGGCGGAGGGCCGTAGTTCGGCGGAGGGGGCGGAGTTGCCCACCCGGAGCCACGCCCCAGAAAGCCGCCCTGACCCTGCGGTGCTTGAGCTGGCGCTTGAGAGGCGCGCTGCTTCCACTCTTCAATCTCCTGTTTGGCATGTTCGATCGCCATATTCTGTACCAGCACGGTTTGCGTCATCAGATACAACGCGTCCGGCCGGTTGCCGATATGCGTTCGAATGAAATCCTGGGCTTCCGGGTCGGGTGCCGGAGCCGGAGTCTGGGCGACCTTACTCGCGAGGTCGGTAAGCAGTTGGCGTTCTTCAGGTGTCATGTTGGCTCTTACTAGAATGACGCAATTTCGAAGCACGTTGTTCCGTAGGGCCTTTTCCGTGCTCCATAATAAAAGTAACCGATGAGAAAAGCTCTGCTCGCGCTGTTGCTGTTCTGTAATTTTTGTCCGGCTGCAAATGCGGCTCCGCATAAACCGAAGCTGATCATCGCGCTAGTAGTGGATCAGTTCCGCTACGACTATCTGACGAGATTCCGCAGCGAATATAATTCGGGCTTTGATCGCCTGCTAACGAAAGGGGCTGTTTTTACGAATGCCCACCACGTTTCAGCTCCCACGGTGACTGCCATCGGCCACTCCACGTTCTTGAGCGGGGCAACGCCTTCGTTGAGCGGGATCGCGGGCAACGAATGGTACGATCGCGATCTGAAGCGATCCGTCACCAGTGTCTCGGACGATGCGGTGAAACTCGTTGGCGGCGTTACTGGGCGAGCCGGGTCGTCCCCGCACCGGCTTCTCGTCAGCACCGTGGGCGATGAACTGAAGATGCAGGGCCTGGATTCGAAGGTGATCGGAATTTCCATCAAGGACCGGAGCGCCATCCTGACAGCCGGCCACATGGCGGACGGAGCCTACTGGTATGATTCCGAATCGAACGCCTGGGTAACTAGCACCTATTACCGGGAAGACCTTCCCCAATGGGTGAAAGACGTGAACCTGCAGCATCCAGCTCAGAAGTACCAAAAATCTACCTGGCTAGCTCTCGACGCTTCCAAAACCGGAGCGAAGCCGTTCTGTTCGCTGGCTGCGGGTTCAGACGCTCCGGCCTGCGGCGCCATCGAGGCCACTCCCTGGGGCAACGAGATGATCGAGGAATTCGCCGAGCGCGCCCTGGTTGAGGAGAAGATGGGCCAGCATGGCAGCACCGACATCCTCGCCGTCAGTTTTTCCTCAAACGACTATATCGGACATGCCTTGGGACCGGATGCGCCCGAAGTCCGTGACATTTCGATTCGAACCGATCGTCTATTAGGCAAGTTTCTGGACGCCGTCGACAAACAGGTAGGAGCTGGGAACTTCCTGCTCGTGATGACTGCCGATCATGGCGTGTCGCCGCTGCCAGAGGTCAATCTGGCTCGGCGGATGCCGGGAGGCCGACTCTCCCAAGCCGATCTCGTAACGCGGGCCCAGGACGCACTCTTCGCGAAATACGGAACCGGGAAGTGGGTAGTAGCGCAGGCCACCGCAGCCCTCTATTTAAACGCGGATCTGATCCAGAGCAAGAATCTGAATCGGGCCGAAGTGGAGGATGTTGCGGCCGAGGCATTGCGCAGTGCTCCGCATGCGTTTCGCGTCTACACCGGCGAGGCGCTAATGAGCGGTCGAGTGCCGGACGACTTCGTTACCAGCGCGTTTCGCAACGGATACTTCCCGCAGCGTTCGGCCGACATTTTGTTTCTGTCTGAGCCATTCTACATTTTCGGGCAGCATGGCACCTCTCACGGCACGCCCTACAACTACGATACGCACGTGCCCATTATTTTCATGGGTGCGGGGATCAAGGCCGGTTCCTATTATCAGCGTGTGGGGGTAACCGATATAGCTCCCACTCTCACCAGCATTCTGGGAATTCCTTTCCCTAGCGGGTCAGTGGGCCGGGTATTGGCTGAAATGTTCGAGTAGGTAACGACACCTGGCCAGTGGTGTGGATCTATTCTTCGCGTGACTAGTAAGTCGGACTTCCTCTCTCTTTGACATCGAGCCACCAACGCCGGCAGCGAATCACTCAACGCCAAGATCCACTGGGTCAAGTACACGGCTCGTGGATTCCGCAACAAGCAATTTCATAATTGCCCTCTACTTTCACTGTGGACGTCTATACCCTCCCAGCAACCAAATACCCAGAAGCGTCATCAAGAAAAAGGAAACGTTCAAGCCGGGAAGAAAAGTCAAGGCTGGGGCTTTCCGTCTGAAGATCCACGCGATTGCAAGAGACACCGGATATGTCGAGACCGTCCAAAACAAAAAATACGCTGCTCTGCTCGGGGCCGCCGCCACCGCCAATACAGACCCTGCCAAGAAAGGTGCCCACGGTATAAGCAAAATAAACCAAACTGTTAGCAGCACCTTAGCAAAGGTCTCCATGGGCGGCGGCTCTACGGGCGGATTTAGCAGTGACGTGCCATGATCGTATCACGCCACCCGTCCAGCAAGGACCATGACTTCACGCGAACAGCGCTAAACGTGGTGGAGCACGCCATTGGCGAGAAGTGGGACGGATCGCCATGACCAGATCAGCGGGCAAGAACCCGGCAGCGGTCGCGCTACAAGCCCCGCGGACGCTTTGCGCGGTTGACGTCACGCGAAATTTGGACGTTTATAGCTTGCAAACGATCAGCCGGGGTTGCGGAATCGTCACGATCTGCGAGTCACGCAGGGGACGCACGCGGCTTAACTTGAAGCTAGGACTGAGCGGTGTGATCGCGCCCGTCTCTTGGATTAGGTAATCGAAACATAAGAGAGGCCTCAGGGTTAAAATGAATAAGACTCGAATGCCTCAAATCCGTCGATTGCTTTCTGTTCTCTTCTTTTGTTCCAACATATTCGCGGCCACCTTCGGCACCGTGGTTCCAGTAATCGGCGGCGCATCCGACATAGTGCTGGATGAAGGGCGCAAGCAGCTTTACTTAGTCAATACCTCAAAAAACCAGATCGAAGTCTACTCGACAGCTCAGCGCAAGTTACTGAATCCGATCAAGACCGATGGCACACCCCTGGCAGCCGCTCTCTCTCGCAGCGGGAAATTCCTCTATGTGGCCTCCCGGGACGCTTCGGCATTAGATGTCATTGACTTAACGGCCTTGAACGTCGTAAGCCGCGTTTCGTTGCCAGCGCAACCCGAGGGCGTGGCAGTGGGCAATGATGAACGCGTTCTTATTTCGACCATCGGCAGCGGAGCGGGAAACACAGCGAATGTCCTGCTCATCTACGATCCTGCAGCGCAGGGTTCCCCGGCATTAGCCCCGGTTCCAGTGATGCCACCTCCGCCTTTGTCCCCCAATCTGCCGCCTCCTACCGGCAAAGCATTTCAGGATGCGCGGAGCCGCTTGCAGGCCAGCCCCGACGGCACGCTCATCGTGGGAGTGAACATTCCCGCAACCACGTTGCGCAGCGTGTTTGTCTATGAAGTGAGCTCGGGCACAGTCCTGCGCAGCCGTTTAGTGGCGAATCCTTCCGGGGTATTGGCGGTGGCACCTGATAACTCCAAGTTCATGTCTGGATCGACGCTCTTCGATATGGCAACTCTGCAGGTATTGGCGCAAGAAAATCTCGCAAACTCGCCGTACCTGATCCAGACAAACGCAAATTTTAATACCGAGTCGAACCAGGGAGGGAGCGCTTTTGCGCCGGACGGAAGCGTGCTCTACGCCGGTTTTGACATATCTCCGCAGACAAATCCCGCAACGCGCCCCAACATTAGCGAGCTAATCTTAAACGATCCAGATAACCTTCTGATCCAGATGGCGTTGCAGCTCCCTGAAAATCTAGCCGGTAAAATGGCGCTGAGTTCCGACGGAGCGAATCTGTACGCCCTTTCCGAGTCGGGATTCGTGATTATCCCAATCGGCACAGCCAACAAGAGCCCGATCGCGATTCCCGACCGCACCGTCGTGCTGCTGAATAACGATCAGTGCGGCGTCTTCGCCAGCCAAAAAACCTCGCGCGTCACAGTGGGCAACGCAGGGACCGGCCGGCTGACGGTGAGTTCTCAAGTGATCACGCAGACACCGACCGCACCTGGAGGACTGGGCGGTGGAGGAATTATCGGGTTCGGCCCGGGTGGCGGCGTGGCGGGCGGCGGCGGAATTGTGATCCTGGTCCCGCCAGTGACAGGAGGAGGGGCGACCGGGACTGCCGCGTCTCTCGCGCAGACCGCGCCATCTTTGCGGATCCAGCAGAATGGCAATGGCGCCGCCTTGGATTTCAGTTTTAATCCGGCTGCGGCCCGCGCGCTTGGCAGCATCTCGCCGAGCCATGATTTTGTGGTCCAGGCACCGGAGGCGATCAACGTTCCTCCCCGCATTCGGGTTTATCAGAACAATCGAAACGCCGAGGCCCAGGGTGAGATCATTCCAATTCCCGTAGGGATCTCGGCGAACGAAGCGCTCGAAGATCTCGTCTACGATTCGGGGCGGCAACGGCTCTATATCGCCAACTCCGGGATGAACCGCGTTGAGGTCTTCGATATCCGCCAGCATAAGTTTCTGAGCGGGATCAAAGTGGGCCAGTTGCCTAGATCCCTCGGGATGACTCCGGATGCAGGCACGCTCTATGTGGCCAACTCCGGCGGGGAAAACATTAGCATCATCGACTTGGACAAGCTGCAAATGGTGGGCCGCGTCAAATTCCCGCCGACTCCCTTGCTATTGAATCAGGCAATCTCAACTCCGGGCGCAATCTCCGCTGGGTTGCGCGGGCCCCTTTTCACGATGAATGTCGCGAATGCAAACGGGACCAGCACTGCGACTATCTGGCAGATTGTGGGCGACCAGGCCGTTCCGCGAGGTCCGAGCCAAGTGATCGGCACCACGAACGGGCTCCCGAAATCGGTCACAGGGCCTCTGAGCATGGCGGCAACGCCCGGTGGGGAGTTTGTCGTAATCGCAGGGGCCGACGGGTCGGTTTACCTGTACGATGCGCTCGCCGACGACTTCGTCCAGTCTCGGACGCTAACGACCTTCCAGCAGTCTCAAGGGTTGGGCTATTTTGGACCGATCACGGCTGGTCCCAAAGGGCAATATTTCGTTGTCAACGGGCAGTTGCTGAACCAGGCACTCGATCCCGTCAGTCCGGCTGTAGCCGGTGCTACGTCGCGCCCGGTTGCCGCTCTGGCTCCTGGCAATGGAAATACTTTTGTTCGGTTTACCCAGCCAATCAGGACGACCGCAACGCAGTTGGCGACCGATGCGGGAACTATCGAGATCGTGGACGCGAACACTGGTGCACCGATGCGAGCGGCGGTTCCCACGCTGGAAGGCCCGATGGCGCAGGCGACCACCGCTGGCCGGGCAACCGCGATTTCAGGACGGACGCTGGCCATCGATTCGTCAGGCTCCACGGCTTATGCAATTACAACCAGCGGACTGAGTTTGATACCACTCGATCCCATTCCGGCTTCGGCGCAGCCTAGAGTGAATCCAAAGGGCGCAGTGAATCTGGCGACGTATCAAACGACGATTGCTCCGAACTCGCTGCTATCGATCTTTGGAACGAACCTGGGCGGGTCAGACCAAGCAGGGTCCACTCCACTGCCCACATTGCTGGGCGGCACCTGCGTGACCCTCAACAACTCTCCCCTGCCTCTGTTCGTTACCACGGCAGGACAGATCAACGCGCAAATTCCGCCCGAGTTGGCGGCGGGGAGTTACTCGCTGGTGGTTCGATCCGTAGCGAACAAGGCTGCGGCCGTGCAGCAGACGATTACGATCTCGAAATACGCGCCTGCAGTGTTTATCGACCCTGTGAGCAAACAGGTTGCTCTGCTGCACGCCGACGGCAGGTATGTAACGAAGGACAATCCTGCTCAACGAGACGAGCGCCTTACTCTTTACGCTTCGGGCTTGGGGGCGACCACCGGCGGGAAGGCCAGTGCGGGCAATGCATCGCCTTCGAGTCCCCTGGCGACCGTGCCAGGTGTTCAGTTATTTTTTGGCGACCCGACTTTTAAGCAAGCGGGAATCATCGTCGATTTTGCAGGGCTGTCTCCCGGCTTGATCGGGGTTTATCAGATGAACATTCGGGTTCCCGGCGACCATATCAAGGGTGATGCGGTCCCCGTCACGATTAAGGTGGGAGGAGTTAGCAGCCCGACTTCGGGGCCGCTGGTTCCAGTCGTCGCGGTTGAGTAGGACTGACGCGATCAGGGGATCGCGCGCGGACGAGGGCGTCCGCCCCACTTTGTCCGGACTTAGGCTTTTTGCATCGCCAAACGCCGCTCCCGCAGGAACCGCATTCGGTCTTGGTGCTCCTGCCAGAGAGTGCTGACGCCGGCCCAGAGGTAGCCGCAAACGAATAACAGTAAGAACGGTATGGCGAAGTAGTTGAAGCTTTGGATTGCGAACGCCACCATATAAATGAAGTAGGATCCCGCTGCCAGTTCAATGTAGGGCAACCAGCCGCTGCGCCGCCGATATTGAATATTCTCGATGTTGATCTTCTGCCCGCCAATCGCGTATTTGGGTGTGCGGACGAAGCTGGTCTCGATTCCAATCAGGGCCTCGATAACGGCCTTGGTGTTGATGATGGTGAGCGCTACGCCGGCCGCCATGAGGGCAGGCAGCAGAACCACCGCGCGCATCCAGTTCTTAGGATGAACCTCCCGATAGGCCATCAGATAAAACGCCGAAATGGACCAAAATGACGCGATAATCAGGGGCATATCGATCATCAGCATCTCAAACCAGCCCATGTAAAAACGGACGATCATCACCGGAAACATTAAGGCTGAAACAACGATCATCATCGGGTAGGAAATGTTAGGGGTGAGATGGAAAATGGCCTCGGCTTTCTTGCGCTTTGAGATGTCCGATCGCAAGATGGCGGGCAAGAGCTTCATGGCAACCTGGGTCAGGCCCTTCGCCCAGCGGGACTGCTGCACCTGAAAACCGTAGGTTTCGACAGGCAGTTCCGATGGACACTCAATGTCCGGCAAGTAAACGAAACGCCAGCCCTTGAGTTGAGCTCGATAGCTGAGATCGGAGTCCTCTGTGAGCGTGTCGTGCTGCCATCCGCCGGCGTCTTCGATCATTTTCGCCCTAAGGATGCCAGCCGTGCCGTTGAAATTGAAAAACAGACCGCCGCCGGATCGGGCGCCATGCTCAAGAATAAAGTGGCCATCGAGCAGCATCGCCTGAACTTCCGTGAGGAGGTTGTAATGCCGATTCAGGTAGGTCCAGCGGGTTTGCACGACGCCTACGTTCTGGTCTGTAAATTGATCGACGGTTCGCAATAAGAAATCGGTCGGTGGAATGAAATCGGCATCGAAAATCGCCATCAACTCGCCCGTGGCGGTCTTCATCCCTTCTTGCAGAGCGCCGGCTTTGAAGCCCGCACGATTTGTCCGGTGGCGATACTCGATGGGAAAACCGGCCGCGCGATATTCGTTTACCAGGCGTTCCGTGAACGGGTGGGTGTCGTCGGTTGAATCGTCCAAGACCTGAATCTGGAGTTTGTCCTTGGGGTACTCCATTTTGATGACTTGCTCGATCAGCCGCTCCACTACATAGCGCTCGTTGTAAAGCGGCAACTGAATGGTGACTTTCGGCAGATCTCCCGGCGCAAACTTCGCAGTGGGCTCGTGCGAATGCTTGTTCTTGTACTTGAAGTATTCGCGCACCATTTCGTAACGGTGCAGGCCGAAAATCGACAGAATGAATAGCAGTGCGAAGTAAGGAACGAGTAGGGCGTAGTCGAAAAATTCCAGGTGATGGATGCCGGCGAATGTATCGTTCAGCATCGAGTTCGCAAGCTGGTCGTACATCGAAGCGGCGAAAAGGACGGGACCGTCCAGCACGACGTTAGTTCCTGTTAACATGGGCTACCGCTCATCCGAATGCGAGCAAAGTTCATAGCGCTTGCGATACTCGGTCTCCTAATAGAGGTAATGCTCCTGCTGACGCTGGGGCTGCTCGATCTTCGAAAACACGTTTCAGCGACCATAGTCCTCCAAGTCGGGACGTTTGTATTCTACCTGATTTCGGCCTACCTGATTCTTAAGATTCCACAATTTAGCGCGCCGCGTCGGCTCATCGGATGGATCATTGGTGCAGGAGTCGTCTTTCGACTTACCGCCTGGCCCCTATTTCCGGCGTTCTCCGACGATGTGTTTCGTTACAGATGGGAGGGCAAGCTTCAGGCGGAGGGCGGTAATCCCTATCAGGTCCGGCCGATCGACCCGGGCTGGGCCAGGATTCGGGATTCGACCTTCCCGCGAGTAGTGGTGCCGGACTTTAAAGCGGGCTACGGACCTTTGACGGAGCTGCTGGAACTTGCAACGTATGAAGGGGTTTCCCGGGCCGTGCCGGACGCGTTTCGGCAAGTGTTCTGGTTTAAGCTTCCGTCCGCTTTATTCGACCTTGGGATCGTAGCGGTGCTTTGCAAACATTTAAAGTTGCTTGGATTACCAGCCGAACGCGTGCTCATCTACGCTTGGTGCCCTTTGCCTATTTTCGAGTTTTGGGTGAATGGACACAATGATTCGACGACGGTTTTCCTCTTGGTTGCCGCCTTGGCGTGCGCCGCCGCCAGACGCCAGAACTGGGCCTTTTGCCTGCTCGGTATGGCCGCGGCTGCCAAGATCTGGCCAGCCGTGTTGTTCCCCCTGTTCGTCGATTCGTGGAGACCGGCGCGGGTGGCGAGGTCGGCGGCGATCTTTGCAGGCACTCTGGTTCTTTTCGCCTGGCCCTATTTTGGGGATGTGCGGGAGAATGTCCAGTTTACCAGCGGCTTTTTTGGAGGCTGGCGCAATAACGATCTGCTTTTTGGATTGCTGCTAAACGTGACCAAGAGCGTTTACGGCTCTAAGTATCTGGCGTTCGCCATTCTTGGCACGCTCGTGATCGGAGTATCGGTCGCACGCCCGCAACTTGAAAAAGGGGTCCTCATCGTGATCACGTGCATGTTGGCCATTTCAGCCAACATTCACCCGTGGTATCTGACTTGGTTTCTTCCCCTGCTTGCGGTGTTCCCGCTCTCGCCGCTGTTTCTCTGGAGTGCGCTCATGCCCTTGACCTATGCTGTGCTCATCGATTGGTTTACTTTGGGAGTATGGAACGGATCGACGGCGATTCGCTGGTATGTTTATGTCCCGGTGCTGGTGTTTTGGATGCTTAGAGCCAGTATTCCCAGCGATGCGTTGCAATCACATACCCGCAGAGGCAGGCGTTCGTAACAGCATGCGCCAAGATGCAATCTCCGAGACTGCGCGTCCGCACCATCCACCAGTTGTAAACGATGCCGGCGACTAAGCCAACGTCCCAATAAGGGCCGTGCTCGGTCGCGAATAGAACCGCCGTGAGCCAGAACGACTGCACGTTGTACGTGCCGAGCCGGATATCGTCGAATCGCGGGGAGATCAGCCAACGCATCAGCCAAGCCCGCCAGAACAGCTCTTCGATGATCGGCACGAGCACCACCGCCCGAATCGATCTACAAGCGAGAATAAAAGGATCAATCCTCGATTCGCTCGCGAGCGAACTCTGGAGCGATCCCATCAGGGCGTTCTGAAAGAGCCAATGCCTGCGGTAATGCGGAAACAACTCATCCGGCAGAATCCAGATCGCGAATACCACGATTCCGAGACAAGCGCTGGCTAGCAGATTGGTCGAGCGGAAATCGATCACATCGCGCGAGAAGATCCAAAGCACTGCGCCCAGAACCAGCAAGCGAACGGGAAATTCTATTGTCGGCGGGAGCGAAACATAACGCTGCAACGCCAGGAAAGCAATAAAAACAATGAACGGGACTACATAGGGCAGGCTCGGGTAGCGAGCCCGCAGCTGAGTCAAATTGTCCAATAACTTACCCGATTTTGGAGATCAGTTCCTTGATCTGTGCCTGTTCGCGGCCGCTCGGAGAATTATGGCTCGCAGTATCCAACTCTCGTTTCGCTCGCGCATGGTCCCCTTTCTTGTACAGTGCCATGGCTAGGTGCAAGTGATAAGTTGGGCTGTTGGGTGCGCGGTTCACTAAATCCGTAAAGACTCGCAGGCTGTCGTCCACCAAATCCTTCTTGAAGTAGATCAGCCCCAGCGTGTCCAAAACGTCAGGATTTTGAGGGGCCTTGTCGCGCGCCTTCTGAGCGAACGCCATGGCTCCGTCGAGATCGGTGCCGGTATCCGCCTTTGAATAGGCAATATTGTTAAGAGCCACCGGATTGTCAGGCTCCAGCTTCAACACTTCTTCGTAAGCTCGACGCGCCTCGTCGGATTTTCCCCGTGCCTCGTAAAGCATGGCCAGCTCCAAGCGCGGCGTGGCATGCTTGGGCGCGAGTTCCGAAGCTTTGCTGAAAGCGCCAACAGCTCCGTCTAAATCACCCCCCCGCCGAAGCGACTCGCCCAAGCGCAGGTACCACATCTCTCGCGCGCCAACCTCGGTGTTAGGATTCTGGTCGACCAGCTTCTGGAACTCGCCTGCCGCTTCCTTGTATTTCCCGGTGTTGTAGTACAGGGTCGCCAGAGCGTTCCGATACAGAATATTCGTCGGTGATTTGGCCAACTGGGCCTGGATGAGGCCGACGCCCTCAGCCGCGTTGCCCTCGGCGACCTTGCATTCGATCAGCCCCGTCAATCCTCGCGAATCATTTGCTTTGACCAAAATTTCGAACTCGGACTCCGCCTCCTTGTACTTCTTCTGAAGCATGTCAAGGCGCGCCAGCTGAAAGCGGGTGTCAGTGGAATCCGGCTTGTACCTGATGAGCGTTTCCAACTCCTGGCGAGCCTTGTCGAACTCGTTCATGTTCGCCAATCCCATCGTTCGCACGAGTCGAGCCGTCAGATTTGCCGGAGCGTAGCGGATGATCGTATTCGCATACTCGACAGCCTGCGGGTTGCCGCCCCGGGCCAGTTCCAGTTGAGAAAGGGCCATCAGCGCCGGAATATAAGGGACTTTCCCTACTCGGGCCTTTAGGGCTTCTTCAAACTGGAGCCGCGCCTGATCCAAACTTTGCGGATCCGCCTTCAGTGCATACGCCCTGCCCAGATTGAAGTGCAGGATCATGGACTTCTCAAGTTCGTTCGGAGACGTTTTGGCCAGCAGCGGCTGCAGACGGGCGATAATGGCATCCGCCTCCTCTCGCTTGGCATGGTTCAACTGAAGCGAGGCGTCCATGGCGATAGCTTCAGGATCGTTCTTGTCCTCCTTCAGCAGTTCAGTCACGATCTTGCCGGCTTCGTCATACCTTCCGAGCAGCGTGTACGCCTCGGCCGTCTTCTTCATATACAGCTTCTTATTCGAAGCATCTACTTTCTGGCCCTGCAAGTAAGGTCCTATCGCATGTTCCAGATCACCCAGCGAAAAATAGAAATCCCCCACCAGCATATTCGCGTTCGGAAACGTCTTCAGGTCGGAAGTCAGTTTGCCCAGCGCCGCAACCATTTCGGGCTGCCGCTTGGCCATATAGTAGTGGCTGGCCAAAGCGATCCAGGCACTGCCGTCTTTCGGGTTGTTCGCAACCTGCTTTTTCCGAATCGTCTCGGCGGCGTCCGGGTGTCCGCCCCCGTTGTAGTACCAATAGAGGCTCGAATACACTCGCTCATCTGCCGTCTTGCGGGCGATCATCTCATTGGCGTACTTTTCGGCTTCGGCCGCTTGCCCCGTCTCCGCCAGAGTGCTGACAATGGCGAACCCGAGGGCGCTGTCGTAGGGCTTTATGGCGTCCGCTTTTTTGAAATCGGCGAGCGCCTCCTGAACGATGGGGAGCCGTTCTTCCCGCTTTTTGAGACTCAACGCTTCGGAATACTTCGACAGGCCGGCGATCCGGTGGCTATCGAAGGTATTGGGATAATGCCGGTTAAGCTGGTCGGATCGGTGTTTCAAATCCGCATCGTATTCCTTGAGCTTATCGGGATATTTCGCGTACCCGGTATAATCAATGTCCGCTATCTTGGTCAGACAATCCTGAACCTTGGCGTCATATTTGTTCTCGGCTTCCGCAAGATCCACTACTCGAATCAGGTCGCCCCGCCCCTCGCCGAAATTGTTCTGATCCAGGTTGAACAGGCCCAGCTTGTACCATGCATCCGCGTTTTTCATGTTCTTTTGCAACGCGCGCCGGTACATAATCGAGGCTTGCTTGCCTTGGCCTCGCTCCTGATACTTATTGCCGTTGGCCACATAACGGCTGCTCTGCACCTTAGGATCGGTAGTACAGCTTGCTAAGATTACAAGCGCGGGGACGGCAAACAGCAGGTTAAAGTACTTCATGAATTTTTTGAGGTTCTACTTTCACACTAGACCACAACCGAAAATGGGTTGCAATGCAGGTATCGTCGCGGAATGAATTCGACTGTATATTCCGAATCCCGCATGGGGGTATTATCGCGAACGCCCGTACCACTAGAACCGGCTAGCAAGGAGTAAATAAATCTTGTTTTCACGATTTGAAAAGTGGTATTGTCGATCTACGCTCAGGCTAGTCACGTACTTCGGCCCGCCAAAATCGCTGGCCAAGGGATTGGTCTAAGCACCGGAGTAGCACTATGGCAGAGAGCCTACAACATAAACTAGACAGAGTTCGGTCCCCCCGTGTCCATATCACTTATGACGTGGAAACGGGCGGCGCGGTCGAGAAGAAAGAGCTGCCTTTCGTGATGGGAGTCTTTGGGGACTTTACGGGCATGCCGGAAGAACCTCTTCCCAAGCTCAAAGACCGCAAATTTGTCGAGATTGATCCCGATAACTTCGATTCGGTGCTGGCCGCGACTAAACCTCACCTCTCATTTTCGGTTGAAAATAAGTTGAGCGACGACCCTGACGCGGGCCAATTGAAGGTCGACCTGAAGTTCCGCAGCATGGACGATTTCGAGCCGACCCAAGTAGCCAAGCAAGTGAAGCCGCTCAAAGATCTGCTGGATCTGAGAACCAAGCTTTCGGATCTGCGCGGCAGCCTACAAGGCAATGACAAGCTGGACGAGCTCCTTCAGGGCGCGATCCGAAATACGGACAAGCTCGACAAGCTGAAGGGCGAAATCTCTGGAGAGAAGGGGGCCGCTAATGAGAAGTGAAGCACAGAAGTCCCACGCGACGGCAGCCGCCGCGACCACAACCGAAGAAAAGTCGATCCTGGATCAAATTGTCGACGAAGGGCGACTATCGCGGGATCCAGAGGCGCGAGTCCGCAATAAGGACTTGGTAAAGGAGTTCGTCGCTCAGTTCCTGGAAGGGTCTATGACCCTGTCGCGGGACTCCGAAGCGATGATCAACTCGCGCATCGCCCAGATCGATCATCTGATTTCCTTGCAATTGAACGAAGTTATGCACCACCCTACGTTCCAAAAGCTGGAATCGAGCTGGCGGGGCCTGAAATACCTGATCTCTCGAACGGAGACGAGCGTAAACCTCAAGATCAAGATCTTCAACTGCTCCAAGAAGGAGTTGCTGCGCGATCTGCAGCGTTCGGCCGAATTCGATCAGAGCGCGATGTTCAAGAAAGTGTACGAAGAGGAGTTCGGGGTATTCGGCGGACATCCTTTCGGCACGCTGATGGGCGACTACGAGTTCAGCAAGAGTCCCGAGGATATGGAACTGTTGGAGAAGGTGTCGCAGGTTGCGGCAGCAGCACATGCTCCCTTCCTCGCGTCCGCCAACTCGACTCTATTTAACCTCGACAGTTACAGCGAACTCTCCGCGCCGCGCGACTTGGCCAAGATTTTCGACACTACCGAGTACGCGAAATGGAAGAGCTTCCGCAATTCGGACGACTCGCGTTATGTGGCTCTCACGCTACCGCACATCCTGATGCGCGACCCCTACGGAAAGAACACCCGTCCGGTGGACGAGTTCGATTACGAAGAAGGCGTGGACGGCACCGAGCACAATAAGTACCTTTGGGGGAACGCCGCCTGGGCGCTGGCGGCCCGCATCACGGATTCGTTCGCTCGTTATAACTGGTGCGCCTCGATTCGGGGAGTGGAAGGAGGCGGCAAGGTGGAAGGCCTAACCGTGCATAACTTCTCTACCGATGAGGGCGACATCGCGATGAAGTGCCCGACGGAGACGGCTATCACGGATCGCCGGGAAAAGGAATTGGCCGATCTGGGATTTGTTCCGCTGGTCCACTGTAAGAATACGGATTATGCGGCCTTCTTCAGCGTTCAGAGCGCGCAGAAGGGGAAGAAGTACGACACGGACGCGGCCACTGCGAATGCCCGGCTCGCTACGAACATGAGCTACATTCTTGCGGTGTCGCGCTTTGCCCATTATCTGAAAGCCATGATGCGCGATAAGGTCGGCAGTTTCATGAGCCGCAACGAGTGCGAGTCGTTTTTAAACCGCTGGATCCAGGGGTACGTAATCGATTCCAGCGCAACCGCCGAATCTAAAGCGAGTCATCCGCTGGCGGAAGCTCGCGTGGATGTGGTGGATGTTCCCGGCAAGCCGGGAGCCTATCGCGCCGTCGCTTTCCTGAAGCCGCATTTTCAGTTGGACGAATTGACGGTTTCCATGCGGCTGGTGGCCGATTTGCCTGCGCCTGCGTCGTAGTAAGCACTTGCTTTCTTGGCTCGGTTCGGTTATTTTTCCGAGCTTTGTGCGTTATATAAACCGCAGGAATGAAAGGCGGGCATTCCTGGCCATGTGGATTCCGCCTGTACGGGAGTTGAGCAGGACTGCCTAAGGCTGGCCTGCAAGTCCCCAAGACAAACGTTCACGAGACATATAGGAGATACTCACAATGCCATCAGATAATTTTATGTGGTTCCCCGACGAAGCAAAGGGCGGACTTCTCTTAGGAAAATCGAAGAAGCCCGAGGGCGAAACCGCAGACGCTTGGTTTATGAAGAAGAAGGCGCTGGAACTGATCGAGTTCACTTTTGGGCTCGAGCAAGCTGACACCACCACTTCCAGCACTTCGGGTTCGGGCGGCGGAAAAGTCAAATTTAACGAGTTCGAAATCAAGAAAGCTGTAGATTTGGCCAGCGTTCCCCTATACCAAGCCTGCGCTGCCGGCGCACACTATCCGAGCGTCATGCTCGCCATCCGCAAGCCGGGCGGCGAGAAACTGCTCTATCTTCAATATATTTTTTGCCAGGTATTCGTCACCAACATCAGTTGGAGCGGTGGAGGTGGGGAAGAAGCCCCGAGCGAGAGCGTAAAGTTTAAGTTTGGCGCGCTGGGCATCCGCTATGTACAACAGCTTCCCAACGGGCAACCGGGGACGGCCATGGAAGGGTCCTGGAGCGTGGTCACCAACGCGCCGACTCTCAAGGTCAAGGACGTAGAGCCGCCTTCATTTTTACTGAATTCGCAGGCCTAGCTCACGTCGACTCGTTTCGAGCGATCTCATGACGGTTCAAGAGCTTTTTCGCGCCGGGCAGCTGAAAGAAGCTATTCAGGCGCTGGGGGGAGAACTGCGCGATCACCCCACCGACAGCAAGCGCAGGACTTTCCTCTTCGAACTGCTGTGTTTCGCGGGCGAGTACAGCCGCGCCGAGAAGCATCTTAGTCTGCTTGCGGATGCAAATGCGGACGCTGGCGTGGGAGCGCTGGTTTACCGCTCTGCGCTGGTAGCAGAGCGGAAACGGCAGGCGTTTTTCGAATCAAAACAGTATGAAAGCGCCGCTCCGGCTGAGTTGAAGCCTCGACCTGGAAAGCTGAACGGCCAGCCTTTCCAGACCATTGAGGATGCCGACCCCAGGATCGGTCCGCGGCTGGAGGTATTCATCGCGGGTGAATACCTCTGGCTGCCATTTGAACATCTGGGGTCGCTGAAGATGGAAGCACCGCGCCTGCTCCGCGATCTGCTTTGGTCCACTGCGGTGGTGATGGCCGGGCCCGCGCTGAAAGGTCAGGATTTCGGCGAGGTATTGCTCCCCGTTCTCTATCCGTTCTCGTGGCAGCACGCCAGCGATCAGGTAAAGTTGGGGCGAGAGACGGACTGGGTGGAGTCCGCCGAGGCCGATGCCATTGCGTTTGGGCAGAAGCTGCTGATTCTCGATGGACACGACGCGGTTCCGTTCCTGGAAGTTCGGACGCTGCAGTTCGACGACGCCGAAGAGGACGACGAGTCCGAGACAGACGATCCGGTCGGCGAATCGGCATAGTCATGCCTCTTCGCGACGATCTGCTGAACCCCATTTCCGGGGAAAATCCGAGCGGGGATAATCTTCGATACCACCCCGACACGGACAGAATCAAGGAAGCCCGCAGAGAAGAACTGGACGTTCCCCAGGGCGACTGGAAGACCACTCTCAAGACAGCCGAATACCCGGTTGTGATCAAGCTGGCTGGCGAGCTGCTGGCTAAACGCGGAAAGGATCTCCAGATCGCCGTGTGGCTGATCGACGCCTTGGTTCGAACCGAGGGATTCGCGGTACTCACGCCGTCGATTCGATTCCTGCATGAGCTTATGGACCAGTTCTGGGACACGCTCTACCCCGAAATCGAGGACGGCGACGTCGAACTCAGGGCGGCCCCCGTGGAATGGCTGGGCTCTAAGCTGGAAGAACCGCTGCGGCGGCTTAGCATCACCTCGAAAAAGCACAACTGGCTGGATTATCAGGAATCCAGGATGGTGGGCTACGAAGCCGACGCAAACAGCGACGAAAAGGAAGAGGTCAGAAACGGGCGGATCAAGGAGGGTAAGCTGTCGGCGGAGGCTTTCGATGAGGGCTTCGAAGCGACCCCCGTCGCTTTCTACGAGAAAACCGCCGCCGCCATCAGCGAAACTTTCAGCGAGTTGGAGACCATCTCCGAGTTTTGCGATTACAAATTCGGGGACTTCTCGCCCAGCTTTCTAAAGACCAGGAAAGCACTCGAGGACATCGAGCAGACGATCAAGCAACTGCTGAACCGCAAGCGTGGCGGCGTCGTTCCTGCCCCCGCTCCAAAGTCAGCTCCGGAACCCGATCCCGTAGGCGACGAAGAATTGACTGGTTACGATTCATCTCCCAGTCGGCCGGACGAAGATCTGGGTTCGGTTATCATGTTTTCGGACGAATCGCCGAGCGATACAGCGGCGCCTCGCCGAGAGTCGCGCCGCGCCGCCGTTGCTGCGACACCGCTAGACCCCGACGACCTCGGCTCCACACTGGGTGGGATTTGTCGAGGCCTGCGCGAAAAAGATCCTTCCGATGTTACGCCGTTTCTGATTATCCGAGGCTTCCGCTGGGGTGAACTGTGGTGTCAGGCCCCTCCCGTTATTTTTCATAAACTGGAAGCTCCGCCTACGGAAGTACGAGTGGAACTGCGCCGTCTCACGAACTCGGCCGAGTGGAAGGAAGTGCTGGATGCTGCCGAAGACGCTATGGCCCTGCCATGCGGCCGCGGTTGGCTGGACCTGCAGCGCTACACGGTTGCCGCGCTGGATCAGTTGCAATATTATTCGGCCTCGGCGGCGGTCAAGAGCGGATTGCGTTCCCTGCTCCAGGACTTGCCGGATCTGCTGGACGCCAATCTGATGGACGATACGCCTTGCGCGAATGCCGAAACCAAGGCCTGGATCGCAAGCTACGTTCTTTCCACGCCTGCGGACCTCCCCGCTGCAGAACCTACGGATAGCGAACATACTCCGTCCGATGATTCTAGTTCGTCGACTGACGACACCCCTTCAGACGATTCATCAACCGATACTCCGGCCGTTGAAGACGAGCCCGCCAAGGCGGCGGAACCAGAACCGGTTTTCAGCGACCCAATCGAGGAAGATCCGCCGATCATCGAGGCCAGCGTGGACGTTCCCGCCGAGCCGGAGCCGGATGTGTTCGAGGTGGCCAAGCAATCCCTCCAGGATGGAAAAACTTCGGAGGGTTTGGGTCTTATTTCGAAAAAGCTGGCAAACGAGCGATCGGGCAGGGCACGCTTCCGGCGCAGGACCCAGCTGGCGCACTTGTTGATGCTAGGAGGCCACGGCAGAATCGCGCAGCCGCTTTTGGACCAGATTAGTGTGGAGATCGAGGAGCGGCATTTGGAGCAGTGGGAGGATGGCGAAGCCCTTGCCTACCCCTTGGAACTTCTCATGAGGTGTCTTAATTCGGAGGAGGATCAACGCGAAAAGAAGCTGCAGTTGTACGACAGAATTTGCAAGCTCGATCCGTTGCGTGCGCTGAATTGCACATTCTGAGATGCTAGACAAAAGGTTTGAACGCAGCGTACAGCAAAGCCTCATTGACCGGCTCATCGATCTCGATCCGGCCAACCGTCAGGAGCCGCCTTTGTCGCGGCCCGAGTCGTTGCGCCGCTACCGCCTGTCGGTGAAACGCGATCTGGAGTGGTTGCTCAATACGACCAAGATGCCCATCGACATTCCCGAGAGCTGCCAGGAGATTCGCAAATCGCTGCTGTGTTACGGACTGCCCGATATCAGCTCTATTTCGGTTCAGAGCGCTTCAGATGAGCAACGGCTGCTGCGATCGCTCGAATGCGCGATCGAAATGTTCGAGCCGCGCCTCTCCCGTGCCAAGGTGACCAATCGGGAGCCTATTCATTCTTCTCAGCAGGCGATCACGTTTCATGTGGAAGCGATCCTGATGGTGGATCCCTTGCCTGAGCGCATCGCATTCGACACGGTGCTCGAAATCTCCAAGGGCGCATATAGCGTAAAGGAAAGCTAGCGTGCTTGCCGGGTGTTCAGGACACGAGCATGCGTGACGATCTGCTCTTTCACTACGAGCGGGAACTGACTTATCTACGCTTTCTCGGGGCCGAGTTCGCCAAGAAATATCCCAAGGTGGCCAGCCGTCTGATGCTGGAAGCCGGGAAGTGCGACGATCCTCACGTGGAACGGCTCCTGGAAGGGTTTGCCCTCCTGGCGGCGCGGGTCTACATGAAGATCGACGACGACTTTCCCGAGATTGTCGGATCGTTATTCTCCATCTTGTACCCGCATTACCTGCGGCCCATGCCGTCCGCTTCCATCGTTCAGTTCCATCTCGATCCCGAACAGGGCAAGCTGATGGCCGGGCTCAACGTGCCCAAGGATTCGCTGCTTTACTCGCCTCCCGTGAACGGCACGCCCTGCAAATTTCGCACCTGCTTCGATACCGTCTTGTGGCCCGTGGAGGTGAAGGACGCCGATTGGAGATCGTGCGATCGCGTTCAGCCACCGCTGCAAGTGCCCTCCGCCGTGGCTGCGCTCCGCATGGAATTGCATTGCCTGCCGGATGTCCGCTTCTCCAAGCTCAGCCTAAGGACACTGCGAATCTTCCTGCAAGGCGACGGAACCGTGGTGCATAGCCTGATCGAACTGCTGTGCAACAACTGTGTTCAGATTGTCGCGCGAGACTTGTCGGCCCCCCTGCGCAAGGTGGTCACGCTCGGTCCCGGTTCTCTGCGTCAAGTAGGCTTCGATCATAACGAGGGCCTGGTTCCATTTCCGAGACGCAGCTTCTGGGGCTATCGGCTGCTCCAGGAATATTTCACTTTTCCGGAGAAGTTCTGCTTTCTGGATCTGTCCGGATTCGAGAAGATCGCCGAGGCGGACTTCGGCGAGAAGATCGAAATCCTGTTCTTTCTCTCCGAGTTCGAGCGCAGCGACCGACGGCAAATGTTGGAGCTAGGCGTCTCGAAAAATACTTTCCGGCTGGGCTGCTCGCCAGTGATCAACCTGTTCAAGCAGGTGGCGGAGCCAATCCTGATGGAGCAGAAGAAATTCGATTACCGCATTATCCCCGACGCGCGCCGCGAACAAGCCCTGGACATCTTCTCCGTGGAAGAGGTGGTTGGCGTAATGAGCGGGGGCGCCGAAACCATCGTGTACGAGCCTTTCTATTCCTATCGCCACTCGGCCGGGCAGACGACGAAGACGTTCTATCACACCACTCGGAATCCGTCAGTGTGGCGCGCCGATAAAGGCTCCGACGTGCACATCAACTTCGTCGACCTCACTGGGGAGAAGCTAACACCGGACCGCGATTCCATTACCATCCGGCTCCTGTGTACTAACGGGGATCTCCCGGCGCGGCTGCCGTTCGGCAACGAAGAGGGCGATTTTCAACTTGAGAGCGGTGGCCCCATCACTCGCATCGTGGCGCTCACGAAACCAACTGATCCGCTTCAACCCCCATCGGGCCACGGGCTCCTGTGGCGTCTCATATCGCAGCAATCGCTAAACTATTTATCGCTGGTGTCCGAGGGCGTCGATGCCTTTCGGGAGATTCTGAGGCTGCACAACTTCGCGGGCGCTCTTGCTGTTGAAAAACAGATCGACGGAATCTTAAATTTGAAGAGCGGTCCGCACTTTGCCCGGCTGTCTTCCGAGCACGGGATCACCTTCGCGCGCGGCACGCGTGTGGAAATTGAGATGGACGAGGAGCAATTCGCTGGAACCGGCGCTTACACGTTTTCAAGCGTCCTGGACGTTTTTCTGGGGCTGTACACTTCCATGAACAGCTTCAGCCAACTGATTGTGCGCACCAGGCAAAGAAAGAGGATCCTGAAACAATGGCCGCCCCGATCGGGTCAGAAAATCCTGATGTAGCGCTCGCGGAAGTGCGTCGAATGCTCTTCCGCGAGCCCTATTCGTTCGACTTCTTTCAAGCTGTTCGATTGCTCGGCCAGATGCAGCCTGACCGGACGGCTGTGGGACGCTACGCCAATCCTCGCGATGAAACGGTGCGCTTCGGCGCACATGCGTCGGTGAACTTTCCAGCAAGCCAGATTCAAAGTCTTACGGAGAGGCCGGAGGAAGCACCCTCCATGGTGGTGAACTTCATGGGGCTGTTCGGCCCGCTGGGAGTTCTGCCCAACCACATGACCGAGTTGATCGCCGGACGGGCCCGCCTGCGCGACACCGGCCTGCGCGATTTCTTCGACCTTTTCAATCACCGCATGACGTCGTTCTTCTACCAGGCTTGGGAGAAGCATCACTTCACGGTCGGATACGAGCGTGACCGGAACGACCCGGTCACGAATGCGCTGCTCGGGCTGGTGGGATTGGGAACGCCGGGTCTGCGCCAGCGCCAGCCGGTTCGTGACGAGTTATTCGTATTCTACGCCGGTCTGTTTGGCTTGGCCCCCAAATCGGCGCTGGCGCTGGAGGCCATGCTGGGAGACTACTTCGATGTCCAAGTGGAAGTGGAACCCTTCATTGGAACCTGGCGCAAGCTGGATGAGCCAGAGCAATGCGTCCTGGGCGAGGAGTTTGCGGATACTGCATCTCTCGGGTTCGGTGTGGTGGCCGGGGACGAGGTCTGGGATCGGAGCTCGCGGGTGCGTCTGAAATTCGGTCCGTTGAGCGCCGAACGATACCGCGACTTCCTGCCTACCGGGTCGGCTTGGCCTGCTCTCCAAGCTATCGTTAAAAGCTTTTGCGGGAACGATCTGGAGTTTGAGATTCAATTGATTCTCAAGCGGGAAGAGGTTCCGGCTTGTGAATTGGGCAACGAAGGCGAGGCTGGCCCGCTGCTTGGCTGGTTTAGCTGGATGAAGTCGAAACCGCTGTTCGACCGTGATCCGGACGACACGATTCTGTTACTATTGGAGACCTAAAATGGCCGTTAACTTACGCGCACTAATTGGCAAACTGAACGATACCTCCCGCAACGCGTTGGAAGGCGCGGCGGGCCTCTGCCTCTCCCGAACGCACTACGACATCGAAATCGAGCACTTCCTGATGAAGCTGCTGGATGCCACAGGTTCGGACCTCACCTTCATCGCAAAACAGTTCGGCATCGACAAGTCCCGTTTCGCGGCGGAACTAACAAGGAGCTTGGACAAGCTGAAATCGGGGAACGCGCGGACGCCCGCGATCAGCCCCACGGTCCTGAAAATGGTGCGCGAAGCTTGGACTATAGGGTCGCTCGAATACAGCGCGACACTGGTCCGCTCGGGCCACACGATTTTAGCTTTGGCCAGCGTGGAAGAGCTCACTCGGCTGATGAAAGACGTCAGCAAGGAGTTTCAGAAGATCGATCCTGAAGCGCTGCGCAAGGACTTCGCATCCATCGTCGCGCAGTCGGAGGAAGAGTCGCAGATGGCTGCGGCGTCCTCGTCGGCGGACTCGCCCGAAGGACAGCGTTCGGCACCCGGCAGCAAGACTCCTTTCCTGGATCAATACTCGGTGAATCTCACGGAGAACGCGCGCAAGGGGAAAATCGACGAGGTGCTGGCCCGCGACTTCGAGATCCGCCAAGTGGTGGACATTCTCACGCGGCGACGCCAAAATAATCCGATCCTGGTGGGCGAGGCGGGCGTCGGCAAGACTGCCATCGTGGAAGGTTTCGCTTTGAGGGTGGCGCGAGGCGACGTGCCGCAGCCCTTAAAGAACGTATCGGTGCACACGCTGGATCTAGCGCTGCTGCAGGCGGGTGCGGGCGTGAAGGGCGAGTTTGAGAATCGTCTGAAAGGGCTGATTAACGAGGTAAAGTCCTCGCCCACCCCCATCATTCTCTTCATCGACGAAGCTCACACGATGATCGGCGCCGGAGGCCAGGCCGGCCAGAACGATGCAGCGAACCTCCTGAAACCTGCCTTGGCTCGAGGCGAGATGCGAACGCTGGCAGCTACCACATGGTCCGAGTACAAGAAGTACTTTGAGAAGGACCCTGCATTGGCTCGCCGCTTCCAACTGGTGAAGGTGGAGGAGCCCAGCGAAGTTCAGTGCGAGTTGATGCTCCGAGGCCTGGTCCCCGCTTTGGAGAAACACCACAAGGTAAGAATCCTGGACGAGGGCTTGGCCGCTGCCGTCAGAATCTCGCATCGCTACCTACCGGATCGGCAGTTGCCCGACAAGGCGGTGAGCGTGCTCGATACCGCTTGCGCCCGGCTTGCGCTTGGCCAAAACACAATCCCTGCAGCGATTGAAGATGCCACGCGCACTCTGGACGATCTCGCGGTCCAATCGCGCGTGCTCGAACGGGAGGCGGCCGTGGGTGCGGATCATGCCGAGCGGCTCGAGGCCATCGGTCAAAGCCGTACCGCCACAGAGGAAAAGCTGGCCAAGTTGAAAGAGCGCTGGGACAAGGAATTAAAGCTCGTAAACGAGATTCGGGAGATTCGCACCACGCTGGAAGAGGGTCATGCGGCCGGGTCCAAGGGGGCTTCGAATGGATCCGATTTGCGAGCCAAACTGGGCGAACTGAATTCTGCGCTCGATACCATGCAGGGCGAAACGCCGTTGATTCGAGTGTGCGTGGATGAGCAGATTGTTGGCGAAGTAATCTCCGGATGGACAGGCATCCCGGTCGGCAAAATGGTGAAGGATGAGGTGGCCACCGTTCTGGAATTGGAAAAACATCTGGGAAAACGCGTGATTGGTCAGGACCATGCTCTTGCAGCCATTAGCCAACGCGTCCGGACATCGCGGGCGAGCCTCGACGATCCAAACAAGCCGGTAGGCGTGTTCCTACTGGTTGGACCGAGCGGCGTCGGCAAAACTGAAACAGCGCTGGCCATATCGGATTTGCTCTACGGCGGCGACAAGAACGTGATCACGATTAACATGTCGGAGTTCCAGGCGCCGCACACGGTATCGACTCTGAAAGGCTCGCCTCCTGGATACGTCGGTTATGGCGAGGGTGGCGTTCTCACCGAAGCCGTGCGCCGTCGCCCCTACTCGGTGGTGCTGCTGGATGAAGTGGAGAAAGCGCATCCTGATGTGCTGGAGTTATTCTTCCAAGTCTTTGATAAAGGTCAGATGGAAGACGGCGAAGGCCGACTCATCAACTTCAAGAACACCATCATTATCCTCACTTCGAACGCAGGGACGGAGACACTGGCGAAGCTGTGCGCGGATCCGGAGACTATGCCTGGTCCGGCCGGCATGGTGCAGGCTTTGAAGCCAGAGCTGGACAAGGTGTTCAAGCCGGCTTTCCTGGGCCGCTTGGTGATCACTCCTTATTTCCCGATTAAGGATGAGGCGCTAAAGCAGATCATTATCCTGAAGCTCGCTAAAATTCAACGACGCTTGCACGACACGCACAAGCTCGCGCTGACGTATGACCCGGCTCTGGTGCAAGAGGTGGCCAGCCGCTGCACGGAGGTGGAGAGCGGCGCGAGAAATGTAGATAACATTCTTACGAATACGCTGTTGCCGGATATCTCTCGCCGTTTGCTGAGTTCATTTGCAGAAGGGACGAAAACAGCGTCGCTGCATGTAGGCATCGGAGAGAATGGCTCTTTTGTATATGAGTAGTCAGTGGCCAAACTGTGGGGCAGCCAATCTTGGCTGCAGCGGGCTTTCAGGCGGCTTCTCCGGTAGCCCGACTAAGCCGCCTGAAAGGCGGCTGCGGGCAAGATTGCCCGCCCCACAACCGAGAAGACTCGGCGAAGCAAGGAGGCGAGCGTGCCGGTTTCTATAAATGAAGCCCGCTTTTCCGAGAAAGGGCGGCTAATCAGGATCAAGACTCCCCTGGAAGAAGCCGAGCTGCTACTCGATAAGATCTCCGGCACCGAAGCGCTGTCAACTCCCTTCGAATTTCGGGTCTTGATGATGTCCACCAACCCGAATATCGAGCTGAAGGACCTGCTGCGCAAGCCCGCCACCGTTACTATCGTGCTGCCCGACGATAAGGAGCGCCCCATCCACGCCATCTTCAACAGTGTGAAACAGGGAGGCGAGCATTCCGAAGATCTGTTTATTTATGAAGCAACGTTGGTGCCCTGGCTCTGGTTTCTCTCGCTGGACGCGGACTGCCGCATATTTCAGAACCTGTCCGTTCCTGACATCGTTACCCAAATTTTGAAGGACGCGGCTATCGCTGATTATGCTTTTCACCTGAGCGGTCACTACCCAAAGCGGGAGTATTGCGTACAATACCGCGAGAGCGGACTGAATTTTATCTCGCGCCTGCTGGAAGAAGAGGGCATATTTTATTACTTCGAGCATGAGGCGACCAAGCACACCATCATTTTTCGCGATAGCAGCGCCGCTGTCGATCCCTGTCCCGAACTGCCTGTAGTCTCCTACTCCTTTTCACAGACAGGCTGGAAGGACGATGAGGATGGCGTGAAAACGGTGGAACGCACGGAGCAAGTCCACACCAAGAAGGTTGCGCTGATGGATTATTTTCCCGAGAAGCCTCTTTTCAGCCTCATGGTAAATCTCGAGGGCCGAGGCGCTGGCAAAGAAGAGGCGTACGACTATCCGGGCGAATACGTGCAAAGAGAGGAGGGAGAAAGGTACGCCAGAATCCGTCTGGAAGAGCGCGAATGCGAGCAGTTTGTCGTGGAAGGAACCAGCCGCTGCAGGGCTTTTCGCGCCGGTTACCGGTTTACTCTGAAGGACCACTATCGCGACGACACGAATCAGGAATACGTTCTGACCGAAGTCACTCATGAAGCTACGGACACCAGTTACCGCGGCAGTGGCGAAGCCGCACACTCTTACACCAACACCTTCAAAGCAATTCCGAAGGCGATCCCGTTTCGACCCTCGCGGCGCACCGGAAAGCCGCTGATCAAGGGAGCGCAGACCGCAGTCGTGGTCGGCATCTCGGGCCAGGAGATCATGGTGGATAAGTACGGACGAGTCAAGGTCCAGTTTTATTGGGACCGCTTAGGCCAAAAAGACGAGAACAGCTCTTGCTGGGTCCGCGTTTCTCAAATCTGGGCCGGTAAGAATTGGGGCTGGATGACGATCCCGCGGATCGGCCAGGAGGTGATCGTCGATTTCCTGGAAGGGGATCCGGATTACCCGATCATCACGGGACGAGTCTATAATGCCGACCAGATGCCGCCGTACACTCTTCCGGACAATCAGACCCAATCGGGGATCAAGAGTCGAAGCAGCCTGAACGGCGGGGCGGACAATTTCAATCAGATTCGTTTCGAGGACTTGAAGGACAGCGAGATGGTGAGCGTCCAAGCCGAAAAGGACATGGAAACGCTGGTAAAAAATGACGATGCGCAGACGATCAAAAACAATCGTAAGATCGACGTGACAGGCACTCATACCGAGACGATCGTCAAGGATACTACGATCAAGATCACCGAGGGCAATCATGCGCTTACGGTAAGCCAAGGCGATAAATCTACCACCGTGAGCATGGGAAATCAGACGATTACGATCAGCATGGGCAACCAGTCTACAAAGATCGAGCTAGGCAAGAGCGAGACCGAAGCGATGCAGTCAATCGAGCTCAAAGTGGGAGCGAACAGCATCAAGATAGACCAGACGGGGGTCACGATTAAGGGTCTGATGATTCAGATCAAGGGAGACACTATCACCTCGGTTCAAGGCCAGGCGATGCTGATGCTGAAGGGCGGCATCACCATGATTAACTAGCCCGATGACTACCGCAGAGCTGGCTAAGATCGCGAACCTGACGGCTGAAGCGCAGGCGCTCTTGCAGGATGATTTAAGCCCTTCGAAGTATCTCGCGGCCCTCTCTGAGAAGTCGCTTTTCAAGGATGCAATTCAGTTCCTGGCGCATGGAATGCAGGTGCCGACCGCAATCGGTTGGGCGTCGGCCTGCGTGAAAGAATTTCAAGCGCCCGATCCAAAGGCGAAGGGGAAAGAGTCGCTCGCAGTGGCGGATAGGTGGCTGAAATCCCCTGACGAAAAGACCCGTTGGGAGGCCAAGAAAGCAGCCGATGATGGCGAGGTGTCTTCAGCAGGCGACTGCGTGGCAATGGCTGTATTTCTGGGTGGCAAGAGTGTAGCCCCGCCCGAGGTTCCCGATGCACCCCCGCCCCCGTATGCGGCTCAGAAGATGGCGGCAGGGGGTATTTTGATTGCGGCGGTGGCGCATGCCCCTGAGAAGGCACCGGAGAAATATCGGCGCGCTTTGGAGATGGGCAAAGATATGGTGAAGTCGAGCGGTGCCCCTAAGCCAGCCTAGTTGGGATGCAAGAAAACCCCATAAAAAATGATCCCGTCCGTTACTCTACGGCCACGGGCTCGGCTCGATTTGCTTAAACAATTCTTGTACTTCGGCGAACAGTCCGGCTTAGAACGAGCTGACCGATATTTGACGGCCCTTGAAGCAACCTGTCTTCGGTTGATCGTTCATCCACGGAGCGGAATCGGGTATAAATCCGGCGTTGCCCGCTAAAGGGCTTGCGGCGGATCCCAGTCAAAGGCTTTGAAACTATCTGGTGCTCTGGCGTTTCACTCGGTGGCAGTCTTCGAGGAGCGCACCGTGCGCGGGCGGGAGCCCGTCCACCGCTTGAAAGCGCGCGAGAAAGCAGCTGACTCCGAGAAGCCCACCAGAAAGGCCGCCTCACTCACGGAGACCGGGCGTAAGCAGACCCGGGTTCGAAGTTGATGTTCAGCTTGAGATCTTTGTTTAGCCAACGAAAATTTGGAAATCCACTGGTATGGCTCAGCAGCATGCCCGCGGTGATTTTCCGATAGCGCGAGTCATTGGCCAAATCCCGATAAGCCGGATACTCCGGAAGCGGTCTTGGCAGATAGTCTTGCACCGGTTTGTCGAGATCCAGACTGCCATCGTCCACGAGTTGCATCACCAGGTATGTGAACGCCACTTTGGTGAACGAAGCTCCGGCCATGACGGAGTCTTCGGTCAAGGGGAGATGCTTTTCTTTGTCGCGGAATCCGAACGCCTTCAGGTATGCGACTTTCCCATTGTTGAGGATCGCGATCCCGGCTCCGGTTACTTCGGCCGCCCGGATCAGGCGCGAAACCGTTCGATCTATTTCTAGCGGCGAGATTGTGCTGCCGTCCAGCCGTTTGATCGGCGATTGCGGCGCTGCGGCAAACAACCCGCCGAAAGGTATTAGAGTTGCAATCAGAGTTGAGATTCTCATCACTTCATTCTTAGAAATTAAATTGATCGATATTGCTCTTATCGAAGATGAACGGCTGGCCCAGCATCACTTGATCCCCGCTCACTTCGATCTTCCCGAGACGGCCCGCCGACAGAAACGCGCTGCCCGGCGCGAGCTTGCCGCTGGCCAGGCTGGAGGCCGCGTACATCGTCAGATACCCCAAATTCTTCGTATTCCACAGGACGATAGAGTCTACCACGCCGGCATGAATATAAGCCTTGCAGAGATTCGGCAGAGACAGCCCGGTCACTTTCACGTCAGTCCTGCCGGATTGTTTAACCGCCTCGCCAGCGCCCGGCACCGCAGGCGTCTCGATTCCCACGATCACTTTCACGTTCGGATAAACCTTCAGCACCGTTTGCGTTTCCATGAAGGCGCGCTGCCGATCGCCTTCGCCTGGCCGGATCACCGCCAGCTTAATATTCGGATACTTCTCCGCCAGCCGTTGCTTGATGAACTTGATCCACTCATTCTGATTCGTAGCTGTCAGAGATGCAGTGATGATCGCGAACTCGCCCTTCCCGCCCAGGATGGCTGCCGCGCGATCCATCAGCGCATAGCCAATGCCTTGCTGCGTGGCTTGGTTGATGAAAAAATCGCGCGCGTCAGGCTCGGAGTCCGAGTCCCATGTAATCACCTTGATGCCTTTCTCGCGAGCCTTCCGAAGCACGGTCGAGATCGCGGCCCGGTTCTCAACGCTGACTGCGATCACGTTCACGCCGCGTGTGATCCAGCCTTCCACCACTTCGTTTTGTTTGGCCGGATCGAGATCGGTGGGTCCGTCCCAAACCAAATCCGCGCCCAGTTCCTTGGCAGCCTCCTCCGCGCCTTGGCGGCAGCTGACGAAGTACGGATCGCCCTTGGCCTTGGGCATCATGCCGATGACGGCCTTGTGAACGGCTGCGGAAGGAAGGCGATCCCGGATGGTGTTTACAACCATCCAGTTGCTTCCCGCGATCAATAGCGCCGCGATGAGAATGGCGGCACTGAGAATTCCGACTTGAGAGTTTTTCATTCGAAAGGTTCCGGCTGTTGTCGTTTCCGCGAGGGCGGCAGCCTTGCCCGTCCCGCGCAGTCGATCGATGCCGATTGTAGCAATCAGGAGCAGGCCAGTCAGGATGCCGGTAAGTTCTGCGGGCAGTCCCGAAAGACGCAGACCGTTTTGCAACACGACAATCACGAATAAGCCGAGCAGCGTGCCAGCGATGGTGCCCCTACCTCCGAATATCGACGTGCCTCCCAGAACGGCTGCCGTAATCGCCATCAATTCGTAACCTGTGCCAGCGTCAGCCTTGGCCTGTCCGGTATGGGCGACGTAGATGATGGCTGCCACGCTCGCCACGAATCCAGAAAGGACGTAGACCAGCCCCAGGCGGCGCCGCACGGGGATGCCGGCATAGCGCGCGCCTTGGTAATTGAAACCCATCGCGTATAGCGCCCGCCCGATGATCGTGCGGTGGAGCAGCACCCAATACCCGACGGCGCAAAGCACGAACACAATTGTCTGGGACGGCAGAACACGCCAAACATAACCCTGGCCAAGACGCAGGAAAGACGGCGGGAAACTCGTGTACGTCGCGATGCCCCGAGTGAAGCCTTCGGCGAGGCCGCGAAAAAGCGAGTAGGTTCCCAGCGTCACGATCAGCGGCGGAATGCGCAGCAGCGTGATGGGGAGAGCGTTGATCGCCCCGGTCGCGAGCCCAACTCCCAGGGTGAGCGTCGCCGCCGTCCAGACAGGTAAACCCGCATCGTGCCACAACGAACCGAAGACCACGGCGGCTAAGCCCATGGTGGAACCGACTGAGAGATCGATGCCACCAGTGATGATCACCGGCGTGAGCGCCAAGGACAGCAGACCGATCTCAACGCTGAGCCTGATGATCTCGAACAAATTGGCCGTCGTGAAGAAGTTCGTTCCAGTGATCCCGAATAGAAGGATCTCGAAGCCAAGCACGACAGCGAGAATGCGTTCCTGGTTCATCTCGCGAGCTTCTTCCAACGAGCCAGAATCGCATCCAGCATCACAGCGGAAAGGATGATGGCGCCTTGAATCGCTTTCTCCCAAAAGGCGTTGACCCCGAGGAACGTCAGCGCCGGGCCGATGGTCCCAAGAATCGCGACTCCGAGCAGCGTGCCCAGCAGCGACCCGCGGCCCCCGTTGATCGACGTTCCGCCCACCACCACGGCAGCGATCACCTTCAGTTCGAAACCCACGCCGGCGTTGGTCTGGATTTCGCTGAAACGAACACTGTCAAGCAGAGCAGCCAAACCAGAAGCGGCACCCATCAGCATGAAAGCTGAAAACGTGATCGCCCGAGTATTGATTCCAGCGAGCCGCGCGGCTTCGATGTCCGAGCCAGTCGCATAGAGAGCTCGGCCTGCAGCCAAGTTGCGCAAGATCCATGCGGAGGCCGCGAGCGTAATGAGAGCGATCGCTCCCATTAGCCATTCGCCCCTCGTCTGCCCTAAA
This sequence comes from Bryobacterales bacterium, assembly GCA_038225555.1. GTDB lineage: Bacteria > Acidobacteriota > Terriglobia > Bryobacterales > Bryobacteraceae > JANXQZ01. The sequence continues at coordinate 163,256 of JBBRRB010000008.1, forward strand.
CCGAACCACTGGAATTGCGAAGGCAGGTCTTGGATCCAAGCGCCTCCCGTGGACCACCGAACCGAGTCCCGCAGCACGACCATTGCCGCGAGCGTGACCACTATCGAAGGCAGCTTCACGAGCGCAACGAATACCGCGTTCAAAGATCCCAGCAAAGCGCCGCAAGCGAGAGACGCCAGTGCGACGAGAGGCATGGGCAGTCCCGTCTTGGCGAGGAGTCCAGCAGCGACCCCGCAAACCGCGAACTGCGCACCGATGGAGATGTCGATCTGGCGAATGAGGATGACCACCGTCATGCCGATTGCGGCGATCAGGACAGAGACGTTGCTTAAGACCACGTCGCGAAGATTGCCAAGTTGGAAAAAGGCAGGCGCGGTAATAGCCAGGATCGCTAGAATTCCTAGGAGCGCCAGGAAGATCGTGGTCTCGCGCTTCAAGCGGCGGTTCCCAATGCCAATGCGAGGATCCGTTGCTGAGTCGCTTCGGCGCGAGTCAAAACACCCTCAATGCGGCCCGCGCGCATCACTGCGATGCGGTCGCTCATGCCGAGGATCTCGGGCAATTCAGAAGAGATCATGAGAATCGCCAGTCCCTCAGCCGCAAGCTCCCCGATGATGCGATAAATCTCCGACTTGGCCCCGACATCCACGCCTTGGGTTGGTTCGTCCAGGATCAACACCGCAGGCTTGGTGGAAAGCCAGCGACCGATCACGACCTTCTGCTGATTGCCTCCCGAGAGGCTGTCCACGCGCATAGCCGTGGAGGGCGCCTTCACCGACAGCTTGTCTTTGTACTCAGCGGCCAGTTCGCGCTCCCGGCGAAAGTCTAGCAGGCCTCCCCGCGAAATCGCCCTTAGGCTCGCAAGCGTGATGTTGGCCGCAATTGGAAGCTCCATGATCAAGCCGTGCTGTCGGCGATCCTCGGGCACATAGGCGAGTCCCAACCGAACCGCAGCTTGCGCCGTATCAACGCGCACGGGCCGGCCTTGGAGTAGAACCTGCAGTCCCTCGGCAGGGCGCAATCCAAACAGCATTTCGGCCAGTTCGGTGCGTCCTGCGCCAACCAGTCCGGCCAAGCCGAGAATCTCGCCAGTCCTCAGCGTCAGGTTTATATCGCCTCGGATCTCCAGCGCCACCTCGCCCAGCTTGACCTCGCGTTTCGGGAACACCGCCGACAGTTCGCGGCCAACCATTAAGCTGATTAGCTCTGTTGGCGTCACATTCGCCATCTCGCGCGTTGCGATCGCGCTTCCGTCGCGCAGCACCGTCACGCGATCGGCGATCTGCGAGAGTTCTTCCAGCCGATGAGAGATATAGATCAGGCCGACGCCCTGCCCGCGCAGATCCCGAATCACGCGGAACAGGTTCTCCACTTCGCGGTCGCTCAATGAGGCGGTGGGCTCGTCCAGAATCATCACCTTTGCGTTCGAGCCCAGCGCTTTCGCGATCTCCACTACCTGCTGTTCGGGCATGCTCAGTGAACTCACGAGCGCGTCTGGATGGATCCGCGACCCGATGCGGCTCAGCAACTCGCGGCACTTCGCTCTACGGGCTCTCCAATCCACGCGACGGAACAGCCCCTGCTTTTCGGTGGCCAGCGCGATGTTTTCCGTAACACTGAGATCGGGAAAGAGCGCGGGCTGCTGATAAATGGCTGAGATGCCCAACGCTCTCGAAATCTGCGGGCTGTTGCGGAGAATGGGCACCCCCTCCAGTTCAATCGATCCGGAGTCCGGTTGAACCGCTCCCGTGAGAATTTTGATCAGCGTGGACTTTCCTGCGCCATTCTCGCCGACCAACGCATGCACTTCGCCCCGTTGCAAATCGAAAGATACAGACTTCAATGCCTGGACGCCTGCGTAGGATTTGCAAAGTGCCCTGGCGCTCAGCATTTTCGACCGGGCCGAATCGTAAGTAGAATTAAACGCATCAGTTAAACTGAATTAATCCCGCATGCTTTCTATCGTCATTCCCATTCATAACGAAGAACCTTCGATTCTACCGCTCTATGATCGGCTGACGTCCGTGCTGGAATCCATTCGCAAGCCTTACGAGATTATATTTGTCGACGACGCCTCAACCGATCGCAGTTTCGATCTGCTGGCGAACCTGGTGGAAACGGACCCGCGTCTGAAAGTGATTCGCCTGCGAAGAAATTTCGGACAAACGGCTGCCCTGTCGGCGGGATTCGACGAGGCGCAGGGCAGCATTATCGTATCGCTCGATGGCGATCTGCAGCACGATCCGGAAGACATTCCCGCGCTGCTGGCAAAGATCGCCGAGGGTTATGACATCGCCAGCGGATGGCGCAAGAATCGGATTGACAACCCGGTTACGCGCAAGATCCCTTCCAAGATCGCGAACTGGCTGATGTCGAAAGCCTCTGGACTCGAGTTGCGGGACTTCGGAACCACCTTCAAAGCCTATCGAGCCGAAGTGTTGAAAGACGTCAATCTCTACGGCGAATTACATCGCTTTATTCCGGCACTCGCGAGTTTCTACGGAGCGCGCGTGGCCGAGGTTCCCATACGCAACGTGCAGCGCGCCGCAGGACAGTCGCACTACGGCCTAGGCCGGACGTTCAACGTCCTGTTCGACATTATCACCATCAAATTTCTTCTGCGGTACTTCACTCGGCCCATGCACTTCTTCGGTCGCATCGGGCTGCTTGCTCTCGTGCTTGGGTCGGGGTTGCTCGGCACCCTGGCGGTTCATAAGCTGTGGGGCCACTCCATGATCGAGGATCATGGCCCGTTGATGGTGTTCGGCGCTCTGCTGATTGTAACCGGGGTAATGATGTTCAGCACCGGACTGCTCGGCGAGGTGCTCATGCGGACTTATTTTGAGAGTCAGGGTCGCCGGATCTACGCGGTGCGGGAGATCCGTTGTAGGCGCGAGCCCCTCGCCCCGGTCTGAAGTGAAAAGGCTGGAGCGCATTCTGATGGTTGCAGTGCTCTCGGCGATCGCAATGTACGCGCTCGATTATGCTGTGCTGCGATACAAGTCACGCGACGGGTTCGGGGTGGTGCAAGTGCAGCCTTACTACGCAGTGCACTTGAAGAACGGGAAGACGGAAATCATGCCCGGCGACGCATTGACTGACACTTGCGTGCGATCCGTGTTTCCTCAGATGGGGTACAGCCCTTGCTGGTACGCGAATCGTCAAAAGAGAAAGACAATCGACGTCAAATAGCCCGACGCTTATCGTCGAGCCGCCAGGCGGCCGGTTAGCAGACGCTTCCAGGTTAACAACCCATAAGCCTTAACCTAAGCTCGCCGGAACAGGAATCTATGGACTTCAGTTGTTCGGCACAGGGATTAGCCGCTCAGTTGCCGCGCACTTCCCACGACGCCCTTTATGGCCAGTTTCCGAGTAGCCGACGATCCGCCCGGAGCAGTCGCTAAACACTACGCCGTCAGGGAGGGCGAATCTCTAACCAAGGACCCGAACCCAAAGTTTACACACTCTCCCTATGCCAAACTAGGAGAGGTGGTATACTCCTAGTTAGACTGGGAGGCAATTGCCATGGGCAAAACTGCGGAGCTTCTGCCGGGAACACTCGACATGCTGATTCTCAAGGCGGTCTCGTTGAAGCCGCTGCACGGATACGGTGTGCTGCTGCGTATACAGCAAATCTCAGGCGATGCGCTGGAAATTCCCCAGGGATCACTATATCCCGCCCTTTACCGCCTGGAGCACCAGGAACTGATCGCCGCCGAATGGGGTGTCAGCGATAACAATCGGCGCGCGAAATACTACACGCTGACCGGTGCGGGGCGGCGGCGCTTGCGCAAGGAAACCGAGGGCTGGAACCGGCTCGCATCAGCGATCGCATTAGCCTTGAAAACTACACCTGAGGAGGTTTGACGTGCTGAAACAAATTCGCTCGTTCTTCCGCGTTCTGAAATCACGCGACGATTTCGAACGGGGCATGTCAGAGGAACTCCGATTCCACGTCGATCAATGCATGGCCGATCTGATCCGCGACGGCGTCCCCCCTCCAGAGGCCGCACGGCGCGCCCGCCTCGAGTTCGGCAGCCTGAACGGCACTCAGGAAGAATGCCGCGAAGCCCGCGGGCTTCAACCGTTCGACGAATTGCGGAGGCAACTCCGCCACGCGGGACGGACACTGCGTAAGACGCCGCGATTCACAGCAACCGCACTCCTGACGCTAGCGGTTTGTCTCGGCGCGAATCTCTCGATCTTCGCCGTCGTGGACTCCATTCTGCTTCGTCCCCTGCCCTTCCCGGCACCCGACCGGCTGGTCACGGTATTCAACACATATCCGAAAGCCGGCGTCCTCCGCGATGGGTCCTCAACGACGAATTACTACGAACGCCGCGGTCGGATACCAGGCTTCTCGGATCTCGCCATCTACAGCGAGGGAACGGCAATCGTCGGAGAAACCGGCGCAACAGAACGCGTGCCGTTTATGCGCGTATCGCCGGAGTTTTTCGCCACCCTTAGCGTTAACCCCGCGATGGGACGCAGCTTCACGGATGCCGAAATGGCGATGCCGCCCAGCAGGGTCGTGATTCTTAGCGACAGCTATTGGCGGCGAACTCTCAATGCCGACCCACTCGTACTGGGCAGACAGGTCCAGGTTGCCGGAGTTGCGACCACAGTCGTGGGCGTTCTCCCGCCCGGCTTCCGATTCTTATCGTCGGAAGCGCGGCTGTATTTTCCCTTTGCGTCGCGGCCCGAAGATCGCGTGTCTCGGGAGCGGCATTCGGGTGGGAATTCGAAACACATCATCGCTCGCCTCAAACCTGGCGGCACGCTGGCACAGGCGCAGGCTCAGATTGACGCTCAGAACAACACCCTTGAACGGGACGATCCGAAGGCGAAGATGCTCTCCGATGCCGGATTCCGGTCCGTGGTGGCGCCTCTCCGTGCGGACCACGTCGCGAGCATTCGCCCCACGCTGCTATGGATGCAGGGCGGCGCCCTGGCGCTCCTCCTGATCGGCGCGGTCAACTTGGCAAACCTGCTTCTGATCCGCGCCAGTGGGCGAATCAAGGAACTGGCGGTACGGCAGGCTTTGGGGGCGAGCCGCTGGCACGTGGTCAGTGAAGTGGCAGTAGAAACGACGCTGTTGACGCTGGCCGGGGGGATCCTGGGCCTCGCCGGTGGCTGGGCCGGAATCCGCCTTCTCGGCACGCTCGGTACGAAGCGTTTGCCATTGGGCGCTGACATCGCCTTTGATGCCCGACTGGCAATAGTTGCGGTGGCCGGGTCCGTCATCCTGGGAATTGTGCTCGCGTTACCGATTGCGTGGTTCAATCTGAGCGCTCATCTGGCAGGTGCGATTCAATCGGAGACGCGAGGCGGGACGTCGGGCCGCCTGTCTCAGCGACTGCGGCACGGCTTCATCGTGGCCCAGATTGCGATAGCGTTAGTTCTGTTAGAGGGAGCTGGCTTGCTCGGGCTCAGCCTGAAACAGGCGATGGCGGTTTCACCTGGATTTCGGCCAGACCATGTGCTTACCGGTCAGATCCTACTGCCGCGGAATCAATACCCGAACTGGCCCGCCCGCCTCGCTTTAAACCAGCGTCTGCTGGCGGAGATCGGGCGGCAGCCTGGAGTGACAGCGGTGGGCGCGGTAAACAATGTTCCGCTTAGCGGTAACAACGGGAAGAGCGCCGCTACCGTGAAAGGCTACGTGCGGCCGCCTGGCGAAACATTGCGCGGGCACTACTCCTACGGCGTGGATGGCAACTACTTCGCAGCCATGGGCTTCAGTCTGCTGGAAGGGCGATTCCTCTCCGCGGACGATTCACAACGTGGGGGTCGCGTCTGTGTTGTTGACGAGGACTTCGCCCGCTTCTATTGGCCACACGCCAGCGCTCTCGGCCAGCGGCTGTTCGAGGGCTCGGATGAAACCAGAGACGCCGATGCATTTACCGTGGTTGGGGTTGTGGGTGCGGTGAAACAGGCTGGCCTTACCGACGATGCGGCGCAGGGCGCGATTTATTACCCGTATGCGCTGCGGACCGACGATAGTCTTTTCGTGGTGCTTCGCACGAGCCTTCCCCCGGAATCGGTGGGGCCGGCCCTGCAAGCGATTGTCCGGCAGACTGGACGCGATGCAATCATGACCGATGTTCGGTCCATGGAGACGCGGATTTCCGACAGCCTGATTACACGCAGGGCGCCGGCGTTACTCGCGACCCTCTTTTCCGCGATCGCTTTGTTACTCACTGCCATCGGGACTTACGGAATACTAAGCTACGCGGTGGCGCAGCGCCGGAGGGAGATCGGCGTTCGGATGGCCCTGGGCGCGCGGCCACAACAGATCAGCGGTCAGTTTCTTGCGCTGGGCTTACGCCTGTTGGCAGGGGGCACAGTGCTCGGTGTGGCCGGAGTGTGGGTAACGGGCCGGGCCATGCGGAATCTCCTTTTCCATGTGCCGCCTTTTCATGTGGCGACACTTGCGGGAACCGCCTGCATAATCGGTCTGGTTTCGCTGGTCGCCTGTCTGGTTCCGGCTCACCAGGCTGCTCGTATCTCGCCGACCGAGGCTCTTGCCGATGAGTAGTGAGCCTGTCCGCTCCGGACACGGCCGAGAAGATCGCGTTTACCGGCTCAGGGCGGATCACACGCGACTCGGAAAGAGCGGCCTGAGGCTTTGCTAGCACCAAATCGCGGAAGAACGAGAACCTGTTGTGATGATTGGTGAGCCGCTGCGGTTGCACGTCGACGCCAAAACGATGTCCCTGTGCAAGTTCGCCGTCCCGCGTGCGACCTCGGCCTATCCATGAGAATCCGACTGGATCGGCTGACGCACGAGCAACAGATACGCCGCCGCTGAAAGCAAGCTCAGTCCAGCGCTCAACACGAGGGCTTGCGAGAAGCTGCCCGTGCGTTGCACGATCAACCCTGTGACCATGGGAGCGAGCGCGCCGCCCAGATAGCCGCCGAAATTCTGAATGGAGCCAAGCGACGCGGTGAACTGCCCGGGCGCGGCAATCGGGACGGTGGCCCATGCGGCGCTGCTCGCAATGTAAATCAGAAAAAGCGAGACGGAAATGAAGCCCAGGGCCGTCGCGTTGCCCTGGGCGAACACGGTTCCCATGGTGCAAGCGGAAATGCCGCATAAGGAGCTGGAGATCAATAATTTCCTCCCGCTCAGCGGAGTCCACCCGCGCCTGGTAAGAAAGTCACAGAGCCAGCCGCCGGTA
>JBBRRB010000009.1:0-156155 GCA_038225555.1 Bryobacterales bacterium
ATGGCGTGGCGCTGACTGCGGATGGCCGACGCGCGGTCTCCGCTTCTGATGACCACACCCTCAAGCTATGGGATCTGGAGAGCGGCCAGGAACTGCGCACGCTGCGGGGTCAGCGAAAGGTCTATGGCGTGGCGCTGACTGCGGATGGCCGACGCGCGGTCTCCGCTTCTGATGACCACACCCTCAAGGTGTGGGATCTGGAGAGCGGCCAGGAACTGCGCACGCTGGCGGGCCACTCGGATTCTGTCAATGGCGTGGCGCTGACAGCCGACGGGCGGCGAGCGGTCTCCGCCTCCAGTGACAACACGCTCAAGCTGTGGGATCCAGAGAGCGGCCAGGAGCTGCGCACCCTGGCTGGCCACTCGGATTCTGTCTCTAGCGTTGCACTGACAGCAGATGGGCGGCAAGCGGTCTCCGCTTCTTGGGACCACACGCTCAAGCTATGGGACCTGGAGAGGGGAACAGTGATCGCAAGCTTCACCTGCGAGGAGCTCGCCACATGTTGCGCTTTCGCAGGACCAGACAAAATATTCGCTGGCGGCTCCGGCGGAAGACTCTACTGGCTGAAGTTGCAGTAGCACGAAACATCCAACTCTATCTCCCTTCCTTCCAACACCTTCCAAAATCCAGCCCGCTCACTCCGCCCTGACTCCTGCTACCGTCATCTCGGGTGCAGCCCACCCCAGGAGAACACCATGCATTCCGCACCCCAGCACAGCACTGGACCCAAATCACCCGAAGGCAAAGCCCGATCCGCAGCCAACTCGCGCACTCACGGCCTGTGCGCCAAAGACGTCATCATCGCAACGCCCGAAGAGCAGACCGAGTTCGACGAAATGCTCGGGCTTCATCTAACCGAGATCAAACCCAACGGCAGCGTCGAGCAAGTCATATTCGATCAGATGATCGCCGACACGTGGAATCTCCGCCGCATACGCCGACTCGAAACCGCGCTCAACCAAGGCGTCGACCCGCTCGCCGCCCTCGACGACGAAGCCCTCCAATCCAAACTCGACCGCATCGCCCGCCATCGCACCCGCATCGAGCGGTCGTATTTCAAATGCCTCAAAGAACTCTCGCGCATCCAAACCGAGCGCGTCCTCACCCGCTGCACCGAGCAAAGCGAGGCTTACGTTGACGTTTCACCCCTGCTAAACACCGCTGAATTCCGCCGCCAGCCAAGCAAATCGCAAAATTTCAAAACGAACCCATTTTCGTCCGCCGCCTCCGCCGCAAACCAGCGTCGATGACGTAAATAGAGCGGTGTACCATGCCTCTATGGATCGAAGGCGCTTTCTACAAAATGCTGCGTTGGGAATTGCCGCGGCTGGAATCGAGCAATCCAACCTGCGCGCGGAACCATCCCCCAACTGGGTGGATCGCCCCATGCGCTGGGCCCAATTAACGCTGGTCGAAAACGATCCCGGAACATTCGATCCCGCCTTCTGGCTCGACTATTTCCGGCGCACCCATTCCGACGCAGCGTGTCTGAGCGCGGGCGGCTGTGTCGCGTTCTATCCTACGAAGATCCCGCTCCACTACCGCAGTCGCTGGCTCGGCGAGACCGATCCGTTCGGCCAGTTGGTCGCTGGTTGCCGCAAGCTCGGAATGAACGTGCTCGCCCGCACCGATCCGCATGCCACGCATCCCGACATGGTCGAAGCGCACCCCGATTGGATCGCCGTCGACGCCAAAGGCGCGAAGGTTCGGCATTGGGCGGACCCGGATTTCTGGGTTACCTGCGGCCTCGGCCCCTACAACTTCGAGTTCATGACAGAGGTAACCAGGGAGATCGTCTCCTTATATAAGGTGGACGGCGTGTTCAGCAATCGCTGGGAAGGTTCTGGCATGTGCTACTGCGAGCACTGCCGGACCAACTTCAAAACTGCGACAGGGCGCGATCTGCCCACCACGAACAATCCTCAGGACGCGGGCCGCCGCGACTATATCGCCTGGCGTCAAAACAGGCTGTTCGATCTCTGGCGGCTCTGGGATGGCGAGATCCGCAAGATCAACTCGAACGCATGTTACGTCGCCAACGCGGGCGGCGGAGCCTTAAGCTCGCTCGACATGAAGACCATTGGCGAGCTGGCGCCCATTCTCTTCGCCGACCGCCAAGCGCGGCGCGGTTTAATGCCCATCTGGTCGAACGGAAAAAACGGCAAGGAGTACCGCTCCACCATGGGCTCCAAGCCCATCGGCGGCATCTTCAGCGTCGGCGTGGAAGAGCCGTATCGCTGGAAGGACTCCGTGCAGAGCCCCGAGGAGATTCGGATCTGGGCGGCCGACGGGGTCGCGAACGGCTTACTGCCCTGGTTCACGAAATTTGCAGGCACGGTTCGGGATCCACGCTGGCTCAAGCCGGTGGAAGAGTTTTACCAGTGGCACTTCGAGAACGAGCGCTACCTCCGCAATGTGGAACCGCTGGCGCGCGTCGCGATGGTGTACTCGCAGCAGACCGCGCAGTTCTACGGACGCGACCAGGACCACACGCTCGGTTTCTACCAGGCCATGATCGAATCGCGTATTCCCTTTGAGATGGTCCACGACGGGCTGCTGGATCCGGAACACGTCAACCGATTCCGAACTCTGATTCTCCCGAACATTGCCGCACTGTCCGATAAACAGTGCAAGCAACTCACGGACTACGTGATGAACGGAGGACGCCTGGTCGCGACCTACGAGACATCGCTGTACGACGAGTGGGGCGTCCCGCGCAAGGACTTCGGCCTGGCTAATTTATTTGGAGCCTCTTTCGCCGGCAAGCGCGAAGGTCCCATGCATAACTCGTACCTCACCATTGAGAAATCGCATCCGCTTTTAGAGGGGCTGGAAGATGCTGGACGCATCATCAATGGAGTGAATCGGGTGGTGACCAAGTCTCCCCCCGGCTACTCGCCCTTGACGTTGGTGCCATCCTATCCGGATCTGCCAATGGAGGAGGTTTACCCGAGGGTGCCTCACACGGACATTCCCGAGGTGTTCGCCCGCAACGTGGGAAAAGGCCGCGTGGTTTACTTTCCGTGGGACATCGATCGCACTTTCTGGGAAGTTCTCAGTACCGACCATCTCAAGCTCCTCCGCAACGCGGTGATCTGGGCAAGCGACGAACCAGCCCCAGTGATCGTAAAAGGCTTGGGCGTTTTAGACGTCACCATCTGGCGTCAGAAGCAATCAATCACCGTACACCTCGTAAATCTCACCAATCCAATGATGATGAAAGGCCCCGTACGCGAAGTGATCCCCCTCGGTCCCCAGCAAGTCGAAATCGAAATTTCGGGCTCCAAAGTTGGAAAGGTGCAAACCCTAGTAACAAAGTCCACCGTCCCCTACCGAGTGCAAGGTAAACGAATCAAACTAACCGTCCCATCCATAAACCTACACGAAGTAATCGCAATCGATGTGGGGCAGCCAATCCTGGCTGCAGCCGGCTTTCAGCCGGCTCTCGCATGATCACGCAACTAGCCGAAGCCGTCCAATCCGGCAACGAACCCCAAGTACGCCTGCTCCTCAACGCCCACCCCGAACTCATCCACACCGAAATAACCGGAGCCGGCGAACACCGCGTCCTGCATTACGCAGTCCTGCGCCGTGACGCCCCCATGGTCAAACTCCTCATGGAAGCCGGAGCCGACCCCCGCAAAGGAATCTACCCGCACCGCGAAGCAACCTCCGCCCTAACCATCGCCAAAGATCGCGACTACCACGAAATCGTCGCCATCATCGAAGAAGAAGAGCGCCTGCGCCGCGAAGAGCTGAGCTGCCCCAACGCCACCATCTCACCAATTCAAGACCAAATCACTCAAGCAATCCGCAATGCCAATAACGCCGAAGCCATCCGCCTCCTGGAATCGGACGGCTCCCTAATCCAAGCCTGCGACCGCACCGGGGGAACACCGCTCCACCTAGCCGCCGAAGAAGCAAATGTGGGAATGCTAACCTGGCTCCTAAATCGACGCGCCAAAGTAAGCAAGCAGGACCTGCAGGGCTACACGCCGCTAGACCGGTCCGCGCTCGCCACCGATAATGCGGAGCAGTTCCCCGCCCTAGCCAAGCTGCTGCTGGATCATGGCGCAGAGGTGACCATTCGAGCCGCCGTCGCGCTCGCCGACAAGGCGCGCATTCGCCAACTGATCCACGACAATCCCGCCCTTCTGCGCGAAATGGATTGGAGAAACGGCGGCCTGCTGACCCTGGCTGTAAAACACGATCACATCGAAATTGTGAAGCTCCTGCTCGACCTCGGCGCAGACGTGGATGAGCGAGTCATGCTGCAGGAAGTCGAAGAGCCCACCCCGAGTTGGGGCGGTCCGCTCTGGCACGCGGCGTTGGCAGACCAATTTGAGATCGCAAAACTCCTCCTCGATCGAGGCGCAGACCCCAACGCGAACGTCTACGCATCCGGCTGGCCGCTCCGCAATGCCTGGGATCACGAGGATGACTCAGTCAAGCGGCTCCTCTTGGAGCGTGGCGCGAAGCCTCAACCATACGTGCTTGCCGAATTGCACGATGTCGAAGCAGCGCGCCGCCTGCTGGCAACCGAACCGACCGAAGCGTTGGCAAGGGAGTTGGCGGACTCGGCCGCAGACCATGGATGCCCGGCCATCCTCGAGTTGGCGCTACCTCATCTGAGCTGGCCCCTTGACGATGAGAGGTGGCACTGGATCCTTATCCAGCCCATGCGCGGAGTGGGCAGCTTGGAATGCATGCAGATGCTGCTCGAACATGGGGTGGATCCAAACGTATCGCGCTTCGGCGCAACCGCCCTGCATTTCGCGGCTGGAAGGCACGGCAGCTTGACACGTTTCGCATCTATGCTGCTCGATCACGGAGCCAGACTTGACCTGCGCGATGACCTGCTTAAATCCACGCCGCTCGGCTGGGCCTGCCGCTGGGGCCGCAAGGAGCTCGTGGAATTGCTCATCGCACGCGGAGCGCCGGTCGATGAACCGGACGCCGAACCATGGGCCACACCCAAAGCGTGGGCGCAGAAGAAAGGGCACGCCGCCCTGCTTCAGTGAAACGCATTTTTCTCCTCTCGCCCGCCAACGCCAACGGCAAGCGCGCCCAAATGACGTTGAGCGATCGCGCTCAATTCGACGTCGCAGTCAGGCTTCGAAACGGAGGAGCGCCGGTAGGTGATGTGTTCAGCTTCATCAGCGGCCTGTATTTCCGAGGCAAGATGGCCTACTCGCGGACGTTCGCTACTCCACCGCCAGGCGTTCCGGGCGCGTTGGTGATCATGGCTGGCCGCAGTCTGATGAGTCCTGACCGGGAGATCACCATCAACGACATGCGGAAGATCGCGGGCGTCCCCGTCGACCTCGGGCTCGAACGCCACGCGCGCGAGTTGGCCGAAACTTTGAGCGCTGAATGCGAGGTCGTCCTGCTGGGCAGCGTAGCGAGCACCAAGTATGTCGAACCATTACTGGCCGTCTTCGGTGAGCGTCTCCTCTTCCCCGCAGACTTCGTGGGAAGGGGAGACATGAGCCGAGGAGGACTCATGCTGCGATGCGCCCGCGAAAATTCGGAACTGCGCTACATCCCGGTGTTGGGAGCCAAGCTGCGAGGCGCGCGTCCGCCGCGCCTTACAACATAACAACCTGATTTGTGGGGCAGCCAATCCTGGCTGCAGCCGGCTTTCAGCCGGCTCTGCATCCAGACGCACGACGAAGCCCGATCCCACCTCCGCCTGCAGCTTCACAGCCAGCACATTCGCGGCATCCATGGTCTTCTCAATGCCCACCAGCACCCGCCACATCGCGGGCCTCCCATCTCGATACACCACGCGCGCCGTTCCGTACTGCCTCCCCAACTCGGACCGCAAGCTCTCCGCGCGCTCTCGATCCTGAAACGCGCCCACCTGCACCGCGAACCAACCGGCAATCACCGGAGCAGCCGATGAAGGAGCGGACCGCGCAGCAATCAGATCGATGCGCACCTGCGCCACGCCCGGACCGATCAGTTCGATGTCCCTCGCGGCGGCGTGCGAGAGATCGATCACGCGTCCCGCGATGAACGGGCCCCGATCCGTGATGCGCACCTCGGCCGATTTTCCGTTCTTCAGATTCGTAACCCGAACCCAGGTGCCAAACGGGAGCGTGCGATGCGCCGCCGTCATCTTCTCCATGTCGTAAACTTCGCCGTTCGCCGCCACGCGTCCGTGATACGGATAGCCATACCAGCTCGCGAGCCCAACCTCTGTTGAGGAAATCGGCGCAGCCATCGCGGGCAGACGCGAGACCGCATGCTTCTTCTTCGAACAGCTCGATTGCCAAGCAGCTACAAGGAAGACAGCGACGATGGAAACGAGTGCCGCGCGGCGGTGCATCTGCGCTGATCGTAGCGCAACAACGTCATTTTCTCAAGAGAACATTTAGCTTCTCAAATGATTTTCGGCCCATCTCGCACGCTAAGCCTCTTCCAAGCGCGCAAGAGCGCATTTTTCTCTTGACTTTAATCGCAAACAATCTTATATATGAATCACACTGTGATCTCGACGATCATAAATTTAGATGTTAGGGAGAATCAATCGATGAAGTACGCAGCCAAGAAAGTAGCAGCGAAAAAAGCCACGAAGAAACCGGCAACTAAGAAAAAGAAGTAGTGGCATCCACCCGCAAGGGTGATCGCAAAATTTTGAGTTCAGACAACGGCCCCGAGAAATCGGGGCCATTTTTTTGCCCGCGAGGTTAACATTGTAGGGATGCTTCCCACCCTCCGGCTCGGCTTCGACACCTACTCGCTGCGCGCTTTCAACTGGAAGGCGATTCAGTTGATCGACTACGCAGCCGCCCAAAAACTCGATACGATTCAAATCTCCGGTTTGGAAGACTACGACAATTTGGAGCCAGCGTATCTGGCAAAGGTGAAGACCCACGCTGCTTCCGCGGGCATCGCTCTCGATGGCGGCATGGGATGCATCTGCCCCGTTTCGCATAGCTGGTCAGCCAAGAACGGCGATCCGGCTCAGAACGTTGTGAAGGGTTTGAAAGTGGCGCACGCCATCGGCGCGCCCTCCATGCGCTGCTTCATGGGCAGCAGCGACGATCGTTTTGGGACCGCCACCAAGCCAGCCATTCCCATCGAGCGCATGATGGAAAGCACCATCGCGCTGTTCAAGTCGGCGCGCACTCAGGCGCAAGACCTAGGAGTGAAGATCGCGCTCGAGAATCACGCGGGCGACATGCAGGCCCGCGAAGTGCGCACCATCATCGAGGAAGCCGGAAAGGATTACGTGGCTTCCTGCCTCGACTCCGGCAATCCGATGTGGGTGGCGGAAGATCCTCTGCTCGCGCTCGAGGTGCTGGCGCCGTACGTGGTCACCACCCACATCCGCGATTCCGTGGTGTATGAGCACCCGCGAGGCGCGGCCGCCCAGTGGGTCGCGCTTGGAGATGGCACCATCGACTTCAAGCGTTTCGTCGCGCGCTATCTGGAGCTGTGCCCGAACGCGGGCATGCAACTGGAAGTGATCACCGGCCGCCCTCCGCGCATCGTGCCCTATCTCGAAGCCGATTTCTGGAAGGTGCTGCCCAAGGCGAGAGCGGCGGAGTTCGCACGCTTCGTTTCGCTCGCCAAGCAGGGCCATCCGTTCAACGGCTTCATGATCGTTGAAGACGGAGTGAAGAACCCGCCCGAGGCTTACACTGCGGCGCTTCGCGAGCAGCAGCGGATCGACTTGGAGCGCAGCTTCGAGTTCGCCAAGAAGTCGCTCGGCGCGGGAGTGCGTTGGCGCAATGCCTGAGATCGCCGCGATCGATGCTCTCGAAATCTTAGACTCGCGCGGCAATCCGACCCTAAGCGTTACGGTTGCGCTGGCTGGCGGAGGCCTCGGGTGTGCACGGGTTCCCTCCGGAGCGTCGACTGGAAAGCATGAAGCCGTGGAACTGCGCGATGGAGATCCCAGGCGCTATCGCGGCAAAGGAGTCAGGAAGGCAGTCGCTCACGTTAGAGAACTTCTGGGAGCCGCCCTCGTCGGTGAGCGCTTCGACAGCCAGAGGGATCTCGATCATCGCATGATCGAACTGGACGGCACGCCGACCAAATCGAAGCTCGGCGCGAATGCCATTCTCGGAGTATCTTGCGCCTATGCCAGGGCGGTTGCGAATGCAGAGCGCATGCCGCTCTGGGCCTCGCTGCCTTCGGGCCTGGAGCCAAGTATGCCTGTTTCCATGGTGAACATGATCTCAGGAGGCCTGCATGCAGGTGGCTTGATCGAAGTGCAGGATTTCCTGGCGGTGCCGCACGGGTTCAACTCCATCGCGGATTCACTGGAAGCCTTGGTGGAGATTCATCTTGCGACCAAGGAGTGGCTGGAGCGGAAAGGGTATCGTCTGACCGGTGTCGCGGACGAGGGCGGCTGGGGACCCGCTCTACAAAGCAATGAACAGGCGCTCGAAGCTCTTACGGAGTCAATCGCCGGAGCGGGCTTGGAGAACAAGGTCTCGATCGCGATCGACGTAGCGTCGTCTCACTTCCGGGTAGGCTCCAATTACCACCTCAACAGTGAAAGGCGCACTCTGAACCGCGACGAGATGATCGATCTACTGGCATCCTGGGCCGAGCGTTACCCGATCGTCTCGATCGAAGACGGGCTCGATGAAGATGATTGGCAGGGATGGATCGCACTCACTCACAAGCTTGGAGAACAGGTTCAGCTCATCGGAGACGATCTGTTCACTACGAATCCGAAACGATTGGCGCGAGGAATCGAGGTGGGCGCCGCGAACTCGGTCCTCGTGAAGATGAACCAGATCGGAACCTTAACGGAAACGTTCGAGGTGCTGCGCCTGGCGAGGGAGGCGGGCTACCGCGCGGTGATTTCAGCGCGATCCGGCGAAACCGAGGACAGCTTTCTAGCGGACTTGGCAGTGGCGTCCGGTGCGGGACAGATCAAGATTGGGTCCATCACGCGTTCGGAGCGGCTGGCGAAATACAACCGGCTCCTTGAGATTGAGGCGCGCGAATTCGGACGTCCTACTTAATGGCAACCACGGCGACTTTCACGCTATTTCCCGGCGGCATGGGTTGGACAGTCGTGCGCGTAGGAGAGGGTGGAAGAAACGCGAGCGCATACGCCTGGTTCATAGTCTTAAAGTTTTCGATATCGCCCAGGTAAACGGTATTCGCAACAGCGTGGGAGAGATTCGTCCCCAGAGCCTTCAGGCCAATATTCACAGTCTTCAAGACATCGGCCACCGCCGTCCCGCCTTGAGCCGCACAATAGACTGTATCGCCAGCGGCTGCGCACCTGGTTTCTCCACCTGCCTCGTAGACGCTTTTCTGCTTTGTATCGCGCACCGCCACTCCAGTGATCCCAACAAAGACATCGAACGGCAGGGCGGAAACATCCACCAGTGAGATGGCGGCATGGGGAACCGCCGCGCGCAAGGCACGTTCGAGCAGGGTGCGGGGCATCTTGGGGGTGAAATAGGCGTTGAGGTATACCAGAGCCGAGCTGTCCGACTTTGCGGCGCTAAACATTTGCCGCAGGCGCTTCAGCGCGACGTCGATCTGCGCTTGAGGCTCCGGCGGAGTGGCATTTTTTTCCGAATCGCGGCCCAGGATTCCCGAGAGGAAAATGCGGTCAGGTGTCAGAATACCGGACGAGAGGGGAACTTGCGAATTGGCTCGGGTCATGTTGAGGGCGCTTCGAGAGCGGCGGTCGCGGATGGCGATGGCGCTGATCTCCACCGGAGTATCGAGCGGCATGCGCGCCACTCCCATCGTGGAGCGAGCTGGAAGAACATCGTGAAAGTAAGTAGCATACGCGGCGTTCATCGCAGCGTAGTTTCTTATGTCGATGAGGTATGTGTGCGTGTAAACGATGTTGTCCATGCCGAGACCGGCGCGTTCCACGACGGACTTGATATTCTCGAGGCACTGGCGAGTCTGAGCGTCCACGCTGTCCGGGAGCTTGCCCGCGGCATCTCGTGCACCTTGTCCCGATACGTATAAGTAGTCCCCGGCCATGATCCCGGGACTGTATGGACCCACTAACTTCGTCCCGGCTGGAAACACCGATGTTCGCTCTACTGCGCATAGGCTAAATGTCAGCAGGAGTGCCAGGCAACAGGTTCGCATTCTGGTCCAGTGTACGCTATTTCTCGAAACTTCTTCCCTGCTTCGGTGATCATCATTATAATGTCGGATGGGATGCAAAAACCCTACTGTCCCAGTTGCGGGTGGAGCGATCTTCGTCCATCCATGCCTCAGGGTTTTGTGGATGGAATGTTGAAGGCGATGCAGCTTGTGCCCGTCCGCTGCAACAGCTGCAGCCACAGGTTTTTCCGCTTCCGGCGCAATTGGGCGAAGGTGGTTGTGCCGCTGGTTGCGTGTTGCGTTTTGGCGCTAATCGCCGTCACCGCGCTCAACATTGGTCCCTTGGTCCGGCAAGCCAAGAGCGCCGTCAAGCCCCACGCAAAAACAACGTCAACACAGGCAAAATAACAAACCCGGGTTATTTGTAAGCGGCGATCCCAGTTACGCGTTCGCCGATAACCAGCGTGTGGATATGATCCGTGCCCTCGTAAGTCTTCACCGTTTCCAGGTTGCACATATGACGCATGATAGGATACTCGTCCATGATGCCGTTGGCCCCCAGTAAGTCTCGGCTTAGCCGCGCGCACTCGAGCGCCATGTGGACGTTGTTCTTCTTCAGCATCGAAACATGCGCGGCTTCGAGTTTGCCCTGATCTTTGAGTCGACCGGCATGCAGCGCCAGCAGTTGCGCCTTCGTGATCTCGGTCACCATCCACGCCAGCTTCTCCTGTACTAACTGGTGAGACGCAATCGGCCGATCATCGAACTGCTTGCGCAGGATCGAATACTGGCGGGCTGTCTCGTAACAATCCATCGCCGCGCCTAGCACGCCCCATCCGATCCCGTAGCGGGCCTGTGTCAAGCAGCCGAGCGGTCCCTTCAGACCCTTGGCGCCAGGCAGCATCGAACTCGCGGGAACACGACAGTCCGAAAACGCGAGGCTCGATGTCACCGAGGCGCGCATCGACATCTTTCCGTGAATTTCGGAGGCGGAGAATCCCGGCGTTCCCTTCTCCACTAAAAAGCCGCGGATGCCCTCTTCGGTCCGGGCCCAAACCACCGCGACATCGGCGACCGATCCATTCGTGATCCAGGTCTTCTCGCCGTTAATAACCCAAGCGCCCCCATCGAGCTTGGCTTTAGTTTGCATGCCCGCCGGATTCGATCCAAACCCCGGCTCGGTTAGGCCGAAACAGCCCAAAGCCTCGCCCGATTGCAGTCTAGGAAGCCAGCGCTCCTTCTGCTCGTTGGAACCATAGGTCAGGATCGGGTACATTACCAAAGCGCCTTGGACGGAAACAAAGCTGCGCAAACCCGAATCGCCGCGCTCCAGTTCCTGCATGATGAGACCATACTCGACGTTGCTCATCCCGGCACACCCATACCCTTCTAAATTGGCACCCAAAAATCCCAGCCGTCCAAGTTCCGGGATCAACTCTTTCGGAAAGCGTCCCTCTCGAAAACAGTCCCGGATTACCGGGACAACTCGATCCTCAACAAACTGCCGGGAGGTTTGCCGGACCAGTAGTTCCTGTTCGTTCAATAGAGAATCAAGGAGGAAATAATCCACGCCTGCGAATCGAGCCATTGCTCTAATTCTAACCGCCGAATTAGGCCAGCTTTCTCACGAAGCGCGCCGGGAGCGTGAGAAGAGCCCAAATCAACTCCAGTACCCCCGTGACTGCGACCCCCACGATTCGGAAGGGAAGCAGGATCAACCAGATGAGCGGATACAAAATCAGCGCGATGATCGCAACCGGCCAGCAGAAAACCAAGAGCAGGCAGAAGACGAGTAGTTTAAGCATGGAAGCTCCACCGGTATGTACGAGTTAGCCGAGGGGAAAGTTCGGAAAGGATGGAGCGGGAGACGGGATTCGAACCCGCGACATCAACCTTGGCAAGGTTGCACTCTACCAGCTGAGTTACTCCCGCATGAGCGGAACTTCCATTGTCGCGCGGTCTCGAAGCCCGTGTCAATGGTACTCAAAGCGACGCGGGTTCCGGGATTCCTCAACATGCGATAACACAGACGTTTACAGGTTATTCATGCGGTATTCACGCAAGTCTAAATGACATTTAATCGCCACTCTGTTTTATGCAATTTGTTGAAAACAATAGTCAAAGTAGCACCCTACCAACTCGCTTGCGGGGGGATATATTTGTGCTAGACTGACTTTGCCCCATCACAGATAGGCTTTTTTAAATGCCTGTGAAGAGCCTGTCTAACCGTCGGTTCAATCCAGAATCGGAACGAAAAGTGTCGATTTTCCACAGGTTGTGGAAAATGCGTGGATAACGTGTGTCTATAGATAACCAATGAACCCCTGGGATAAGATCAAGCAGTTGCTGGGAGCCAAGATCAGCAATGCAGCGTACGACAACTGGCTGACGAAGACCTCCTTTGAGCGGGAGGATGGAGGCGTGCTCTGGGTCTCGGTGCCTGATGAGATCACGAAAGAGTGGATGCAGCAGGAATATGCCAGCGAAGTTTGGTCGGCGATTCGGGAGCTGCGGTTGCCTCTGCAACAGGTGGTTTATCAAATCGCCTTTTCGCCGCAAATTTCCGAGCGGACGCGGAATGATGGCGAGGTCGCATTTGCGCCTTCCATCAGCCTGAATCCTAGATTCACGTTCGATTCTTTTGTCGTGGGCTCGTGCAACCAGTTTGCCCACGCCGCGGCCCAGGCCGTCGCCTCGAGGCCCTCCAAGACATACAACCCGCTGTTCATCTACGGCGGAGTGGGAATGGGAAAGACGCATCTCATGCACGCCATCGGCAAGTCGCTGATGGATCACTACGCGGGCATGAAGATCGTTTTCACGTCCAGCGAGCGATTCATGAACGAGATGATCACCTGCATTAAGCTCGACCGGATGCAGGTCTTTCACCGGCACTACCGGTCCGCGGATGTGCTGATGGTGGACGACATCCAGATCATTGGCGGGAAGGAGCGGACGCAGGAAGAGTTTTTCCATACCTTCAACGAGTTGTTCGAGCACCAAAAGCAGATCATCATTTCGAGTGATTCGCCGCCGAAGAATACGCCGGGATTAGTCGAGCGCCTGCGCTCGCGCTTCGAGTGGGGACTGATGGTGGACGTGCAACCGCCCGATCTGGAAACCAAAATGGCGATTCTCGACAAGAAAGCCGAGCAAGACGGGGTGCGCCTTCCGGAGGACGTCCGGATTTTCGTCGCTACGAAGACCAAGTCGAATGTTCGAGAACTCGAAGGCGCGCTGGTGAAGCTGATCGCTTACTCGTCGGTTACGGGCTCTCCGGTGACCCTGGCCATGGCACAGCAAGTGTTGAAGCACCTGACTCATGGCACGGAGCGAAAAATCACGATCGAATCCATCGTCAGGGCAGTAGCCGAGCGGCATAACTTGCAGCCGGCGCAGCTTAAAGCCAAGAGCAACGAGCGCAGGATCGCCTATCCGCGGCAAATCGCAATGTACCTGATCAAAGACCTCACCGCGGCTTCGCTGCCCGAGATCGGACGCGCTTTCGGAGGCAAGCATCACACGACGGTGTTGCACTCGGTTCAGAAGATTGAGAAGCTGCGCCATAAGGACCCGGATTTGAACAGCCTCATCCACAGTCTAACCGATACAATTCATTAGCCTTAAGGTCGTTTTCCACAGATGTTAGATAACTTACTGGCCGGAAAACGAGGAAGAAGCTGCCGGGAGCGGGTTTTTGCAAGTTTCACAACCCTGCAACGCACAGCCTGCAGTAGCGCAAAGTCTCTAAATTTTGTATAATTTAGAGAGAATTCAACATTTCAACAGGCCCTATCAATAGGGTTCTTAAAAGAACTATATTTGGGTTAAAGAAAAGAAGAATAGGGAGACGGTCGAGAGCCCCATGGAGTTCACCGTAAGCAAGGCCGATCTGGTTCGCGAGCTGAATCTATCGCAGGGAGTAGTCGAGAAGAAAACGACCATTCCAATCCTGTCCAATGTCCTGATCGAAGCTTCCGCCGACCGCATCACGCTGACGGCGACGGATCTCGAGCTGGGCATCCGCTGTTCCTGTCCGGCCAAGGTAAAGAAGCAAGGGTCAGGGACCATCCCGGCCAAGCGGCTGCTCGATTATGTCCGCTTGCTGCCTGACGCCGATGTAGACGTTAAAATCCAGGAGAACCATTGGGCGAGCCTGGTATGCGGGCGATCACGAACTCGGATAGCGGGAATCTCGCGCGATAGCTTTCCGGAATTGCCCGAGATGCCCGAGGAGTTGGCCCAAATTCCGGTTAGCGTCCTGGCCGCGATGATTTCGAAGACGATCTTCTCGATTTCGGCAGAGGAATCCCGCTTCACTCTGAACGGAGGACTGCTGCTCTTGAAGAGCACCGGACTCGTGATGGTGGCAACAGACGGGCATCGTCTGGCAATGGTGGAGGCGGACTTGCCTCTCCCTTCGATTGCGACCACCTACCGGGCCCTGCTCCCTCGCAAGGCGATGGCGGAAATCCTGAAGCTGGGCAACGACAGCGGGGCCGACGCGATGCTGCGCTTCTCAGGCGACGAGAACCATCTCTTCTTCAAGCTGGGCGAGAGGCTGCTGCTGAGCCGGAGGATGACCGGGAATTTTCCAGACTTTGAGCGCGTCCTACCCAAGGAGCATCCGCATTTCGTCACGCTCGACCGCGATGAGTTGCGGGGCGCGATCGAACGCGTCAGCCAGTTCGCCGACGAGCGGTCGCGGGCCATCCGCGTGCGTTTTGCGAGCGGCGAAGTCCAGATCCACTCGTCTCTGTCGGAGACGGGGGAGAGCGAGGAAGCGCTGACCTCCGATTACGACGGCGAGACCGTTCAGATCGGTTTCAACGCCGGCTACATGCTCGATTTTCTGCGGGCAGTCGGCGAGAAGCAGGTCTCGTTCTATTTCCGGGATGCGAATAGCGCGGGCGAGATGCGTCCGGTGGCAGCAGAGGGAGCGGCGGTCAATTATCAGTATCGGTATGTGGTGATGCCGATGCGGATCTGAAGAGAATTTTAAGGAACCGGCAAACGAAAGAATGGCAACAAAAGAATTGACTCCGTTGGATGTTTACGATTCAAGCAGCATCAAGGTGCTGGAAGGTTTGGAAGCGGTTCGGCTTCGCCCTTCGATGTACATCGGTTCCGTTATGGAAGGGGGCCTGCATCACCTCGTCTACGAAGTTGTAGACAACTCGGTGGACGAGGCGCTGGCAGGGCATTGCGACCGGGTGGATCTTACGATTCACATCGATAATTCGGTAACCGTGGTCGATAACGGCCGCGGCATCCCGACCGGCATCAAGGAAGAGTTCGGCGTGTCGGCGGCTGAGATCGTGATGACCAAGCTGCATGCCGGCGGCAAGTTCGATTCCAACAGCTACAAGGTCTCGGGAGGCTTGCACGGGGTTGGGGTGAGCTGCGTCAATGCCCTCTCCGAACTGCTGCAGCTCGAGATTTGGCAGAACAACGGCACCTTTGAGCAGGAGTATCGCAAGGGCGTTCCGCAGGGTCCGCTGAGACAGACAGGCAAGGCCGGCAAGAAGACCGGAACCAAGATCACCTTCAAGCCCGACGCCACCATCATGACGGCGACCGAGTTTAACTACGACACGTTGTCGCAGCGCCTCCGCGAGTTGGCGTTTTTGAACAGCGGGCTGACGATTACGCTTACGGATGAGCGTTCAGATCCTATCAAAGAGCATTCGTTCCACTACAGCGGCGGCATCTCGGAATTTATCAAGCATTTGAACCGCGGCAAGTCCGTGCTGCATGAAAAGCCGATACACTTCGAAGGCGATCGCGATATGCCGAACGGGGGCGTCATCAGCATCGAGGTGGCGCTGCAATACAACGACGGCTACTCCGAGACACTGTTCAGCTTCGCCAATAACATCAACACGGTGGATGGCGGCACGCACCTCAGCGGATTCCGCAGCGCGCTGACCAGGACGATCAACCAGCAGGGCGAAAAGGCGGGTCTGTTCAAGGACGTAAAGGAAAATCTCTCGGGCGACGACGTGCGCGAGGGGCTCACGGCCGTAATCAGCGTGAAGTTGCCTCAGCCTCAATTCGAAGGACAAACCAAGGGCAAGCTGAACAGCGATATTGGCGGGTTCATGGTGCAATTCGTGAACGACAAGCTCGGCGAGTTCTTCGACAAGAATCCGCAGGTGATGCGGAAAATCGTGCAGAAGGCGATCGACGCGGCGCGGGCTCGGGAAGCGGCTCGAAAGGCGCGCGATTTAACCCGCCGCAAGGGAGCTCTGGACTCGGGCGGCCTGCCGGGCAAGCTGGCTGATTGCCAGGAGAAGGATCCCGCGCGCTGCGAGTTGTTTCTGGTGGAAGGCGAGTCGGCCGGCGGAACTGCGAAGGCCGGACGTGACCGGCGCTATCAGGCTATTCTGCCGCTGAAGGGCAAGATTCTCAACGTGGAGAAGGCCCGCTACGACAAGATGCTGGGCCACGAAGAAATCCGTTTCATGATTACGGCCATCGGCACCGGCATCGGCAAAGACGATTTCGATCCGCTGAAGCTGCGCTATCACAAGGTCATCATCATGACGGACGCCGATGTCGACGGTTCGCACATCCGTACCCTGCTGCTGACGTTTTTCTTCCGTCACATGCAGGAGCTGATCAAACGCGGGAACGTGTATATCGCGCAGCCGCCGCTCTACCGGATCAAGAAAGGGAAAAGCGAGAAGTATATCAAGGACGACAAGGAATTCACTCGTGAAATTCTGCGCAGGGCGACCGAGAGCTTGCGTGTGGAAACGGGGCAAGTGGTCGATGGCCAAAAGGCAACGCTCGAAGGCGCAGAGTTGCGCGGCTTCTTGATGGCTCTCGACGAGTACGTGCAGATTACGGCGCGTTTGGAGCGGCGTCTAAGAGAGAAGAGAGTGGTCGAGGTGCTCTCCAACACCGATTTGCGCATCGATACCAAAGCCGATTTCCAGGAAAAAGCCAACCTGGAATCGGTTTTTGAAGCGATGAAGGCGGCGAAGATCGATGTCGAGCTGTTGTACGAAGAAGAGCACTCGGCGTGGCGGGTGGCTTATCGCGATCCGACGAATGCGCAGCGATTTGTCGGCGTGGAGATGGCCGCGATGCCGGAGTTTCGCCGCTTGCGCTTGATGGCCAAGCAGGTGGCCAAGCATAACTTTGCACCGTTTAACGTGATTCGTGAAAACCGAACGGAGACGTTGCCGGGATGGCGCGAACTTCTGGACCATGTGAAGACGGAAGGGACTCGGGAAGTGAACGTGCAGCGTTATAAGGGGCTGGGCGAGATGAACGCCGAGCAGCTTTGGGAGACGACGATGAACGCGGAAACGCGCACGTTGTTGAAAGTCGATCTGAACGATTTGGCGGAGACGGAGCTGATCTTTTCCACGCTGATGGGCGAGGATGTGGAGAGTCGGCGAAAGTTTATCGAAGAGAATGCGCTGGAAGTTCGAAATTTGGACGTGTAAATAATGGCGGTTGAGCAAGTTTTCTCTACTTGGGCTTTGAGCTTGGCGCGGGCGTCGCCGGGCGATTCGGTTTAGCTGAGGCTAATTCCTGCTCTAACCCCTGAAGCAATCCTGTGAGCACCTTTACGAACGGCGTGGCTTGAGGAGGCAGAGCACTCAAAAATGTCTTGCCTTCTGCCTTGATCTTATCCAGCGTCGTTTTCGCGCTCTGTAGAGTCTGCGCATTCAGGGCAGCTGGTTTGATTTGATTCTCAAAGAGAGAGACCAGTTGACTCATGATGTTGGCGTGGCCCTTGAGGCTGTCGACTAGCTTGCGGTTATGCGGCAAACAGGTATTCAGTCCGGTGAGCAAAGCCTTCGCCTTATCAGCCGATGTTACTGCGCTCTTTACCTTCTCCGCGAGACTAAAAAAGCCCTGGGTATTGTACTCATCGAGGCTCTCAGCAGCTAGTTGAGGGTTCGGAGCGGGCTGCTCGACAG
This sequence comes from Bryobacterales bacterium, assembly GCA_038225555.1. GTDB lineage: Bacteria > Acidobacteriota > Terriglobia > Bryobacterales > Bryobacteraceae > JANXQZ01. The sequence goes on from JBBRRB010000009.1 coordinate 17,982, forward strand.
TCATCTTGAAATCGGTTTTGGCAACAAAGCCTGTGAGCTTTGGCCAAGGACCCTTCATGTGGCTATCGTTCCTAAGCATGTCGGTCAGTAGGAGGTCGATCTTATAAATGCCTTCGTGGAGAACGAACCAGCTTTTTCCGCCATTCGGATTCGTCTTATTGGCGGCGACAATCTTTTGAATGTAGTCCTTCCCCGCAGCCTGATAGGCGGTGAAGAGCTTTTTCATTTCGGCGATGTCTTGGTCGGTTGGTTTCGGGTTCTCCGAAGCATCTTCGATCTTGGCCTCGAGCTTGTCCAGGACCCCTTCGAAGTTCTGATTCCAAAGCACAAGCCTAAAATCTTCTTTAACGGCAGCGTTTTTTGCTGCAATCCATTTGGTGGCTAGAAGTCCCGCCATAAGGTTCTCCTCCGATCCGGAAATAGCGCCTTATTGTATCAAAGGGTTGCTGACAGTCGGACTCTGGGCGGCCTTGACACCTCTGGGCGGCCTTGCCCCGCTCAATCGCCTTCGCTGTGCAGCTCGTTGAACATTTCATCGACTGGAAAGGGCAGTGTCGACCCATCGCTAAGTCTCAACGTAATCGACGAGACAAGACGCAGGGATTTTTCATCCGCAAAGACGAATTGCCTGCGCTTGTCCGGGTCGAGCACGACGATGTTGGCAACACCGAGGGCTGCATAATCGAGGCATCTCTCAAGAATATCGTCCAGCGTATCGTCGGGTGACTTGATCTCAACCACGATGATCGGAATATTCACGACCACCTTGCCTCTCGCATAGGGCTTTTCAACCGCCATGACGTCAGGGATTCGATGACGCCCGCCACCAATCGATAATCGAGTTTCGGTAAATACGCTGAGTCGATGCTCTTTGCTCAAACGTAGAAGATAGGAAGCAACCAGCGTTTGCAGCAGCCCGTGCAATTGAGTTCCCACATTTCTCCCAATCAGCACCCCGTCGATATAGTCGCAATCCGGGTCGTAGCTGGTGTTCAAGTATTCCTCTAGCGATACTTCAGCCGTGGTGGTAGGCATAGCGCTCCTCCATTTTAGGCCTTCGCTGAAGCGTGGATCTCCTGCAAACTCCACACCCTAATGGGATCGCGCTTGTTAGATACGATCGCTTGGGCGGCGGCCTTGGCCCCGCTCATGGTCGTGATACAAGGCACGCGATACGCAACAGCGCCGCGCCGGATCGCTTGTTCATCGGTGAACGAGTGCCCGCCCGTGGTGGTGTAGATCACCAGAGTCAAGGAGCCGGCCTTCAATAGATCAACCGCGTTCGGGCGCCCTTCATTCACCTTGAATACCGTCTTAACCGGCAGTCCCGCGCTCTTCAAAACGGCAGCAGTTCCGCGCGTTGCAGCCAACTGAAAACCGTACTCGACGAACTTCCGCGCCACATCGACCGCTGCGGCCTTGTCTCGGTCATTGACACTGATAAAGAGAGTCCCGTGATCCGGGATTGGCGTTCCCGCGCTGAGCTGCGCCTTTGCGAACGCCTCGCCAAAGCTCTCGCCGATCCCCATCACTTCGCCGGTTGAGCGCATCTCGGGCCCCAGCGCGGGGTCCACGCCGGGAAACTTATTGAACGGAAACACCGGCGACTTCACGAATGATCGCGATACGTTCAGCACGCCCTCGGTCTGATTGGGAACCATGTCCGCGAAGTCGGAAAGCTTCTTCCCCAACATGAGGCCGACTGCGATCTTCGGCAACGCGACTCCGGTCGCCTTGCTCACATACGGGACCGTTCGAGACGCGCGCGGGTTCACTTCCAGCACATACACGGTGCCGCTTTGAATCGCGTACTGCACGTTCATCAGGCCGATCACGTGCAAGGCTCGGGCGAGCCTGGTGGTGTAGTCGCGAATCGTAGCCAACTCGCGCTCGGAAAGTGTCTGAGGAGGCAGAACGCAGGAGCTGTCTCCGGAATGCACGCCCGCCTCCTCGATGTGTTCCATAATGCCCGAGATCAGGACGTTGCCGTCCATGTCGCACAGAGCGTCGACGTCCACCTCCGTCGCATCCTCGAGGAAACGGTCGATCAGGACGGGGCGGTCTTGCGAGAAAGTAACGGCCTCCCGCATGTAGCGACGCACCATGTCTTCGTCGTAAGCGATGACCATGGCGCGCCCTCCCAGCACATAGCTGGGCCGCACCAGAATCGGGAACCCGAGGCGGCGCGCGACGGTGCATGCCTCATCTGCGCTGGTAGCGGTTCCGTTGGGGGGCGAAGGGATTTTCAACTCGTCGAGCAGCTTGCCGAATAGCTTGCGATCCTCCGCGAGATCGATATTCGCAGGGTCCGTGCCGATGATCGGCACTCCCGCAGCCTTCAGCGGCAGCGCTAAATTGAGAGGAGTCTGCCCGCCGAACTGAACGATCACGCCATCAGGCTTCTCGGTATCGCAGATGTTGAGCACCTCTTCCAGCGTGAGCGGCTCGAAGTACAAGCGGTCGCTGGTGTCGTAGTCCGTGGAGACCGTCTCGGGATTGCAGTTGACCATGATCGACTCGTGGCCGAATGCCTGCAGCGCGAATGACGCGTGACAGCAGCAGTAATCAAACTCGATGCCCTGCCCGATGCGATTCGGCCCGCTGCCCAGAATCATTACCTTCTTACGGTCGGTAGGAGCAGCCTCGTCTTCCGATTCGTAGCTGGAATAAAGATACGGCGTGAAGCTCGCGAATTCTGCAGCGCATGTGTCGACGCGGTTGAACACGGCGCGAATCCCAAGCTCCTTTCGCCTGGCACGCACGGTGAGCTGATCCGTCTTCCACATGTGGGCCAGCCGTGTATCGGAGACTCCATCGCGCTTAGCTCTCTTGAACTTCGCAGGCGAGACATTCTCCAGAGTTTCGCCGGCTAGATCGGTTTCAAGATCCACGGCTTCCTTCATCTGCCGCAAGAACCAGGGATCGATTTGAGTAATCTCGTTGACTTGATCAGGGGTCCAACCTTGCTCCATCGCGAAGCGGATGTAACTGAGCCGGTCGGGGTTTGGAGTGATGAGGCGCTGCCGGATCAAGTGCGGCTCGAAGGTCTCGGCGGTTGCGGGCTTGCCCGTCTCCAAGCTTCGGATGCCTTTCGCGAGCGCCTGCTTAAACGTGCGGCCGATGGACATCACCTCGCCCACCGACTTCATCTGCGTCCCCAGCACGGGCTCCGCACCGGGGAATTTTTCGAATTGCCAGCGGGGGATTTTCACCACCACATAATCGAGGGTGGGCTCGAAGCAAGCCGGGGTCACCTTGGTAATGTCGTTCCTCAGTTCGTCCAAACGATAGCCCACGGCTAGTTTCGCGGCGATTTTGGCGATGGGGAACCCGGTGGCTTTTGAGGCGAGTGCCGAACTGCGCGATACGCGCGGATTCATTTCGATCACGATCATGCGGCCATTGGCCGGATTTATCGCGAACTGCACATTCGATCCGCCGGTGTCCACCCCAATCTCGCGCAGGCAAGCGAGCGCTGCGTCGCGCATCATCTGATACTCGCGATCTGTGAGCGTCTGGGCTGGCGCGACCGTGATGGAATCGCCGGTATGCACGCCCATCGGATCGAAGTTTTCAATGGAGCAGACGATGATGGCGTTGTCGGCCAAATCGCGCATCACTTCGAGTTCATACTCTTTCCAGCCGAGCACGCTCTCTTCGATCAGGACTTCGTGAACCGGCGAGAGATCGATTCCGCGCTCAAGAATTTCGTAAAGGTCTTCACGGTTATATGCGATGCCGCCGCCCGTTCCGCCCAGAGTGAAGCTGGCTCGCAGGATCACGGGGTATCCGATCTTGTTTGCGAACGCAATTCCGTCGTCGACGTTGTTCACCAGTTGCGATTGCGGCATGTCGAGCCCAATCTTGCGCATGGCGTCTTTGAAGAGCAGCCGGTCCTCGGCCTTCTTGATCGACTCGATCTTCGCGCCAATCAGCTCCACGCCGTATTTCTCGAGCACGCCGGCCTCGGCCAGGTCCACGGAGAGATTCAGGCCGGTCTGTCCGCCAACCGTGGAAAGCAGCGCATCCGGACGCTCGCGGCGAATCACCTCTTCGGCGAAGGCGACGGTGAGAGGCTCGACGTAGGTCTTGTCGGCCAGGTTCGGATCGGTCATGATCGTGGCCGGATTCGAGTTGATCAGGATCACTTCGTACCCGTCCGAGCGGAGCGCCTTGCAAGCTTGGGCTCCCGAGTAGTCGAACTCGCAGGCTTGGCCGATCACGATGGGACCGGAGCCGACGATTAGGATCCGCTTGAGATCATTTCTTCTTGGCATCAGCGATGAGTTTCATGAAATCGTCGAAGAGATAGTGCGAGTCATGCGGGCCCGGAGCGGCTTCAGGGTGATATTGGACGCAAAACACGGGCTCGCTTCTGTGCCTGAATCCTTCCAGCGTTTGATCGTTCACATTGACGTGGGTGACCTCGAGTTCGTTCAGGTTGAGCGACTCGGGGTCAACGGCGAATCCGTGATTGTGGGAAGTGATCTCCACTTTATTGGTTACTTGATTGAGAACCGGATGATTCGCCCCCCGGTGTCCGAATTTGAGTTTGTAGGTGGAGCCGCCTAAGGCGAGTCCGAGGATCTGATGGCCCAGGCAGATCCCAAAGATGGGCTGCTTGCCGATCAGCTTGCGGACTTGGGCGGCTTGGTTCTGCAATGGTTCGGGGTCGCCAGGTCCAGTCGAGAGGAAAACGCCGTCGGGTTTAAGGGCGAGAACGTTTTCGGCGGTGGTTCCCGCGGGCACAACGGTAACGCGCGCGCCCACCTGAACGAGCCTGCGCAGGATATTTCGCTTGATGCCGAAATCGTAGGCGACTACGTGGCAGCATGGTTCGGCCGCTCGCTTGGTTTGATCGGACGAGGACACGGCCACCACGGGCTGATCCCACTCGTACGTCGATTTTGTGCTGACCCGCGTCGCTAGATCGAGACCGGTCATAGACGGAGAGCGGCGCGCTCGGTCGATGAGTTCGAGATGATCGGCCTTGCCCGTGGCCAGGACTCCACGCATTACGCCGCGCGTTCTAAGGTGGCGCACCAAGGCCCTAGTGTCGATCTCCGCTGCGATGGGGACGCCGCTTTTGGCTAGGAACTGCTCGGCTTGATCCTGAGATCGCCAATTGCTTGCGATAGCCGAAAACTCCCGAACGATGAGTCCTTCGATACAGGGGCGAACGGACTCCTGATCGTAATCGTTTGAGCCGTAGTTGCCGATTTGCGGATTGGTGAGGACGACAATTTGACCGGAATACGACGGATCGGTGAAGACTTCTTGATAGCCGGTGATGGCAGTATTGAATACCACTTCGCCAACTTTGTTTGTGAGCGCACCAAAGCTCTGACCCTCGAAGACCGTGCCGTCTTCCAGGGCGAGCGTAGCAAGATTCAATGCCGATAATCCTCCGGGGAGAGTAGGGGAGTTACGCTCCTATTGTATCGAAGAGTTCCTTGTTAACCGGTTAGCCTAAGGCACATCCCACTTGCGCCGAATCGGAATGCCAAACCGCACCAGCACGGACTCCACTTCCTTCTCCGTCAATCGGGACGCATCGAACTGCACGTCAATCTTATCCAGAGTCGGCGCGAGTTTCACGCGAGTCATCCCGTACCAGCTATGCACATCGGCGAACGCCTTGGAATCGTCATCCGTAAGCGGACGCACCAAGTCGTAATGAAGCTCTACTGAAGTCACTGGTTCAGAATACCATCGGCTTTGCTCTTGAGCTTCCATTGGATTTGCCGCAGCATTCCGAGCCAAACCTCCGCATCGTGAGCGGGCAGATTCAACCGTCGCACCAACCGGCGCGTCTTTGCCTCCGTCGAACTCGAATGCACGTACCCCGACTCGCGCAAAACTTCCACCAAGCGATCAGTCATCCGGTCCAGATCTTCCGCCCCCGCTAGCTGTTTCGATTCCGGCGCGCTCACAGCCCGTTTCCGACTCAGCTCATAGAGGCAAACAGCGACTGCTTGGCCCAGATTCATCGAAGCATGCTCTTCCCGCGTGCCGATCCTGAGCAACCAGTGGCAATAGCTCATGTCTTCGTTCGACAGGCCAAATTTCTCCGATCCAAAAAGCAATGCAACGTTACCCGCAGCGAGTTGCCGCCGCAGCACGGTCCCGGCGTACTCAAGTCTGCGCAGCGGATGCTGCAATTCACGATGTCCGATAGCAGTGGTGCCCACCACCAGCTCGCAATCCGCGATCGCTTCGCGCAGGGTGGGGTACTCCTGCGCGTTGGTCAGGATCTCAGCGGCGTTCACTGCAGACTTGGCTTCCAGGTACGCCACGTTATAGGGATTCACCAGGCGCAAGTGTCGAAAACCGAAGTTGCTGATCGCACGGGCGGCAGCGCCGATATTCAGCGGATTACGGGTATCCACCAGGACGATTCGAAGGTTTTCCGGATTCAAGAGTTCGTTCGAATTCTAACATTGCCCGATTGCTACAATTGAGAAGAACCCCAACGTTTTCATGGACCACCCCCGAATTCCGCTCGCGCTCGCTTTTGACTTTGCCTTCGAAGATCTGTATCGACAAGAGGGTTTGGCGCGCCTCGACGGCGTATTCGTCGAACATCTAAAAGCCTCCGATGTGACTCTGTACAACCGGCTCATGACCGAGCGCGCCGCGGCTGATTCGACACCCTCCAAAGAGCGCTCCGAGCTGATTATCGAGCTTGCGCCACACCTGGAAGATTTCATAGGCGAGCTGTTTGGAATCTCCGCGGAAATCCGTGCATTGCAAACCCGTCACGATCAAGCGGCCCCGCTCTACACGATCAAGCGCAAATTCGTTCAACGCAAGGCGTTAACCGGAATGACGAAAGAGCGCGCGGAGGCGATTGACGGTCCTGCGCTGGCAAATCAATTTGAGGCGCAGTCTGGAGAGCCCCTGACCGAGCGGTCCTTCACGGCGCATGTCTCTGCGTGGCTCGATTCCGAAAAGGATTATCCAAACGAACTGGCCCTGGCTGCCCAATATGCCGCGTGGGCAACGTTGTCGGATGCCGGCAAATCGAAGCACAAACAGGGCATTGTTTTCAAGGCGCCCCAAAAGCTGGACATGTTGCACCTGGTGCCGGTGGAAACGATTCAGATTGGCGGAATTTCCCGATTTCGTTTGCCGGACCATGACTTGCGGCATCGGGAAGGTTTTGCTCTCACTGATCCCGGGATGGACCTCACCCATGCCCTCGATCAGGCGAACTATTGCATCAAGTGCCACAACCAAGCCAAGGATAGCTGCCGCACCGGGTTAAAGGAAAAGAACAGCGAATTCAAGAAAAGCGTTTTCGGAGTGACGCTGGCGGGTTGTCCGCTCGATGAGAAGATCTCCGAAATGAACGTGGTGAAGCAGAAGGGCAACACCATCGGCGCGCTGGCGATTGTGACCATCGACAATCCCATGACTGCTGGCACAGGGCACCGGATCTGCAACGATTGCATGAAGGCCTGCGTGTATCAAAAGCAGGAACCAGTCGATATCCCTCAGGTGGAAACGCGGACCTTAAAAGACGTGCTCGATCTCCCCTGGGGCTTTGAGATTTATAGCCTGCTTACGCGCTGGAATCCGCTGAATTTCGCTCGTCCCGTGCCTCGACCGGCGAGCGGATATAAGGTGCTGGTGGCGGGCCTTGGTCCCGCTGGATTTACGTTGGCGCACCATCTGATGAACGACGGCCATGTGGTGGTGGGCATTGACGGTTTGAAGATCGAGCCTTTGCCGGAGCAAGTTTCAGGTGTCGACCCGCATGGAAGGCGCACCGGCTTTCGTCCCATTCGGGACATTGCGGAACTATGGGAACCGCTCGACGACCGCGTGATGGCCGGATTCGGGGGCGTCGCTGAATACGGGATCACGGTCCGCTGGGATAAGAATTTCCTCAAAGTGATCCGGCTGCTGCTCGAGCGTCGACAGGAATTCAGCATGTTCGGCGGGGTCCGTTTCGGCGGAACGATTACAATTGACAGCGCCTTCGAACTAGGGTTCGATCATATCGCCCTGTGCGCGGGAGCCGGCAGGCCCACTGTGATCCCAATGAAAAATGGGCTGACCAAAGGCGTTCGGCAGGCCTCCGATTTCCTGATGGCGCTCCAGTTGACCGGTGCCGGAAAAACGAACTCGGTGGCGAATCTTCAGATCCGGATGCCCGTGGTGGTGATCGGCGGCGGGTTGACGGCGGTCGATACCGCCACGGAGTCGATGGCCTACTATCCGCTGCAGGTGGAGAAGTTTTTGGATCGCTATGAGAAGCTCGCGGTTGAAAAGAGCGAGCGGGAGCTTCGGACTGGCTGGACTCCGGAGGAGACCGAGACCGCCGATGAATTTCTCTCCCATGCGCGCGCGATTCGAGCGGAGCGTCTGCGTGCCTCGCACGAGGGAAGTGAGCCTGACTTAATCCGGCTGATGAATTCCTGGGGCGGAGTCACGCTTGCTTACCGCCGTCGCTTGATCGATTCTCCAAGCTACACGTTGAATCACGAGGAAGTCGCCAAGGCTTTAGAGGAAGGCGTTCAATTTGCGGAATGCCTGAACCCGTTGGCTGTCGACGTGGATCACTACGGCGCTGCTGTTGCATTGCAGTTGAAGCAGTTGCAGTTTGAGCCGGAGATGAGCAAGATGGTCCCGACCGGCGAGATCGTGACGCTGCCAGCGAGATCGATCATCGTAGCTGCCGGGACTCAGCCCAACACGGTTCTGGGACGAGAAGACCCCGCGAATGTGTTCCTTGACGGGCGCTATTTTCAAGCGGTCGACGAAGAAGGCAATCCTGTGAAGCCGGAAAAATTGGCCAAGCCGAGTGTTGCTCATGTGTTGATGTCGGTGCGAGCTGATGGACGCGGCATCAGCTTCTTCGGTGATTTGCATCCGTCTTTTGCGGGCAACGTGGTGAAGGCAATGGGCGGAGCCAAGCAGGGGTATCCGGTGGTATCTCATTTTCTGGCGCGTCGGGCACCGAGCGAACCGAGTCCGGAGCAGTTGACTGAGCTGCTAAATGAGGAACTGCGTGCAACCGTGACGGACGTGATCCGGCTTACTCCGGATATTGTCGAGGTGGTGGTGAAGGCGCCAATGGCGGCTCGGGCATTTAAGCCGGGGCAGTTTTACAGGCTGCAGAATTTCGAAACGCTTGCCGGACAAGTAAAGGGCACTACGCTCGCCATGGAAGGTTTGGCGCTCACCGGCGCTTCGGTGGACTATGAAAAGGGTCTCCTGTCGACCATCGTTCTGGAGTTGGGCGGGTCGTCGGATTTGTGCGTGCTGCTCAAGCCGGGGGAACCAGTGGTTTTGATGGGGCCGACTGGAACTGCTACGGAAACGCCTGGGGGCGAAACTGCGCTGCTGGTCGGGGGAGGACTGGGCAACGCGGTGCTTTTCTCGATTGGCCAGACACTGCGGGCGAATGGGTCGCGGGTGATTTATTTCGCTGGTTATAAGAAAATGATCGATCGCTACAAGGTTGAGGAGATCGAGAAGGCGGCCGACACCGTTGTGTGGTGCTCCGATCAAGCGCCTGGGTTCCAGCCAACGCGGCTCGGTGATAAGGCCTTTGTTGGCAACATCGTGCAAGCCATGGCGGCCTATGGTCGCGGGGAGCTGGGCGAGATTCCGATTTCGCTCAGTGAAGTGGATCGACTGGTCGCCATCGGTTCGGACGGCATGATGCGAGCCGTGGCGCACGCGAGACATGGAGTGCTGGCACCCTATTTGAACCCGGCCCACAAGGGAATCGGCAGCATCAACTCTCCAATGCAGTGCATGATGAAGGAGATCTGCGCTCAGTGCCTGCAGCAGCATAAGGATCCGATTACCGGCGAGGAGATTGTGGTTTTCTCTTGCTTTAATCAGGATCAATCGCTGGATCGGGTCGATTTCGACAATCTGAGATCGCGCTTGGCCCAAAATAGCGTTCAGGAGAAGTTGACACGGCAATGGATCGAGGCCTGCTTGCAGCAGGTGGGTGCCAGGCCGGTGCTGACTGCTCAGTAATCCCGCTTAAAAGTATTCGCTGGCCAGAGCTGGCTCCAAGGACAACGCGCTTTGCCAAGCCTCCCTGCTTTGCTCCGGGTGTCCCAGAACTTGGAGAGTATGCCCCAAGTTGAGCAGGCCTTCTGAAAACGTTGGCTTCCTGCTAATTGCCCGGCGATAGGATTGAGCCGCAGCTTCGAATTGGCCCGCTCCAAATTGCAGCACCCCCAGGTTGTAGCAGAGTTCGGGCGTAGTGTGACCGAGATCCGCCAGTTCCGCTTCCAACTCGGGAGCCTGATCGAGATTCCCGATTGCCAGAGCGAGAGCCGCCCGGCATTGCAGGGCTGAAACGAAGGACGGATCGATGCGCAGCGCCTCCTCAAAATTTAGCGTAGCGGATTGTGTGTTGCCGGCTGACCAGTGTGCCAAGCCAAGAAGGACATGCGCCTCGGGCCAGCACGAGCGGTTCTTGACACAGGTTTGCAAGGCTTCTATGCTGCCTGTCCAGTCCTTAAGTCGGATGCGGTTATATCCAAGGTGAAAGAAAACCTCGGGACGCGCTTGACTCGTTTCTGCGAGTCGGCTCAGATTTTCCGCCGCGTTCCCGAAGTCCTCCTGAGCTTCGCAAAGAATTGCCATGTTCCAAAGGGTGGCGGGGTCATCGCTCTGCAGTTCAAGCGCTTTGGCAAACAAAACCCGCGCGTCGGCCAAGTCTCCCCGATTTAGAAAAAGGCATCCGAGGTTAGTGGGGGGCTCTATCCGTGCCGGATTGATTCCCATCGCTTCCCGATACCCGCGTTCAGCCTCTGCCTGCAAGCCCTGTGCATGGCTGGCGAGTGCAAAATTGAACCAGGCTTCGTACGACCGGGGTTCGACGTCGAGGAAATCACTGATTCGGCTAAGCGCGGATTCATGATGGCCCTCAGCGAGGTCGGCCGTAATTAGGCCAGCGAGGGCCTGCCGAGACCTCGTGCGCACTTTAAGCAGATACTCGGAGAAGTGCCGCAAGGCCGCTATGTCGCGTTCTTCAGCGGCGATCGCGATCAGGTTGGCGAGAATATCCGCGTTGCTGGGATCGTTGGCCAGCAATTCCTCATAGGCCGGCTTGGCTTGATTGGAGCGTGAGAGGATCTGCAATGCCTGGGCTCTCCCCTGGAGCGCATGTGGATCGTTGGGAATCGCACGGAGGTGATCCTCAAACATCTCGAGCGCTTGCTCCGCCTTGCGGAGGTGCAGCAGGCACCATGCCAGACCCACACTCGCCTCCCGCAAATTGGGATGGATTCGCAGGGCGCTCTCGAAGGCCTCCATGGCCTCGTTGTATCGCCCAAGTTGTCTCAGGCAGACTCCGATGTTGTAGAGCAGCGCCGGGTGCTCCCCTCGCTCTTCGATAAGCAAACGATAGAGGGCTAAGGCTTCTGCGGGTTGACCCGCGCGAAACTGGGAAAGAGCTTCTTCCCTCAAGGGATCGGCAGGCGTATCCGCTAATGGCTCGGGGACGACAATTTCTTCAAGCTGCGGTTCTGCTTCTACGTTGGCTGGAGGCTCAGGCTCAGAAACTTCAACCGCAGGCACCTCAACTGCAGGCACTTCGAACAAGGCCGCAACAAGCTTGTCGTCGACAAACCACAACCACCGATCTTCCGTTAAATCTGACATGAAATCATCGCTTAATATACTTCCTGAGAGAGCCCCACAGGGAATGGGACCGATCCGGCTCGGATTCAGCTGGCGATTGCAGGATCGAGGGCATGGCCGGAGCGCTCCGCCGCCTGGTTGCGGGGATTGTGGGCAATTTTGGTCTCGGCTTTTCCGGGCTCATACCTGACCCGTTGCCCGAATCCGCCTCCACCGGTGCGACAAGCTTTTCGGCAACTGGTTTCTCCGTCGGCTTTGAAGCATTCGCCGAACGTGTCTCGACCGCGTTCCGGGGCGGCAGCGGTGGGGCTGCGGCCATGCGTAAGGCTTCCAAACTGCTGCTGGCAGTCGGTTCGCTAGGGGCCGCCGAACGGATATTCAGAGGTGCGAATGTGCTGACTATCGCGGAAGACTCCCAAAGACGCGCATCGACCGTCGAGGGAATCGGTTGCTCTTGCGCTGAAGGGAGGTGCAACGGCAACTCGTCGGCAAGCACATCCAGCTCAGGCGACCCAAATAGCATGACGGCGAAACGAAAATCCTCAAATTTCGCAAACTGTTCTGGCACTGCGCTAGGCTTGCCGGTGAATTGTAGAGGATCTATGCTTGTCGATGGACGAATAGGTAAACCTGCGATCGGGCGAGGATTGATCGAAATATCGCAATTAGGGTGAGTGGCAGGGAGAATCTCAGCGGGGCTGTACAACACAGGTCTGATCAAGACAGATCCGGCCAGGCCCGGCAGCATGTGATTTTGAACCATTGACGCAAGTGGCGGATCTTGCGATTCGGCGAGGACTGGCGTCCAAGTCGGCTTTTGCAAAACGGGAGCCGATACCGCCGCTTCGATCGTCGTAGCAGGTGGCTCAACGAGCGAACCCTGCGCCACGCGAGGCTTTCTAATCAAGAATGACGCCGCTGATGGAGGAGGCGCTTCGGGAGGGGGTGCCTCCAGCATCCGAGACTTGGGAGTTGATAAATCGCCCCAGCGCTGATGCAGGCCTGTCCTGCGCGCCTCGGGCAAAGTCTTAGCGTCCTGACGGTCTCCGCTGGCTAGTTGAAGGGTCGAAGCATTAGAAGCAGGACTACGCACCTCATCGGTCTTGGTCTGGGCTGCAATCAGGCGCGTTAGCGCTAATTTATTGAATTCTTCGTGGTAGCTCTGTTTGTGAGCGTCGGAGCAGAATTCACCGCTTCCGGTAAGCCTTCGGAACAGGGCGAGTTGCTTGCCGCAATAAAGGCATCGCATATTAGCTTAATCGGCTGAGTCCCATGAACACCTTAGGCCAAAAATGCAAGCCGGCGTATTTCAATGTTCTCATCCTTAGATCGCTTGCAGCCTGGGACCTATCCCGCTAAAGTTTCGCGCCTATCGGACGATCATAGTCTCAGGCCACCAGTGCGGTGCCGATTGACGTAATATGAGGAGTCCACATGGTTAAACACGACGTATTGAAAAATCACCTGGAAAATCTGCGCAATGCCATTCCCGAGCTTCGGGGTGTGTTGCTGGCATCGAATGAGGGTTTGCCGGTAGCGCATTCGCTCTCGAATGGAACTGACCCGAACCGGGTCGCAGCCATGGCAGCAGCGGCAACGAGTCTCGGTCGCCGCATTAGCGAAAGCATTGCAACAGGCCAGCTTTCGGAAGTGACGGTTCGCGGCGACGATGGAATGCTGTTCGTTTATGCTGCTGGACCCAAGGCCGTTCTAGCCGTCATGGGTCCGATGGGGTCGAATGCCGGACTCATTCATCTTGAGGCCAGAAGCACGGCGAAAGAGATCGAAGCTTTGTTCTAGGCCCTACTTAATTTTCTCGTCTCGTTCCACTTTGCCGTCTCTGATATGGATTACGCGATGGGCGTGCAGGGCGATGTCGTGCTCGTGGGTAACCAGGACAATCGTATTGCCCTGCTGATAAAGACGTTCGAAAAGGGCCATGATCTCGACGCCGGTGGCGGAATCGAGTGCACCCGTGGGTTCGTCAGCCAACAGGATTGACGGGCCGTTCACTAAAGCCCGAGCCACTGCAACACGCTGACGCTGTCCGCCAGATAACTCGTTGGGTTTGTGGAACATGCGCTGTTCCAGATCGACGGAGCGCAAAGCTGCCTTGGCTCTCTCCATGCGCGTTTCAGCTGGCAGGCCGGCGTAGATGAGCGGCAGTTCTACGTTATGCAATGCGGTCGCGCGCGATAACAGATTGAAAGTTTGAAAAACGAACCCGATTTCCTTGTTGCGGATCCGGGCCAACTCGTCATCTGTCATTTCGCTGACTAGGTTCCCGTTAAGGTAGTACAGTCCCTTAGTAGGAGTGTCCAGACAGCCGATCAAGTTCATCAGGGTAGACTTTCCCGACCCTGAAGGTCCCATAATCGCCACGTACTCGCCGCGCCGGATCTCCAGGTCCACCCCCGAAACCGCGTGAATCTCCTGATCGCCCATGATGTAGGTTTTCCAGAGATCAAATGTCCGGATAACGATCCCATCCTGCTTAAGCTGTGCGCCGCGGCTGACCAGTTCCTGAGTAGCAGTCGCCATTTAGCCTTCAGCCTTTACAGGAGCCTTGTTATCGATCTTGATTTTGGCTTCGTTTCGCAAAGTGCGAATGACTTTATAACTTCCGGTGATGATTTGGTCGCCATCGCTCAGACCCTTGAGCACCTCGATATCAGTGGCGCCCGTGATTCCAGTTTCAACCTTCTGAAACTCGGCTTTACCGTTCTTGATCAAAAACACGCCCTGAATTTCTTCTTTTTTGGCTTTCTCAGCAACCGGATCAAGCCTTGCCGCTGCTTGCACCCCACCTTTGGGCTGCGGCTCCAAATCCCCCTTTTGCCGAACAGTAAGAGCCTGAATTGGAATTGTCACTGCTTTTGGCCGTGTCGCGGTAACAATCTTTCCTGTACAGGAAAGACCCGGGCGAATGTCCGCCGGGGGGTTGTCGAGCGCGATCACCACTTTGAAATCCTTCGCTTCTTGACTGGAGACAGCGCTTTGCGATGCAGCCACGCCAGTGGAGCGAAGAATCGCCGTGTTTCCGATTTCCACCACATGCCCCTTGAAGGTGTGATTGGGTATAGCGTCGATGGTGACGTCCGCCATTTGGTCCAGCTTTACGTTGACGATGTCGGTCTCATCCACCTTGACTTCAGCAGTAATCAGTGACATATCTGCCACCGTCATGATCGTGCTACCGGGCGAACTCTGAATTCCCTGAACCACGGTTTCACCAACGCGCACCGGAAGATTGGTGACAATCCCGTCAAGCGGGGCCTGAACCAAGTGCTTTTCGAGCACATCGTTTATGCGCGTGAGACCCGCCTGCGCTTGAGTTATGCGGCGTTGGGCCGATGTGACTTGCTGCCTTGACTGGGCTTCCTGAGACCGGGCCTGAGCGATGCGTGTCTCCGCCTCGGTTACCGAAGCGCGAGCGGTGTCGTAATCCGCATGCTTCTGGTCATAATCCTGCTTGGCTACCAGTTTATCTTTGAAAAGTTGTTGATAACGCTCAAGATTAAGCTTGGTGCGCTCCAGTTCCGTTTTTGCGCGTTCCAATCCGGCTTCCGCCGTCTGGATGGCGTCGGTCAGAGCGCGCGTGCCTGCTTCGGAAGCGGCGGAATCGGCAAAGGCAGTGTTGATGGCTGCCTTTTGCGCTTGAACATCGGCACCTGCCTGGGTGGACTCAATCTTCGCGACTACTTGCCCGCGGCGAACGTGATCGCCTTCCTTGACGAAAATCTCGGTGATCGGGCCCATGGCATTCGCGCCAAGGTTAATATAGTTCTTTGGTTTTATCTCGCCGGACGCGGTGACGACAGATGTCAAATCCTGGCGGACCACTTTTCCGGTTTGGACTGTTACAATGCCGCGCTCATTCAACTTGATGCTGGCAAAGACTCCCCCGCTGATCAGGAGCACAAGCAGAACGATAACTGCAATCTTCCATTTTCGCTTCACAAACTCGATCTCCCGTCCGAAATAGACGTAACTTTCGCCCGATTTGTTCTGTTCAAATCATGGTATCACGCAAGATTCGCCGTCGAACCAAGAAGCTTAGCGTTTCAACCACGTCACTTTTGTTGGCATGGAGCGTTCGCAGGCCATGCTGTCGGTTACACCGGATGCGATCAGCGCGCACGCATTCGAGGTCGCTGTTCGCAACGCATGCTCTTCAGAATCGGCAGCAGCCGTGCGGCATTGGGATTGGCCCCGGAAAGTGATGCAAACCTCTACCCGGAACTGCGCCAAGTTCATGGATGAGTAAACGATCACGCCTAAGACGGCCAGGACAAATAGCACGCCAAGAATAGCGGTGCGGCTCATGCGCTCTCCGTGAAAAAGTTCCCCATGCGGCGGAATTTCAAGTAGCGGTCGTCGATCAGTTGTTGCGGTGAAAGTGCTGCGAGCTCGGAAAGCGTCTTGAGCAGAGGCGCTTTCATGCATTCCGCGGCTCCGTCATGATCGTCCTGAGCTCCTCCTTGAGGCTCTGGAATAATCCCGTCAATCAACTGGAGTTCAAGCAGGTCTGGGGCGGTTAATTTCAGCGCCCGAGCAGCCTCGGGTGCCTTGCCCGAATCCCGATAGATAATTGTCGCGCAACTTTCGGGTGTAATAACGCTGTAATAGGCGTTCTCAAGCATGAACACCCGGTTGGCGATGCCCATCCCGAGCGCCCCCCCGCTACCCCCCTCGCCAATCACGATGGTGATGATGGGCACGCTGAATCGCGCCATTTCACGCAGGTTTAAAGCAATGGCCTCAGCCTGCCCGCGCTCCTCGGCGTCGATACCCGGGTAAGCGCCCTGGGTATCGAGAAAAGTGACGATTGGGCGGTTGAATTTGGCTGCAAGCTGCATGAGGCGGAGCGCCTTGCGATAGCCCTCCGGCTTAGGCATGCCAAAGTTGCGGAGCAGTTTTTGCTTGGTATCGCGGCCCTTTTGCTGGCCGATTGCCATGACCGGTATTCCCTCGAAATATCCCATGCCGCCCACGATCGCCTTGTCATCCCCAAAAAATCGATCTCCGTGCAACTCGCTAAAGTTTGTGAATAGCCGGTCGATATAGTCAAGTGTGTGAGGGCGCTTGGGATGACGCGCGAGCTGCACGCGATCCCAGGAGGGATTAGGCGGCTGCTCGGACGGAGGAAAGGGTTGTGAAGGGTCGGACATGATTTGATTTAAAGTTGAAGTTAGCCAGCGACGATTTCCACTGACTCCGGTCCGCAGATTCGCTCGACCTCCGCCCGGAATTCCTTATCGGGCCGAACTTTGGTCGACACATCCAGGATAACGGAAAAGTCGCGCGACTTCTCAAGCCTGAGCCGAACCTCGGTTATGCCCTGTTTCCGGGTAAAGAGCTGATTGAGCGCCTGCGCCTTATCTGAGTTGGAAGAAGTGCCGTTCAACGGAATGCGGATCGAGATGACAGCTGGGAGATTTACTCGCGCCATTTCCAGCGGAACGATATCCTGGACCGAAATCTTGGGTTGAGCGTTGTCCTCGGGCAACACCAAACCTCGAATGAAAACAGCCTTATCTTCCACCAGGGTTGAAAGCAGGCGGTCATACTGCGTGGAGAAAACCATTCCTTCCACGCTGCCCTCCAGATCCTCGATCTGCAGAGCCGCCCAAAGCTTGCCGTCTTTGGTTCGCTTTCGCTGGATGCCGGTCAGAATGCCGCAGAGCGCCACCTCGTGGCCCTTATCAAGGCCCTCTAGATGGTCTGTTGTATAGGTAGTGAGTTCGGAAACCTTATCGCTATGCTCGTCTAGCGGATGGCCGGTGACGTAGATTCCCAGGATTTCTTTCTCGCCTGAGAGTTTCTGCTGCGGGGTCCAATCGGACAGGTTCGGTAGCGGGTGGTCCAGGTGAGCAGGGCCATCGTCGAACATGTTCCCGAAAAGCCCGCTTTGACCGCTAAGCCGATCCTTCCAGACGCGCTGGCCGGACTCCATGGCCTGATCAATCACCGCCGTGAGTTGCGCGCGATTGGCTCCGAGCCTGTCGAGCGCCCCGGACTTGATCAGGCTTTCCATCACGCGCCGATTAACCGCGCCCAAATCCACCCGTTCGGCAAAATCGTAGAAGCTCTTGTACGGACCATCTTTCCGCCGTGTCTCCATGATCGACTCGGCAGCACCTGACCCCAAATTCCGAATGGCGCACAGTCCGAAGCGGATCCCCTGCTTCTCGGCCTTGGTATCAGGAGTAAAATCGCGATCGCTCGAGTTAACATCGGGGGGCAGCAAAGCGATTCCCATCTCGCGAGCCTCATTGATGTACTTCACAATCTTCCCGGTATTGCCGGTTTCCGACGTCAACAAGGCCGAGAGAAATTCGAACGGGTAGTGAGCCTTTAGATAAGCCGTAACATACGCCAGATACGCATAAGCCGCCGAGTGGGACTTGTTAAATCCATATCCGGCGAACTGCTCCATCAGATCGAAAATCTTCTCGACCTTCTTTTGCGGAAGACCCTTTTCGAGTGCTCCGCTCACGAAGCGCTGCCGCTGTTGGGCCATCTCCTCGGCTTTCTTTTTGCCCATGGCCCTGCGCAGGAGATCCGCGTCGCCCAGCGAATATCCCGCCAGACGATTCGAGATCTGCATCACTTGTTCCTGATATACGATCACGCCGTAGGTCTCTTCCAGAAGCTCCTTCAACTCTGGAAAGTCGTAGGTCACCTGCTTACGGCCGTGTTTGCGATCGATAAAATCGTCCACCATACCGCCTTGAATCGGGCCTGGCCGATAGAGCGCGTTCAATGCGCAAAGATCTTCGATGCGCTCCGGCTGATACTTCCGCAAGATATCGCGCATGCCGCGCGATTCAAACTGGAAGACTCCGCTGGTGAACCCCTTCGAGAAAATTTCGTATGTCTTCTTGTCATCCAGAGGAAGCTGCTCTACCTCGATCGTTACGCCTCGATGCTTCAGAATCAGCGCGAGCGCGTCCTGGATGATGTCCAGCGTGGTCAGCCCCAGAAAGTCCATCTTGAGAAGCGCAAGCTTATCGAGACCGTTCATGTCGTACTGGGTGACAATTTCGTCTTTGTTCGTCTTGTACAGCGGGACGAGGTCTTTGAGCGGCAACGGCGAGATCACCACGCCGGCGGCGTGCATTCCGCAATTGCGCGCCATCCCCTCCACCTTCAGTGCTACCTCCAGTACCTCGGCGATTCGGGGGTCCTTCTTCGCTAAATCCGAAATTCCCGACTCTTGCGCGATCGCGTCTTTCAGTTTGATATTGAGCGTGGTCGGGATCAGCTTCGTGATGCGGTCCACTTCAGCGTAGGGGATCTCAAGCGCCCGTCCCACGTCCTTGATCGCTGTGCGCGCGCCTAACGTGCCAAACGTAATGATCTGCGCAACCTGCTCCCGACCATACTTCTCCGTGACGTATTGGATCACTTCGCCGCGCCGTCGCGTGTGGAAATCTATATCGAGATCCGGCATGCTGATGCGCTCCGGATTGAGAAAGCGTTCGAATAGCAGCCCGTACTGCAATGGGTCGATGTCGGTAATCTCCATCGAATAGCTGACCAGGCTGCCCGCAGCCGAACCGCGTCCGGGGCCTACTGGAATCCCGCGATCCTTGGCATACCGGATGAAGTCCCACACAATCAGGAAGTATCCCGAAAACTTCATCTGCTGGATGGTGCGAATTTCAGTGTCGAGCCGCTCGGAGTATTCGGAAAGGTCGTGCTTCAAACCACCAGCCGCTCGCAGGACTTCCAGACGTCCGCGCCGCTTCTCGAATCCCTGGCGGGCGACGTACTCGAAGTAGGTGTCGGTGGTGTGGTCCTGCGGAACGTCGAATTTCGGAAAGGGCTCCTTTACTTTTTCGAGCTTCACCTGGCAGCGCTGGGCGATCTCCCAAGGACGATTGATCGAATCTTCAAACTCACCGAAGATCGCCATCATCTCCTGACGAGTCTTAAGATAAAACTCGGGATGATCGAACCGCATCCGATTCGGGTCGCTCATGGTCTTGCCCGTTTGGATGCAGAGCATGATTTCGTGAGCGCGCGCGTCGGCCTTGCGCATGTAATGCGCGTCGTTGGTAGCGACCAGCGGGATGCCGGTATCTTTCGAGAGCCGGTTCACCAACGGCACCAGGACCTTGTCTTTATCGATGTTGTGATCCTGGATTTCGAGAAAGAAGTTATTCTTTCCAAACAGGTCCGAGTACTGATAAGCCATGCGCCGCGCTTCGTCGTAGCGATCACCCAGCAGCGTCTCGTTTATGTCGCCGCGCAGGCAAGCCGACATCGCGATCAACCCCTTCGAATGGCTCGCGAGAAGGTCTTTGTCGATGCGCGGCTTATAGTAAAAACCGTCGAGAAAGCCCGTAGAAACCAATTTAATGAGGTTGCGGTAACCCTCCTGGTTCTCGCACAGAAGCACCAGGTGGTTGTAGCGATCCGTGTCGCTGCGGGTCTTATGGCCTTGCTGCGAAACGTAGACCTCGCAGCCGATTACCGGATGCACTCCTTTGGCCTTCGCCTCGTTATAAAATTCGACTGCGCCAAAAAGATTCCCATGATCAGTCATGGCAACCGAGGGCATTTTCTGCTCCACCACAAGGTCCATGAGCTGGCTGATTTCGCAGGCTCCGTCAAGCAGGGAGTAGTCGGTATGGCAATGGAGATGGACGAAGGGTGTGGCTGCGCTCATTCTTGTTCCAAACCGGGGGAGGCTTACTCACATGGTACGTCGATCGGTCGGGAGAAAGTCAGGCGAAAAATGTGGTAGGGACGGGCAGATTCGAACTGCCGACCTGTCGCTTAGGAGGCGGCCGCTCTATCCATCTGAGCTACGTCCCCACATGAACTCAGTTTACCAACGCTTTAGGCCTTTTTTTCCGATGTCGGTGCGGTATTGCATGCCATCGAAGTGGATTCGCCGTACTTCTTCGTAGGCCGTATTCATCGCGGCCGGCAAGGTTGCGCCGGACGCGGTGATTCCAAGCACTCGCCCACCTGCGGTCTGTAAAACATTATTTACTAATTTTGTTCCAGCCTGAAAAACTTCGGCGTTTTCAACTTGCTCGATCCCGGTGATCGGATCTCCCACGCGAACGTTTCCAGGATACCCGGCTGCCGCAAGAACCACGCAGACCGACGGAGAAGGACTCCATTGAAGATTAACGCCCTTTAATTTTCTATGAACTGCTGCTTCCAGCGCGGGCAGGAAATCTCCATCTAAGCGCACCATCAACGCTTGCGTCTCGGGATCGCCTAATCGAGCGTTGAACTCTAAAACCTTCGGACCGTCGGCGGTCAACATGAGTCCGGCGAAAAGGAAGCCGCTGAATGGGCGACCCATGGCTGACATCCCCCGGATCGCAGGTTCCATGATGGTATCCATAATCTGACCTCGCTCGGTACGAGTCAAAATTCGTGAATCGCAGTATGCGCCCATACCGCCGGTATTGGGTCCTTCATCGTTATCGAAAATGGTTTTATGATCCTGGGCAGGTTCGAGCGGAACGATATGGGTCCCGTCTGTGAGAACAATGAAGCTGACCTCTGGACCTTCCAAGAATTCCTCGATCACCAGGGTGCGCGAGACGTTCGAAAGAGCGTGGATGGCAGCCTCGGCCTCTTCGGGGGTCTTTGCGATTACTACGCCCTTGCCGGCGGCTAATCCGTCAGCTTTCAGCACAATCGGGAAGCCGAATTTCTTCAAGGCCTCTCGAGCGTGAGCTGCACTGTCCGCCGTGACAAAGCGTGCGGTCGGAATGCCTGTGGACATCATGAGCGCCTTCGCGAAAGCTTTGCTGCTTTCTAGCTGAGCAGCCTGGGCGCTTGGACCCACGACCGCGAACCCACGTTGTCTGAGCTGGTCGGCGAGTCCGCCCACGAGAGGAGCCTCGGGTCCAATGATGGTGAGATCGGGCCGAAATTTCTCAGCCGCGCTTAGGTAATCTGCGGTTGCGAGAGTGGTGGCGAGGGTCGCGATTCCAGGGTTGCCCGGCACCGCGTAGAGGCCCACTCCGGGATTTTGGGCCAGCTTCCAACAAAGCGCGTGCTCGCGCCCGCCTGCCCCGATTACGAGAACTTTCAGCTGATACGCTCCTCACCGAGTATCTCATTGAGGACGCCTGTGCAAAACTGAAGGCAGTTGTGAAAAATGCAAAGTACGACGTGATCGTAGTTGGCGCAGGCCATGCCGGTTGTGAGGCCTCGCGAGCCTGTGCGCGACTCGGCATGCGCACGGCTATGATCACGATGAATCTGGACCTTATCGCTCAGATGTCTTGCAATCCAGCCGTGGGCGGCATTGCAAAAGGCCATTTGGTCCGCGAGATCGACGCTCTTGGCGGCGTCATGGGCGAAATCACCGATGCCGTCGGGATTCAGTTTCGTCTGCTGAACACCAGCCGCGGGCCTGCAGTGTGGTCGCCCCGTGCTCAGTGCGATAAGAAGATGTATCGGATTCGGATGAAGGAAGTGCTGGAGCAAGAACCCAACCTTCGTATCCTGCAGGCTGAAGTCGCCGAACTTGTTCTTGAGAAGGAGTTGGAAGGGCGACGTCGGATTCTGGGCGTCCTGCTGCGTGATGGGCGAACTATCTCAGGGGAGACAGTGATCATCACCACCGGCACTTTCCTCAATGGCTTGGCGCACGTGGGCGAGAAGACCTACAGCTGTGGCAGAAACGGGGAAGCACCCTCGAATTTGCTCGGGGCTCAATTGAGAACACTCGGCCTCTCGTGGACCCGGCTAAAAACCGGCACGCCGCCCCGTCTGGATGGGCGAACGATTGAATGGTCCCGTTTCGAAGCTCAGCATGGTGATCTGGTACCTACTCCATTCTCGTTCATGACTGCGAAGATCGAGCGGGACCAGATCTGCTGCCACATCGCCTACACAACCGATGAGACTCTGCGTATTTTGCGGGACAGCATCGCTCGATCACCGCTTTACAGCGGCCAAATCGAGGGAGTAGGGCCCCGTTACTGTCCATCTATAGAAGACAAGGTGGTAAAGTTCCCGGACAAAGCTCGACATCAGTTATTTTTAGAGCCGGAAGGGTTGGACACCCACGAAGTGTATGTCAACGGGATGTCGACTAGCATGCCGATCGATGTGCAGTCGGCTGTGCTGGCCTCGATACCTGGGTTGGGAGATGCCGAGATGATCCGTCCTGGCTATGCGATCGAGTACGATGCAATCGATCCAAGAGAACTGGAACACACCCTCGAGGTGAAGAAGATCGGCGGGCTGTTCTTAGCGGGCCAGATTAACGGCACTTCCGGGTATGAAGAAGCGGCCTGTCAGGGTCTCTTGGCTGGATTGAACGCGGCTGATCGGGTGAAATCAGGCTCCGGGTTCGTGGTGGGTCGCACTGAAGGGTACACCGGAATCCTGGTGGACGATCTGGTAACCAAAGGGGCCGATGAGCCATATCGCATGTTCACGTCGCGGGCGGAGTTCCGGTTGCATCTTCGAATCGACAATGCGGATGAGCGTCTCACGCCGATGGGACGGCAGGCAGGACTTGTATCCGATGCGCGCTGGGATCTGTACGAACGCAAGCAGGCACAGAAGGTGAGAATCGTAGGGCTTCTCAGAGATCACAGAATGGACTCCGCGACGTTCGGGCATCTTGCTCCTGGCGGAGATGATCGGTCGAGTCTTGCCGTGTGGCTACGTCGACCGGAAGCTAAGATTGGGCAGATCTCAAGATGGATTGCATTGAAGCTTGGGGAATCGCCGGTTCCAGGTGTTCTCGCGACGGTGGAGACCGAGGCAAAGTACGCTGGCTACATTTCTCAGCAAGAAAAACAAATCCACCGATTGAAGGATTCCGAGAGTCGGACGATTCCAAATGAGTTCCTTTATGCAGCGGTTCCCAGTTTGTCCACCGAAGTGAGGCAAAAACTAGAGCTCGTGCGTCCAAGCACCTTGGGGCAGGCCGGCCGTATCCCAGGAGTTACCCCCGCCGCAATCGCAGTCCTGGATGTATATTTGAATGTGTGCTCCAGGTAATGTTCCACGTGGAACACTCGAGGTGGCCCAGCATTGGGTAAAGTCATCGCTATCGCAAACCAAAAAGGCGGCGTTGGGAAAACCACTACAGCTATCAATCTAGCTGCGTCCCTCGCGTCTAATAATCGCAAGGTTCTAGTCATCGATAGCGATCCGCAAGGTAACTGCACGACCGGACTGGGCATTGCAAAGAGCGGCAAGCGGCCCACAATCTACAACGTTCTTCTCGGTGAGAACAGTTTGAGCGACGCTATTGTTCATACCGAGTATCCCGGGTTGGATCTTGTTCCTTCTGACAAGAACCTGGTTGCTGCAAACCTTGAGCTAGTCGATGTGGAAGGTCGCGAGTCTCGTCTTCGCAGCCGGTTGGAGATCGTCAGGAAAGCTTATTCCTATGTATTAATCGATTGCCCACCATCGCTAGATCTCCTCACGCTCAATGCTCTGGTAGCAGCCGATTCGATCTTAATACCGATTCAATGTGAGTTTTTCGCCTTGGAAGGCGTATCGCAGCTGCTAGACACCATTGACAGGGTCCGGGCGTCCTTTGACCGCGAGCTCAAGATTGAGGGCGTTCTCCTGACCATGTATGATGATCGAACCAACTTAACTAAACAGGTTGCTGACGATCTCCGTGAATTTTTTGAAGATCAAGTATTCCGCACGGTGATACCAAGAAGCATTCGCTTAGCGGAAGCCCCTAGTTTCGGCAAACCCATTCTCGCGTACGATGTGCGCTCGAAAGGCGCCGAAAGCTATATCCAGCTTGCAAAAGAGGTAATCGCCCATGAAGAAGCCGCAAGACCAACCGCGCAAAGTGCTGGGTAAAGGTCTTTCCGCCCTGTTATCGGCGCGCACGGTGGTCCCTCCCCAGGATTCTGGCCCGCAATCGAATGGCGCCTCTGTCGCAAGTGTTAAGATCGATCTGATCGATCCCAACCCGCTGCAACCCAGAACTGTCTTTGCCCACAACAAGATAGAGGAATTGGCAGCCTCCATACGAGCGAATGGGATTATTCAGCCTGTCATTGTTCGCCGCCATGCCGAGCGCTTTCAAATGGTGGCCGGTGAACGGCGGCTCAGGGCAGCAAAACTTGCGGACCTCACGGAAGTGCCCGCGATCATTCAAGATTACGCGGATGATCGCCTGCTTGAAGTTGCTCTCGTCGAAAACATCCAGCGGGAAGATCTCAATCCGATCGAGACAGCTCAAGCTCTCGATCGACTCGCTCGCGAAATGAATCTAAGCCACGAGGAGATTGGGATTCGCACTGGCAAAGATCGTGCTACCGTAACCAATCTTTTGCGCCTTCTTCGATTGCCCGATGAAGTGCAGTTGCTTCTCGCCGAGCATCGCCTCTCCATGGGCCACGCGCGAGCCTTGCTCGGTTTGTCCACGCCTGAAAAGCAGAGCGAAATGGCCCAGCGCACAGCCGCTCAGGGTTACTCTGTCCGGCAAGTTGAGCGACTGGTACAGGACTCGACGCGCCATCGCGCTCAGCCCGATCCTCCGAACGAAAAACGGCAAGATCCCAACGTGGCTGCCGCTATTCGAGATTTGGAGAGTACGCTTGGCACCCGAGTCAAGATCGTCGAGAAGACAGCTCAGAGGGGAAGCATTCATATCGAATATTATTCCCAAGATGATCTCAACCGCATCTACGAGGTGATCACTGGTTCTGCCCAACAATCTGCTGCGGGATGAGGATAGTGCCGGCGGCAGGAGTCGAACCTGCGACCTACGGATTATGAGACCGTCGCTCTAACCACCTGAGCTACACCGGCAAGTGTCTACTTCAGGGTATTCATGCAAGGCTGGTGCTGTCAACACCCTCGAATATTCGGTTTTTTAACCCCCAGCATTAATATTATTGACAGCGTGATTAAATTGGATTAAGGTTTAGTCAGGTGCCGGGAATTCTTGAGTTTCTCGCAAGACGGCACTAGATGAAACCGACCGAATCAGGAGGCTCTATAGATAACGTAGACACTGACCCATTTCATTCAGGGCGGCTACCTGCTTCCTCGACGCATTCCGCGAGTTTACCTTTCAATCGATTTAAGCATTAAGAATCGGTGTCCGGCGAACTAAATACGCCTAAGCATACTCACGGCGTGCGCAGGTGTCGGCGGTCGCCCTGAATTCCTCCTAATTGACAGCTTCCCTTCCTTTTCAGTAGATTCGTCTTAGTGTTCCCTCCGGCAGTCCAGTTTCGTGACGTATCCAAGGCTTATCCCATCTACCCGTCTCCAAGTTCCCGACTCAAGGAGCTAGCGTGTTTCAACCGCATATCCTTCCATAAAGATTTTTGGGCACTTCGCGACATCAATTTCCAAATTTCGGCGGGCGAGACCTTTTGTATCATCGGCGAAAACGGATCGGGCAAGAGTACCCTGCTTCAAATGGTGGCGGGCATCCTGGCACCAACCCGGGGCACTGTGAAAATAGAAGGACGAGTAGCTGCCCTGCTTGAACTAGGGTCGGGCTTCAATCCGGAATTCAGCGGTCGCGATAACGTTTACCTCAACGCCGCAATTCTTGGATTTTCCCGGCGTGAGATGGACGCTAAATTCCCGCTGATCGAGAATTTTGCGGAGATCGGGGCTTTTATAGACCAGCCAGTAAAAATGTACTCAAGCGGAATGGCGATTCGGCTCGCCTTCGCCGTCGCGATTCACGTGGATCCAGAAATACTCATTGTCGATGAGGCTCTTGCTGTCGGAGATATCTACTTCCGGCAGCGATGCATGCGGAAGGTTCACGAACTGCGTGACCAAGGCGTCACCATCCTCTTTGTTTCCCACGATGTAGGAGACGTGAAAGCCTTGGGCGACCAGGTTCTTTGGCTGGATGCGGGTCGCATGCGGGAACTGGGGGATCCCGATATGGTGGTCTCCAAGTATATGGCTGCCATGACCGAGAAGGACGCGGTTTACCTGAAATTGAGCCACCGGGAAGTTCCAGAGCGCCCGGCCGGTCCGTTCCACGCCCCCGAAATCGTTACGCGCATTCCAAACATCGACCATCGATTTGGCGACGGAAGGGCTGAAATACTTGGCATCGCCATTTTCGATGCGCTAGGTTCATCCAGCCATTTTCTCGAACCTGATTCCAACATTACCGTTCGAATCAGCGTACGGGCAATTCAAGACATCCCTCTTCCTGTCATCGGATTCATGGTTCGGAACCACCTGGGGTTAGATTTTGCCGGCACCAACACTGCCCGAGAAGGTGTCGAAGTGCCCTCCATGGCCAAAGGCGACATTTACACCCTTGATTTCCACCTTACGGTTCCCCACCTCTACCCTTCAGCCTTCTCTTTTTCTCCCGCCATTGCTGACGGGACTCTGCATGCTTACAAAACGTGCGATTGGGTGGACAACGCCATCACGCTCCAGATGATAGCGACGGACCAGCCGGTCTACGGCCACATGCACCTCCCCTGCCGTGTGGAACTGAATCGAACGCTCCACTCCAGCGCGCCAGGTCATCAACTGGAGCATCAGCTTGGTTGAGTTCACCGGGGAGCGCGTGGTTCCAGGGCAAGTGAATGACGACCTTTGGAGCGAACACTTCGCCAGATATGCCTTCGCGCGCGGGTTTGCGGTGTCCAAGCACGTGCTGGACTGCGGCTGCGGAACGGGCTATGGGTCTGCCGAGCTAGCCCAAGTAGCGACGCGGGTGGTCGGCGTAGATAGTTCGCCGCAAGCTATTGAATTTGCGCGCACGAGTTATCCCGGGCCAATCTTTATTACCGGTTCTTGCGAGTCTCTCCCGTTTAGGGGTGCTGGCTTCGATGTGATTGTCGCCTTCGAGGTGATCGAACACCTCGCAGACTACCGCCAATTCGTCAACGAAGCGTCACGGGTCTTAGCACCCAATGGACTATTCATAGTCTCCACTCCGAATAAGCGGTACTACGCCGAGTCGCGCGCGGAAAGCGGGCCTAACCCTTACCATGCCCACGAATTCGAAGCTGACGAATTCTACGCGGAACTCAATTCCGTCTTCCCGCACGTAGCGTTGCTGCTGCAGAATCGGGTGGAGTCGTTTGCATTTCACCCGGCCAAGACGTTCTGGCCTTCCGACTCCCGCATTGATGGGGGCGGTGGCTCGGTCAACGATGCCCACTTCTTCGTGGCCGTCTGCTCGCGCTCCCCTCTCCCCGAGCTGCGCTCGTTTGTATACGTTCCAAAGGCGGCAAACATCTTGCGGGAGCGCGAGCAGCATGTCCAATTGCTTCAGGTCCAAGTGGACCGCACGAACAATTGGCTGCAGCAGACGCGGCAGGAACGCGATGATCTCCTGGATCTCTATCGCAAGCAGAAGGAGGAACTCGAGCGTCACAATTTGTGGGCGGAACAACTGAATCGCCAACTTGACGAAGCTCACCAGCGAGTGGAACTCCTCCAGCACGAACTGACCGACGAGCAAGCTGCGGCTACTGCGGTCGCCCAAGGCTATGAAGCCAAGGTTCGGGAATTAGAACAAGAAAACCTGGCGAAGACCGAATGGGCACGGGACACCGATGCGCGGCTAACCGATGAGCTCAATGCGAAATCCCGGGAACTGGTGGAGTGCGTCAAGCTTTTGCAGCAGGCTGAGACCACCGTGGAAGAACGCACACTCTGGGCTCAGCGCACCGAAGCACAATTAATCGTAGCCTCCACCTCACGCTGGCTGAAGCTGGGAAGGCGGCTCGGTTTAGGCCCTGTGCTTCAAGCGCAGGAGCGTTAGCTCAGCCAGTTGGTGCGTACCTTCCTCATATTCTCGTGGCGGCTGATCAAGTCGCTGCCCCTTCTGCTGGTCTCCCCGATTCTGCTGGGCATTTCCCTTCTCGCTATTTTGGCTTCGGATTTGCTTTTCAGGCTTCGGGCACGGCGTCCACTCCCCCCCGAGCAGTGGTGCTCAAACACCTCGGCCAGTGTCGTCATCCCAAATTGGAACGGCAAAGATCTCCTGGAAAAGTACTTGCCGTCCGTAGTCCTAGCGCTCAATGCTCACTCCGACAATGAAATTATCATCGTTGATAACGGCTCTACCGACGGTAGCGTCAAATTCCTCCGCGAGCGCTTCCCTTACGTCCGAGTAATCGCCCTGGAATCGAATCACGGCTTCGGGGGCGGATCCAACATCGGATTCCGCGCTGCGAAAAACGATATTGTCGTGCTCCTAAACAGCGACATGCGGGTAGACCCTGGATTCCTCAACCCGCTCCTGGCCGCATTCTCAGATGAAAAAATCTTCGCAGTCTCCTGCCAGATCTTCTTCAGCGACCCGGCCAAGCTTCGCGAAGAAACGGGGCTAACGCAAGGCTGGTGGGAAAGCGGCGGCCTCCGCGTGCGCCATCGCGCGGACGAGGCAATCCAATCGGCATACCCATGCTTCTACGGCGGCGGCGGTTCGTGCGCCTTCGATCGCCGCAAATTTCTGGAACTCGGCGGCTTCGATTCCTTGCTGGCGCCCTTCTATCTAGAAGACACCGATCTCGGCTACATGGCTTGGAAACGCGGGTGGAAGGTCTTATACGAACCTCGCAGCATCGTGTATCACGAGCACCGCGGCACCATCGGCAAGAATTTTTCCCAAGCCAAGATCGATCTGGTCCTGAAGAAGAATTTCATCCTGTTTTGCTGGAAGAATATCCACGCATTGCCCCGGCTCCTCTCGCACTTCTTTTACACTTTTGCGGGAGCCGCGCTGAGCCTTCTCTTTGGTGACGCCCCGGAGCGCGCGAATTTCTCTGGAATCTGGCGCGCTTTTCGCCAGTTGCCCGGCACCTTGCGATCCCGTCGCCACGCCCGCGATCTGGCCGCGATCTCGGACACCGAAGCGTTCCGACGCCCCCTTGGTGGCTATTTTCGGGACCGCTTCGTCAAGCTAGCTCCCAGTCCAGATCCTCTCCGCGTGCTATTCGTTTCACCATACCCGATCTGGCCTCCGATTCATGGCGGCGCCGTCTTCATGTCTCAGACGGTACAGCATCTTTCTTATCAAACCGGTCTAAACTTGATAGTCCTGCTCGACCATGACTGGGAGCGAGCCGCTCATGACGAGATGATGCAACGCTACGATTCCATCGAGTATGTCGTTCGCTTGGAAGGCAAGCAGAAGCAGTTCGGATCCATCTCTCCCCACGCCGTCACCGAGTTTGCGAACCCGGACCTGGAGTGGCTCATTCATCGGCAGATTTATACTAAGCAAATTGACGTAGTCCAAATAGAGTACACCGCTCTGGCTCAATACGCGATGCAATTCCGGAAGATTGCGTGCATACTGTTCGAGCACGACGTTTATTTCCAATCGATCTCCCGTCAGTTGCCGCAAATGCACGGAGTTCTGACGAAAGTGAAAGCGTCCTTTGAATATCTCCGAGCGCTTCGCTTCGAGCTGGGCATCCTTCCACACTTCGACCGCATACAAGTCTGCAGCCCGGCCAACGGCGATTATCTGACAGGTTACCTCCCGCACATCGCCGACCGAATCGATTCAGGCCTGCGCGCCGGCATCGATACCAGCCGATATGAGTTCAACCCTGACAACCGCGAGCCGTTCACGATGCTCTTCCTGGGAAGCTTTCGGCATACTCCGAACCAAGTGGCGCTGAACTGGTTCGTTTCAAAGGTGCTGCCAGCGGTGTTAGCCGGTTGCCCGGAAGCGCGCCTGGTTGTCGTGGGATCGGACCCGCCTCCGCGTCACAGTCTGCCGGAACTTGGGACGGCCATTGAACTGAGAGGATTCGTCGAAGAAGTGCGCGAACCCTTAGCTCGCTACGCCGTATTCGTCTGTCCCATCCTGGCCGGTTCCGGCATGCGCGTGAAGCTGCTGGAAGCGTTCGCCGCTGGAATGCCAGTTGTCTCAACGCGTCTTGGAGCGGAAGGGCTTGCGGAGGCAGACGGTCAACTCTGCGCCCTCGCGAATGATCCCCGGACCTTTGCAGACCACGTGCTCAACCTCTTTCATAATCCGAACGAGGCGCACGCCATGGCAAAACGAGCCCGCGAACACGTCGTGCGAACTATGGACATGCGAGTTCTTACGGAGAAGCTAGTCGACAACTACCGATCCGTGGTCCGAGCCAAACGTTCGACAACGTAGCGCGGCTGCTCAGAATACTCCTAAACGCAAACTCTTCCCGGGCGAGCCTATATTGGTTCAGAGGAACCATGCGCACATGAAGCGCCAAACAGCACTGCTGCTCTTTTTCACATCCTGCCTTCCGATTGCGCCGCTGCTGGCGCAGACCCAAATCGGGGGCGGTACCTGTAGCTCCGCATCGGTCAGCGGAACCTATGCCGTCACCATTACCGGGAGGAAAGTGGCGTCTTCGGGCACGTTCACCAACGTGTTCCAGGCGGTCGGCTCGGCTACCTTTGACGGACAAAGCGCCGTCACCATCGCACTTGCTTCTGACACCAATCAAGCGATAGCTACGCCAGTGAACTGGTCCGGAACCTACAGCGTGCAGGCTAACTGCGCCGGACTTGTAACCATTTCAACAGGCGGCAGCGCCACGCTGAATATCGTTTCCTACAGCCAGGGCGCGGGCTTCCTCCTTACCGGAAGCGATGCGACTTACTCTTACGCCGGCTCGGGCAACAAACAGCCCAGCACTTGTTCGTCGGGCACGTTTTCAGGCGTGTATACCGTGAACACAACAGGCTACGCGCTGAACTCAAATGCCGTGAGCGGAGTTGCGAACGGTGCCGGGTTGCTGCAATTCGACGGGCAAGGACACCTTACCGTGAACTTCACGCTCTGGGCCAGCGGTGCCGCTTCCAATCCCCTGGCCCTCACCGGATCATACTCGGTCGGTTCGAATTGCCTTGCATCCGCCACGCTTACCGATTCCAAAAACAATTCGTATGTGATGCGTTTCAGCGTGGTCAATGGCAACGCCGTGAACAGCTCGGCTCTTTATGTGACCTTGGCGCAGAATTCGAGCTTTATCGTGCTCGGGGCAGCACATGCGATTTATGGTCAGCCCACTGCGAGTGTAGCCGCACATGGACGCGGTCGGGGAGAACGAGTATGAACATCGTCCGCACCCCCATCCTTTTTTTCTGCCTGTTGGCCGGGCCCGTGCTTGCCCAGGCTCCGATCGGAGGCGGGACCTGTGGTGCTTCGAATCTGAATGGAACGTATTCCCTTCTTCTGGGTGGACGATCAATCTCAAGCTCCGGAAATTTCGCTGGCTCGCTCCAGGCGGATGGGACTGCCACGTTCGACGGCAAGGGAGCAGTCTCTTTTACCGGGACTGTCAACACCAACCAGGCCCTTGGCAAGCAATTCACCTACACCGGAATCTACTCGGTTCCCGCCAATTGCTATGGAACGATGACGCTCAACACCGGCAACGCGGCGGGGTTCACCCTGGTTGTGTGGGATGGCGGCAAACAGTTCAATTTCGTTGGCTCGGACGCCACCTACCTCTACTCCGGCGGTGGCGCAAACTTACAGCCATCCGCCTGTGCGCTGGCCACTCTTTCAGGCGCGTATGCTTACCAGGCCAACGGCTTCACGCTCGCGGGCACCACGCAAACCGGGGTCGCCGACGAATCCGGCGTGCTTCAATTCGACGGAGTGGGTAACGTCACCGCAACGTACACAACTTCATCTTCCGGGATGGTGGCCCCCGCAGTCACCGCGACTGGAACTTATTCCGTTACTTCCAACTGTCTTGCTTCGGTCACGCTGACCGACTCCAGCGGCAAGTCGAATACCTTGAACCTGGTGGTAACCAGCAGCCATGGCGAGGCTCTCGATGTTCTGAACTCCAACTCGCAGTTCGTCCGAAGCGGCGCTCTGCATTCAGTCTTTGTCAACCCCAGCGAAGCCATCGGGAACGTGGCCAGCTACGCTGTCGGTGCCACGCCGCCCGGTAGCGTCTTTGTCGTATTCGGCCAGAATCTCGCCACCAGGGTTGCGGGAGCGGTAACGACCACCTTGCCCACTCAGTTGCTGTCTACCAGCGTGACCGTGAACGGAGAGGCCGCGCCGCTGTTCTACGTGGATACAGGCCAAATCGATGCGCAAATGCCTTGGGATATTCCCGGAGGTATTGTTGCATCGGTAGTGGTCAAGAACGGCACCTCCACGAGCAACGCAGTAGCGGTCTTTGTCCCTGCAACGGGGACACCAGGCCTCAGCGTTTATGGGAATAATCGGGCGGTGGTGGTGAATCAAAACGGCAGCGTGAACTCCGCCTCGGATACAGCGGCGGTGGGAGACGTGGTTGTGGCCTACTTCACCGGCGGCGGACCGGTGCAGACCACTGGCAAGTTGGTGACCGGGGCCCCAGCGCCACTCGTACTTTCATCTATTACCGGATCCAGTTCGGTAATGGTCGGCCCCATGGAGGCGGTAGTGAAGTACATCGGATTAACTCCAGGATCGATTGGGCTCTACCAAGCGAATTTCATTGTGCCGCAAATCGCCAGAGGCACGTACCCGCTAACAATCACTATCGCGGGACAGGCGTCAAATCGACCGGTAATGACGGTGTCGAATTAGGGTGTAGCGCTGGTTGGCTGAGTCGCGGGTCGTAGATCCTTCTTCAAATGATTTACGATCCGCTCAGCCGTCTTATCCATCTCGTCCTGCCCCGAGTTCTTCGGTCGCTCATAAATGGACCACAACACATTCCGCGTTTTCCGGTCCACGATAAAGTACGTGCCCTTGCCCCGTCCGAACGACGATACTCGCATCTGGGCCGAGTCATCCTGCTTCACGTCGGCGTCCTCATCCTCGTCCTTCACGGGGGCCGGATACAACTCATCCAGCTTCTTCTCCAAGCCCTCCCCCAGCCGATCCGTCAAAATCGCGTCCGCGCTCTGCGGATCCGCCGAAACCTGAATCATGCCCATGCGCGACAAACGGTTCGCCAGGAACTGATCCATCTGCGAGCCCATGGATAGGATGTAAATTGATCGAACCTGCGTGAGATGTGGGTTCACGGCCGCCGCCGCGAATGAGAGAACGATAAAGTGCAGGAACAGCCGCATGACATCATGATAACTTGTACAAGTCTCAAAAGATCACGGTGATCATCCCGTGTCTCAACGAAGAACAGGGTATAGAAAAGGTCCTGCGGCGAATGCCGGAGTTCGTCGACCAGGTGATCGTGGTCGATAACGGCTCCACGGATCGCACCTCGGACGTTGCTCACTCCCTGGGTGCCGAAGTGATCCGAGAACCCGTTCGGGGTTACGGCCGCAGTTACAAAAAGGGCTTCTCGAACGCCACGGGCGACATTATCGTCACCCTGGATGGCGATCACAGTTATCCCCCTGATGCTATCTCCTACCTGATCGAAGCATTCCTCCACCTCGAAGTCGATTTTCTGAACGCCTCGCGTTTTCCCGTCCGGGATCCGAAAGCGATGAGCTTCAAACACAAGTTTGGCAACCTGGTGCTCTCGATTGCCACGTCTATCCTTTACTTCCGCTGGGTGCGCGATTCGCAATCCGGCATGTGGGTATTTCGGCGGTCTATTTTGTCCGAAATGATACTCGAGTCCGATGGCATGGCATTTTCGGAAGAGATCAAAATCGAAGCTCTGCGCAACTCCAAGATCCGATTCGAGGAAATCTCCATCCAGTATTCTTCCCGGCTGGGCGAAATTAAGCTAAATCCGTGGCGCGATGGACTCCACAACCTTTGGTTCCTGGTTAGGAAACGATTTGCGCCTCGGACCGCTAAATGATATCTTAGGCTTGCCCCGTTTGCGTCCCTGCTCCCTCCTTTATCCGAAGGAAATCGCTTGCTGCCTCCTGTTTCAGTGATCATTCCTAACTGGAACGGTGCCAGTCGGCTTAAGACCTTATTCAGGTCTCTCAAAACTCAGGAACCAATCGAGGAAATCATTGTTATCGACAACGGCAGTACCGACAATTCGGTGGCGGTGGCAAGACAAGCGGGCGCGCGGGTGATCGCGGTTGATCGAAACGAAGGTTTTGCCCCTGCTGTCAACCGTGGCGTCCGTTCCGCTGTCGGCCACTGGCTCGCTGTGATTAACAACGACGTGGAAGTGGAATCCGGCTGGCTCAAGACTCTCCTTTCGTCGGCCATCGCCAGCTCGGCTTGGTTCGCGACCGGCAAACTCCTCGACAATGCCCGTCGAAGCCGAATTGACGGCACATTCGATGCCGTCTGCCGCGGAGGCACTGCTTGGCGCTGCGGTTCGGGACGGCTGGACGGCCCCGCATTCAACGTCGAAACCCAAATACAGTTCGCTCCCTTCACCGCCGTTCTGCTAAAAAAGGAGCTGTTCGACAAAGTGGGCCTCCTCGACGAGCGCTTCGAATCCTATCTGGAAGACGTCGATTTCGGACTCCGTTGCGCGAAGCACGGACTTTCGGGAATCTACGTACCCTCCGCGATCGGTTACCACCAAGGCAGCGCCACCTTTGGACGCTGGCATCCCGATACGGTCCGGCGTATCTCCCGCAACCAACTCCTGCTCGTTGCCAAACATATCGGACACTACGGCTGGCCTGTCATCGTCGCCCAGGGACTCTGGGGCTTAGTAGCCCTCAGGCATGGGGCCGCTTGGCCTTGGCTGAAAGGAAAGTTGGATGGAGTGCGTCTGATTCGGCGATCCCCCGAACAGCCCGCTGAAGATTTATCCGAAGTGTTCCTCCGCAGTGAGCGGCAGATTAAAGACCTGCAGCGCGAAACCGGCTTCGATCTTTACTGGAAGCTGTACTTCGCGCTCACATGACAGGGAAAATCGGCATCGTGATCGTCACCTACAATTCAGAAGATGTGATCGAAGCATGCCTGCATAGTTGCGGTGACCTGCCAACCGTAGTCGTGGACAACGACTCCCAAGACGCCACTCTTGCTCATATCCACCCGCGTCCGCGGCTTTCGATCCTCGCCAACACCGAAAACCTCGGATTTGCCGCCGCCGTCAACCAGGGCGTTCATCAACTCGACTCCGAACTCATCCTGCTCCTGAACCCCGACGTTCAACTCCGAACCCCGCTCGATGCTCTTCTCGAAGCTTTCAACGACGCCGACACGGCTATCGCCTCGGGAACCCTGGTCGACACAACCGGAAAAATGCAGCGCGGATTCACCGTGCGGCGCTTTCCGAGCCCCGTTACTCTGGCCTTCGAGGTACTGGGAATCAACCGCCTATTTCCCTGGAACCGCGTGAATCGACGATACCGATGCCTGGATCTGGACCTCACCAAACCCGCACAAGTGGAGCAGCCCGCAGGCGCGTTTTTGCTGTTCCGACGGGAGGTCTGGGCGAAGCTGGGCGGCTTCGATGCCCGCTTTCACCCGCTCTGGTTCGAGGACGTGGATTTTTGCCGCCGGACGGCCAACCTGGGTTTGCGGATCAGGTATATTCCTCAGGCTCAGGCCAGTCACGCCGGGGGGTATAGTATAGCTAAGCTGACGTGGTCATGCCGGGAAGCCTACTGGTATGCTAGCCTTCTAAGGTATGCATCCAAGCACTTCAGTTCACAGGGTTTTCGGGGAGTGAGCTTGGCGGTCGTGTTGGGTTCCGTCATTCGAGCAGCCTTTGAAGCAGCCAACAGGCGGAGTAGCGAGCCCTTTGCGGTGTACGCGAGAGTAATTCGCCTCGCAATCGAGTGCGCGGTTCGCGGACGGAAGGCAGTAGCGTGAGGAATTAACGCCAAGACAAGAAGATAGCCTCATACATGTCCCACAACGATCGCGTAAGCGTTACCATTGTCACCTACAACAGCGGCAGGTTCATCAAAAGATGTCTTGAGTCAGTGCTTGCCCAGAAGTACGGTGACAAAGAAATCATAGTCGTCGATAACGCCTCAACGGACGGCACCCTGGACATTCTCGAACAGTTCGAGGATTCTTGCAAGATCGTCTACAACGACGAAAATATAGGATTCGCCGCCGCCCAAAATCAAGCGATCCGGCTTGGAACGGGCGATTGGGTCCTCACGCTGAATCCCGATGTGCTTTTGCTCCCCGGATTTATTCAGGCCCTGTACGATGCGGGCCAGATCGATTCGAAAATCGGAGCGGTGTGCGGGAAACTGCTCGCTATCCTGGCCACTTTCGACCTTCCCGACAAGCCCCTCGTCGATTCCACCGGCATCTACTTCACACCCACCATGCGTCACCTGGATCGCGGAAGCCAGGAGGTCGATAACGGCCATTACCTAAATTACGAATACGTTTTCGGAGCAACGGCTGCCGCCGCGCTGTATCGGCGCTCCATGATCGAGGATGTTTCCATTGACGACGAGTTCTTCGATCCGGACTTTTTCGTCTACCGCGAAGACGCCGATGTGGCTTGGCGTGCTCAGTTGCTCGGCTGGCGATGTATCTACACGCCGCATGCCCGCGGGTATCACGTGCGCAATGTTTTGCCAGGGAATCGCCGCGCACTGCCAGCCGTCATCAACATGCACTCGGTCAAGAACCGTTTCCTGATGCGAATCAAGAACATGACCGGGGATCTGTACCGCCGGAATTTTCTCTCAATTACGGCTCGCGATGTGGTGGTGCTCACGTGTTGCTTCGTGCGCGAACAATCCTCTCTGAAGGCGTTCTGGTACGTCGCCAGGAATTGGAAACGCGTGCTGGGGAAACGCAAGCAGATTATGGACCGCCGCCGCGTGGATGACGATTATATGGCCAGTTGGTTCAGCTACGAACCTGTCAGCCATCCCGCTCCCAAGGTGAAAGCCGCCTCCGCTCGGGCAGTGTCGCGGTCGAAAGCCGTCCGAGGCTAACATTCAAATCGCAATCCTGGGTACTCGGGGCATCCCGGCCCGTTATGGCGGATTCGAAACCTTCGCGGAAGAGATCTCAACCAGGCTTGCGGCTCGCGGGCATACCGTAACGGTTTACTGCCGCGAACGGCACTTGGCTTCGGTTTTTCAAAATGTGCGCTTGCTCTACTTGCCAACCCTGCGCCACAAGTACCTGGACACCCTTTTCCATACTGCTATCTCCACCGCGCATCTGTTGTTTCACCGCCAGGATGTGGCTCTGTACTGCAACGCGGCGAACGCGATCTTTACCCCCTGGCCCCGTCTCCTGGGCACGCCCGTAGCTCTCAACGTGGATGGACTGGAACGGAATCGGAAGAAGTGGAACCGCTTGGCCAAGCTCTGGTACCTGCTCTCAGAGCGCTTGGCGACCATCTTTCCCAACGCTGTGATCACCGACGCCCTGGCGATTCAGCAGTATTACCAGAGCCGCTATTCCAAGCTCTCTACTTTCATCCCGTATGGTGCTGAGCTCGGGCCAGTTGCGACCACGGAAGTTTTGAATCGCCTGGGACTCGAACCAGACGGCTACTTCCTCTATGTCAGCCGCATGGAGCCCGAAAACAACGCCTTACTGGTACGCCAGGCTTTTGAAGGCATAACCACCACGTTGAAACTCGCGCTCATCGGAGACGCTCCCTACGCTCACGAATATATTCGGCAAGTACGCGCCACCACAGACCCGCGCGTGGTGATCCCTGGCGCGATCTACGGCTCCGGGTATCACGAGCTGCAATCCCACTCGTTCGCCTACATCCACGCAACTGAGGTCGGCGGAACCCATCCCGCCCTCATTGAAGCCATGGGCCGGGGTGCCTTGGTGCTGTATCTGAATACCATTGAAAACGCAGAAGTAGCCGGGGACGCAGGAATCCCGTTCGAGCACGACAATCTGGAGGAAATGCTGGGACGGGTGCTGCGCATGACCGACGCGGCCCGGCTCGAATATCGCCGGCGAGCCCAATCCCGCGCAGCCGCTCACTACAGTTGGGACGCGGTCACGGATCAGTACGAGAACCTGCTGGTCGGCTTAGCTGGCAAGGCGCGATCATAAAGCATGGGCTTTGCCTTACGCTCCTGGGTAGAGATATCTCTCCAGCAGATCGCCGACAACTTCAATGCCGCCCGGGCCGTCGTCGGACCCAACGTAGAAGTGATGCCCGTGGTAAAGGCAGATGCCTATCGCCACGGAGCCGTCGAAGTCTCGCGCACCCTGACTCGCGAGGGAGCCCGTTGGCTGGCGGTGAGCAACGTCGAAGAAGGCGCCAGGCTGCGCGAAGCTGGCATAACCGCCCGCATCCTGGTGATGGCCGACTTCCTTCCAGCCGAACGCGAGGGCCTCCTCGATTGCAACCTGACGCCGGTGCTTCACTCGCTCAGTGACATTCCTGAATGGGACCGACTGGCAGCATCGCGAGGAGTTCGTCCCTTTTATCACCTCAAGATTGATACTGGCATGGGGCGTCTCGGGACGCGCGAACCAGCGGACCAAATTTGCCGCGCGGTTCGTGCCGCGACCAACGTCCACCTGGAAGGATTGATGACCCACTTCGCGTCGGCGTCTGATTACCAGGGCTCGCAGACGGAGGATCAATCCTCCAGCTTCGAGCAAACTTGCCGCGAAATGGCAGAGAACGGCATTGCGCCGGATTTCCTCCACATGTCCAGCACCATCCCCATCGCTTACGGGCGCAGTCGAGCTTGGAAGCAAATGGTGCGTCCCGGCCACGCGATCTATGGATACGTGTCTCCCGTATCCGGCGCGGCGTCTCCACCCAAGCTCCTGCAAGTAAAACCGGCGCTTTCCTGGAAAACTGCGATATTAGCGACGAAAGAAATCCCGCAAGGCGCTCTAGTCGGATACGGCGGCATGTATCGCGCGCCCCACCCGATGCGGATCGCTGTGTTGGCAGCCGGCTACGCGGATGGGATCCCGCACCGGTTATCGAATCGCGGGCGAGTGATCGCCGGGGGCAAGCTCGCATCGATTGTGGGTGCCGTATCGATGGACCTGACCACCATCGACATTACCGCCAGCCCCGAGCTCAGGGTCGGAGATCCGGTGACCCTTCTCGGAAGCGAGGGAGGCCTGACGATTGACGCTCAGCAAATGGCACGAACGGCGGGAACCATCTCCTACAGCATCCTGTGCGGCATCAGCGCCCGCGTAAAGCAGATCTATATTTGATAGATCGACTAACCCATCCAATGCAGATTCTTAGCCGTTCCATCGAACTGCGTCGTGGTCTTGAAGCCTTCGTATTTGCCAGTCATCGCCGCTGTCTTGGTCTTGGCCAGCAGCGACGATAGCTGGGCTTCGCCCAACGGCTTGAAAGTCTTTGCCGCTTCCAGAGCCTGTTCCAGGCGCTCCATGGAATCGCAGCCGGTGATCACCACGGAGGTAGGCAAGTTGAGCGCATAATGCAGGCACTCGATTCCTGTTGCTAGACCCTGCTTCGGAATGTTCGAGAACGCCATGGGCTTCATCCCGAGCACGGCGACACCCTGTTCCACCAGTTTGGGAACGGCTAGTCTCGCGAAGCTTCGGAAGTGCGCATCCAGCAGGTTTAGCGGCATCTGCGCGGCGTCGAAATGAAAATTATGCTGCGCCGCTACCTCGAGCATTCGGAGATGCACCGCCGGATCTTTGTGGCCGGTGAATCCGATGAAGCGAATCTTGCCAGCTTTCTTTGCTTCCATGAGTGCTTCGAGCGGACCATTTTCGGCGAAAAATAGATCCGGATCTTCCATGCGAATGTTCTCGTGATATTGCATCAGATCGACATGATCCGTCTGCATGCGCTGGAGCGATTCGTCGATCTGCTTCGCCGTGGATGCCTTAGTGCGCCCGTCGAACTTGGTCATTAAAAACACCTTGTTGCGGTACCCGTCGCGGAGTGCATTGCCCATCCAGACTTCGCTTTTGCCGTCGTGATAATCCCAGCAGTTGTCGAGGAAGTTGATGCCGCGGTCCACTGCGGTTCGAACCAGCTTGATGCCATCCTGCTCGTCTTTCGGCACTCCGATGTGATAACCTCCCAGGCCGATCGCCGATACGCGTTCGCCCGTCTTGCCCAGAGTGCGATAGATCATATCGCCGCGCCGCGTTTCGGCTGCGACTAGATTGTTGGCCACGGCTGCCGCGAACGTGAGGCCTGCAACCGCTCCGATCAGGTCCCTGCGTGTGGGGTTTGGGTCTTCTTGCATGCTTGTTCTCCTGCCGGTCGAATCATAGCAGATTGAACTTTATCTTCGGCCAAAGTGCGATGATGGCAGTGATATGTTTACAACTCGTCGCGACCTCGTCAAATCCGCCGGCATGCTGTCCAGCCTCTACGCCGCCCACACTGCCCTGGGCCAGGATACCCCTAAACCCCGCCCCGCCAACGACCGGATTCAGGTGGCCTGCATCGGATTCGGCATCATGGGTCAGGGGGATGTCGCGACCGCAGTCACAGTCCCCGGCGTGGAACTCATCGCCGTGGCCGACGTCTACGATGGACGTCTGGCTCTCGCCCGCGAGCGTTACGGCGAGAATATATTCACCACCAGGGACTATCGCGAGGTGCTCGCGCGCCCCGGTCTCGATGCTGTCATTGTTGCCACTCCAGATCATTGGCACAGCAAAATCGCGATCGATGCGATGAACGCCGGCAAAGATGTGTACTGCCAAAAGCCCATGGTGCAGAAGGTGGAAGACGGAGCGGGCGTGATCGCGGCTCAGCGGAAAACCGGACGCATTCTGCAAGTGGGCAGTCAGCGCGTTAGCTCGGTTCTGTATCAGAAAGCGAAGGACTTGATTCACGAGGGCGTGGTCGGCGAGGTCCACATGGTGGAAGCGTGGTGGGACCGCAGTTCTTCCCAGGGCGCGTGGCAATACTCGATTCCGCCCGACGCATCGCCCGAAACAATCGATTGGGATCGGTTCCTCGGCCGCGCGCCGAAGCGTCCTTTCGAACCAATTCGGTTGTTCAGATGGCGCAATTATCAGGACTATGGGACGGGGATCGCAGGCGATCTATTCGTGCATCAGTTTAGCGGGATTCACTTCGTCATGGATTCGATCGGACCAACTCGAATCTGCGCCATGGGCGGAACTCATTACTGGAAAGATGGCCGCGACGTTCCCGACCTGATGATGGGCATGTACGAATATCCGCGGACTAGCACCCATCCGGCTTTCGAACTCAGCTTGCGAGTGAACTTTGAAGCGGGCGGCGGTGATCAAGCCGGCTTCCGCTTTATCGGAACAGACGGAGTTCTGAATTTGTCGGTAGGCAACGCGATCACGGTGTCGAAGAAGCCCAAGCAGGTGAATCCTGGCACCACGGCGGGAACGTTTTCAAAGGCCATCGCGGATAAGATTTTAGCGGAGAACCGTACCAAGTATCCGGCCACCTCGCAGAATGCGGACAGCATGCGGGCGAGCACCGAGCAGCGTTTCGCCATGCCGCCGGGCTACACCGAGCAGTACGCGCACCATCTGAATTTCTTCGAACACGTGCGCAGCCGTCAGCCTGTGATTGAGGATGCAGTGTTCGGCTTGCGCGCCGCCGGTCCCGCTCTGTTATCGAATATTTCCTATTTCAACAACAAGCTATGCCTGTGGGATCCGGAGCGGATGCAGATTAAGGACCAGGCCTAACCTCGCAGCCGATGGTCTCGTTTACGTGCAACGTTTGCGGACGGTCTAACAACGTTGAAGTATTCGCCACCGAGCCCGCCAGTTGTATCTGCGGCTCGAATGTGCGCTCGCGGGCGCTCATTCATTTGTTGTCTCTCGAACTCTTTGGACATAGCCTGATTCTCACCGAGTTCCCTATCCTCAAGTCGATTCGCGGACTCGGCATGACAGACAAGGATTGTTACGCATCGGTTTTGAAAGAGAAGTTCGATTACACGAATACGCAATATGATCGAGAGCCGCGCTTCGACTTCACCGAATCTCATCCGAAGCTGGCTGGAATGTACGATTTTGTATTGTCGGCCGATGTTCTCGAACACGTTGCGCCGCCAGTGGAGCGCGTGCTGGACGAAGTACACAGTCTCCTCAAGCCATGCGGTTTCTTTGGCATCACTATCTTCTGCAACCCGCGCGACGAGATGCGCGAACACTTCCCCGAACTCCATCAATATCGAACTGTTCCTCTGGGAGATAGCACGGTGCTCATTAATCGGCGTGCCGACGGAACTCTCGAAATCTGCGACGATCTTATCTTTCACGGCGGGAGCGGGGCCACTCTTGAGATGCGCGAATTCGGAGGAACCGAACTCAGGCGCAAGCTGACTTCCGCTGGGTTTGGCGAGTTCGAGTTTCTCACCGACAATGTCCCCGAAATAGGCGTTCTTTTCGACGAAGACGTATCTCAGCCGCTGATCGCGCGCAAGGAGCCGTTCGTACTGAGCGCCGCCGGATGCAGCGAGTTGGTTGAACAATGGCGCACCGCAAAGCAAGAGGCGGAACGCGAGCGCCAGCGGGCCGCGACTCTGGAGGAACAAGTCAGGCAAGCGGCTGAGTCTCGATGGCTGGGGCTCGGCAGGAAGCTGGGCGTGGGACCCGATTTCTCTACTTCCCAGTGAAAGCGGTTCTGTACATCTTGTTCGGCTGGGCGCTGACAAGTATGACGGCGTGGGCGCTTGGAAGCTTGCTGCTGCGCAGGCTCCGCTTGCGGTTGGATCGGCTGGAGGAAAGCGTGCTCGGCTTCATCGCCGGTGCGCCGTGCTTGAGCGCACTGATTTTTGTTCTCTGCTCTTGCCATCTCGTCTATAAAGGAGTCCTGTTATTCATTGCCGCGGCGAGCATTGCGCTTGCCCTGAAGTCTCGCCCTTGTACTCCTCCCGAGCCACCGCCTTCCTCCAGCCCTCTCCGATGGAAGGTAATTTTCGGAGGTGTTTTCGGGGCGTTTAGCGTCTTATATTTCTTCAACGCGCTTGCCCCGGAGACCAGCCCAGACGGCGCAAGTTATCACATACCCATTGCGTCCCTCTTTTACCGAGCACATGGATTCGTGCCGGTTCCCTGGAACATGTTCGGCAATCTGTCGCTCGGGATCGAGCTGATTTTCATGATGGCCTTCGCATTTGGCCGCCACTCAGCCGCAGCCATGGTGCATCTGAGTTTCTTGCTGACGCTGCCGTGGATGATGCTCGCGTTCGGAAGGCGGTGGGGTTTCCCCACGGCTGGCGCTGCCGCCGGACTCATGGTTTTCGCAAGTCCTGTCCTGGGTATTGACGGCACCTCGGCCTACAACGATGTGGCTCTCGCGGCAGTCGTGTTCGGAACGTATTATTTCTTAACCCTGTGGGATGGCGAGCGGTCGATTCATTTGCTCATACCGGCTGGTTTGCTTGCGGGGTTCGCCTTCGCGACCAAGTACACGGGCGTGGTTGCTGTTCCCTATGCACTGCTGTATGTCGCCTGGAAGACCAGGCATTCGCGAGCGGACATGCTCCGGGCGACCATGGCGGTTGGCCTTTGCGCTTTTGCCATGATCGCGCCGTGGCTGCTCAAGAATTGGCTGCTCGTGCAAAACCCGGTTGCTCCGTTCGCGA
This sequence comes from Bryobacterales bacterium, assembly GCA_038225555.1. Classification (GTDB taxonomy): domain Bacteria; phylum Acidobacteriota; class Terriglobia; order Bryobacterales; family Bryobacteraceae; genus JANXQZ01. Next base: position 61,920 of record JBBRRB010000009.1, read on the forward strand.
ACAACATTTTCCCGAATCCCTACTTTCACATCTCTGCCGAACAGGATGTCAGAGAGTATCTGAAGACCTACGGACTGGAAACTTTCCGGAGTCTGCCCATGGAACTGGCCGTGCGCGGGCAGAGACTTTCGGGAGTCTTCGGGCCGCTCTTTCTTTTGGCACCCCTGGCGTTGCTGGCGTTGCGTACTGCGGTGGGTCGTGGAGTCCTGCTCGCCGCCCTTGTATTCGCCAGCACCTACTTTACGAACGTTGGCGCGCGCTTCCTGATACCTGTGTTGCCTTTCCTTTCGATTGCGCTGGCGCTGGCGCTTGCGAGTGTACCCGGTTTGTCCATCATCCTGGTGCTGGCGCACGCGCTCTCATCCTGGCCTTCCCTAATGGGAGTGTATTGCTCGCAGTACGCCTGGAGATTGCAAGGCATCCCAATCAAAGGAGCGTTCCGCCGTCCTTCTGAAGACGCATATCTCGGCCGAACCTGGCCACCCTACTTGGTGGATCGCATGCTGGAAGCGCAAGTGGGACCCGCTGACAAGGTGTTTTCCTTCGGATCGATCGCCGAGTCCTACACCTCGCGCCGGGTGCTGGTCAATACGCAGGCTGCTTCGAACGAAGTGCTCGGCGACATGCTGTATACCGCCATGTTCAACGATTTTCAGCCGAACAAGATCGTCGATTTCCGTTTCGCTGAGCGAAAGGTTCAACGTGTTCGAGTGATTCAGACTGCCACTCTTCCAAAGGAGCAGTGGAGCGTGGCCGAGTTTCGAGTCTTTGATCATGGTCGTGAACTGTCGCGCGGTTCGGGCTGGCGTTTGAAAGCGTCGCCCAATCCATGGGACGTGCAACTGGCGTTCGACAATGCTCTGGTTACGCGCTGGCGGAGTTGGGAGCACGCGCGGCCGGGCATGTTCATGGAAGTCGATTTCGGCGAGCTTACCTCGGTGGACGAAGTGCGACTACAGACTAGCGAGAATCCGGGGATCCGTCTGCGACTGGAGGGTTTGGGCGATCAGCCTGTTGAAACCACGCGCACCGACAGCCTGGATTTCAGGCGTGACGCGACTCAAGAACTAAAGCGCAGAGGTGTGGGATTCATTTTAATCGAGTCATCTACTTATGACTCGGAAGCGTTCTTCCAGCACGCGCCGAAGTGGGGTCTAAAGGAAGTAGCCCGCCAGGGTGAGACCCGCTTGTACCGCATCGAATGAGGCGTCTGTGCAAACATGGTGCAGAGGACCCGGAACTGACGACGATGAACCCGGTCCAGCCCGCTAAAGACCAACGCGCCACCGTCCCCGACTTTCGCGTGCTCTTCGAGTCCGCGCCTGCTGCTCTTCTTGTGATTCTGCCCGATGCTCCGATTTTCACCATGGTGGCGGTAAGCGAGAACTACCTGCGGGTTAACGGAGCCAAGCGCGAAGACCTGCTGGGTCGAGGGATATTCGGCGTTTTCCCGGACAACCCCGAAGATCCCTCGGCTACCGGAGTTCGGAATCTGCGCGACTCGTTCCAGCGTGCTATTACGTCCCGGGCTCCGGATCGGCTGGCACTTCTGCGTTACGATGCCGAACGGTCGCTAACCAAGGGTGGCGGATTTGTGGAGCGCTATTGGAGCGCCCTGAATACGCCCGTGTTGGGCGGAGATGGATCCGTCGAATATATTCTGCACTCGGTTGAGGAAGTGACAGAAAAGGTTCGGGCAGAGCAAGCAGCTCAAGCCGCCTTGCAGGACCTGCAAACGGGCGAAGAGCGTTTTCGCCAGCTCGCCGAGGCAAGCACGCTGGGCCTGATCATCGCTGACCTGGAAGGCGGCATCTCCTATCTGAACCCTACCGTGCGGGAGCTTCTCGGCTACACGGAGAATGAAGTCGTGGCTGGGCTCGTGCGCTGGGATCAGCTCACCCCGCCCGAGTACGCGCCTTTGGATGCGGAAGCCGTGCACCAGCTCACCACCACAGGCAGGTGTGCGCCGTTTGAGAAGGCTTACATCGCCAAAGACGGCAGGCGCGTGCCGATCCTGCTCGGAGCGTCGGTCCTGGCGCGTGTCGACGGCCGGACGGAGGTGGCGGCCTTCATTCTGGACCTTACCGAACGCAAGCAAAGCCAACGGGACGCTTTCCTGGTCCGGCTGGACGATAGCACCCGGCCACTGGTTGAGCCCGACGAAATCATGGAGACCGTGGCTCGTTTGCTCGGAGAGCATCTCGGTGTTGACCGCTGCTCGTATTGCATGTTCGAGGCTGACGGCGAGACGTTTGCAGTGACTCAGGAATACACTCGGGGCGGCTTGTCCAGCATGGTGGGCCTCTACACTCTCGGCATGTTCGGCCCGGACGTCGCCCAATCGATTCGGGCCGATGCGGCCGCGGTCGAAGAGGATATAGAGAATAACCCACGTGCCATTGGCGTGCTGCCCTTGTTCCGTCGAACTAAGAACCGGTCGTTTATTGCCGTGCCGCTTTTCAAAGGCGGTCGCATCGTTTCTGCTATTGCGGTGCATCAGCAGACGCCTCGGAGATGGCTTCCGCAGGAAGTTGAACTGGTGAAGCTCGTTGCGAACCGCTGCTGGGAAACGATCGAGCGAGCTCGCAGCGCTCGCGCTTTTCAGGAAAGCGAACGACGCCTTCGGTTGGCGCAAAAAGCCGGTCGCACGGGCAGCTTCGAGTGGCTGACGAAGGAGAACCGAGTGATCTGGACTCCTGAACTGGAAGCGCTGTACGGACTTCCAGAGGGCAGTTTCGAGGGAGGCTTGGATGACTGGAAAAAGCGGGTCGTGCCTGAAGACGCCGAGCGCGTCCTGGCGCAGATTGACCGCTGCATCGCGCTGAGAGAGGCGGATTGCGCTTACGAATTCAGGGCTGTGCTGCCGGAGGGCACCCAGCGCTGGTTACGCGGCCAAGCGCTTTTTTTCTACGACGAGGCGGGTGTACCCGAGCGGATGATTGGCATCAACATCGACATCGACGCCCGGAAGAGGGCTGAGGCCAATCTTCATCAGCAGTGGCACAAGTTCGACACCGTCCTTTCCAACACGCCGGACTTTGCTTACACGTTCGATCTGGAAGGCCGCTTCACGTATGTGAACCGCGCACTTCTCTCGCTTTGGCAAATCCCGCTGGAGCAGGCGCTCGGGAGAAACTTTTTCGAGCTCGACTACCCGCCGGAACTTGCCGAGCGCCTCCAGCGCCAGATTCAGGAGGTGATTGATACTAAGGCACAACTGCGGGATCAAACGCCCTTCAGGGCGCTGACAGGTGAGGTTGGCCAGTACGAGTACATCTTCGTGCCTGTGCTGGCCGCAGACGGACAAGTGGAGGCAGTTGCCGGATCCACGCGCGAGATAACAGAGCAAAAGAAAGCCGAAGAACTCATCGAAGAGGACCGCGGGCGCTGGCGCGAGCTTCTTTTGCAGGCTCCCGCCGCCATTGCGGTACTACGCGGGCCGGAGCATAGGTTTGAATGGGTAAACGCCGACTACACCCGACTGGTCGGCCGGTCCGCCGAACTCTTGATCGGAAGAACAGTGCCCGAGGCGATCCCGGAGGTTATTTCGCAGGGATACATCGGCCTGCTTGACCGTGTCTACCAGGGCGGAGAACCCCATATTGCCCGCGAGGCCCTGCTTCGGCTCGGCACCAGCGTTCTTAAGGATATCTATATCAATTTTGTATACCTGCCAACGAGGGACAGCCAGGGCCAAATCGACGGCGTTTTTTTGCACGCCACAGATGTAACGGACCTGGTGCTGGCGCGAAAGCGTGTGGAGGAAGGCCAGGAGCGGTATCGGTTTCTCGCGGAGTCCATACCTCAGATGGTTTGGACGGCCACGCCGGACGGCGCGCTGGATTACGTCAGCGAGCAGGTGGCCGCCTACTTTGGCATGAGTCACGAGGCCCTTCTCGGTGCCGGATGGCTCGTTGGCGTTCACCCGGATGATTACAGCCGCGTGGTGGAACGGTGGGTCCATTCGCTTACAACGGGCGAGCCGTACGAGACGGAGTTCCGGCTCCGGCGGGGGGACGACGGGGCTTGGCGCTGGTTCCTGGTGCGCGCGCGATCCATGCCCGCTGCCGAAGACAGAGTGCTGAGCTGGGTAGGCACCTGCACCGACATTCATGACCAGAAGGAGAGCGAGGCGGCCCTGCGAAAAGCCAATCGCGAACTGGAGGAGTTTGCCTACGTTGCCAGTCACGATCTGCAGGAGCCGTTGCGCATGGTCAATATCTACACGCAGTTAATTCTCAGACACGTTCGCGGAGAAGACAGGAAGCTGAGCGATTTTGCCGATTTCGTCCGCCAAGGCGTCGCCCGCATGGAAGTGCTGATTCACGACCTTCTAACGTTTTCGCGCACAGTGCATACCGAACAACTGCCCAGCGGAGCAGCGGATCTTACGGTCGCATTGACCGAGGCTTTGTCCGTGCTCAAAAACCGCATCGAAGAAAATGGCGCGGTGATCACCTCTCCGGCCCTGCCCGAAGTTCGCGCGGATACGGGTCAGATGGCCCACGTCTTTCAGAACCTTCTCTCCAACGCGCTGAAGTATCGCAAGTTGGATGTGGCCCCGAAAATCCACATTTCGCTCGAGCAAGAAGGCGAAGAGTGGATCGTCTCCGTCCGTGACAACGGCATCGGCTTTGAACAGCAATACGCCGCGCGCATCTTCGGCTTATTTAAGCGCCTGCATAAAGAGGAGTATCCGGGCACTGGCCTGGGATTGGCCATCTGCCAGCGCATTGTGGAACGCTATGGCGGCCGCATGTGGGCGGAAGGCAGACCAGGCGTGGGCGCGACGTTCTCCTTCGCGCTACCGCGAGTGTGAGATCACTTATGCGTTACTCGTTCGTTTTCGCTTCTGTCGTCTGCCTCTGTGCCCAGGGGCAAACGCCTGCGCCGATTGGCGCGCCCCTCATTCGCCAAACTTACTCCAAATACGACTACCGCATTCCGATGCGCGATGGAGTAAAGCTGTTCACCTCGGTGTATGTGCCAAAGGACGCAGCTGGCGAGGACAAGCAGTATCCGATCATGCTGAGCCGAACACCGTACAGCGTGCGTCCGTACGGCGAGGATCACTATCCCGCCAGCTTGGGGCCGTCCGAGTTTTTTGCCCGCGAGAAATTTATTTTCGCCTACCAGGACGTGCGGGGCCGCTACCTTAGCGAAGGCGTGTATACGCCCGTTCGGCCCTATAAGCCGAAGAAGAACGGGCCCGGCGACATCGACGAAAGCAGCGACACTTACGACACCATCGACTGGCTGATTAAGAATGTTCGCAACAACACGGGCAAGGTTGGCGTTTGGGGTATTTCGCAGCCGGGCTTCTTCTCCACCTCGGCGTTGCTTGACGCGCATCCCGCGCTGGTTGCGGTGTCTCCCCAAGCGCCCGTGACCGATTATTACTTAGGAGACGACAGCTATCACAACGGCGCGTTCATGCTCGCCCACCGGTTCAATTTCTACCAGGGCTTTCGTCAACGCGAGGGCGATCCAGCTGCGCCGCCCGCGCAGGTGCCGACCTTCAACTACGGCACTCCGGACGGGTACGACTTCTTCTTGAGCATGGGCTCGCTGGCCAACGCCGACGAGAAGTATTTCAAGCATACGCAACCATTTTGGCTGCTCAATATCGAGCACACCACGTATGACGAAACTTGGCAATCGCGGGCGATCTGGAAATATTTGAAAGGGATCAAGCCGGCCGTGATGACTGTCGGCGGCTGGTTTGACACGGAGGACCCGCAAGGTCCGCTGCGCATGTTCGAGTTCATGGAGAAGAACACGCCGCCGCCAATGAACATGCTCGTGATGGGGCCGTGGACGCATGGGGGATTTGCGCGCGGCAATGGCGACCGGGTGGGCAACGTCACTTTCGGTTCGAATACGGGACTGTATTATCGCGAGCACATCGAATTTCCGTTTTTCCTTTTTTATCTGAAGGGCAAAGGTGACGGGAAGTTTCCCAAGGCTTACCTGTTCGAAACGGGCATGAATCAATGGCGTCGCTTTGATGCGTGGCCTCCGACGGGAGCCAAATCCAAAGATATCTTTCTGGCGGACAAGGGAGTTCTCTCGTGGGATCGTCCTGGCGCAGCCGCGTTCGATGAGTATCTGGCGGATCCCAACAAGCCGGTGCCGTATATCGGGCATATCGCGACCGCGGTGCGCTCGGACTATATGACGGAAGATCAGCGCTTTGCGGCTTCGCGGCCCGACGTGCTGGTGTATAAGACGGCTCCGCTCGATCATGACGTGACAGTCACGGGGCCAATCTCCGTGGATCTGAAGGTATCGACCACGGGAACCGACTCTGATTTCGTTGTCAAGGTGATCGATGTGTATCCGCCCGACTACCCGGATTACAGCGTCGCGCCTCCCGCTCCTGGCGCGGCACCAGTGAATCCGAACACGTTGCCAGCGAACACGATAAAGATGGGTGGCTACCAGCAGTTAGTGCGCGGCGAACCGTTCCGGGGCAAGTTCCGCAAGAGCTTTGAAAAGCCCGTGCCGTTTGAGCCTGGGGTTCCTGATCGGATAACTTTTAAGCTGCCCGATGTGGCGCATACGTTCAGGCAAGGGCACCGGATCATGGTGCAAGTGCAGAGTTCCTGGTTCCCGCTGACGGATCGCAATCCGCAGAAATTTATTGAGATTCCGAAGGCGCTGTCCACCGACTTTGTCAAAGCTACGCAACGGGTTTATTTCGGAGGCGGCGACGGATCGCGAATTCAGGTATTGGTGATGGAATAGAAGCCGGAGTTCGGGGAACTCCGGCCGTTTTGAATGCAGCTAAGAGAACATGTACAAGGGGGTGGCTGCTGGTCTACTTTCGACGGGCTCGTCGCTAGGCGCTCCCACTGGCTGCTCCTGGAGTTCCTCAACGATCGGACGGCAGAAGATACCGCTGTCGCCAAGATAGACTTCCAGTTCGGAGGGGCGTGGCAGCGTCCCCTGAATCAAAGCTTCTGAAAGCGGATCTTCAACGTATTTTTGCAAGGCGCGGCGAAGCGGACGGGCGCCGTAGCTGCGGTCGGTCAGCGTCTTCTCTAGAATGTATTTCGCCGCGTCGTCGTTCACCCGAATCTTAATCTGTTTGGCAACCAGATTAATGTTGATCTGATCGACCAGCAGCTTGATGATCTTCAGCAGATCCTCGTCAAGAAGCGACGTGAACAGGATAATCTCGTCCAAGCGGTTGAGGAACTCAGGGTTGAAAGCTTTCTTCACCTCGCCCATCACTTGGTCTTCCACCTTGGGTGGAACGCCAGTGTTCGATGGAGCCGAGAAACCGATCTGAGTTTTCTTATCCAGGAATCGCGCCCCGAGGTTCGAGGTCATGATAATGATGGTGTTCTTAAAATCGACGGTGTTGCCTAACCCGTCGGTCAATTGGCCATCTTCGAAAACCTGGAGCAGGATGTTGTAGACATCCGGGTGCGCCTTCTCGATCTCATCCAGCAAAATGATCGAATAGGGCGCGCGCTTCACGCGCTCGGTCAACTGGCCGCCCTCTTCGTAGCCGACGTAGCCGGGAGGCGAGCCGATCAGTTTCGATACCGAATGCTTCTCCATGAACTCCGACATGTCGAAGCGAATGAGAGACTTTTCGCTGCCGAATAGGAATTCAGCCAGAGCGCGGGCGACTTCGGTCTTGCCGACTCCGGTCGGCCCCAGGAAGAGGAAAGAACCGGAAGGCCGCTTGGGGGATTTCAATCCGGCGCGGGATCTACGAATCGCGCGAGCCAACGCAGAGATCGCTTTCTCCTGGCTGATCACGCGCTTGTGGAGTTCTTCCTCAATACGAATCAGCTTGGAGACTTCTTCCTCGCGAATGGCCGTCATCGGAACGCCGGTCCAGCGGGCCACCACATCCTCAATATCGTCCTTGGTGACAACGCCGGTGGAGGTATCGTCCAGGTTGTACTTGTCGCGAAGTTGGCGGAGATTCTCGCGCTCCTTGCGCTCTTCGTCGGAATAGAAACGCGCCTTTTCGAACTCGTGATTCGCTATGGCATTCTCCATGCGATGCACGATAAATTTGATGCGCTTTTGAATGTCGGCCACTTCTCCGGGAAGAGTGGTCTGCCGCAATTTTACGCGAGCGCCAGCCTCGTCAATTAGATCGATCGCCTTGTCTGGGAGAAAGCGATCCGGGATAAACCGCGTCGAAGCATGAACGGCGGATTCCACCGACTCGTCCGTATACGCGACCGCGTGAAACTTCTCATACCGCTCCTTAATCCCGAACAGAATGCGAATCGCATCTGTCTCGGTCGGCGGAGGAACCTTCACCGCTTGGAAGCGGCGTTCAAGCGACCGATCTTTTTCGATAGACTTGCGGTACTCGCTTGGAGTGGTTGCGCCGATGCACTGAATTTCGCCGCGCGAGAGAGCAGGCTTCAAGATGTTGGCAGCGTCCAGCGACCCTTCCGCCGAACCTGCGCCAACCAACGTGTGCAATTCGTCAATGAAGATGATTGCGTTCTGATTCTCCATCAGCTCTTTCATGATGGTCTTCAAACGTTCCTCAAACTGGCCGCGATACTTGGTGCCAGCGACGATTAACGACAGGTCTAGCGCCAGAATACGCTTGTCGGCGAGGAATGAAGGAACGTCGCCGTCCGCAATCTTTTGGGCCAAGCCTTCCACGATTGCTGTTTTACCCACGCCTGGCTCGCCGATCAAGACGGGATTATTCTTCGTGCGCCGACAGAGGATCTGAACGACGCGCTCCAGTTCAAAATCGCGTCCAATGAGCGGATCCAGTGAGCCGTCAATCGCGGCCTGGGTTAGATCGCGGCTAAACTCGGCCAGCAAGGAGCTTTCCTTGGGACGCGAGGAAACCTTCTCGGAAGTGGAGCGCTGAATTTCCTCGCGCACTTGAGAGAGCCGCAAGCCGCGCTCGTGCAGTATCTCGGCGGCGAAGCATTTCTCTTCGCGGAGCAAGCCCAGAAGAAGATGCTCGGTGCCGATGTGCTTGTGGTTCAGCCGCTCGGCTTCTTCGGCCCCATAAGCGAGCACGCGCTTGCACTCGTGGCTGAGAGGCAGGTCTATGGAGGTCGACACCTTTTCACGAATCGTGGTGTGCGCCTCTATCTGTTTTCGAATCGATTCAATGGCGGCGTGAGAGCGGAGGAAACGGTTCGCCAAGGCCTTGTCTTCCCGGAGGAGCCCAAGAAGGAGGTGCTCTGTTTCGATATACGGGCTGCCGAACTGGCTGGCTTCATATCGAGCGAAAAAAATAACTCTGCGCGCCTTTTCGGTATAACGTTCAAACATATATTTTGCCGTAATCAGGTGATGCTTCACCGGGATCGGGAGTGCCCTCGCCCGGAAAAGCTGCCAACGTGCCTTTATCTAATTGCAGGATGCGGTCGCAACGTCTCGCGAATGAAATATTATGCGTAACGAAGATTGAGGTAAGCCGATGAGAGCGATGCAGGTTCTCCAGAAGGGACATAATCATCTCGCCTGTCCTGAAATCGAGGTTGCCCGTAGGTTCATCGGCAAGCAGCACAGAAGGATTGCCAACCAGCGCGCGTGCCAGCGACACGCGCTGCTGCTCACCGCCCGATAGTTCACCCGCTCGATGGGATGCACGGTCTTTCAGGCCAACCTCATGCAGCTTCGCGAGTGCAGCGGGAGCGGCCTCCGCTGCCGGAACTCCGCGAATCAGCAGCGGCATCATCACGTTTTCCAGCGCCGTAAATTCAGGCAGCAAAGAATGATTTTGCCAAACGAAGCCAATTTGCCGATTTCGAAAATCCGCCAAGCCGGATTCGGATAATTCAGAGATGTTCGTATGATCGAAGTATATCGTGCCTTTGGAAGGCCTGTCCAAACCACCCAGCATATACAACAGGGTGCTTTTCCCAGACCCGGACTCTCCGATTAAGGCAAGCCTCTCCCCCTGACTCACGGCGAAATCCATATCGGCGAATACGACCAAATCGGCGTCGCCGGATTTGAACTGCTTGGTGAGGCCCACACCCCGGATTGCCGGGCGGCCGTCAGGGTCCATCCGCTTCTTGTGATCCTCTATTCATAAGCTAACATGGCGGCCTGATCGCGTCCGATGGCGTTGGTTGAAGTTCCATGAGAACTTCAGCAGAATCGCGGCACTCATGGATGAGCTTTCTGCGGAGTGGGGACCGGCGAGTTCCAAATGGAGCACCAGAGCTTCAAATGGAAACCCGGGCTTGCGGCCCGGGGATTCCTAGCGAAGCGAAAGGAGGGGCATATGACCCTTTTCGTAAGATGGGTGCTGCTATTTGGCACTATCACGATTAGGTTTAGCACTCGAAAGAGACGCTAATCCGATCGCGGGATTGGGGCAGAGCCACTGCCCCAATCCTCTTATGACTATACGCTCACTCATTCCCCCAAGCAATACCCCTTCCAAGAAACGAGTAATAGTACTTCTTAGAATTGCCACCAGTGCTGCCGCGGCCTTAAACAGACATGTCCAACCCTAAATCCCGAGCCGTGTTCGACTGCAAAAGCTCGATGAGCTGGCACCCAGTTCCCTTGATACCCCTTGACCGCTTCTGCGTAAGCCATATTTACCTTCACCCACGCCTCAAGCTTCGGCAGTTTGCACCGCCATCACAGCATTCTGCTGAGCCTCGATCTGCTTCTCGACAATAGGGTCGTACTTTATTTCGTTTATCGAAGGATTGAAAGTCTTGATTCCGAATTGTCCAATACGAACTTCACAATTTTAACTGTCTTCTCTTGACCCGTCATTGGATCGGGCTGTTTGGCCTGTTCGGTGACGGTGCGAAAAACGCCGTTTTGCACTTGGTCTTCGATGTCTTGGACCAGGTCATTGCGGCGTTCCGCGTAGCTCTCCTTGGAGCTCATGAACGGTCCGGTCATGTGGGCAGCGTTCTCAACCACCGTCCGAACGAGCTGCTGCCATCTCTCAAGCGATCAAGCGCGAGATGTTGGCATGGTCCCGTCGTTGAAACGAATCTTGATCGACTCGTCAGCTTCTTTACCCTGGTCTTTGCGGTTGCTAAACCTGAATTGAGAGCGTTTATGGTACCGGGTCACCTTCCCGAAACGCGCCCCTTGACCCCGGCATCCTTCTGCCAAGTCAGCGACCCGCTGATTGGCGACTGGATCACCATGATCTGATCGCATCGAGACGGGCGAACATTTGATTGCCAGCGATGAGCAGAAAAATGAGCCCGAGGCCGACTATTCCAATTGCGAAGCCCTTGCCAAAACTGAAGCTCGGCGCGTTAGTCGACGATGCCTCTCGTCTTGAACGGCTTCCAATTCTCCTCGATGCCATTCGAGAGCGCTCTTTGCCTTGTCGAGCTCAAGCTGCTCTTTGAGCATGTGAGATTTCTTGCATGAGCTGATGTTTCTTGCGGAAAATCCGGAACATCGAAGTGCCATTCCATAGAGGTATCGCGATCTGAGTGATGGAGAACAAGACCAGCACGAAATCAAATGTATACAGAAGTACATCTAAAACCACAGCGACTAGACGTTGCAAGAACTACCCCGAAGTGCGGGAAAAGAGCGAAAGCAGTCCCGCCAGCGACGACGGCTTTCGAACTGCCGCTACCCGGCCTGCAAGTTTGTCGGCCAGCGCAGCCACGCTCTTGCCGAAACTGCTCGAGCCAGGGACCGGCTTGCCGCCAAGCAGCGCTTTCTGAATCGCGGCATAGTCGCTGGGCAAAACATGCGTCGCTTCCATCCCGATCGCGCTGGCGATTAAATCTTCGCTCAGTCCAACTTGGCGTTCGTAGCGGTTGACGATCAGTCGAATCTTCCAGCGGCCGATCCCGTTCGATTCCAGATACTTTAGGGCGCGTTGCGCCGCCTGCAAGGAGAGGAGCTCATTGGTGGTCACCAGCAGAACCTCATCGCTCAGAGCCGCCTGCGAAAGAGTCCAGGCACCCTGCGCCGCTCCAGCGTCCGCGATCGTGACATCATAATGATCCCGGGCGTAGTCCAGAATCGGGCTCGCATCGGTGAAGTCCACTTCGCCATCGGGCAGCGTTTCGGGCGCAACCAGGACGTCCACCCCATCTCTCTTGGCCACCATGCCATTCCAAAGATCGGGATCCATGTCCGAAGCTCGGTGCAGAACGTTGGCAAAGCTGAACTGGGATTTCACTTTCAGCAGAAAATCGACCACCCCGGTCAGCGGGTCGAGGTCCGCCAGCAGCACGCGGTTGGACCCGAGCCGCTTCCATTGATACGCGAGAGCGCAGGCTAGCGTCGTGGCCCCGCAAGCCCCTTTCACGGGAATCACCGAATAGATCTTGCCCGGTGCGGAGGGCGTTCTGCCCGGCAACAGCTTGATCAGCTTTTGAAGAGCGGATTGCACCTGCTCGCCGGTAAACGGGGCGATCAGGAAATCACTTGCACCAAGTCTCAAGCAACGCAGGATCAGGTCCGGGTTCCCCGCGGGAAGAAGGGCGATGATTCCAAGTTTGGGATCGTGTCGCAACAACTCCGGGAACATATCCAGAGCCGGGTCGTCGGCTTTGTCGATTTCAACGAAGCAAAACTTAGGCAGATCGGTTTGACAGAAAGAAGATAGGTCCGCCCGCGTCGCGCTAAGCGGCAGGTCTATCGCCGCGGATAGGGGTAGATACGGTGCAAGCAGCGGCGTTAAGTCACGCTTTATAAAGGGTTTAACCCCTATAAACAAGACTTTGCAGCGCCCGCCGATTCGATTTAGTTCTGCCTGGGACATAGTCGTCGAGTGCTTTGGCGTTAGGAACGCACAAGTTTGAATCGACATTCCTAGGAATAGTATGAGAACGTTTTGCCCCTTTCACAACTATTAGTTCGAAGGCACTCGCCGATAAGGTTCATATGGTCCTGCCAGGGATCCTTTTCATAAGGGGACGCTCACAAGCGAATAGATGACGGAAACTATAAAACGATCTGTGGTTGCGGTCTGCGACACTCAACCAATCACGGCCGAAGGGCTAAAGAAACTACTCGGGCCCTGTCCGGATCTCGAATTCAGCGAGATGGTCGATTCTCTCGACTTGGCCACCGTGCTTTTGCGGAGACGCAACCCCGACATCATGGTCGTAGACAAGGGGCTTGGCATGCATTGTGTGCTCGAGTGGCTCAACAACATGAGGCTGCTTCCGACGATGCCCGCAATTGTGGTTTGGGGGGTCTCGATGACGGAAGCGGAAGCGCTTCGACTGTTGCAGTCGGGCGCTAAAGGCATCGTGCGAAAAACGGCCAACCTGGAGGCTTTGCTCGCCTGTTTCCGGACGGTCGCCACGGGACGCAGTTGGATGGAAGACTCCGTGTTTCGCGATTCAATCCGGTCCGAGCGCTACGAGCGTTCCGATCTGACAGCGCGCGAGCAGCAGGTTCTGGAGCTTGTCGAGCAAGGTTTCAAGAACAAGGAGATCGCGATGGAGCTCGGCATTCGGCCTGGGACCGTAAAAATTCACCTCAAGCACATTTTTGAGAAGACCGGCGTTCGCGGCCGCTACGGTTTGGCGATTTCGGGGCTGAAAGAAAAGGGCATGGTTTCGCTCGCGAACTGAGGAAACAGAGAAGCTCAATGCAGGCGCAAGGCGGCAGGGTGTGGCCACACTTCTTTTCAGCGGCGTGTCACACCTTGTACTTACCTGCATCTAACTCCTGATGAGCCGCTTGAGGACCTTTTGGAGAAGTCTGTTCGATGTGCGCCCGGGCGAATACCTGCGCACCACTTGCATGACGCTGTATTTAATGCTCGTGCTATTCGCCTATTACATCCTAAAGCCGGTTTCTCGAGCCATTTTCCTCAATAAATTCGACATCGACAAGCTGCCCTGGCTGTATGTTCTAATCGCAGCCGTGGGCGGCATCTTGGCCTATTTTTATACCAAGCTGGCCGTGAATTCGTCGCTGAAGCGGGCGGTGCTCTTTGCCACGATCTTCTCGGTAGCGGTGCTGGTGGCCTTTTGGTGGCTGATTCAGCTCAACATAAATTGGATCGTCTACGCGTTTAACATCTGGGTTAGCCTGTTCAGCATCATCTTAGTGTCCCAAGGGTGGCTGATCGCCGCCAACATCTTCTCGTCGCGCGAAGCGAAGCGGCTGTACGGCATCTTGGGAGTCGGTTCCGTGATAGGAGCAGCCTTTGGCGGGACGTTCACCGCGTTCACCGTTCGACTAGTCGGAACTACAAACCTGATTTTGGCGTGCGCTGCCATGGTTGTCCTATCCTATGTGCCGTTCTGGTTTATCCTGCGGGACCAGGGACGCGCCATCGCCACCGCGCGGGCAGCATCGGAGAGCGAGGAAGATTTTAGCTTTGGAGAAATTCTGGGCAATCTCCGCCGCCATCGCCATCTGCAAGTAATCATGGCGATCATGATTGTAACCTTTGTGATCGACGTAATGGTGGAGTTTCAGTTCAATGCCATGGCCAAGCTGGCCTACCACAATAAGAACGATTTAACGGCATTCCTTGGCAACTTCTACGGCTTTTGGCTGAATCTGCTCACTTTCGTGTTTCAATTCTTCTTAACCGGCTTTGTGGTGAGCCGTTTCGGAGTGGGCGGCACGCTCCAGATTATGCCTCTTTCGATCGCCGCTGCCTCCATCGCAGCGTTGGTCGCGCCATCCGTGCTTTCAACCTCCGCCACGCGTCTGACCGAAGCCTCTACCCGCTACTCATTCAATAAGACCGGGATGGAACTCCTTTATTTACCGCTGCCCCTGGCTCTCCGCAACCGGACCAAAGCGTTCGTCGACGTATTCGTCGACCGTTTCGCGCGAGGCTTAGGCGGAATGATTCTAGTTCTGGTCACATCGGTATTTGCGATGCCAGTACGTTACGTTGCCGTAATGGTTCTGGTGCTTTCGCTTGGTTGGATCGTCCTGTCGATGTATGCCAAAAAAGAATACATCACGACAGTGCGGCATCGGCTGGAATCGAGGCGCCTGGACCTGGAAAGCGCTCGCGTCTCGGTAGACGACCCCTCCACCATCGCGCTTCTTGAACAAACGGCGCTGGGCGATAACGCGCGCCAATCCCTGTATGCTCTCTCTTTGCTCGGCGAGGCCCGCGGCTACGACTTTCAAAAGCTGCTTCCCAAACTGGCCCGCAGCTCGACGCCGGAAGTCCGGACGCGAGCGTATGCGCTGGCGACCCAATCGGGGTTCCGCGATTTGCTTGACGTTGCGAATACCGACATCCGGTCTGCCCGGCCCAATTCGGACCAAAATATGTTGCGGGCCGCTGTCGTGTATGTCTTGACCGCTTCTACCGAGACCCGTCCGCTCACCGCCCTCCTGCTAAATCATCCAAACACTATGGTGGCCGGTGGGGCCCTCGAGTTTTTGTCCGGGCAGCCAGACTTAGCTCGGGAGCTGATCACGCACGAGTGGCTGACCCAAGCTGCTTCCAATGAGTCTCCCCTCCGACGTTGTCTGGCGGCGATGGCCGTTCGCGCTCGAGGCGATCAGGGCACTGAAGCGCTTCATCAGTTGCTCGCCGACCGAGATCCCTCGGTCGTAAAGGAAGCCTGCAAATCCGCAGCAGTGCTGCAAAATCGGGAGTATCTGATCCCCATAATTCGCAGTTTGGCTGATCCGAAACTGCGCGGAGCCGCCATTGAGGCGCTCGCGGCCTTCGGCGGAAAGATATCGGGCACCCTGGGCGACCTATTGGACGACGAACATGCGCCGCTGGCGCTCCGCCGCCAAATCCCGCGCGTGCTTCGGCTGATTCCAGCACAAAGGTCGGTGGACATTTTGCTGCATTCGATCAGTCACGCGAATCTTTCGATTCGAGGCTCTGTGCTGCGCGCGCTGAATCGTCTGCGCGAAACCGCGCCGGACCTCGATTACGGAAGCACTTCCGTCCACCAACAGTTGCTCCAGGAAGCTCGCTACTATTTTGAGATGGGTGCAGCTCTGGAAGTATTTCGCGAACATGGAAAGCCGCACACGCCGGCCGGACTGCTCGCCAGCACGCTGGAAGAGCGCCTGAAGGACGCGCTTGAGAGGCTTTTCCGCCTGTTGGGTCTGAAATATCCCCAGCAGCAGATTTACTCCGCGTTCCTAGCAGTCAGGCGGGGGCACGGCGAGGAGGCCTCGGCGGCACTGGAGTTTCTGGACAATGTCCTCGAACGGGACGTCAAACGATTCATGCTTCCGATTCTGGACGATGCTTCGCAATTAGGTCAGCGAGGCCGCGATCTGTTCGGCATACCCGCTAAAGACGCGGAGAGCGCCCTGCGCGATTTGCTCCGATCAGGCGATGAATGGCTGGTTGCCTGCGCAATCGCCACCGCAGCTCAATTGAAACTCTCAAACCTCCGGACTGAAATCCAATCCGCCTCGGGAGAAAAAAACAGCGATATCTCCCTGGTCGCTCGCGATGCCATGGCGGTGCTCGCATGAACCCCCCCAACGGCGTGGGTTCTGGATCACCCTCGGTCCAGGAACTCAACATCATCGAAAAAGTAATTGCGCTCGAAGGAGTGGAACTGCTCAAGAATTTAAATCCTGACCAGCTCTCCCGAATTGCCACTATCGCGCGGGAGGTTCGCTATGCGCCCGGCAAGACCATCGTCGAACCGGAA
The DNA here is from genome assembly GCA_038225555.1 of Bryobacterales bacterium. Taxonomy (GTDB): domain Bacteria; phylum Acidobacteriota; class Terriglobia; order Bryobacterales; family Bryobacteraceae; genus JANXQZ01. Next base: position 78,488 of record JBBRRB010000009.1, read on the forward strand.
AAAGCATTGGACTCGTTGTTCGTGATTCTCGATGGCGAGGTCGAAATCAGCCAGAAAGGTAACGCCCTAACCGTGGCGAAGCAAAACGATGTCGTGGGTGCCTGGGCTTTGTTCGATTCGGACCCAATGCCCGTAACGGCTAAAACGCTGGGCGATACGAAGCTGCTGCGCATCAGCCGCGACGATTTTTACGACCTGCTGTCGGACAATATGGAGATCACGGCGGCAATCTTTTCCATGCTGGTAAAACGGTTCCGGCAGCTCGTCCAGCAATGAACCCCGAACATGAAGACGTTGCGCGCCTAACCCAGGAGCTCGAACTTACCACTCGAAAGCTGGCAGATGCGCATAAGATGGCGTCGCTCGGTCGGCTGTCGGCGGGGATCGTACACGAAATCAACAGCCCGATCGGGTCCATCTTTTCAAACACCGAAGTGATCATTCGGGCGCTCGAGAAGCTAAAGCAGACGCTCGCGGCGAGCAAAGACGGGCCACTTCCCCAGAAGGCGCTCGACACGGTAGGCGTGATTATCAGCTTGGCGGAAGTGGATCGCATTGCGTGCGAGCGCATTTCAGGCGTGATTCGAAGTCTGAAAACTTTCGCCCGCGTCAATGAAGGCGATCTGCTCAGCGTCAGCATCAATGAACTGCTGTTAAATACCCTCAAGCTGGCCGGCACGGTATACCGCCAAATGATCGTGTTCGAATCCGATTTAGGAGATTTGCCCCAGGTGGAGTGCTATCCTGGCCTGCTAAACCAGGTGTTTCTCAACCTGATCGTGAATGCCGCGCAATCCATTTCAGGGGAAGGGAAAGTGACCGTGCGCACGCGCTTCGAAGGGAGCATGGTTCATATCGCGATCGAAGATACCGGGAGCGGCATTCCGCCCGAAGTTCAGCCCAAGATCTTCGCCGCTGGATTCACCACCAAGCCTCTGGGCGAAGGTACTGGAATAGGGCTCACGATTACGCGCGAGATCGTGGAAGACACGCATGGCGGCAAGATCAATTTTGAAACGCAAGCAGGGAAGGGGACTACTTTTCACGTTTTCGTTCCCGTCGAGCAGCCCCGATCCGACCCCAAATTAGGAGCACAACTTGAGTGACAACGCACAGCCCCATGTTCTGATCGTCGACGACGAAGACATGGTAATCACCAGCATTCGCGCTTTCCTCCAGCTTGAAACAGAGTATTCCGTGCATGGCTATACGGACTCCAAAGCGGCTGCGCAGCACCTGCAAACCAACCCTGTCGATGTGGTAGTAAGCGACTATCTTATGCCTGGGATGACCGGGCTCCAACTTTTGGCGAAGGCAAAAGAGTATCAGCCCGAGGCGGCTCGCGTTCTGCTGACGGGCCATGCGGATAAGCAAAGCGCCATCAAAGCGATCAACGATGTTGGACTCTATCAGTATCTAGAGAAGCCATGGGACAATTCGCAACTCCTGCTGGTGATTAACGGCGCAATCGAACGCACACAGCTCTTGCGTCAACTGCGCGATAAGGTGAACGAACTGGATGAGGCTCACGGCAATCTAAAAGACGTGCAAGGCCGCCTTCTGCGGGCCTTTTTGTGATCAAACCGTTCGTGCGAAAGGTGTTATTCTGTAGGCGGGCTGGCGGCGCGTCGAGCGCCCGGCTCATGGCGAGGTGTCCATGTACACGCGTTTTCTTTTGACCATCGGGACGATTGCGGCAATCGCGATCCCCGTTCACGCACAGACCAGGCGGGCTGATATGTCCCGCGGCGGAAACTCCGATCGGGGGAAGTGCACCATTGAAGTGGTGGTCGACGGAGTGGCCGAAGTCGAGATTCACGGCGATAGCGCGACGTTGCGAAACGTGTCTGGGCAGCAGCCCCAATGGCGGCGTTTCGAATGCAGCAGTCCCTTGCCGCCCAATCCTGCGGACTTTCGTTTCTCGGGAGTCGATGGCCGGGGCCGACAGCAACTAGTGCGAGACCCTCGTGAAGGAGGAATTGCGGTGGTGCAGATCGAGGACCCGCAAGGCGGAGCCGAGGGATATACTTTCGACCTGACATGGTCTAACGCGGGCGGCTTTTCAAATGGACGCGATCCCCGCAATCAGCCCAATACCGGCTATCCAAATCCTGGCTATAACCGGGGAGGAGACCGAAACGGAAACCTGCGGTTTACGGCCGATCAAGCCATTCGAGTTTGTCAGGATGCAATCAGGCAGCAAGCTTCCGATCGGTTTCGCGGGGCTGAGGTGATGTTCCGCAGAATCGCTATGGACGAGAATTCCGACCGGCGGGATTTGGTGACGGGATTTTTGGAAGTGGGTGGCGGCAATTTCCGGGAGGAGCACCGATTTTCATGCTCGGTTGACTTCGAATCCGGGCGTCTGAGGTCCGCCAACATGGATTCAGGCGGCGGTGACCGGAACGGAGATCGGAGGGCCTACGATCAGAACAGCGGGTTGGCGATGCAGGCGTGTCAGCGTGCAGTGGATCAGCGCATCCGCAGGTTGGGCTATGTTCGAGTCGACTTTGGACAGCTCAACGTGGACGACAGATCAGGCCGCAATGACTTGATCGTTGGCAACGCCAGAGCCGAGGGTAGAGACCGCAGGGATTCCTTCGATTTTTCGTGTGTCATGAATTTTCAAAACGGCTCCGTTCGATCAATTGATGTAAACCGCCGCTAGCGCGCACCGCATGCGACTAGCCGCTTTTTTGTTATTGATGCCGATCTCCGGCGTCATTGCCCAAACCGATCGGAACCAAACAACGGCCGTCACGATCCCTCTTTGGAAAGGTGAGGCGCCTGGATCGCTCGGCAGCGAGGATCGCGACCGGCCAACTCTGACGGTTTACCTGCCAGGCCGGGATGCGGTCCCGACTGGAGTAATTATCTGCCCCGGCGGGGGTTACGGCGCGCTGGCCGACAACCATGAGGGCCGGCAGGTGGCCAACTGGCTGAACTCCATGGGAATCGCTGGGTTCGTTTTGAAATATCGCCTGGGACCCAAGTATCACCACCCCGTTGAACTCGGGGACGCTCAACGGGCGATTCGCATGGTGAGAGCCCAAGCCAAGGAATTTGGCATTGCGCCCGATCGGATCGGGATCATGGGTTTCTCAGCGGGTGGACATCTGGCTTCCTCGGCTGGAACGCATTTCGATGTGGGCCAAGCCGATGCTCCCGATCCGCTTGACCGAATGAGCAGCCGTCCCGATTTTCTGATTCTCGGCTACCCGGTGATCTCGTTCACGACCCCGTACACCCACAAAGGATCCCTACGCAATCTGCTCGGAGACAACCCCGATCCTAAACTGGTGGAGAGCCTCTCTAGCGAGCTTCAAGTGACCGAGCGCACGCCCCCCACGTTCCTCTTTCACACCAACGAAGATTCCGGGGTGCCCTCTGAAAACAGTGTGCTGTTTTACCTTGCCTTGCGAAAGAATAAGGTTCCCGCCGAGATGCATATCTTCGAGAAGGGTCCGCATGGGGTTGGCCTTGCCATGCGAGATCCAGCCTTGTCGATGTGGCCCACTCTCTTGAGTAACTGGCTAAGAGGACGCGGTCTGCTGACTAAGTAACTTACTGCAGCTCCATGTTCACGACCTCGAACGAAAAGCGTTCAGGCGGCAGACAGGAAACCGGTGACGACGTCATATGGGACCAAGTCTGATACGCGGTGTTGGCCAGAGTCGAGTTTAGATAAAACAGAAATTGATTGGAAAAGCAGCCGATCGGCGGAGGTTGCCGGAACGTCAAGCGCATTCCGACCGCGCGCTCGATATCGACGCCCCTAGCTTCGACCTTTTTATCTTCGAGTAACGTTACGAAGCTGCTGCGTCCCGCGTGAGGCCATACATCGTTGCGCAAAATGTTGCGCAAATCCACACGAGCGCCGAAGGTAATCTCGCATTGGCGGATCCATTCGAGTATGCTGTCGCCCCATTGCCAGTGCGTGACAAAGCCGAAGTATTGGTCCACCAGGTTCATCGCAAGATCCATTTTGCGCTGGTCGGCGGTGTCCAGCGACACGGCTTCACCGGACATTTCCGCCAGCATATCCTCGGTCTCGATAATATCGTTGGCCATGCTCATGATCTTGTCGAGTCTCCTTTTGTGCGGTGCGGAACGCACCAGGAGCGGCGGCAACTCGTGATTCTTGCCCCCCGGCACTTCGATAAACTTGCGGTTACCCAGGATATCCATAAGTCGGCCTCTTATTAATAAGATCGACACACGGGGTCGAAACATTAACCCTCGAAACATTACCGTCGATTCACAGGACGCTGCTCTCTAGATGCAAGTTACATTCAGCATCTGACAGTAAGTGTAGTGTGCGGCAAGTCCGCTTCAAATGTAAAGGCGAAAATTGAACTAGGCGAGATGTTATGATCGAAGAGCGCTAAATGGACAGCAAATACCTTATTATTAACAACTTGCAAGTCGGAATTGCGGGCCTGATCGACCATACGCTCCTGCGTCCCGATGCAAAGCGCGAGGACATCCTCAAGGTGTGCGATGAGGCTCGGCGGTTCGGATTCGCCAGTGTCTGCGTGAACTCCTATTGGGTGTCGACCGTTGCCGCAGCTTTGAAAGGCTCAGCAGTGAAGGTCTGCAGCGTGGTGGGCTTCCCGCTCGGTGCCATGCTGACTGAGGCGAAGGTCGCCGAGACAAGGGCGGCCTTGAGTGCGGGTGCTACCGAGATCGACATGGTTCAGAATATCGGCGCGCTGCTTGGCGGTGATCCCGATGCAGTGGGTACCGATATTCGTGCCGTCGTGGAAGAAGCTCATCAAGCGGGCGCAATCGTCAAGGTGATTCTCGAAACGGCGCTGCTCAACGACGCCCAGAAAACTGAAGCTTGCCAAATCGCGAAACAAGCCGGTGCCGACTTCGTAAAGACGTCCACTGGATTTGGCCCCGGCGGCGCTACGGTGCACGATGTGACGCTGATGCGAGCCGCAGTGGGACCCGAGCTAGGCGTGAAAGCTTCGGGGGGAATTCGCACCCTTCAGGATCTGCGTAAAATGGTCGAGGCCGGAGCCACCCGGATCGGTGCCAGCGCTAGCGTCAGCATCGTCGATTCCGGTGAAACGCTGGATGCTCCCGTCGACTATTGATGGCAACTACACGCAAATCCGTCGTCCGTTTCCAGGAACGGGCGGAGCTGCTCGATTTCCTGTTGGATGTGTCCGACGCGACCTCCGAAACACTGGATCTGGATCGCATCCTGGCCAATGTCGCCACTCGAGTGAAGGACGTGGTTCCCTACGACCTGTTCGCTATTCTGCTGTACACCGAACGCCAGCGAGGCCTGCGCATCCGCTATGCCATCGGGCATCGCGAAGAGGTGATGCGCAGCCTGCTCATCAAGCTCGACGAAGGGATCACCGGAGCGGCGGCTTCTACGCGGCAGCCGGTGCTGGTCGGCGACGTGCGAAACGATCAGCGCTATCTTCCGGCCATCGACGCCGTTAGGACCGAACTGGCCGTACCCATGGTGGCCCGCGGCAAACTGGTTGGCGTGATCGATCTTCAATCGACGAGGCTGAACGCGTACAAGGAGCAAGATCGGGCGCTGCTGCTGCTGATAGCCGCGCGGGTAGCAGTTTCCATCGACAACGCCAGGCTCTATAAACGCGTTGAGCGGCAGAACCGAACCTTGCGAACTCTGGCCCACCTCTCGCAGGAGTTCAGCTCGATTCTGGCCCTGGATGAGCTGCTGACGAAAATTGCCAAGACCATACACGCGCTCATCAGCTTCGAGGCGTTCAGCATTCTGCTGGTGGATTCGGAGAAGCGCGTTTTGCGGCATCGGTTCAGCGAGAGGTATGACCAGCGGGTGGTGCTCGACAACATTCCCATCGGCAAAGGCATCACCGGGGCGGCCGTCGAGTCGCGCGAAGCAGTCCGCGTGGACGACACGCTCAACGATCCGCGCTACATCGCCTCTCACCCGGACATCCGATCCGAGGTTGCGGTGCCGCTGGTAGTTCAGGATCGGGTGGTCGGCGTCATGGACCTGGAGAGCGAACGCATTGGGTCGTTCACCGAGGATCACGCGCGGTTGCTCGGCTTGCTTGCGCCGCAAATCGCGAGCTCGGTGGAGAACGCGCGGTTGTACGAAGAGCTTGCGTCCCGCGAGCAGCGAATGGATCAGGATCTTAAGGCCGCGCGCAAGCTCCAATCCATTTTGCTGCCGCGCGTGGCGCCCGAGACCGAGGGACTCGACATCGCCATCCGTTTGAGACCGGCCCGCGAGATCAGCGGAGACATCTACGATATTTTTCAGCATGGCCCTGAATACGCCATATTCGCTTTCGGCGACGTGAGCGGCAAAGGCGCGGCGGCGGCTCTGTACGGAGCGCTGGTCAGCGGGCTGCTGCGAACCCTCGCTCATCGCAAACGCGGTCCGGCCGAGATGCTGAAGCTGGTGAACGACGTGTTGCTAGAGCGCAAAGTGGATGCCCAATATGTCACCCTCACGGTGCTGCTATGGGAAAGCCGCAACTTGAAGCTGACCATGGCAAACGCGGGTGCGATTCCTCCCATGATCTGCCGCGGCGGCGAGGTAATCAAACCCAAGGTGGAGGGAGTTCCGGCGGGCCTTCTGGACGATCGCGAATACGACGAAGTAACCATCGACTTATCCCATGGCGATGTCATATTACTGTACTCGGACGGTATTTCAGATCAGTTGAATACCAAAGAGGACGAGTATGGAAGAACGCGTCTGCAGCGCGTTCTGAAGAAGGCTTGCGAGCTTGGCGTGGAAGAGATCGCCGATGCGATCCTTGCCGATCTCGACCTGTTCACGAACGGGGCTCCAGCCTTTGACGATCAAACGCTCATCGCGATGAAGGTCCGCTGATGCAGCCGCACTTTGAATATATCGACGGCACGCTGTACTGTGAAGGAGTTGCCCTGGCCGATATCGCGCGACGAGCAGGCACGCCCGTTTACGTGTATTCGTCGGCTTCGATTCTGGCGCGGTACCTCGCGTACGACAACGCTCTCTCCAATTTTCCGCACCTGATCTGTTATGCCGTAAAGGCGAATTCGAACCTGGGAGTTTTGCGGTTGTTGGCAATGGCCGGGTCTGGTTTCGACATTGTGTCCGGCGGCGAGTTGTTCCGGGTCTTGAAGGCCGGAGGCGATCCGGGGAAGGTGGTCTTCTCGGGTGTGGGCAAGACTGCGGACGAGATCGAGTATGCGCTTGAGAGCGGCATTCATGGATTCAACAGCGAGTCCGAGCCGGAACTGGCGCTAATTGACGCGCTCGCATCCAGGAGAGGCGTGCTGGCTCGCGTATCGTTGCGGGTAAATCCCGACGTGGACGCCACTACTCACCCGTACATCTCCACTGGTCTTCGCGAGCATAAGTTCGGAGTAGACATCCGCGACGTGGAAGCGATGTATGTGCGCGCCCGCAGCTTCGGGAACCTGCTGCTGGAGGGCGTGAGCTGTCATATTGGCTCGCAATTGCTCGATACAGGCCCGCTCATGCAGGCCTTCGATAAGATGGTCAGCCTGGTGGAGCGTCTCCGGGCGACCGGGGTGCCGATCAAAACTCTCGATCTGGGAGGCGGCATCGGCGTGGCCTATAAGCCCGGCGAGAAGATGCCCTCGATTCCTGGTTTTATCGCGGAGATGCTGGAGAAGATCTCTGGGCGCAGTCTTCATCTGATGATCGAACCGGGGCGTTCGATTGTGGGCGAGGCTGGCGTGTTGCTGTCGCGCGTGCTCTACAGGAAGGTGAATGGCGGGAAACATTTCGTGATCGTGGATGCGGGCATGAACGATCTGATCCGGCCCGCGCTGTATCAGTCGCATCATGAGATTGTTCCATTGCGGCTCGATGGCAGGGGTATGATCATCGCCGACATTGTTGGGCCAGTGTGCGAGTCTGGCGATTTTCTGGCACGGGACCGTGAAGTGGCCGATGTCATGCCAGGAGATCTGCTGGCGGTGTGTACGGCAGGGGCTTACGGCTTCGTGGCTGCATCGAATTACAACAGTCGACCGCGCGCGGCGGAGGTTCTGGTTGATGGCGATGAGTGGCGGATCGTCCGGCAACGCGAGACTTTTGACGACTTGGTTCGCGGCGAGTAAACTAGCGCGCTGCGCTCATATCGCTCGACGTGCCTCCGGCGGCCGGAACATAGCACTTCAGCGTGTAATCCATCACCATGCGATTGGCGTTGAACCTCCAGCCAAGGGTGCGTATGGTCCTCTTCATTCTCTTGATCCAGCCGCGCGGCAACCCGTCCCGATCGCGTTGATAGTAGAGCGGGATCACCTCCTCGCGAAGGACCCGGTAAAGATCTTCTCCGTCCCGCGTGTCGTGCACGTTCATGTTGGAGTGCGTGCGTCCCGTTCCGATAGCGAAGCCGTTCAATCCATCGTAGGCCTCCGCCCACCAACCATCCGGCACCGAAAGATTTAGCCCGCCATTCAGAACCACCTTCTGACCGCTGGTCCCCGAAGCTTCCAAGGGCCGGCGCGGGTTATTAAGCCACACGTCCACGCCCATTACAAAGTGGCGTCCCACGTCGATGTCGTAATCTTCGACGAAAACGAACTTGTTGGCGAACTGCTTGTCGCGCATCAAATCGGCGATCTGCTGCAAGACGCGTTTGCCCGGTTCGTCGCGCGGATGCGCCTTGCCTGCGAATACGAATTGCACCGGCCTTTTCGGATCGTTCACCATCGCACCCAACTTTTCGATATCGGACAGAAAGAGGTTAGCTCGCTTGTAAGTCGCAAAGCGGCGAGCGAACCCTATGGTTAAGGCGTCGGGACTGAGCACGCGATCGAGACTCTGCAGCGTCTCCGTCGATTCGTTGCGCCGCTCAGCCTGTTCGCGCGCGCGCCGCCGCACAAAATTCAGCAGCCACGATTTTAAGCTGAGGTGCGTCTCCCAAAGCTCCCCGTCGTCCACTCCTTCAATCCGCTCCCAAATGTCCGCTTCGCCGCTACGTTCGTGCCAGCCCGGACCGAGATGCCGGTCGTACAGACGGAACATTTGCGGGGCCAGCCAAGACGGAACATGCACGCCATTCGTGATATGGCCGATCGGCACCCCGTCTTCCGACTTGCCCGGATACAACCCTTTCCACATCTCCCGCGATACTTCCCCGTGCAAAGCCGACACTGCGTTGGTGCGCCTGGCAAGCTTCAGCCCCAGCACGGTCATGCAGAACTCTTCGGAATCGTTTCCCGTATTCTCGCGCCCCAGTTCCATGAGCCTGTGGTGAGAGAGACCCATCGCGTCCGCGAGTGGACCAAGGTGCTCATCAATCAGCCCTGAGCTGAATCGGTCGTGCCCGGCAGGAACGGGCGTGTGCGTGGTGAACACCACCTCGCGTGAAACTCTGGGCACCGTCTCGTCAAACCCCGTGCCCTCATCGTGCATGCGCTGACGAATCGCCTCCAGCACCGCGAATCCGCTGTGCCCTTCATTCAGGTGCAGGACCGAAGGTGTTATTCCCATCGCGGTGAGAGCGCGGAAGCCGCCCACTCCAAGCAATAGCTCCTGCCGGATTCGCACCCGTCCGTCTCCGCCATACAACCTGGACGTGAGTTCGCGATCTTCCGGGGCGTTCCCATCCACGTTGGAATCGAGTAGCAGCAAGTCGCAGCGCCCAACCTTGAGACGCCAGACTTTTGCCCGGATCACGCCGCCCCGCGTCTCGATCTGTACCGTGACCGGCTGTCCGTTGGCCCCGATTGCCGGCTCCATGGGCAACTGGTTGATGTCAGTCTGTATGTACTCCTCCTGCTGCCACCCGCTTCGATCCAGCCGCTGACGGAAGTAACCTTGCCCGTAGAAGAGGCCCACTCCCACCAAGGGAATTCCAAGATCGGATGCGCTCTTGATGTGATCCCCGGAGAGCACTCCTAGCCCGCCCGAGTATACCGGCACTGATTCGTGCATTCCGAATTCGGCGGAGAAGTAGGCAACTGGACGCGGCCGCAACACTCCGGCATGGGCAGCGCCCCAGGTGCGATCCGAGCGCAGATACTCCTGCTGCCGCCGATACGCATAGTTGATCCGGCTGTGCAGCACCAGCTCCCCGGCCCGCTTTTCAATCCCCTCCCGAGACATCTTGCTCAGCAGAGCGATTGGATTGTGACTGAGCCTGCGCCAGGCGAGCGGGTCAAGGTCGCGAAAGAGACTAGTGGAATCGTGATCCCAACTCCACCAGAGATTGCGAGCCAAGGACCAGAGCTTTTCCTGCATGGGTGCGATGAATCGATCCAACGTGCGCGCCTCGCTGACCACGGGCGCCACCTGCGCCGCGGCTTCCACCATGGTTTGGTCCTCGTCTTCGGTGAAAGCGCGAGGATCGAGCGTCTGAATCACCAGCACGCCTTGCAGAACGCCGCGATCTAGAAGCGGCACTCCCAGGAAAGATTGAAACGCGTCTTCGCCCGCTTCGCTGAAGTACTTGAAGCGCGGGTGAGTGGTCACCTGCTCGACAGCCACGGGACGCACCTGCTCGGCTACCAGCCCGGCCAGGCCTTCGTGGAGAGCCAGCCGCACGGTTCCGACGCTTTCCCGCCGCAGCCCTACTGTCGCCGCGAGTACGAGATTGGCCCGGTCCGGCTCCAACAGATACGCGGAACAAACTTCGGTCTTAAAACGCCGGGCGATCAGCGCGACCACTCTCATGAGAGTCTCCGCAGGCTTCCCGCTCTGTTCGGCAAGAAGGCCGAGATCTTCGATGGTCAATACTTCTCGCGCAGTCAGCGCCGTCGCGGGCTCACTCATGTGACTCCTGTGGATGGTAGCGAAGGGTAAAATCGCGACGGAGCGAACGGAGGTGCGGGCTACGGGGCCTGTTTACAGTTTAAGGCCGCGATGGCAGTGACTGCAAATCGCGGGTGTTATTTGCTCTAAGTGACCTTTCCGGCGAATCGGCGATATGCGAAAACTGAGTAGGCGGACGCGAGCGCCATGCCGGGAATCCACCACCAGAGTCCGATCTCCAAGCCGTTTTGGGCGGCGGCCGAGTTCTGAACGGTCAGGCTGAAATCCGGCTGAGCGCTGGATGGCAGAACGTAGGGGAAGACGCCGAAAGCGACGCTGGTGAGCATGCCGACTAAGTACAGGCAAGACGCGAGGAATGCGCCGCTATCGTTCTCGCGCCTACTTAGCAGCCAAATGCCGCCCAGTCCCGTCAGGGCAAGCAGGGGGAAGATAGCGCCCCAAAGCTGCTCTCGGAACTGCTGGAGCAAATGGGGCTGGATTGCGAAGCTTGCAAATGAGATCAGCAGCGTCAGCGCAGCCACGGCCCACCATAGATTGAGGCCGCTGGCACGCGAGCGCCGCTGCAGGGCTCCCGACGTCTTGAATGCGACCCACAAGCACCCGTGAAGCGCCAGGGCGGAGAAGGATGCGAGTCCGATCAGAAGTGTGTACCAATCGATTACGCCCGCGTCGGCACCGGTACGAAAGTCGGTCCAGAGCGGGAGGAAGAAGTAGCCATTCGGGTCAATCGGGACTCCACGAACGACATTGCCGAGGGCCACGCCAAAGAGCAAGGCCAGCAGGGCGCTGGACGCTCCGAATACAAGATCCCAGAACGGCATCCAGAGCGGGCTCTGAATGTGGTTGCGGAATTCGATTGCGATGCCGCGCAGAATCAGCAGCCACAGGACGATCATAAGAGCCAGATAGAAACCGCTGAAAGCAGAAGCGTAGAGGGCCGGGAAGGCGAAGTACAAGGTTCCGCCACCGGCAAGCAGCCAGACCTCGTTGCCATCCCAAAAGGGGCCGATGGAACTCAGAATTTGGCGTCTTTCATCTTCTCCGCGAGCAACGAAAAGTGAAACGAACCCGGCACCCAAATCGAAGCCGTCCAACACGACGTATCCGGCGAGGATCATCGCGACGAGGCAGAACCAGAGCGCCTGGATCATGAAACATGTCCCTGGGTTGGCTCCGGGCCGTGCTCGACTTCCCGCGAGATCATGAAAAGGAATAGTATCCCGAGAACCATGTACAAGCCCATAAAACCAATGAGCGTGAAGAGTCCGTTAGCGGCGGTTACCCGGGGGGACACGCCATGCACCGTGCGCATGATGCCATAGATGAGCCAAGGCTGACGGCCAACTTCAGTAACGGTCCACCCGGCCAAGGTGGCGATGTATGGGAGGGGGATGGCCAGCATCAGCGCCCACAGGACCGGGCGAGACTGGTAGAGTTTTCCGCGCCAGAGCAGCAGGGCGGAGATCGTCATGAGCGCCAGGAAAAGAGTGCCCAGCCCAACCATAATGTGATAGCAGTAATACAGCAGCGGGATGTTATCGGGCCATGTATCGCGCGGAAACTCTTTGAGCCCTTTCACCTGAGCCTCCCAGCGCTGATAGGTGAGGAAGCTCAGCAGGTGCGGAACCAAGATGGGGTTATCCAGGGCGAGGCGATCCAGGTCTGGCTGTCCAATTAGGACCAGCGGGGCTCCCTGCGTAGTTTCAAACAGGCCTTCCATGGCAGCAAGAGTCGCGGGTTGGTAGCGGGCGATCATTTTCCCTTGTCCGTCCCCGGTGGGGAAGATCATCATGACTGAGGCAAGCAGCCCGGCCATCACTCCGAGCCTGACGAAGATGCGTCCGTGCTCCTCGTGTTTATTCGAGAGGAGATAAAACGAACCTAAGCCCGCCATTACGAAACTGCCAGTCACGACAGCGCCCGTCATGTTGTGCAGGTACTGCCAGAGTATCCAGGGGTTCAGGAGCAGGTCTTCGATGCTGGAGAGCAGGATCTCGCCCTTGGGGCCGAGAGTGTATCCGACCGGATGCTGCATCCACGCGTTGGTGGCGATGATGAAATATCCGGACAGCCAAGATCCCAGGAAGACCAGGAACGCCGAAACCCAATGGAGTTTGGGGCCAAGACGCTTCTCGCCAAACAAGAACAAGCCCAGAAATGACGACTCGAGAAAGAAGGAGAACACGCCCTCCATGGCCAAAGTCTGGCCAATAACGCCGCCCGCCGCTTTCGAGAACGCAGCCCAGTTGGTGCCGAATTGAAACTCCATTGGGATGCCAGTTACCACGCCCAGGGCGAAATTGATCCCGAAGATTTTGCCCCAGAACCGGGCCGATTCGTCGTAGCGCGGATTGTGAGTTGTCAGGGCGAGTGACTTGAGGATCACGATGAGAAGGGCCAGTCCCATCGTCAATTGGGGAAAGATGTAGTGGAATGCGATGGTGAAAGCGAAGTGCAGACGATGGACCGCCAGTGCTGAATCCATAAGGTTTGTTATTTTTCTCGCAGCCCCATCTGCGCCAAGTATTTCAGCATGACATTCTCCCCGGCTTGGCCCAGCGCCTCCTGAAAATGAGCGTCTGCCTCGGATTTGTTTCCCAATTCCCGCTCGAGCAAACCCTGCCAGTACAACCGCTCCGCAGGCGACCCGTCTTGCGATGCCCGGATCTTATCCAAGGCCTGCTCCAGCCGCACTTTGCTCTCAGTGTCGATTTTCGCCGATGCGAGCGCGGCGTAGACCGACGTTTTCGCGATTCGGCCATAGCGCCTCTTGGCGGCCTTCTCGTCTCCGCACATCGACTCCACGCCAGCCAACATATACTGAATCCGCACCGATTTCAACACGTTGCCAAATCCGTACATCGAGAACGGCACGCTCTGAATCTCGTCCCCAATTAGCCCGATGGCGGGTAGAGCCTCGGCGCAGCGCTTACGGCGTGCAAACTCGAGTATCGCTTGCAGGCGCACCTCGATGAACGCTTCTCGAACCAAGTCGCTCTGCTTCTCTTTCGGGAAATTTGCTTCCGTGAATAGGGCCGCAGCGTCGTTGATGCGCCCCGATTCCAGCAGCTTCAAGGCAATGGAAGCCGCATCCTCGGGATTCGTCGGCTTCGGGACGTTTGGGTTCGCTTTTGCCGCCTCCATTTGAGGAACCCGCTTCACCTCTCGCGGAACCTTTGCCAGAATCCCCAAATTTTCGCGCAGCGACGGAAAATCGTCATGCAGTTTGAGAGCGTCCTGCCATTCGCGAGCGGCTGGCTGAGCCATCCCCGCCGCCACGTACCAGCAACCCAAAAGGTAGTGAGCGGTTGCGTCGGATGCGTTATCTTTGAGGGCCGCGCGCAGCACGGTCAGCGACTCGGGTCGGTTCGGGAACACGTAAGCCGCGCTCCGTTTCGACGCAAGCAAAAAGTCATCTCGACCTGACGTTCCGAGCTTGGTCCGGCAATAGCCGCGATAGTAGGAGACCAGCGGGTGGTCCTGCGGCAGGACGCTGCCAGGCTCTCTTTCGAGCGGGCCCGGATCGGCATATTTTCGGTCGAGCAATTCCACTGCGTCATCATACATTCCTGCGCTCATGTATGCAGCCGCTAGATCCAGAACCCTGTCGGGATCGCCTGCCAACAGGCGCCAGAGACCCTCATCCGCTCCACCCAGTTTTACTCGCTCATGGCGTAGAAATAGATCGGTCGGATCGGCAGTCAGCCAGTGCGCCAGCCGCTTCTTTGCTTGATCGGTTTGGTCGAGGCGTCGCAACAGCGCTACTTCCAGGCTGCCAGCCCCCGCCAGATCGGGGCGCAGTTGCAGCACATGCTCCACTTCACGCAACGCCCCGGCGCGATCACCGGATCGAGCTAAGACTTTGGCCAGTTCGAGCCGCCCGGGTAACCCGAATAACCGATCGTCGCTGGCAAGAGTCAACTCGCTCCGGGCCTTCCGGTCGTCGCCGGAATAAGCAAAAGCGAACCCAAGGTAGAGATGAGTTTCGGGTAGAGGCGGGGTGGACGAAAGCTCCAGGATGGCGTCATCGAATCGATTCAGGGCGACCAGGACGCGACCCGCCGCAAGGCCCCCTTCATAGGTTCGAGCAGCCAAAAGCAGATCTCCTTGCAACTCCGCTTCACGCGCTTTTTCGGATGCCGTCTGGGTCGTGGAGGGAGGTGCCGGAGGAGCCGCTGTAAGCGCATCGTAATAATCCTCGGTGTGAGCCAGCAGAATTTTGCCTTGATTGTCGAGCAGTTCGAAATGCGCTCTCGAGATAGGCTTGGGATCGGGGATCGAGCGAGAGATGGTCTTGGCGGGATCGAGTGTTAGCTTCTCGTCAAGCAAGACTTTGTCGCTCTCGAACACGCGAATCTTGGCTCCAGGAAGCTTACGGTACACATTCAAAGCGAGTTTGATCTCACCTGGACTTCGCGCCAGACTGACAGCAGCATCGGGAGTTACGCGCGATAATCCGCCCAGCCCGCGGAGAGGCATCCAGTACTCGGTGAATCGCCTCGCCTGGCCCGGCTCCAGGAAGTCGAAAATTTGTTGATCGGCAAACAGACCCGCTTGAATCTCCACCGCGAGGCTGCCGTCATCCGTGAGATTCTTCGAATCCTCTGGACTCCACATGGCAGCCTTCTTCCCGGTGACTGTTGTTGGATCGGCGTAGTGAGCCGTGCCGCTTCCTTCGCGCGCGGAATAGACTCCGATAAACGCTTCCTGGCAGCGGGCAGCGAACCCATCGGGCGTCTTCAAATAACAGGGCAGGTACACGCGAGTATCCCCGAAAGACGGAACTTCAGCGCGATTCCACCAGCTATAGCGACGTCTTATCGGGGATGGGTTGCTTAGGGTAACGCGTTCTTCCAGAATTCCGGAGCCCGGCTTGAGTACGATTTCGACGAGCCAGCGCACGCTCTCCAATCGGTCTGTTGCGCCGACGAAAATGGACGCGCTTCCGTCGGAATTCTCACGGCTTGCGTAATCGACGGGCGAGACCTGAAAGTTGAACTCATTACCGGCTGCCGCCCTGCCGCCTCCCTTGGCGTTATCGTGTTTTTTGATCACCGCGTTCGCATAGAAAAGATCGTGTCCGCTTATCTTATCTATGCAGCTATAGACGCGACCGCCCAAGTCGGGCAAAACCGTACACTTCAGATATTCGTTCTCTATCTCAAGTGTGCGCCAGGTCTTTTTCTCACCAATGCCCGTTTGAGTTGTACCGCGCGGCTTGCCTGGCTGCAGCAACGGAAAAGAGGGATTGGGATCGGGCGCGCCTTCGGCGTAGGTCAGGAGAGTGATTGTGCCTTGGGACACTCGCACTTCGGCCCTCGCCATAAACAGGGAAAGGAGGGCGAATAATGGGCAGCTAAACCAGTACCGCACTCACCTCCGCGAAATAACGATGAGTCTCGCGCAAGCCTTCCTCGAGCCCGACCTTTGGCTCCCATCCCAACAACTTTCGGGCCTTGCCGATATCTGGCTGACGCTTCTTCGGATCGTCCTCCGGAAGCGGGTGAAACACGAAAGGCGCAGTACTGCCGGTCAAGCGCCGGATCTCTTCCGCGAATTCCAAAATAGTCAACTCATGCGGATTGCCCAAATTGACCGGATACCGCTCGTCCGACTGCATCAACCGATACAGCCCTTCCACCATATCGCCCACATAGCAAAAACTGCGGGTCTGACTGCCATCGCCAAAAATCGTGATGGCTTCCCCGCGCAAAACCTGATCGAGAAAGGCCGGGACCACGCGCCCATCTTTGAGCTGCATGCGGGGTCCATACGTGTTGAAGATTCGCGCGATGTTCGTGCGCACGCCATGCACCCTGTGGTAAGCCATCGTGAGCGCTTCGGCGTAACGCTTGCTCTCGTCGTAGCAGGATCGCAGACCGACGGGATTCACGTTTCCCCAATAGGTCTCCACTTGGGGGTGGACCGCCGGATCTCCGTACGACTCCGAGGTGGACGTCAACAGGAACCGGGCTTTGTGTTCGCGGGCGATCTCGATCATGTTGCGCGTGCCGGAAGAGCCTACTTCCAGCGTTTCGATCGGATGATCGAGATAGTCCTTGGGACTCGCCAGCGATGCGAAGTGCAGAACGCCGTCGATCTTGCCTTCAATGTGGATAGGCTTGCATACATCCTGTTCTCGCAGGTCGAACTGCCGATTGCTTCGCAGGTGCGCCAGATTGGCCAGGGACCCCGTGATCAGATTGTCAAGCCCGACGACGGTGTGGCCCTCCGCCAGAAGTCTGTCACAGAAATGAGAGCCTATAAAACCAGCCGCCCCCGAAATAATGTACCGCAATCGCCGCGCCTCCAGAACCGATCAGCCTTTCTCTTCAATGATACAGTCATACTTGCCTCTAGAAACGCTGTCCTTGTCCTGGCCGGAACACATTCTATTCATAGTACTTTTAGTCACTTCCGCGTATCTCTTTTGGATGCGGTTCGGAAGGGTTGTTCACAAGATTCTGGAAGCTAAGAAGGACCCGAATTTTTCGATTCATCCCATCGCCCCTCGGGTGGGAAAGTTCGTGTGGGAGGTGCTGCTACAAGGCTTGGTGATCAAGCAACGGCCGCTGCCCGGATTGGCCCACGCGTTCGTGTTCTGGGGCTTCTGCGCGTTCGGGGTGGTGACCGTCAATCATTTCGGGCAAGGCCTGGGCCTGCATCTTCTTTCGAGAGACGGTTTCTTCGGGCGTATTTATTTCTGGTTGGCGGCGTTGTTCGGCGTGACTGTGGCTGTCTCGATCGCGGGGCTCGCGTTTCGCCGCTTTGTCACTCGACCCAAATGGTTGGGAAAGGTGTCATATGAGTCGGGATTCATCGCCTTTCTGATCTTCGCGCTGATGGCTACCTATCTCGCCACCTTCGTTCCGGGATGGGAAGGGAGCAGGATTCTCTGGTGGGCGCACACGCTGACGATCCTTATCTTCATGCCGCTGATCCCGCACACGAAACACTTGCATCTCATCCTGAGTCCGCTGACGGTGTTTCTGGAACGGCCTACGTTCAGCGAGATTCCGCCATTGGTGGGAGATGAGGATTTCGGGCTCGATACGGGCAAGGACCTGACGCGGATTGTCGCGCTACAAGCTTACTCCTGCGTTGAATGCGGGCGCTGCACCGAGCACTGTCCGGCGAATCTCACCGGCAAGGTGCTGAACCCGAAGGAAATTGCGTTGGGATTGCGAGGCTATCTGAACGAGTTCGGGGCGGCGAGCGAAGAGCCCCTCATCGGCAAACATGAATCGCTGGAAGCGGCTTTTCAGTGCACCACTTGCGGAGCTTGCGAATTTCAATGTCCGGTTGGGATTCAACATTTGCCCATGATCATCGGCCTGCGCCGAGGCGCCGTGAATACCGGCAAGTGGGAAGACGACTATGGCACCAAGCTGTTCCTGAATTTGGAACGCGGCGGGAATGCCCTGGGCTTCTCATCCAATGAGCGCGACAAGTTTGTTCAGAAGCAAGAGTTCCCGATTTTCGATGGCACTCAGGAATATTGTCTGTGGCTGGGTTGCATGGGCGCATACGACCCGCAGGGCCGCGAGATCATTTCGTCGTTCGCACGTGTGATGCGGTACTTGAACGTGACATTCGGCGTGCTGCGCAAGGAGCGCTGCACGGGCGATCCCGCGCGTCGGCTCGGGAACGACCTGGCGTTTGGACAGTTGGCGGAAACGAATCTCGAGACGCTGAAGCAGAGTCAGGTGAAGAAGATTGTCTCGATCTGTCCGCATTGCGTTCGGACCATCGGAACCGATTGGAAGGAGTATGGCCAGGCTCCTCCCATCGAGCATCATAGCGAGTTCATGGCGCGGCATTTGACCGAGCTGCCGGCTTCGACGATGGACGGCAAGAAGATTGTGTACCACGATCCGTGTTATCTGGGGCGCTATCGCGGTGTGTACGACGAGCCGCGGTCGGTTGTGGAGAAGTATGGAACATTGGTGGAGGCGGAGCGCTCGCGCGAGAGATCGTTCTGTTGCGGAGCGGGCGGCGGGCTCGCGTTTCTGGGGGAGGAGAAGGGAAAACGCGTGAGCGTGGAGCGGGTAGAGCAGTTGGCGGCTACTGGAGCCGATGTGATCGGGGCAGCCTGTCCGTTCTGCAATACGATGTTCCGCGATGCGTTGTCGAACTTGTCGTCATCTGGCCCGAAGCTGCTGGATATCGCGCAGATCGCGGCGGCTTCGTTGCCGGAAAAATAAACGGATACCGAATGCCTTCAATGTGGACGCTGAATTTTGGGGCCCAACTCAATCGATGGATGGCCCGCTTTAATTTGATCCGTCGCGCCAAAGGGAACTGATAGCGCAGTTGACACACCCTGACCCGGCCCTTAATCTTGAGGCATTGGAAGTACATTTCACTCCCGAGCAGGAAGCCCAGCTTTCCCAAATCGCCAACCACGCCGGTACAGACACCGAGCATCTGGTGAAGGATGCCGCCTTGCGTCTGTTGGAAGAGGATACGAAATTCCGCGCCGCCGTCCGTGAAGGCATCGCCCAGGCCGACCCGGGAGAGCTTATCGATCATGAAGAAGTGGTTGCACGCATTGAGCGGCGCTTCCAGTCCCAGTCTTGATGAAAATTCGATGGACGACGCGAGCCGTTAAAATAGCCCGCGCTGGAAATCCTGCACTTCTATCACGGAGCGCAGGAACGGCATTGAAGCCGACTCAGAAAGCGAAAGTATCCATCCGTCACATGGCATTGCTTGGAGACACTCCGCGGATTCGGGAATCGGAGGCGCATCTAATTTTCACGATGGGGGGCGATCGATCACCAGCTTCGCAATGCGCTCCCGGTGCCAGGTCGCATCCCCGAACGCGATCTCCGACCCCTTCGCCCGCCGATAGTAAAGATGAACATCGTTCTCCCAGGTGAATCCCATGCCGCCGTGGACCTGGATCGCGCGATTGCCCACCTCTCGATACGCGTCGCTGGCGTATGCCTTGGCAACCGATACGGCGTTGGCCGCCTCCGGAGCACCCTCGCTCATCGCCCAGGCCGCAAAGTAGGCTGCCGACCGCGAGCTTTCAGACCATACCAGCATGTCCGCGCACATATGCTGGACCGCCTGGAACTGGCCGATGGGCCGTCCGAATTGCTTGCGCGTCTTCGCATACTCGACGGTGATCTCCAGCAGTCGCTGCATGCCCCCTACCATCTCCGCTACCAGCCCTACCGTAGATACCGCGAACGCATGCTCAATCGCCGCCACGGCACGATCGCCTTTTGCAAGCAACGCGTCTTCTGGAACGGGGACCGAGTCGAACATCAGTTCGTAAAGCTTACGGGTTCCATCGAGCGCCGGCGTCGGACGAGCCACCATGCCCGAAGCGTTGGATGGAACGATAAATAGCGCCAGTTCACCGTCCAGCCGAGCGGCGCAGATGACAAAGTCGGCCACTGCTGCATCCGGCACAAAGCGTTTGTTTCCGCTCAGAACATAGCCGCCGCTGCCAGAGTACGCGTGCATGCGGACACGTTCCGGCGACCAGGATGCGTTCTCTTCTAAAAACGCAACCGTCGCCCGTGCCTCACCACGACAAATCGCGCCGAGGTGCTGCTGCTTCTGCGCTTCGCTTCCGGCATATTGGATCGCGCTGCCCGCCAGCAACACGGTGGAGAAGTACGGTCCTGGAAGCAAGGAGCGGCCCATCTCTTCGAGCACGGCCGCCATCTCCACCAACCCCATTCCGAAACCCCCGAACTCCTCTCGAATCAGGATCCCCATCCAGCCTTGATCCGCCATCTTCTTCCAAAGGGCAGCATCGAAGGCCGTATCGCTCTCAATCAGCCTGCGAACTTCCGCGGACGGACACTCCGCCGCCAGAAACTGACGCGTGGTGTTCTTGAGAGTCTGCTGTGTTTCCGTAAGCCCGAATTGCATGCGATCTCCCTTCAATAGCTCTTAGGCAAGCCGAGCACGAAATGCCCGACGATGTTGCGCTGGATCTCGGAAGTGCCCGCCTCGATCGTATTGCCGCGCGAGCGCAGATAATTGTAGGCCCACTGGCCGTCATCGATGGCTCCGCCGCTGGTCAATTGCGCATACGGTCCCAACAACTCGCTCGCGACTTGTTGAAAGCGCTGATTCAGTTCGCTCCAGAATATCTTTTGAATGGACCCTTCCGGGCCCGGCACGCCGCTCTGGCTCATGCGCGTAACCGAGCGCATCTGGTTGAGGCGCATGATTTCGATGTCGATGTAGCTCTGAGCCAGTTTCTGACGGATCACGGGATCGTCAGCCGCAGGTCGGCCGTTCCGTTCGATGATGTGGGAGAGTTCCGTCAAGCGATCGAATTGCCGCTTAAAGGTGATCTGAATGCCTGCGCCGAGAGTGGCCCGCTCGTGCATCAGAGTTCCCATGGCCACACCCCATCCCTCACCAACCTTGCCTAAAACGTTTTCAACCGAAACTCGCACATCGCGGAAGAACAGCTCATTGAACTCCGTTTCACCGGTCAGCTGGCGTAAAGGCCGGACTTCCACGCCCGGACTCTTCATGTCCACCAAAATGTACGTAAGGCCGTGATGCTTGGCGGAGTTCGGGTCGGAACGGGTGAGAAGTGCGCACCAATCGGCTGCCCATCCGTAACTCGTCCAGACTTTTTGTCCGTTGACAATGTAGTGGTCGCCGTCCAGCCGGGCATCGGTTCGAATGCCCGCCAAGTCAGACCCGGCGTTCGGTTCGGAAAATCCCTGACACCAGATCTCGTCTGCGCTTAGAATGTTTGCCAGATAACGTTTCTTCTGAGCGTCGGTTCCGTAGTTGACGATGGTGGGGCCGATTAGCATCAAACCCAGCACATTCGCGAGCGGCGGGGCGGTCGCGCGAGCCATCTCCTCAGTGAAGATGACCTGTTCCATCAGCGAGGCACCGCGGCCGCCGTATTCCTTGGGCCATGCGACCCCTGCCCAGCCAGCCTGAAAAACCTTCTTCTGCCACTCGCGCAGGAATTGAAAATGATCCTTCATTTCCTGATTGGCGCGGCGGCTCTCCCAATCCTTCGGTACGTTTGCCTGCAACCAAGTGCGAACTTCGTCGCGAAACTGCCGCTCTGGCGGGGTCAGATTCAGGTCCATGTTGGTCATAGCATATCATCGCGGTCCAGCGCTCTCGTAGCGCGGCCGCTCGCTTTTTGGCGGCTGCTTCCCTCGCAACATGTTCAAGCTAAAATATGAGGAGCATGAGCGACTCGGAATATCCACTACCCCCGGCCACCTTCGAAGTTCTGATTGCCTCCCTGAAGATGCAAGCGGAGATGCAACTCGGCCTTTTCCATTTTGGCGAGGAAAAAGACCGGCCCAAACCTGATTCACGGCTAGCCCGGCACTCCATCGACATGCTGGCGATGCTCGAGGAAAAGACTCGTGGCAACGTCAGTATCGAGGAAAAGCGAATGGTTGAGAACTCCCTCACAGAACTCCGATTCCGCTATATTCAGGCCATTGAGGAGAGTGGAAAGCAGAAGGACGCACCCGCAGTGGAGGCCTCGGCCGATGAGGCCACGCCAGCCGATCAGGCCTCCTCTTAATGCAGTCGGGGACGCTCAGCATCACGGTGCTGGGGTCGGGCACCAGCACCGGAGTCCCCACTATCGGATGCCATTGCGCGGTGTGCACGTCGGACGATCCGCGGGATCAGCGCCTCCGTCCATCAATTCTGATCTCCTACAACGAGCGCAGCGTGATCATCGATACCACGCCTGACTTTCGTCAACAGGCGTTGCGCTCAAAGATGAAGCGTCTGGACGCCATAATGTTCACGCACTCGCATGCCGATCACATCATGGGACTCGATGATGTGCGGCCATTTAATTTCCGGCAGGGCGGTGTGATTCCGATCTATGGCTCGGTCGAGACCCTGGAAGCCGTGCAGGGCTGCTTCCGATATATTTTCGACGGGCGAAAGTCCGAGTCGTCGGTGCCGCGTCTCATTCCGAAGGTTTTTCGCGATGGCCCGATCGATCTATTCGGTCTTGAATTTATGCCGATCCGGCTCGATCACGGCAGTGGCACCGCGCACGGGTTCCGGTTCGGTGCCGCTGCCTACCTCACAGATCACAGCGACATCCCGCCCGAATCGATGGAGAAGCTTCGCGGGCTCGACGTCTTGTTTCTGGACGCGTTGCGCCACAAGCCTCACCCGACTCATTCGACCGTCGAGCGTTCCCTGCGAACTGCCAGCATCCTGGAGCCGCAACGAACCTACCTTACTCATCTTTGCCATGATTTGGGCCACGCTAGAACCGAGGAGCAATTGCCTTCGAATGTCCGTTTGGCCTACGACGGGTTGGAGCTGCAAACGTCCCTCGACCGGCGCGGGTCTGCGCTCACATGATCGTTCGTCAACTCGCCGAAGTGCCGGATGGTTTCGGTCCTTCGGCGCTGACCATAGGCAACTTCGACGGGCTGCATGCGGGGCATCGTCAGATCATGCGGCGAGTGGTGGATATTGCGAGGGAGAACGGATGGAACCCCACGGTGCTGACCTTCGATCCGCATCCGACCAAACTGGTGGCGCCGGATCGCGCGCCTCGGCTGCTGACCTCGCCGGAACAACGCTGCGCCTTGATGCGTGAAGAAGGAATCGAGCGGATTGTCATACTGCCTTTCACGCATGAGATCGCAAAGCTGACGCCCCATGAATTCGTCGAGCGGATATTAGTCGAGAAGCTGGACGCTCGCGCGGTTCTAGTGGGGGCCGATTTCCGCTTCGGGCATCGCGCGGCTGGCAACGTGGAGATGCTTCGGGAGTTGGGGGCGCAATACGGGTTCAGCACCGAAGTGCTTTCGGCAGTGATGCGGCGCAACCGGATTGTGTCCAGCAGCGAGGTGCGCCGGTTGATCGAGTCTGGAAACGTGTCGCTCGCGTGCCGGTTCCTGGAGCGTCCGTTTACGCTCGAGGGCAGGGTGGTGGCGGGACAGGGAATCGGCTCGAAGCAGACTGTGCCTACGCTGAATCTTCAAACCGATGCCGAGGTCTTACCTGCTCGGGGAGTCTACATTACTCAAACCTTGGATCGAGGTTCGGATCGAATTTGGGAGTCGATTACGAATGTGGGGTACCGCCCGACTTTCGGCGGAGATCGATTGACGATTGAGACTTTTCTGCTATCTACTTTTACCGGCGACACTCCGTCGGAGATTCGAGTCGAGTTTCTCCGACGGGTTCGCGAGGAGCGAAAATTCGAGGATGCCGAAAAGCTGAAGGCGCAGATTATGAAAGATGTCGGACGGGCTCGTACTTACTTTCGACGACGCAATTGCGGTCCTACAGGATCGGATCATCGTCGCAACCTCGGATGACGGGGGGCAAGCCCGACCCATTTTGGGTAGATACACCGATTCGGCGGTTCAGCCCTACAAGAATCTGGTAGTAATTTTGCAACATGCCAAATTAGACTTGGCCATATTGACACAATGTGCCACATGCGCTATTGGTGGGTATAGTTACCAATCGCACGACAGTCAACATCTCGCTTACACCAGAACTCGACGCCCTCCTTCAGGCACGTGTGAAATCTGGCCGGTACCAAACGACAAGCGAGGTCGTTCGAGAAGCTTTGCGCCTCTTGGAACGACATGAGCAGGAACGCGATTACGCCTTTCAACAACTGAAAGCCAAACTGGAACAAGGCGCTGCCGAAGCTGCTGAGCAGAAATATAGATTCTGGAATCTATATCCCTACGTGCTGGTTTACGCCTGGGAAGCCAAGCCAGTTCAGGTGGTCAGCGTTATTCACGGAGTAAGGGACCTAGCCGCCATACTCGCCCTTCGGGAAGGAATTGACTGAAGCACATGAGCATGGACCACATTGAGGAACCAGTAAGGATGTCCCTAGACTTCGAACTTCTGAATTTAGACAATGTAATGATCCTGCGCCTTATTCACCAGACTAGACACGTCCAGCCCGGATCTCCTCAGCCATATAATCGGTAGCGCGCCAGCACAGAGCCAAAATTGTGAGCGTGGGATTCTTCTCCGTGGCGGTAGTAAAAGCCGAACCATCCACCACAAACAGATTCTTCACTTCGTGCGATTGACAGAACCCGTTCAGCGCGGACCGTTTCGGATCAGCTCCCATACGGCACGTAGAATGTTCGTGAATGGCCGTCCCATTCGTGTCCAGCCATCCGCGCTCGAACGGCAGGATTTCAGCCTTGGCTGCGCGTAGAATTTCTTCGGCGGTATCGTACATATCCACGGCCATCTTGCGCTCGTTATCGCCAACCTCATATTCGATCCTGGCGATGGGCACGCCATATCGATCCAGCGGCGTCCCCTCCACCGTCACGCGGTTGTCCGGCCGTCCGAGCGTTTCCCCGTACGGGTGCAGCGCAACCAGAGCGGGATAGCGCTTCTTAATGGCTTGCTTCAGGTCCACTCCAAAGCCGGGCAGCTTTTTGCCGAAGGCCGCATTCTCCTGCGCTCCGACACCCCAGAACTGCATGCCGAAGCCCCGCAGGTAATCCTTTTTCGCGCCATTGCGCGGATGGAACCTGGGCATGTAGATGTGTTCACCGCCGATGCCATCGTCATTCTGCGTGGGCGCGCCCATCAATTCCGGCAAGAATCCGTACATGTGGAAGCGGATCTGTTCCGCCAGATAGCGCCCGATCACGTCCGATCCGTTGCCGATCCCATTCGGGTGCATCGGCGATTTAGAGTTCAGCAGAATGCGCGTGGAGTCGATGCAAGAAGCGCCGAGCACAACCCGCTTTCCGTATACTCGCCGCTCTTCTTTCGAATTGCGATCGAAGTATTGAACGCCATTCGCGAGTCCCTTCTCGTCCACTAAAATGCGGGCCACAACCGCGTTGTCCACCACGTTGAGCTTGCCCGTTTTCAGCGCCGGGTCGACCAGATAATCCGACGCATTGAAGAATGCCCCAACGTCGCAACCTCGACCGCAGGCTCCGCAGTAGTGACACGCGGCGTGCCCCTCGTGCTCGCGGGTGAGCACCACTCTGCGCCCGGATACAACTTTGATTCCAACATTTTGTGCCGCCTTCTGAAGCAGCCGCTCGCCGCAGCGTGGGGCAGGCGGTGGCATGTGATACTTGCTCCCGGGCAGCCAATCCTGATCATCCGTGCCCCCGTTGATGCCGATGAACTGATCCACGCGATCATAATACGGAGCGATATCTTTGTAGCGTATCGGCCACGGGATTTCCCATCCGTCGCGTTCCGGTTCCGTGAGGTTCAAGTCGGAGTAACGGAGCGAAACCCGTCCCCAAACATTGGTCTTGCCGCCTCTCCCCCACACGCGGGCAAGGTCGAAAAAGCGCCCTTCCGACCACGTGTACGGCTGCTCTTTCAAGTCGACGTAGAAGGCCGGAGGCATCTGGCCGCGATCCATCCTCGGCTGCATTTCCCAGGGCTTTACGTGCGACCAGAACTTTGCCCGATCAAACTTTTCCCCCGCATCGAGCATGAGGACGTTCACCCCTTTGCGGGTGAGATTCCAAGCCGCCATGCCCCCTGCCGCGCCGCTGCCAATCACGATGCAGTCGTGAATCCGGGGGCTCGCCTTAATCTGCATGCGTGGCTCCTCCACCTGCTGGCATGTGCTCGGGGTGGGTGCATCCGGGAAACTCAGTTAGAAACGTTTTGCCGTGGTAGCCTAGCTCTTGCGCTAAGCCTTCACGCGATGAATAGTAACCGTCGATGGTGAGATCTTTAATCAGCTGAAAGAAAGGACTCTGGTTCGCTTCCATTTCCTTGAGGGCCGCGATTCGTTGGTCTGGACCCGCTTGCAAGAATCCAGCGGCGCTGAGTTTGGTCAGTCCGGCCTTAAGCGCCTTCTCCGTTGAGGGATGTTTGCCTGCGTACCGGTCGATATAATGCGGCACACCCGCATCGAAGGCGCCGGGCGTGTCGGTCCGGGGAAGAATCGTGTCGACCAGTTGGCTAAGCAATTTAAAATCTTCGGTCGAAAAGACCTTGGGAGTAACCGGCTTGACAATCTGGACAAGCGGTTCGGAGTGCTGATGTTGGCCATTCAGCGCCGGAATCAGCGCGCCCGCAGCGAGGGAGCGGAGTGCGTCGCGCCGGGAGTTCATTGCCATAATATGCTCTACTGTATCCCAAGTCGCTGCGGCGTTTTCATCCGCCAAGCCGTGAGGCTCACTCCCACGACGGTCAGAATCATAGCCAAGCTGAATGAAAATCGGGTTAGCGCAGCGGTGGTCAAGGACTCGTCAATGGCGGACCGCCATGCGTCCGGCAAATACCGGTAGGCTCCGCCCGTAAGCAGCAAGAAAGCGAGGAAGCAGGTCCGCACGACCGATTTCGCAACCTTGGGTCCATACTTTTCCGATAGAAGCCCGGTTGCGCCGATCAGCGCAAGGCAGGCTGACGCGCCCAGAAATAATCCTGCGAGGAGCAGCCGCGGAGCAGGAGTGATGAGTTGGTTATGCCAGCTTCGGAAGTTGACTGCAAGGATCCCAGAGATCAGCATTAGAACCGAGATGCTCCAGCCGTATGCCACCAAGGATGCGGTTTTCGACAACACGGTCGATCGGGGCGAGGGTTCCGAGGCTGCCTCGGCGGCGGCTGGGACGATGAAAAGAACTCCGATGCAGGCATAGCTCACGATGATGAGCGGATCGAGAAAGGCGAATCCTTTCATCCATGGGACCGCGAAGCCGAAGAGAACTATCGCGCTGAGGATGATGAAAGCCTGGCGGATCATGGAACTTGCCGTTGTCATAAAGATACCAGTCCACATGAACCAGACCAACTCTAAGCAAAAGTGGTACTTTTGATTGCAGGTAATAAACGTAAGTGCGGGCTAAGACGAAGGCGGAAGTCTAAGGTAAAGTTTTGGGCTGGGTTCTCTAATCCTTCTCGGATCGCAAGACGATAAACAGGTATAAATATGCTTGATCGGCGCAATGAGACACGGATGTTATGTGCGGAATTGGTGGACATCCAATGGAAAGACAGCACGGGAAAGACCAAGAAAGGCATTGCCAATCTGGAAGACATCTCACTTTCAGGTGCGTGTCTGCAAGTAGATCTGCCGGTTCCCTTGCACACGGTGGTTAGGGTCAGCTACCCCAAGGGCAAGTTCGAAGGCAAGGTCACATATTGTTTCTATCGTGAGATAGGTTACTTTCTTGGGATCGAATTCGAGTCGGACTTTCGATGGTCGCTTCGAAAGTTTAAGCCCCAGCACTTTCTTGATCCGCGCCGCCTCGTGATCCGCGCCATCAACAAGACTCGGGAAATAACGTCTGTCCTAGTGCATTGAAAATGCTCGAGTCGTAGGCTACCGGCTGAAGTAAGCGGTGTTTCTCGGAGCAAAATCGGCCCACTTCTCCGGCAGATCGTCCAGGGCGAAGATCGCCGAAACAGGACAAACCGGAACACAAGCTCCGCAGTCGATGCATTCGATCGGGTCAATGTAGATCATTTCGTGATCTTCAAACCCGGCCTCGTCTTTCTTGGGGTGAATACAATCCACCGGACAGGCGTCGATGCAAGCGGTGTCTTTGGTGCCGATACAAGGTTCTGCTATTACGTATGCCATAGGGGAACCTATATTATAGCGTGACCGGCCAGATCCGCTCGGTTCTCCGTTTCAATGGCCAGAATCTCGATCTAGATGGCGAAAATGGGGGCTGGCCAGAAGTAGCCGCCAGTCTTCTGCTGGAATCGGGTACACTAGCGAGTGTCTTTATTTGGAAGGGACAACTCAATGAAACTGTTTACTCTCACAATGGCTTTGGCGAGCTTTGCGCTCGTGCTCTCGGCGCAAGACGACGCGGCGTTCCAGACTTGGATGAAGTCGACCAATAGCGAGATGGGCGTGTTGCGAAAAATCGAAAGCAAAACAGGCCCGGAGGCTGCGGCGAGCGCGGAGAAGTTGTCAGCGATTTATCAGCAGGTTAGCGCTTATTGGTCCGCCAAACATGCGGACGACGCAGTCAAGATTGCGGACGAAGGGAAATCCGCCGCGGATACTTTGGCTGTTGCTGCGAAAGCTGGCGAGTCCGAAAAGGCTGCGGCCGCGTTCAAGACTTTGGGCGGCACTTGCCGGGGTTGTCATGAGGCGCACCGCGAAAAGGCGGCGGACGGGACTTATAAGATCAAGTAATTGGAACCCCCCTCGCGCACTATGAACCGTCGACAACTCCTTTCGGCTACGGCTGCAGCTGCCGTGGCCCAGATAGCTCCCGCCAGTGGAGCCCCCGGAAAATCAGCGTCCATGAAGCTGGGATGCCAGAGCGCCCCGACCAGCGAACAGCGCCTGCAGTTTTTCGCTCGCCACGGTGTGCAAGGCATCTGTGGATATCCTGAGGATTCTCAAAAGCAAGGATTTTTTTCGGTCGACGATTTGTCCCGTATCAAGGAGCGCTGCGAGAGAAACAAGATCAGTCTGGACTGCATCGAACCGGGTTTTCTCGCATCCAGCCACATCGATAAAACCGCGCGGCCAGCGATCATGCTTGGTCAAAGCCCGGAGCGTGATCGCGACATCGACGGCCTTCAGAACACAATTCGAAACTGCGCGAAGGTCGGCATTCCTTCGATCAAGTACAACATGAGCATGCTAGGGGTGCTGCGGACTGACAGGACACCGGGCCGAGGCGGGTCAACCTACAGCACGTGGAATTTGGCCGATGCCAAAGCTTCCGGCAAATTCACGCCAGAGACGCGCGCCGGTCGCGTAACGGCGGACATTTACTGGGAACGGATCACGTACTTCCTGGATCGCGTAATTCCGGTAGCGAACGAAAGTAAAGTCAGAATGGCGTGTCACCCGCACGATCCTGGGGTGCCGGCGGTGGAGGGTTTTCAAGGCGTGGATGCGGTGCTCGGGACCCCCGACGGGCTCAAGAAGTTCGTCGCGATTCGGGAAAGTCCCTATCACGGGCTCAATTTTTGCCAGGGCACCGTCTCGGAGATGTTGCAGGATCCGGGCAAGGAGCTGTACGACGTCATCCGGTATTTCGGGTCCCGCAAGAAGATCTTTAACGTCCACTTTCGCAACATCAGGGGACGCCGCAACGCCTTTCAAGAAACGTATCCGGATGAGGGTGACGTGGATTTCGTGAAGGCGATGCTGGTGTACAAAGAGGTGGGTTACCCCTACCTTATGATGCCCGACCATGTGCCTTTCCATCCCGACGATAAGGGTGGCGATCAGGCTTTCGCGTTCGCATACGGATACATACGAGCGCTGATTCAGGCTGTCGACCACATGGCCTGAGTGAAGCGCCGAACGTTACTCGGAGGGGCGGCTATGGCACTGGTCGATGCGGTCGCACCGGCTGCTCCGATCCCCATTATCGATACCCACATTCACCTGTTCGATACGGCCCGCGCGCTGGGCGTGCCTTGGCCGCCAAAAGACGACCCCGTCCTCTATAAGCCCGCGCTGCCGGATCGGTACCGGAGTCTGGCGGTGCCGCTGGGGATCGTTGGGGCCATCGAGGTGGAGGCCAGCCCCTGGATCGAGGACAATCAGTGGGTGCTCGACGTGGCAGCACGCGACAAGATCATCGTCGGAACTGTAGGTAATTTAGAACCCGGCAAGTCTGACTTCGGGCACCAGCTCGAGCGATTTCATCGTAATCCTCTGTTCCTGGGAATCCGCTATGGCAATCTATGGAACCGGGATATTGGTGCGGAGCTACCCAAGCCGGCGTTTACATCCGGACTGAAGCTAGTGGCCCAAGCTGGCTTGGTTTTGGATACCGCTAATCCCAATCCTGCCTTGATCGCCGATATGCTGCGGGTGACCGACCTCGTTCCCAGCTTGCGAATCGTAATTGACCACCTGCCGCAGTTGGAGCCGCCGTCCAACGCTTCATCCCACCAGACGTACGTAGCAAACCTGCGTGAGCTTGCGAAACGTCCCCAGGTTTTCGTCAAGATTTCGGAAGTGCTCAGGCGCGTAAACGGTCGAGTTTCAGAAGATCTCAGCTTCTACAAGCCGAGGCTCGATGAACTCTTCGGGATCTTTGGGGAGGATCGTCTTTTGTACGGGAGCGATTGGCCAAACAGCGATCAATGGGGACCCTACCCGCGCGTCTTGAAGCTGGTTAGGGAGTACTTCACCCAAAAAGGGCCGAGCATCGCCCAAAAATACTTCTGGAAGAACTCCAAAATTGCTTATCGCTGGGTAAAGCGACAAGCCGGGCAGCCGTGATGGGCATTCAGCCGCCTTCGCCTGGCTCGTTTTGCGCTTGCGTGACTGGCGCACCCGCTTCCGGTTTCTTTCGCCAGGAAAATCGCTCTTTGCACGCCCGAAAGCTGGCAAAGTTACAACGGCAAACGTCACAGCGGTAAGGTGTAGCTCCGATTCGCAACAGCGTGGTGACTTTCCAAGGCGGGTTGTAATACTGTTCCGACCAAGTGCTCAGCTCGGTCCGATAGCAGCGCGGACATCGGGCAAAGCGCCAATCCGAAATCGTCAGCACGCCGGTTTGAAAGCGAGTATTGCAGTGCCTGCAGCGGAACTGGCACTGCCCAAAGAAGGACTTGAGGCGCTCCCCTAAACTTCTAGGTTGCGAGACCCGAAGGTTCCGGCCGCCGCAATTTGGACATTCCGCAAATGCCGATCGTTGGGCCATTCGCTAGGCGTTCGTCAAGAGGGGCATTGCGGCCCGTCGAGCGGAACCGCCACAATATTGTTCCCGAAAATCTGCAAAAGCGCTTCGGAGCGCCTGGACGGTGGCCTGTCGTTCCGTCCGAATACGCAGCCCCTCGATTGCGGCGACGGGAAGCGCGTCCCGAGTGCTGGATGTGATAAAGACCTGGTCGGCCTGTTCGAGATCGGCTGGAAACAGCGTCTTCTCGCCCATCGCCACTCCTGGCAAACGAATTTCTTCGAGCAGGATAGCCCGAGTCACTCCGGGCAAACAACCTGCGGAGAGCGGAGGAGTCCAGACGTGATCGCCTTCGATTACGAAGATGTTAGCCGAGGTGCATTCGCTCACCTCGCCCCGTTCATTCAGCAAAACCACTTCGTCGAATCCGCGCTCGTGCGCTTCTTCGTTCCAAGTCAAATTGTAAGACCACGACAGGATTTTGGTTCCGGCGAATTCGGATTTAGCGTGCCGGGCGTCCGGCTTGAGGGCCAGAGAAACCGACTCGGGCCACTCCGTCAGGTTGGTTGTGAACGCGATCAGGTCAAAATCCCGCGAGAGATTCGGCGCCTCGAAAGGGCCGCCGTGGTTCCGCACCACGACCACTCTGAGAGTCGCCTCGCGTGCATCGTTGGCTTCAACGAGTTTCAAGAGCCGGGTGTGCAGCCAAACCGAATCTGAAGGAAAGGGTACGTGCATCACGGCAGCATCGCGCTTCATCCGCGCCCAATGCCGCTCAAAAGCAAAAAGCTCGCCCGTCGAAACGCGCAACGTGCTGAACACCCCCCACCCGTTCAACAGGCCTACCTGACCGGGCGCGGTTACTTTCTCACCAGCATCGCGGATATCGTCGTTGTGAAGGATGAGCCGATGCATGCCTACCTTGATTGTAACGACATCACTTCCAATTAGGGAACGAGTTTGATCGAGTATGGCAGCAATCGTGAAGCAGATCGGGAACCCGCTTCCGCCGGGACATTAACTTCGTGAGCAGGCTTTCGAGAGGCGCTTCGTCGCCGTCCAGCCATTGAGGAGGGATCTGCTTCAGCGCATCGTCCACGATTTCTTCGGGGAAATTTACGACTTGGTCCAGCCAAGGCTGGAAATCCTGAAAACCCTTTACGCTCCCGTAGACCATCGGCCGAAAATAGAGGCCCTGGAGGGGCGAATCGGCGAAATTCCAATGGGGTCCATCGAAGATGTACCCGTGGTCCATCATTTGCGCAACGAAGCCTTGTTTGTTGGGATGCACCCCGGGAGCAGACGTCCAGTCACGGATGCGGGCGCGAAAGAAGATGGACTGGCGGGCGTCGGCATTCCCCATCCATTTGTCGAAAACGAAGACCCCGAGGAACTCGTTCAGATTTACGACTTTTTCGAGGAGAACATCGGGGATGAAGTCGTAGACCGACATTCGGGAAGGATCCCCGGGATGGCACGAACCGAAGTGCCACCCCGGGTCGGGCTGGAGGCGGCGGCTGCCGAGCTGCATATGCACATCGGGGTTCGCCTCCAGGAACTCCTGGCTAAGATTCACGATGGCTGTGGTGGGGGAGGATATCTGAAGGTGCCGGAGAAAGACAGCGGCGATCCACTCGTTCACCAGAATGCGGCGGTGCTGGGGGTTATTGCGGAATTTTACTACGTAAAAGCGATTGTCGTCGCACTCCATAAGGTGAGCTTGCGCACCCCCGCGCAGTTTGCGAATGAGGCGGCGCGCATTGACTAGCATTGAGGCAAATGGAAACTAGGCCTGGAGAATGCAGTAATCTAAAGGCTTACGAGATCAGAACTACAACACTAGACTTACCACAGGCAGGGGGATAGGGATATATGGCGGCGGATGAAGAAAAGTCGGGTGACCACCCGAAGATGAACCGGAATGAAATTGCGCTGGATATGATGAAATTTATCGCGATGACGACAGGCTATGGGAAAGGAGGCGGCGGAACCGGATTTGCGGGAAAAGCAGGACGGACGCCCGAGGAATATGCCGACTCACTGATCCAGCTGTTTGAGCGCTGTCGAGGTGTGGTCGGCACCGACTAATTGCGGGGATGATGGTGCAGGCTCGACGCCTGCACCATGGTATTTAGCGCCTTCTCGTGGTTTTCTTGACGGCCTTTTTCGCGGCCGTCTTCTTTCCGGTAGCCTTCTTCACGGCTTTCTTAGCGATTGCTTTCTTGGCCGGGCCCTTTTTAGCTGGAGCCTTTTTAGCGGGAGTCTTTTTCGCTGGTGCCTTCTTGCCTGGAGCTTTCTTGGCCGGGCTCTTCTTCGCAGGAGCCTTTTTGGCTGGTGCCTTCTTAGCGGGGGCTTT
The DNA here is from genome assembly GCA_038225555.1 of Bryobacterales bacterium. Lineage (GTDB taxonomy): Bacteria > Acidobacteriota > Terriglobia > Bryobacterales > Bryobacteraceae > JANXQZ01. Next base: position 112,167 of record JBBRRB010000009.1, read on the forward strand.
CTTTGCTGGAGCCTTCTTAGCTGGAGTCTTCTTAGCGGGGGCTTTCTTTGCTGGAGCTTTCTTGGCCGGGCTCTTCTTCGACCCGCCGACTGCCTTTTTTACAGGTTTCTTGGGCGGCTCCGAAGCTTTGTGGGGGTCAGCCTCGCCCTTCGGAACTTCAGCGACGGGGTGTTCCGGCTGACGCTCGTGATCGTGCGAGGGTGCCGGTTTGGGATCTTCTAACTCGTCGTCGGCCTCGTCATCTCCGTATTCACTGACCTCGGATTGCACGTCGACGTTCTCTTCGTCGTAGAAGTCATCCGCTTCTTCATCGGCGAAGCGATAGGTTTCAAACATTTCTCATGCCTCCTGTCGGGCTTAACCACACCCTAGAATAACTCGTTTTTTTGCGAGTGCAAGGCTTTTTACTGGATAAACTTCTAGCGCGCTACCTCGCGCTTCAGCAGGGAGGCGGTCTTGACCGTCTTTGCGCCAGCCTTGTGGTTCAGCACGCGAGTAGAGGCCCTCGAAGCCACTAGTCTTCCCAAGCCGCGGCGACCGGTTCGCCTGACAGTATATTTCGTTGCGGACTTCTTTGACGCTCCGCGGTCCGGTTCATAGGACGCCGGAATCACAAGCAGATCGCCAGCCTCGGGCGCTTCCACGGTTCGGTTATTGGCCGCTGCGATTGAATCGGCAGGAGCGCCGAAATGCTTGCCGATGGAAGCGAGCGTTTCGCCCGTTTGAACACGGTGCATGCGCCATGAAGCGCGATGAATTTCCGGAATATTCTCCATGGCGGCGACCACGGAGTTCGACGTCCCTTTGGGAACATGCATCTGATAACCGGCGGGCGCGATCGACTTCAGCAAGGCGGGATTCAGTTCCCGGAGTTCGGAGACCGGGCGATCAGCCGCATCGGCTATCAGCTCCAGGCTGGTGGAACTGGCAATTTCGAGCGTGTCGTATTCGAGCGGCCGATCGACTTCAAGCTGATCCAGGCCGTAGTCTTTCGGATTCTTGGTCATGATTGTCATCGCCAGAATCAACGGGACATAGTTCATGGTCTGCTTCGGCAGGGCGTTTCGGGCCGAAAGCTCCCAGAAGTCGGCATAGCCGGTTCGTTGAACAGCCTTGTCCACGCACGTCGGCCCGCAGTTGTAGGCGGCCATCGCCAGGTACCAATCCCCGAAGGTGGCGTACAAATCGCGCAGCATGCGAGCGGCCGCGCGCGTCGATTTCTCGGGATCGAGCCTTTCATCGCAATTTGCATTTTGTTGCAAACCGTACTGATGACCCGTGCCTTGCATGAACTGCCACAATCCGGTGGCGCTCTTATAGGAGATCGCGCGAGGCAAGAAGGCCGACTCCGCCTGAGCCAGGCAGATGAGTTCCTGGGGAATTCCTTCCTCGTCCAGGATGCGCTGGATCAGCGGACGGTACCGCCCGGCTCGTCGCAGCCCATAGAGCAGCGCTTTCCTGCCGCGTTCCGTCGAGAAATAGTTGATATAGCTGAGGACGGTATCGTTCCCATCCAGTGGAAGCTGGGATACTGTTGCACCAATCTCCTCTTTCACTTTGGGCTTGAGCTTGGGGTCGATCGGGAAGGTCATCTCCAACATGCTTTCGAGAGGCGACTTTTCGTAAACCACTGCCTGCTTGGTCTCGCCGGCACCCATCCGATCCAGGTCGTAACGGTAAATGGAATCCACCAGTTCATCCAGCCGGCGTTCCAGCCGATGGCGATCCGGCAGTTCTTCCGGTGCGGAAAGCAGAACATCCAACGACCGATCGAACTCGGTCCTGGCCAGCTTGAAATCGCCTGCCTGATAGGCCCGCTTGCCAGCTTCAAAGCGCTCTTCAGCCGTGTTTAAACGCCGTTCGATTTCTGGAAGAGTCTTTGGAGCCAGATGCGGCGTCTCACTCACATAAAGAGTTTGGGCGACGCGGGGAGGTTGCTCAATTGCGATTGGGGCGGGGGCGGGAAGCGGGGGGGACGGTAGAAAGGAGTTCGCGAACGACTGGGGCTTGGTGGAGGCACACCCACTCAATAGAACAGCCATAGTGCTCATCGCAGTCAACGCAAACCGTCCGTTCAAACGGCTACTTTCAAAGGTCATCGTCTTCCTTTGTGAATATTTGGTCAAAACGTGAAACTCCGACTGTACACCAGCGCGGAAACGCGGGTCAAGCGGACACTTACCTCGTGTCCAGACGACACGTTAACAATCAGTAATCTAAGTTGCAGACTCTAGTGTACCAGGGCCATGTTTTTAGGATCTGAGTACTCTATCGGGTCAAAACCACTAGAACATTATGTCAGCGCACGATTCCGAAATACGGATAATACTTGTCGGGCAGTTTTGCAGGCCTCATGCCCGGACCCAGAAAGACGTGTTTGGTCTCGCCGGTGGCCAATAGCTGAGCGCCTTCGTTCTGCACCCGATAGCCGAACGTCACCATGCGCCGATTGGCATTTTCAATCCACGTTGTTACGGCTATCTCATCGTCATACCGCGCTGGCGACAAGTAGCGGCAGTGCGCGTCCACCACCGCCAGCATCAATCCATCATTCAGCTCCATATCGCGGTAACGCAGTCCGATGGCCCGGCAATACTCGGACCGGCCCAACTCCATCCAGACAAGGTAATTCGCGTGATATACCACCCCCATCTGATCCGTTTCCGAATACCTGACCCGGAAGCGCGTTTCGTGCGACGCCATAACGCATTCATTGTCGCCCATTCGTCGTTCCCGATTCGGTGAAGGGCGCGTCATATGATGTTTAGAAGGATGCGCATGCGAACGGTTCTCCTCGCCCTCATGCCCGTTGCCGCGTTCGGCGGCGAACCGACTTTTCACAAGGATGTCCTGCCGATTCTGCAGCGCCACTGTCAGGAGTGCCATCGAGCCGGAGAGGTAGCACCCATGCCCTTGATGACCTACCCGCAGGTGAGGCCGTGGGCTAAGGCGATCAAGAGCGCCGTACTCTCGCGCAAGATGCCGCCTTGGTTCGCCGATGCTCATTACGGCAAATTCTCAAACGACCAATCCCTGGGGTTAGCCGAAATCGGGACTCTCACGTCGTGGGTGGATTCCGGCGCTCGCGAGGGGAGCCCGGTGGACGCTCCCCAGCCGCGTCACTTCGCCGACGGATGGAGCATCGCGCCTCCGGACGTGATCTTCGAACTGCCTCAGCCGGTCAAATTACCCTCTGCCGGGACGATCGATTATATGTTCTTCCGGGTTCCCACCGGCTTCACGGAGGATCGCTGGGTGGAGATGATCGAGGTCCGACCAACCAATCGATCGGTGGTTCATCACGCGCTCGTGTACGTGCAGGGGCCGGACGGAGGTCAATATTTGGGAGGCTACGCTCCGGGAGCAGTGCCCCAGCGATGGAAGCCAGGACAGGCTCGCCTGATCCGCGCTGGCTCCGATTTGATCTTCCAGATGCATTACACCGCCAACGGAAAGCCCGCGGTAGACCGGACCCGCATCGGGCTGGTGTTCGCCAAGCGCCCGCCGGATGAGTAGGTGATCGGGATGCAAGCGCTCAATCCTTGGTTCAAGATCCCGCCTGGCGCAGCGGACTTCCGGGTGGATGCGGTCCGGGTGCTGCGCGAGGACGCCTACCTAGTCGGCTTGCGTGCACACATGCACGTGAGGGGAAAATCGTTTGAGTTCCGGGCCGTGTATCCTGACGGGCGGACCCAAACCCTGCTGCGGATCCCGAAGTACGACTTCAACTGGCAACCTTATTACTATCTGGACACGCCGTTGAAACTGCCGAGCGGATCGCGGATCGAATGCACGGCCCGCTTCGACAACTCGCTCAACAACGCTTTCAACCCTGACTCGACGGCGACAGTTCGCTGGGGCGAGCAGAGTTGGGAAGAAATGATGATCGGCTGGTTCGATATTGCGGTGCCAGTCAAGAACTGATGCCGGAACTGCCCGATATCACGGTCTACCTGGAAGCTCTGGAGACTCGAATTCTGGGCCAGCCGTTGGAACAAATTCGCATCTCCACGCCTTTTCTCTTGCGAACCACCCAGCCAGGACTTGATCAGTTTAACGGCAGATCGGTGGTTGGGCTGCGCCGCATCGGGAAGCGGATCGCGATTGGAGTGGAAGGCGATTTTTGGGCCGTGCTGCACCTGATGATCGCGGGACGGCTGCACTGGTATCCAAGAGGAGGAAAGCAGCCGGGCAAGAACGTTCTGGCAGTGTTCCAGTTTGCCTCGGGAGCACTCTCACTCACCGAAGCGGGATCGAGAAAGCGGGCGTCTCTGCACTTGATTCAGGGCGAGGAAGGGCTTGAGCGCATGGATCCAGGAGGCTTGGATGTCTTATGCGCTGATCCGGCTGGTTTTGCGTGTGCGCTGACGGCTACGAATCACACTCTGAAGAGAGCCTTGACCGATCCCCGGCTGTTCAGCGGGATCGGCAACTCATATTCTGACGAGATCCTGCACGCGGCTCAACTTTCGCCCATTGCCATGACGCAGAAGCTGAAGGCAGAGGAGATAGAGCGGCTGTATGTGGCGACACGAAAGGCGCTCATTGAATGGACGAATCGCCTGCGAGCGGATGCGGGCGATGGGTTTCCGGAGAAAGTGACGGCATTTCGGGAAGGCATGGCGGTCCATGGCCGCTATGGCGAACCCTGTCCCCGGTGTGCGACCAAGGTCCAGCGCATTCGATATGCGGACAACGAGACAAATTACTGCCCGAAGTGCCAGACCGGCGGCAGACTTCTGGCTGATCGGGGTTTGTCGCGGTTATTGAAGAAAGATTGGCCTAAAACGATGGAGCAATTGGAATCCCTGGTGGCGACCCATGCGAAGCTAGGCTGATTTCAAGTTTTTGGAGAGAGCAGGGAGGCCGACTCAGCATCCAGATAGACGGTCGCGTCCGGATGCTCGCGCACGATCGAGGCAGGGCACGCCGTTGTAATGGGACCCTCCAAAGCGTTGCGAACCGCTTCCGCCTTCCGTCCCTCGGGCACGCAGCAAATCCAGGTTTTGATCCGCAGTAATTCGGAGCAGGTGACCGTGGCGGCTTCGCGGGGCACCGAGTCGATTCCGTCGAAATGGCCCTCGCCGGCTTGCTGGCGCCGGCAGGCCTCATCCAGCAAGACGCGCTTTACGGCCCACGGGTCACGAAAATCAGCAACTGGGGGGTCGTTAAAAGCGATATGCCCGTTCTCTCCAAAGCCCACAAAGCCCAAGTCGTTCGCGGCTTCATGGAGCACTGCGGCATAGCGTTTCAACTCGGCGTCCAAGTCTGGAGCATCTCCCGCCAGGAATTCGACGCGGCCGGGGTGAACCTGATCCACGAGTCTGGTTTGGATCCAATGCCGGAAGCTGGAAGGGTGGGTGGCAGGCAGATTCACGTACTCATCCAGATGAAACACGTGCACCTTTGACCAGTCCACCTCTGAGCGCGCTGTCAACGCGCGGATAAATTCGATCTGAGAATTGCCGGTTGCAACGACGATTCTCGCGCGGCCGCGTTCGCTGATGGCTTGCCGAATAATCTGGGCTGCCTGCGTTGCAGCCGCTTGGCCCATAGCTTCTGGCGAGGGGAGGATCTCAATACGCGCTTTTCCGTAGTGCACACCCGAGATTATATACGCCGGATGGTATACTCTACCTCCATGAAGGCCGTCCAGACTCTGTTTTTAGTAGCCGCGCTGATGCCGCAACATACCGCCGCGCAGACTGACGACGTCAAAACGCACATGCTGGACAACGGCTTAAAGGTGCTGGTGGAAGAAGATCACAACATCCCGAATGTTGCCATGTACTTTTTCTACCGGATCGGGTCGCGCAATGAACGGCCGGGGATCACGGGCATCTCCCATTTTTTCGAGCACATGATGTTTAATGGCGCAAAGAAATACGCCCCAAGCAATTCGACAACTCGATGGAAAAGGCGGGCGGCAACAACAACGCTTACACGTCGCGCGATGTCACCGTGTATACCGACTGGTTGCCCTCCAGCGCGCTTGAGCTGATGTTCGACATGGAGTCCGATCGGATGCGCGATCTTGCCTTCGACCCCAAGATTATCGATAGCGAGCGGGGCGTAGTGTATTCGGAGCGCCGCACCTCGGTAGACAACAACAACTTCGGCACGCTCTTCGAGCAGTTGGAGGCGGCGGCCTTCACCGCCCATCCATACCATTGGCCCGTGTTGGGATGGCCTTCAGACATTGAAGCGTGGAGCATGGGCGACCTGAAAGCGCACTTCAAGACCGGCTATGCCCCAAACAATTGCACGCTGGTCGTGGTGGGCGACACCACCGATGCCCAAGTGATGGCACTGGCGCGCAAGTATCTGGAGCCAATTCCACGTCAGGATCCGCCCGACACCGTGCGCACGAAAGAGCCGGAGCAGAAAGGCGAGCGGCGTGTGATCGTTCGAAAGCAGGCGCAGCTTCCACTGCAGATGTTCGCCTACCATGTCCCCGACGCGAAGAGCCCGGAGAATGCGGCGCTTCAGGTTTTCGACGCGATCATGACCGAAGGCCAGAGTTGCCGGCTTTACAAGCGCATGGTCGATTCTGAACAGCTTGCCATTAATGTGAGCGGCGGTCAGCAGCCATCACTCGATCCGGGTCTTTATATCTTCACTGTGCAACCCCGCAGTGGCGTTGACCCTGCGCGTACGGAGTCCGCTCTCTTTGAAGAAATCGCCAAGGCGCAGGCCACCCCGGCTTCTGCTGAAGAACTACGGAAGGCGAAGAATCAGTTGCTGGCGGCGAATTTTCGCCAGAGAAAGACCATCGCCGGGCGCGCCAATCTTCTGGGAACTTTCGAGGTGTTTGAAGGCGATTACCGCAAGCTCTTCACCCTGGAACAGGAGATCGAAAACGTGACCGCCGCCCAAGTTCAAAGCGTGGCGAAGAAGTACTTCATGGCCGACAATCGAACGGTGGCAACGTTGGTTCCGCTGGAGGCTAAGTGACCAAAACCCTGCTCCTGATGTGCGCTCTTACTCTCCCGGTCCGTCCGGATGTGCGCCTGCCCAAATACACGCGGGAGCAACTATCCAATGGCACCGTGGTGTATCTGGTTCCTCGTCCCGGAGTGCCGCTGGTGGGGTTTCGGGTGGTGGTGAAAGGCGGGTTTGAATCGGAGCCCGAAGGCAAGGCGGGCGTGGGGCAACTGACGGCTCAACTGCTGCGTCGCGGCACTGCAGCGCGCACCGCGGATCAATTCTCGAGCGAACTGGATTCTCTAGGAGGAACATTCAACGCTTCGGAGAATGAATCCCAAACTACGATTCACAGTGAGTTTCTGAAGAAGGACTTCAATAGCGGTTTGGCATTGACCGCTGACGCGGTGCTTCATCCTACGTTCCCGGAAGCGGAGTTTCAGAAGACGCTGGCCCGCTCCATCGATGCGATTCGCTCTGCCAAGGATAACCCTCAGTTTGCGATTGGGCTGTATTTCCGGGCTTTCTTCTATGGTGCCGCCCACCCCTATGGACGCGTGGCGGACGATCTGACGATCGGGCGGCTCGCGAGAACCGATGTGGTGGCCTATCAGAGTCGGCAGTACACGGGGAAGAACTTGATTGTCGTGGTCAGCGGAGATTTCGACCCGGCACTCGCAGCTCCTGCTGTCGCGAAAGCTTTCGGGTCCGCTGCAGCAGGCAATGAGTATCGTTGGAGCATCGATGTCCCGGTGCCGTCGGGTCGCCGCTTGCTGCTGATCGATAAGCCCGATGCCACCCAAACGTATTTCGAAATCGGCCAGCCCGGCATTCGGCATACTGACCCGGACCGGACCGCGCTGCTATTGATCAACACGCTATTTGGCGGACGCTTCACATCCATGTTGAACGACGAATTGCGCGTGAACACCGGGTTGACGTACGGCGCGCGGTCGATCTTCGACCAGAACCACGCCGCGGGCGGGGTGATCATCAGCACTTATACGCGCACCGAGTCCACGGAGAAAGCCATGGATCTGGCGCTTGAGGTTCTGGACCGGTTGGTCTCGAAGGGCATCACTGCCGAACAGCTTGCGTCGGCGAAGGCATATGTGAAGGGAACGTATCCTCCCCAGCATCTGGAAACCAGTGATCAGACGGCCGCCATGATCGGCGACATCGAACTCTTCGGCCTGAATCGAGGCGAAGTGGACGACCTGTTTTCGCGGATCGATGCGGTCAGTCTGGAGCAAGCGAACGCGGTTGCGAGAAAACGCTATGGCAGCAAAGATCTGACATTTGTGGTGCTTGGAAACGCGGCCAAGATCCGAGACACGATCAAGAAGTACGCACCGGGAATTCGGGAACTTTCCGTGAAAACGCCTGGGTTCCGATAGGAATCTGGCCTGGGCTGGTCACTTCACCGGCTTCAAGGCCGCGAGAAGAGTCTTCGGGATTTTGGCCACGATATGGAGTTGTCCGTCCACGACCTCGGCCACATCGTATACGACCGACGTGCCCATTACCGACGACACCTCAGAGGCGTTGAGGCCATATTTCTTTTCGAGCCAGCGCGCTAAATTGGTGGTCGCTTCCCGGAAAGCGTCATCCATGCTGCCCGCTATCCCGCTGGCCATCAGATAATCGGTATTCTCAAACCGAGGGTTTTGGGGAGAGCCGCCCGATTCCAGATTTACCGTGAACTCAATGTCCATGGAGGTTTCCAGCGCATTGCCAGTCAACTCTCCCGCACCTTGGAGCGCATGGCCGTCGCCCATGAATAGGAGAGCGCCGGGGACGTACACCGGCAGGTACACGGTCACGCCTTCCCGCAATTGGTTGTAATCCATGTTTCCGCCGAACCCGCCCAGATGTCCGGACCGGTACTGCACTCCGCCTGGAGGAGCCACGCCGACGCAGCCGAGCATGGGGGCGAGCGGCACCCGGTAGTTCTTCAGCGTTTCGGTGGGCTTTTGAAGCGACGCGAAACCACCTTCGCGATCCAGTTTCCAGTCCGAGTTGTAACCTTCCACTCGCTTCCGCTGTTCGACATAACCAGGATTGAGTGCGCTGTTCACAATCAGTGGGCTGCTGATTGCAGTATCGCGATTCAAGCGGATGCGAGTGAAATGGATGACAAGCGTGTCCCCTGGCAAGGCACCCTCGACGTAGAATGGTCCGGTCAGCGGGTTTCCGCCAGAGGTGCGGCGTACTCCCTTCGGATCCGTCCCGCCTGCGTCTACTGACCAGGTTTTTACGGTATCGCCCGGATTTAAACGAAGGGCCGGCTGAATGGCTCCCGAGAAGTAGTGGTGGAATTGCGTGGGCTCGAAGTTGTGAGTCTTGGGCGCCGCGGTGCTCTTGGGCGATTCCCTGCGCACCTCCCATTTGAGTTCCAGCTTGCTCTCGACAATGGTTCCCGTGCCGTCGATGCGATCGCCTTCGAGGCGTCCCCGCAGTTGGATGGTCGTTCGCGGGTTGGGCTTCACGGTTCCTTCGACGCGCCCGTTCTCAAAGACGCCTTCAAAAGCGTCGTCGCCAAGTTTCCCTGTGAGCTTGGTTCCGCTGAGGCTCAATTCCAAGTGATCGTAATTGTTCTGCTCGAAGAATTTCAGGTTTGAATCCCATTTGCCTGCGGGGGAGGACGTGCTCTGGGCACCGGCGATGGCAGCTAGACAAAGCAGAACAAACACGTGTCGCATGGAGTTACAGACGCAACTCATAGAAGAAAGTTCGTGAATCGTTCTATTCGTCCCGCAGCGCGGTAACCGGATCGATCCGCGCCGCGCGACGCGCAGGCCAGAAACTCGCGAACAGTCCGGCGGCGAACAACAGCGCTGTGACGGCCAGGAACGACAATGGATCGAAGGTAGACACGTTTCGGACGAGTCCGGAAAGGACTCGGACCGACGCCAGGCTGCCGATCAATCCGAGAGCAATTCCAGCAGCGACTAGTTTTGCTCCCATTCCCAGCACCATGCCGATCACCTGCTGAAAACTGGCGCCCAGTGCAAGCCGGATACCGATCTCCCGCGTCCTTTGCGCGACGGTGTTTGCGATTACTCCGTAGACCCCGAAGACGGCCAGCGTGAGTCCAAGTCCTGCAAACACCGTAAATAGTAAAAGGTTGAAACGCGGGCCCGCGTAGACATATTCGCCGAGCACCGTTTCAAGGGTCTTGACATCCGTCACGGGCTGGCCTGGATCGACTGCGTACACCTGTTTGCGAACAGCGTTACTGATCGATACCGTCTGAAGGTTGCCCAGAACGTATAGGCGGTCCGCCATACCTGTAAGCGTGTACGGGACGTAAATTTCCGGGATCGTCTCACGGGTTGCGATGCGGTTCACTGTATCCTTCACGACGCCGACTATTTGGAACAAGGTGTCGGAGAGATTTGCGGGAGGACCGCTTAGCCTGGGCAGCTTCACGATCCGGCCAAGCGCATCGCCGGAGAAGTAGCGTTTGACGAAGGCTTCATTCACTGCCGCGCTGTGAGTGCCTCCGAACACCTCTTGCTCGCTAAAGAACCTTCCCTTGCTCACCGAAACTCCCATGGCTTGCGCGTAAGCGGCGTTGGTTTGCTCGACGAGCACGGGTCGGCTTTCCTGCTGCGGAGCGCCGACGATTTCCACAGGCATGTTCCAATTGCCAACGGGGGCGAGGCCCGTGTTAATTCCTGCTGCAACGACTCCTGGAACGGTTTCCACATGACGGAGCACTTCCTGAAGAAAGGCGATGCGCCGCTTGGCATCGGGGTAACGATCCTTCGATAGCGGAATCCGGACGGTGAGAATACTCTCGGGATGAACGCCGAGATTCCCCCGTATCGAAAGAAGTGTGCGGATCATGAGGCTCGCGCCGACCAGCAGCATCAATGAAAGCGCGACTTCTCCCACCACCAAAGCCCCCCTCACCAGCCGTTGCCGCAGACTGCCCGAGACGCCTCGTCCCGCTTCCTTGAGGGGCGAAACAAGGTCATTGCTCGACGAATGCAAGGCGGGCGCCAAACCGAACAGAATCGCAGCGCCTACTGAAACCGCTAAGGTGAACCACAGAACGGGCGCGTTGAGCGTAATCTCTGCCTCATCCGGGATCGTATTCGGAGGCACCATCGCGAGGATGCCCCGCAGAAAGCCGTAGGCCGCAAAAATGCCAAGTGCTCCGCCGGAGAGCGCCAGCACTAAGCTTTCTGAAAGCAGTTGGCTCACGAGGCGCCGACGCGTAGCTCCGAGGGAAGCTCGAATAGCCATCTCCCGATGCCGGGACGCCATCTTCGACAAGAGCAGGCTCGACACGTTCACGCAGGCGATCACGAGCAAGAGTCCCACGGCACCGAACAGGATCCACAGAGCGTTGGTGATGTCGCTTGGGAACGTCTCTTTGAAGGTCGCGAGGCGGAGACGCCAATTCTTTGGAAAATCGGCGGGATTTCTCTGCTCGAGTTCTGTGAAGATGCCACGGAGGTCCGTCTCTGCCTGCGCACGAGTCGTTCCTGGTTTGAGTCTGCCCAAAAGATGAGCCTCTCGTTCTCCTTCCACATCCTGGCCGCGATGAAAGACATCGGGCAGATACACGTCCGCACCGCGCCACATAAAGCGTTTCGGCATGACGCCGATCACGGTGCGAATCTTGCCGTTCAGTTTCAACCTGCGCCCGAGCACTGCCGGATCGTTGCCAAACTGCCGCTGCCAGAACTTGTACCCGAGAATCGTCACTGGCTCTGCGCCCTCGACGGCGTCAGAAGGCACAGTGCCGCGGCCGATCAGCGGCGGCACGCCCATGATGTCGAATGTATTCATCGTGCAGTGGTTGCCTCGCAGGCGTTGAGGGTCGCCGTCGCCGGTCCAGGTGACGTCCGACCAGGTGGACGCGATCACTCCCTTGAAGACCGAGTTGCGCTGTGCGATGTCGAGAAACTGATCGATGCTGTAATACCCGCCGTTCGAACGCCCGCCAGGATCCTGTACCCCGACGCTGATCAAATTATCAACGTCCGCGTAAGGAAACGGGTCGATGATCACGCCATGGATCACGCTATACATCGCCGTGCTGCCGCCGATGCCCAAGGCAAGCGAGCCGATCGCGATCGCGGTGAAGGTCAGGCTCGACGACAAGTTGCGGGCGCCGAAACGGAGGTCTCTAAAGAAGTGTCCAAACCAGGTAAGGTTCACGGGTCTCGGTTCCTTCGGGTATCTTGATTATGGACGAAGTGAGGGGGCAGTCGGTTTGCTCCCGAAACTGACCACGAATCACTTCCAGTTCAATTTCAGACGAGGCAAACCGAGCGGTTGATTGAGGGCAACTTCTACGGTAGCTGAGGGCGTGGAAGACTCAAATTCAATGCGGTATTGATTTCGTACTTCGATCACCGCTTTGAGTAGGTTGGCTGGGTTCGTTTTGAAAATTTGAATGGCGGAAGGGGTCGCGGGGAGCTCTGTATTAGTGGTTGTCACGATCACTTTCCGGGAGTTCTTCGACGCTGCAAGTTGGCGGAGAGCGTTGGACAAGGACGGTGTTTGGATGAGATCGTCCGCGGGGCCTAGCAATTCGACGGCGACCAGCGGGTCGTCGCTCACGACCGCGAGGGAGAGCGGGGCTCCGGCGTTCGAAAAACCCGTAATGGCTCGGCGCACACCGTTCTCAAGCACCTCAAAGCGCTCCTGCTCGAGACCGATGACAAAGCGACTTAGTGGATCTGTTACTGTCACTTCAACATGTCGCCTAGACGACACTTGCCCGGAGAGCCGCGACGCGCCGACAGTAATCAGCAGGACTGCCGTAGCCGCAGCGGCGAAGCGTGATGTTCGGTGCCGGAGTTCGCCGAAAGTTGCAACTGAGTTGTGCATCATAGCCGTAGTTTGCACCAGGTCGGACCCAAAGTCCAGATGAACAAACGGTCGGGAGCGAGGGCTTTGCTATCATGTAGCCTTCCTTATGCCGATCTCTGCTCGAAAATTCGTGTCTTTGTGCGCGCTTGCCTTTGCCATTCAGTTACACGCCCAATCTCCAACCCGCAAGCTAACTACGCCGAAGGAGGCGCTCGGATTCGAGATCGGCGATGATTATATGCTGGCCAACTACACCCAGCTTGCGGCTTGGTGGAAGAAGCTGGCGGCGGAGTCGGATCGGGTGAAGCTGGTGGAAATCGGCCGGACCGAGGAAGGGCGGCCGCAACTCATGTCGATCATCACGTCGCCTGAGAACCACAAAAAACTAGCTCATTACAAGGACATCGCGCAGAGGCTGGCCCATGCCGAGGGGCTTACCGACGAGCAGGCCCACACTCTGGCGCATGAGGGCAAGGCGATTGTTTGGATTGACGGGGGCCTGCACGCGGCCGAGGTCTTGGGCGCGGCGCAACTCATGGAATTCGTGTATGAGATGCTGAGCCGCAATGACCCGGAAACCCTGCGTATTCTGAACGACGTGATCATTCTGGCGGTGCATGCCAACCCCGATGGCATGGAGCTTGTCTCCAACTGGTACATGCGCGAGCCGGTGCCGACCAAGCGCAAACCGCCGAACGATGTGCCGCGCCTCTGGCAGAAGTATATCGGCCACGACAACAACCGCGATTTCTACATGTCCGCCATGAAGGAGAGCACGAATCTGAATCGGCAGCTCTATCTGGAGTGGTTCCCCCAAATTATGTACAACCACCACCAGACCGGTCCGGCAGGCGCGGTTCTATTCGCTCCCCCCTTTCGCGATCCGTTCAACTATCACTTCGATCCGCTGATCCCTCTTCAGATCGACATGGTTGGAGCGGCTATGCATAGTCGATTCGCGGAAGAGGGAAAGCCTGGCGCGACCATGCGGAGCGGCGCGTCCTACTCCACTTGGTACAACGGGGGGCTACGCACAACCACGTATTTTCACAACATGATCGGCCTGCTTACTGAGACCATCGGCAATCCCACTCCTTTCGAGCTTCCGCTGGTGCCCGCTCGTCAGTTGCCAACGGGCGATCTGCCCTATCCGGTAGCGCCGCAGACGTGGCACTTTCGCCAGTCGATTGAGTACTCGATGACCGCCAATCGCGCCGTGTTGGACTTGGCTTCAAAGTATCGCGAAGATTTTCTGTTCAACATCTATCGGATGGGCCGCAACTCAATTCAGAAGGGCAGCCAGGACAGTTGGACGATTACTCCTCAGCGAATCGAGGCGTTAAAGGCGGTAGCCGCTAAGGATAAGGAAGCGGATGCCAAGCGAGGAGTGGCGGCAACTCCCCCCATTGACGGACCCCCCGAAGGCTCGCCCTTCTTCGATCCGCGTGCCCAGCCCGTGCCGGCCAAGCTATACGGCACCAGCCTGCACGACCCCGCCATGCGCGATCCGCGAGGGTATATCGTTCCTTCTGATCAGCCCGATTTTCCAACGGCCACTAAATTCGTGAATACGCTGCTCAAGAACGGAGTTACGGTTTTGCGAGCCACGACCGCCTTCGATGTGGCCGGTAAACACTATCCTGCTGGCTCATGGGTGATCAAAACAGCCCAGGCTTTCCGACCGCATGTCCTCGACATGTTCGAGCCCCAGGATCATCCCAATGACTTCCAGTATCCAGGTGGGCCCCCTATTCCGCCTTACGACGTGACAGGGTATACGCTGGCATATCAAATGGGCGTGAAGTTTGATCGCATCCTGGAGGGTTTCGATGGTCCTTTCCAAAAAATAGAGGGTTTGCAGCAGCCGCCCGCGGGCACCATCTTAGGCCCTGCCAATCCGTCCGGTTACCTGATCAGCCATGCTGTTAACGACTCCTTTGTGGTGGTCAACCGTCTGCTGAAGAACGGCGACGAAGTTTATTGGTTGAAGAGCCCCATGACTGTGGCTGGACGCGCGGAAGGACCCGGGAGCATGTACGTACCGGCTCGAGCGGCAACCCGGCCAATCCTCGAGAAAGCCGCGGCACAACTTGGAGTGACGGTCCAAGGAGTGCAGACCCGACCCAGCGGTGATGCCATCAAGCTGAAGCCGGTTCGGATCGGGCTTTGGGACCAATACGGCGGTTCTATGACCTCCGGCTGGCTGCGTTGGGTGTTCGAGCAGTTTGAATTTCCGTTTGAAGTGGTCTATCCGAAATTGCTCGATGAAGGCAATTTGGCCAGCCGCTTCGATGTCCTTGTCTTCCCGGATGGGGGCATTCCGCGCTCCGACTCGTTAGGCCGCGCGGTCGGGGGGCGAGCATTCCGCCAGCCCAAGCCGGAAGAGATTCCGGAAGAGTTCCGGGACCGGTTGGGGCGCGTTACGGTGGAGAAGACCATTCCCCAACTCAAGAAGTTCGTGGAGGCGGGCGGGACCATCGTCACGCTGGGCGGTTCGGCCAGCCTGGCCCAGCTATTTGGCTTGCCGATCAGCAACGGGCTTGTCGAGAAACTCCAGTCAGGCCAGGAGAAGCCGCTGCCGCGGGAGAAGTTCTACATTCCGGGTTCGATTTTGCAGGTGAGCGTCGACAATTCTAACCCCGTGGCCTATGGCATGGGTTCCACGGCGGACGTGTTCTTCGACAACAGCCCTGTGTTTCGAATGGCTCCAGACGCCTCGGCGAGGGGGGTAAAACCGGTGGCTTGGTTTCCGAATGCAACACCGCTTCGCAGCGGGTGGGCGTGGGGACAGGGTTATTTGGAAGGCACGGTCGCCGCCGCCGAAGCCGACATGGGAGAAGGCAGAGTATTTTTGTTGGGTGTGGAAGCCGCTTTCCGCGGACAACCGCACGGAACGTACAAGCTGCTGTTCAACTCCATCTATTATGGATCAGCAAAAACCGAGCAGCTGAAATGAACTGGGCCTGATATACTGCTTGAGCATGCGCAGACTACTCACTCTCGCTCTTTTCAGCATGGCCGCTCTGGCGGCGGATATCTCAGGAACTTGGAACGCAGCCGTTGAACTTGATGTCGGCAGCGGCACCCCCACGTTTGTCCTCAAACAGACGGGCGATCAGATTACCGGGACTTACTCCGGCGCTCTGGGCGAAGCTAAGGTGAAGGGAACCGTTACGGGTGACAAGGTAGAAATCAAATTCGATATCGCCCCGGATGGCGACAAGGTTACGGCAATTTATTCCGGCACGCTCAACGGGGACAACAAAATGAAGGGAACTGTCAAGCTCGGAAGCCTCGGGAGCGGAACCTTTACCGCCACCAAGAAATGAGCACGGCTGCTTTTTAGAGCAGCCGGAAATTTACTTCGATGGTGGCCTGGACGGGCACGGGATGACCATCTTTCGTGCCTGGACGGAACTTCCATTTCTCGACAGCCTCGATCGCCTTTTGGTCAAGCCCCAAGCCCAGCGCTCGAAGCACTTTCACTTCCTTGGGATTGCCCTTCTCGTCGACAACCACGAAGAGCACGACGGTGCCTTGGAACTTCGCTTTGCGAGCTTCTTCCGAGTACTCAGGCTCTACCTTATAGAGAACACTCGGGGCTGATACGCCGCCACCAATCTTGTAGGCCCCGCCGCCGATATTTCCGCCAGACCCTGGACCGTAACCCGCGCCACGACCCGATCCAACGCCGCCTCCCGGACCGGAACCAATGCCGCCGCCTGCTCCCGGACCGTTCGATGCGATTCCGGATTTGGCCAAGGGGTCGCCAAGCTGCGCCATGTCTACCCGAGGAATATTGGCATCAGGTTGAATGACGAGCGTAGGCTCCATCACCAGCTTTGGGTGTTCGTTATGAATTACAGCCATCGGAGGAACAAACTGTTTATCGGCGAGCTTTGGAAGTTTGCCTTTGCTGGGAGGTGTAGGAGATCGATCGCCGCCACCGCCTCCTCCTCCTCGTAGATCCTTCTTGGCAGGAGCGGGCTTATAGGGAGCAAGGTCGGGCGCGATGAGTGTGATCTTATCCTTAACAGCCTGTTGAACCGTTTTGTTTGTGCCAATCAAAAAAGCTAAGGCCACTACGCTGACGTGAATCAGGAGCGATGTGAAACCGGCCCTTTTCTCCTGCCCACCGTAGGATCCCCAGATATCCTGAACAGGTACAGGAGTGGACGTAAGCTCTAACGGCGGGAGCTTGGGGGGGTTGATTAGTTCCTTGATGTTCTTGAAGAACGACCGATACCAAGGCTCTTCAACGTCAGGCATCAAAAGCCGCTGAAGGTGAATGTCGGGATTTTCCGCGCCTAGGAGCTCAGGTGCTGGAGAGGAGGTCATATTTTCGTGCTCAGCTATCATGTCCCGTGGTTCCCTTGCTCGCTCCACTAAATAGACGCAAGCCGGAAATTCGGGTTGCAAGCAATAGTTTGATTTGATTCTATCACTTCCAGCGTCCGTCCACCGGATCTATGAAAAATAGAATGCAGCGATCCAGGAAATGGGTCCAGCACGAGGGACTCACAGCGTCTTGACGAAAAAGAACAAATGCTGGCGGGGTAAAGTATCCAGAACCTTCTCCATCCTAAACCCTTGGGCTTCCAACTCGGTTCGAACTTCCGGAATGCTCATCTTGTGGTCCGGCCGAATGGGGATTGTTGGATCTTCTTTGCGGTATTCCAGTAGCACCAAGCGCCCGTCCGGCTTCAGTGAGGTTCGAATCGCATCCAGCATTCGCTGCGGCTGTGAAAATTCATGGTAGACGTCTACGAGAAGCACGATATCCATTTTCCCGATCGGCAGCCTAGGGTCAGCCTCGGAACCGAGCACGGTTTCGATGTTGGTTAGATGGAGCTTGGCAGTTCGCTCACGAATGCGCGCCAGCATTTCTGGCTGAACATCATTGGCGTATACGCGCCCTGTCGGCCCCACCTTGCCCGCAAGTCGAATAGAGAAATAACCCGTGCCTGCGCCGATATCCGCCACGTTCATGCCCTTCAACACGCCCATGGCCTCAATGGCCATTTCGGGAGCTTCTTCTTTCTCCCGCTCGGAGCGCTCGAGCCACTCGGCCCCGGCATACCCCATCACGGGAGCGATCTTTCTTCCAGTCAGCGGGTGTTCGGCCTGCCCGTTCGCGGCAGGACACCCCAACAGCGCTAGAAGCAGAATCAGGAAAAATGGCAAGGCAAACTCCCTTTTACACTGTCGTTGATGCATTTAAAGGCGTGAACGGTTCCATACAATGGAAGTATCGGCAACTCGATGAGATACCTTATACTCCTTTCGCTCTGTGCCATGTTCGCTCTCGAAGGCGCGGAGGACAAGAAACTCAAAATCGAAGAAATTGCTTTGGCTCAATCGGAGGACGGGACGCCGTTTTTCTCCGGCTACAAGATGCTTCCTGGAGACACGGTCTTTTTCAGTTGCAAGGTTTCCGGATTTGCACGTCAAGGTGACGAGCCCCCAAAAATCTTTCTTTCGTACCAAATCGAAGCTCGGGATGCGAAGGGAACCCTGATCCTTCCGGTAGAGGCTGGGAAGGTCGCGGCCGACCTCTCGCCGGAGGACAAGGAGTGGCGTCCTAAGATCCGGCACACCATCGCGCTCCCGGCACTGGCCGATTCAGGCCCATATACGGTCACCGTCAAGGTGAAGGACGAATATGGCAAAGCGGAGGCTGAAGGATCGGTTTCGATGACTGTGCAGGGGAGAGCCGTAGCGGTGAGCGAGACGCTGGTGGTGAGAAATTTTCGATTCTTAAGGACTGAGGACGACAAGGATCCGTTGCAGGTGGCTGCGTACCGTCCGGGGGACACAGTTTGGGCGCGCTTCGATATGACGGGATATAAGCTCGGAGACAAGAATCAGTTCGATGTCGAGTACGGGCTCCGGGTTCTCAAGCCGAACGGTGAGACCACATACGAACAAGCTCGGGCGGCGGACGAGAAGAACCAGTCTTTCTATCCTCAGCGGTATACGCCAGGCATTCTGAGTCTCAATCTGCCGAAAGATTTGAAGAAGGGTCAGTATACGGTGGTGCTTACGGTCCGAGATAATTTTGGCGGTCAGACTTATGAGACTCGCGAGAAATTCGATGTGGAGTGATTACCCTAAATTCGGCGGTTAACGGCGCTTAAATGTGATCGTGGTCGCGCTACAGGTCCGCGCACGCGATTGAGAGGCGAAGCGTTGATGCGTGGCGAGGATCTTCAAACTGCGAATTTAGAATTACGGGAACTTGCAGCCGATCCAATAATCGTGAAACTGAAAGGAGCTAACAGGAAGGTCTTGCCATGTAATCTGATTAACATATGTCGGGTGGTCAATGCTAACCAGCGCCTTCGCGCCGCTACGCGAGACAGTTTTCAGCCAATCGATCCCGAATTTTAAGAACACACAAAACCGACGGGAGTCGTTTCTGCGGAAAATCGCCATTAGCCGCCCTCGCGGCCATCTGCAAATAGCTGAATGCGTCAGGATCCAATTCGCGGCGATGTGAAAGTACGATGATCGCCGCCCAAACCTTGCACAAGGTTACCCATGCGCGCACGGAACCTAGCCAGACCAGAGGCGCTCTCGCTTGGGAGCGAGTCATATCGCGAGCGATCCACCCGGGAAAAGGAGACTTATGAGTTCACTGTCTTCAGGGCGGCATCGATAACCCCGCTGTTAGCCTGCGCCCACTTTTCATAATCGGCCAAAATCGATTGCACCCTGCTGAAATCGAATGCTGTATAGATGCCGTTGCCTTTGATGTGTTGTTCGATTCGAGCAATTTGCTCGCGAAAAGTTTTGCAGTTTTTGTAGTATTGCTCGATGTTGCTCATTCCTAAGGGTACCCTTCTTTTGGGACGATAGAACGTGGAGTATAGCACTCCGACCGACAAGCCGCGAAGCGAACCCCGCGATGGGCCAAGCCATCTTCGTTTCTTGCGGTAGCCGCTGGCTTTCAAGAACCTGACGGGCCCATCGCGTTGCTGACGAGGCGTTGTAAATTGAGCGGAAGCTACACGGTTGAGAACAGCGGGGAGCAGCCGCCAAAAATCGAGCGGCTGCCCTACGAGCGCAACGACGCCATTAACTGCAGCCGCTAGTTCCCCCGCAGTTCTCGCACTTGTAGCAGCTGCCATTGCGCGTCATCAATCCACCGCACTCCGAACAGAGCGGAGCGTCGCTCACCACCGGACTAAAGGGCAACGCTTGCTGACTCTCGGGCTCGGTGGCACGCAATACTTTCGCATCCCCGGCCTCGCTCACCGCATACTCCGGCCCGAGGAACTTCGCGCCCATCCAGCGGAAAATATAATCCATGATGGACTTCGCGTAGGGAACCTGCGGGTTGCCGGTCCACCCGCTGGGTTCGAACCGAACGTGGCTAAACTTATCCACGAAGAACTTCAGCGGCACGCCGTACTGGAGCGCATAGCTGATCGACGTGGCGAAGCTGTCCATCAGGCCCGAAATCGTGGAGCCTTCCTTAGCCATCGAGATGAAAACCTCGCCAGGCGATCCGTCGTCGTACATGCCGACCGTGATGTATCCCTCGTGGCCGCCGATCGAGAACTTGTGAGTGATCGACTGGCGTTCGTCCGGCAGCTTGCGGCGCACCGGGCGGTATACGATCTTCTCCGTCACTGCGGCCGCGACTGCAACCGTGGGCTTCTTCTCGCCCTTTCCAGTGCCCGAGCTCATCGGCTGAATGCGCTTTGAATTGTCTCGGTAGATCGCCACCGCCTTCAGGCCCAGACGCCAGCTCTCGGTGTAGGCCTCCATGATCTCCTCGACCGTGGATTCCTCCGGCATATTGATGGTCTTCGAAATTGCCCCGGAGACGAAAGGCTGCACCGCCGCCATCATGCGCACGTGCCCCATGTGATGGATGAAGCGCTTCCCGTTCTGCGGGCGGAAACTGCAATCGAACACCGGCAGGTGTTCTTCCAACAAGCCGGGCGCGCCCTCGATGGTTCCGGTGGAATCGATGTGGCTGACGATCATTTCCACCTGTTCCGGGCTGTAGCCGAGCTTGATTAAGGCTTGCGGCACGGTGTTGTTCACGATCTTGATCACGCCGCCGCCTACCAGCTTCTTGTACTTCACCAGCGCTAGGTCGGGCTCGATCCCGGTGGTGTCGCAGTCCATCATGAATCCGATGGTCCCGGTGGGCGCGATCACCGTGGTCTGCGCATTGCGGAACCCCGCGCGCTCGCCAAGTTCGTAGGCGTCCTTCCAGACCGTGCCTGCCGCCTGAAAAAGATCCGCGGGAACACGGCGGTTATCAATATGGTTCACGGCGTGCCGATGCAGCTGAATTACTTCCAGGAACGAATTCTCGTTCGGAGCGTAACCAGGGCACGGTCCGGTGGCTTCGGAGATGCGGGCGCTGGTCAGGTACGCTTGCCCGCACATCACCGACGTGATCCCGGCAGCCCACGCGCGGCCGTTTTGGCTGTCGTACGGGATGCCCATGGACATCAGCATCGCGCCGAGATTGGCGAATCCGAGACCGAGCGGGCGAAAATCATGCGAGTTCTTGGCGATCCGTTCGGTCGGGTAACTTGCGTTATCCACAATGATTTCTTGCGCCAACGTGATCGTGTCGCACGCATGCCGGAACGCTTCGACATCGAACTCGCCACCCGGCCCCATAAATCTCATCAGATTCAGCGACGCCAGATTGCAGGCCGAATCGTCCAGGAACATGTATTCGGAACAGGGATTGGACGCGTTGATTCGCCCGGTAGCCTTCGAAGTGTGCCACCGATTGACGGTGGTATCGAACTGCATGCCGGGGTCGCCGCACTGGTGGGTGGCCTCGGCGATCTGCCTGAGCAGGCTCTTGGCCTTGAGCCGCTTGACTGGCTGTCCTGTGACAACCGACTTGGTCCACCAATCGCGATCTTCCGAGGCCGCCTCCATAAATTCATCGGTGGCGCGCACGGAGTTGTTCGCGTTTTGGAAGAAGATGGAGCTATAGGCCTCGCCATCGAACGAGCCGTCGTAGCCGGCATCGATCAGAGTGTGCGCCTTCTTCTCCTCCTTCGCCTTGCACCAAACAAATTTCTCGATATCGGGATGGTCGGAATTTAGAATCACCATCTTCGCCGCGCGCCGAGTCTTGCCGCCAGACTTGATGACGCCCGCGAAGGCATCGAAGCCCTTCATAAAACTGAGCGGTCCCGAAGCCCGACCGCCGCCTGAGAGAATGCCTTCTTCCTCGCGCAGGCTCGACAGATTCGTGCCAGTCCCCGAACCCCACTTGAACAGCATGCCTTCAGTTTTGGCCAGTTCCAGAATGGACTCGAGGGTGTCCCCCACGGAGTTGATGAAGCACGCCGAACATTGCGGACGCGCGGATCCCTTAGCAAGCTGATGAACCGATCCGCTGGCTTCATCGAAGTAAAAGCCGTAACCGCGAGCTTCCTTCACGCCCACGTTGAACCACACCGGCGAATTGAAGCACGCCTTCTGGGTTAGCATCAGGTGGGCCAATTCATTCCGGAAGTTCTCACCATCCGCATCCGTTTTGAAATAGCGATCCTGTTTGCCCCAATCGGCGATTGTGTCCACCACCCGATGAACGAGCTGGGCGACGCTCCTTTCGCGGTCGGGCGAACCCAGCTTCCCGTGGAAGTATTTGCTCGCGACGATGTTGGTGGCTGTCTGAGACCAATCGACGGGTATCTCGACATCCTGCTGTTCGAAAATGACGGCACCCTTATCGTTGCCAATGACGGCGGTGCGCAGCTCCCATTGGATCTCGTCATAAGGCGTTTTGCCCGGTTCCAGTTTCCTGGTAAAGTATTTGGGAAAGCTGATCCCGGTCCGCTCCTCAACGAGGAGTGCCTTCTTCGACTGTTGCTGGCGCAACTGACTGACTCTGTTGCTAAGATCGACGCTGAGCTGTCCCATGCTGTCTCCGTTCCTGGGGTATTCTAAATCGAATTGTCACAAATCGCGGGGGCTAATGCGGCTGTTTGCAATCATCACCCAACCTGTAGTAGTACGTCAAGGAATATATCTATATATCGTTGCAGCAGTTTAGAAACGGCGGAGCAACTCTGGGGGGCATCTAAGCACCGTGCCGCTTCGTTTTCTCGGGATCGACTTTGGCTGGGAGGGCAAAGCCAGCGGCTTGGCCTGCCTGGAGTGGACCGGAAGTTGGCTTCGTTTGTCCGATCTCCAGCTTGAAACCGAACTCGCCGACATCTTGAAATGGGTGGACCGCCACGCCTCTGAGGATACCGTAATCGGAGTGGACGCGCCGCTGGTGATCCCCAATGAGAGTGGCATGCGCGAGGTGGATAAGATGGCGCATTCCAAGTTCGGGAAATATCATGCTGGCTCCTACCCCGCCAGCCGGGAGCGAAATTATTGGAAACGAACTACGGGGATCAGCCGTGAGCTAGCCAATCGGGGGTTTGCGCATGGCGACCGGATGCGTCCCAGGGCGAGCGGTCGCTTTCAAATCGAAGTCCATCCCCATGCCGCCATCGTGCAACTCCATGAATTGGACCGGATCGTCAAGTACAAGCGCGGCAGCGTGGCCGAACGCCGGGCCGAATTGGGGCGCTTGCGGAGCTTGATGCTCAGCGGATTTCCGAAATTTACACCAGTCCTGGCCTTGAACGATCTGCCGCAGATTCCGTCTACCGGCACCGAGATCAAGGCGCTCGAAGATCAGTTGGATTCAATCACCTGCGCTTACGTGGCGGCTCATTGGTGGTATTGGGGTCGGGAACGTAACGAGGTTTTGGGCGATTCGCAGTGGGGCTATATCGTAGTGCCGAAGCGCCAATCGGCCAACCTCTCGCTTGCGGATCTTCGGGAGAATTATGCTATGGGTGGCCTGGTGGAAAGCGATCTGGATGCAGATCCATTTGCGCAGTTTGAGAAGTGGTTCGCCGAAGCACGAGCTTCGGGGTTGAAGGAGCCGAACGCGATGACTCTGGCGACTGCAACTCCCGACGGTCGCCCGTCGGCTCGAATCGTTCTGTTGAAAGGAGTGGACCAGGGTGGCTTCGTGTTTTTCACTAACTACGAAAGCCAAAAGGGGCGGGAACTGAACGAGAACCCCGCGGCTGCGTTAACTTTCTTCTGGCCTGAACTGGAAAGGCAGGTGCGTATTACAGGACGTGCGGAGAAGGTGAGCCGCGAGGAGTCGGACGCCTACTTTCATTCGCGGCCGCAGGGGAGTCAAGTTGGTGCTTGGGCATCGCACCAGAGCGAAACAATATCGGATCGGGAGTATTTGGCGACGCGTGTTGCCAAGCTGGAGGCTGAGTATGCGGGAAAGCCGATCCCGCTCCCACCATTTTGGGGTGGATACCGAGTTGTGCCGGAGTCTATTGAATTCTGGCAGGGCCGTCCGAGCAGACTGCACGATCGACTCCTTTATAAGAGGCAGGATGGTGGATGGACAATCAACCGGTTGTCGCCGTAAAATGGCAGGTCTTAGGTTCTGGGTCGGGGATGCAATCGCGTCGGGAATAATGCGAGTTCCGCGTACGATAGTCCGTCCGGATACCTTACCGGTATCCGTTCAACCAGTTCGCAGCCTGTCCAGTCCATTTCTACCTTACCCATGTGATTCAGCTTGATCTTTGACGCCGTAACTTGCAACTGCGGTCCCGGCACGCTTATTTCTTCGGGGGATTGATCATGATGTGGGCACCCGCAGTTCCGGGGGACATCAGCCAGGGTGCGCCATCGCTCGCCTTCGTGGACAGGCCCGTCGATTGAGGCGTGGCGAACGGCACATAAATCACCCAGCGCAGGTACGAGTCCGTCACCTTCCCGCTCGCGGCATCGAAGCCGGAACCCGTGAGTACGTAGAGCGTTCGAGGTTCGCGCGGCAGCGAGAGTTTTCCTTCCGCAACCTCCTTCCATCGCACGTCATTGCGCTGCTGCCCTGTAACCTTCTGAGCTACGAGTTCGCGTCCGCGAGCCATGTACGGTTCGAGTTCCCGGTGGTAACAAGCGACGCTCAATGAACTCTTGGCCGGATCGCTGGCAAGGCAGATGAGTTCGTTCTTGCCTTCTCGAAGTTTGACCAACTGTCCTTGGGGATTGTAGCCCAGGACGGCAGCGCCTTCGCGGAGCTCGCTAGGCGCGGCGAGAATTGCAGCCGCGATCTGAGTCTCTGACGGCGGAACCTCGGCGGCAGCCAGCGTCGAGGCCAAGAGAACCGTGCAATACAGGATGTGCGTTTTCATTTTTAAACTCCATACCATGTTCTCATCCGCAACGTGACTCTAATGAGAGGCGTCCTCCATTGCCTTGTTGAGCCCTTGGAAGACCGAGTCATAATGACCACTCTCGGCAGCGTAGCGGAGAGTCTTCACGATTTCCACGCAGATCTCTGGAGGCGTCGGCCGGGTTTTCAGGATTGCCATCGCCTCCGCGATGAACTTGTCCAGCGGCATCGCACGAGGGTCGGAGGCCCCGTTCATGAGGTCGGTCGCGACGTACGGGGGGATCAGTTCGAGAACTTCGGTGGTGGAGTCGCGGAGTTGATAGCGGAGCGATTGCGTGTACGAGTGCAGGGCGGCCTTGGTTGCGCAATAAGTCGGGGTGGGGGCCAAGGGAACAAAAGCCAGGCCGGAAGACACGTTCACGATCGCAGAGTGGGGCTGTTTTTGCAGCAACGGCAGAAGCGCTGCGGTGAGGCGGATCGGGCCTAGAAGATTGGTGGCGACGATGGCTTCCGCATCGGCGAGATCGCCCTGTTGGGCATGTAGCTTTTCCGCGCGCATGATCCCTGCATTGTTGATCAGGATGTTCAGCGCGGGGTAGTGAGTCGCCAGACGAACTGCCACATCTCGGATGCTGGCAGGATCTTCAATGTCCAGCTCAACGGAGGTCATGCCCGGGTTGGCCGCTGTTGTCTCGTCAAGTGCCTGCTTACGGCGGCCAGCGATGATGACGTGGTTTCCGAGGCTTTGGAAGGCTTCTGCGAGCCCTCGGCCAATTCCGGAGCCGCCGCCCGTGATCAGGATTGTGTTGCCGGTAGTGTTCATGGTCAAATCCTCCCTAATCGCATTGGATGCCCAATTAGGAGTACGAAGAGCAAAAATTCGGGACTCAAATACCAAGCTGCTCCATAATCCCGGAGAAAATACAATGACGAACGAAAACAGCTTCCAGTCTGGCATTGCCGCAGGTCACCGACGGTCCGCCTCAGGGTTAACCTCGGGTTGCCGAATATCATGAAGAACTATGAAGAACCCAGACACAAACGGTTTGTCAGGACGAATCGGATACCATTTATCAGCGGTGCATTGCGCCGCCTGCGGTTAGCGGCTCAAAACCTGACAAAAATGCTTTTCATAGGAGAATCAAATGCCAAAAAACAATATTAGGATCACAGCGTTAGCATTCGTTATTCCGATTCTTTTCCTCTGGCCGGCCTGTGCACGAGCGCAAGCTGTGAAGGCTCCCTATCCGGTCATGGCTCCTCTCGATCAGTATCTGATTCCGGACGAGAATGCTGAGATCGCGCTGGCCCGGAGTTCCGCTCCGGCATCGATTTCGGATGCAGCCGAAGTGATGGTGCTGCGACGGGATGGCTACGCAACTGCCCTGAAGGGCTCGAATGGCTTCGTCTGCATCGTCGAGCGATCCTGGGCGAAGCCGACCGATGACCCGGAATTCTGGAACCCTAAGGTCCGCGCCCCAAATTGCTTCAATCCGGCAGCCTCAAGGACGTTTCTGCCCATCTTTCTGAAGAAAACCAAACTTGTGCTGGCACAAAAATCAAAAGCACAGATCCTCGCGGCTACTACGTCCGCATTGGAAAAGAAGGAACTACCCGCGCTGGCTGCGGGAGCGATGTGCTACATGATGGCGAAGCAGCAGTACCTGAGCGACGACGACATGAGCTGGCATCCCCATCTCATGTTTTTCGTTTCGGGTGATGCTGTGAAAAGCTGGGGAGCCAATCTGCCTGGCTCGCCGGTGATAGCGGGGAACGATCCGGAAGAACGGGTGACCGTCTTCATGGTTTTGGCCGGCACTTGGTCCGATGGGACGCCGGGACCATCCACGATGCACTGACGGTGATTCGATTCGAGTTTGCCAAGCGTCTCTCAGCCATGACGTACTTCGCGGTCGTCCGCAAGTGATCCACTCTAAAAGCCCAAGGCCGTCCCATACTCTTCCAACGCGACGCGAACCAACTGGCTGCGCGTCCGGACTCCTGTCTTCATGAAGAGCTGCTGGAGTGCCGATTTTACCGAAGCTTCGGAGATATTCAGATGTGCGCCAATTTCTTTATTGCTCGATCCCGCGAAGACGCCTTTCAGTACCTCGCGTTCGCGCTCGCTTAACTGATTCCCCCGCGACTGGCGGCCTTGGTTTTCAACCGCCTTGACGAGTCCCTGGACGCAACGCTGGTCGATCCACGTCTCGCCTGCCATCACCTTGTGGATGGCTTCAGTCAGGAGTTCCGGCGAACTATGCTTGAGAAAGATGCCGCAGATTCCGAGTCCAAGCGCACGGACATAATCGGCGTCGTTCATGCCTGCAGTGACGATGAAAATCCGGCCTTTGTAGCCGGCCTCCCGAGCTCGCCGGATGAACTGCAGTCCAGTCTCTCTGTTGCCTAAATCATAATCCAGGAGCACCAGATCCACGTGACTGCGCCCTAGCGCTCCCAGCGCCTCCTGGGTACACGAGCACTGTGCCACCACTCGAAAATCGGGCTCCGTCTCCAGCAATCGGCTGAGCATCACCCGAAAGAGAGCATGATCGTCGAGCAGCAAAAGCTGAGTCTTGGCCATCAGGTTCTCGCCGCCATGTCGAGCTCGTGGTCCGAGGCCATGGCCAGCAACACTGCAAAGCAGCATCCCCGCGACTGCGGCTCATACTGAATATCGCCTTGAAAAGCGCGGACAAAAGTTCGCGAGAGATACAGCCCCAGGCCGGACGCCTGCGCTCCAGGCTGAAACGGTTCGAAGAGCTGCTCGGGATTGGAAACGCCGGGTCCGCTGTCGATAAATCGGACTTCAAAAGTATTTCCCTCAACCGAGGTTCGAACAATGAGCTCCTTTCGAGCTTGCCCCTCCATGGCGCGCTGACTGTTCTTGGCGATGTTCAAGAATGCCTGCAAGAGTGCTTGCCGGTCAGCCCAAACACGGGGAGAAAGTTCGGCCACCTCCCAGCGAATTGACATCTCGGATTCCTGGAAGGATGACTCGATTACGATCCGCAATTCTTCGAGCACGGAACGGACGTCGATGCTTTCAGCAACCGAGTGAGTAGTCTGACGCAGCTCCAAGCCAGCCATCTTTTCGAGTCCAAGCACAAGCGTTCCGAGCGCGCTAAAGTCCTCGTTAGCCGCCAATTGCCGGTCGCGAGCGAGCTTAGTATGAACCACCGCGATAGCGCCGCACACGTTACGGATCTCATGACACAACGCCGCTACCAAGACTTTGGATCCAGAGAGGATTTGCTGCAGATTGAACTCAGCGCGGTCGCGCAGCTCTTCCGACGCATCAAAGACAATTGCCGCAAGGCGAGGAACGGACATCGTCTGGTAAGTGGAAAACCAAACGTGCGCCAAGTACACTTCACCGTCTTGCCGCCGGCCGCGGCACTCCATTTCGGTGTGGAAGAGCGGCGCTTCTTTCGCGGACGTAGGAACAGTGGCTAGCGCGGGCAGAAAACGGGCGATGGCTTGACCTGGAAGCTTGCCTGGCTCCACGCCAAACAGCCTGTGCGCGGCCTCATTGGCGAGCAACACGTCGCGTTTGGCATCGAGGGTGAAGATTGTCGCAGGACTGCTGGAGATCAAAAATTGAAGTTGTTCTTCCGTGCCCCGGCGAAGTTCCACCTCCCTTTCGATCTCTCGTAAATGTTCGTTCTCCACTCGTCGAGTACGAACGAACTCGAATCCATAAGCGCCTGCGCCGAAGAAGGCCGCGAACGCCAGAATTAAACGCGAGATGCCCAGCGGCAGGGTCCAGGGGAATGGATCGAATACCTCTCCGAGTCCTGCGCAAAGTGCGGCAACCGCGGCGATCTGCCAGCGCGACAAGCAGCCGCCTACCATCAGCATAGGGAACAGGTAGAGAAATTGGAAGGAGATATTCTCTTCGAAATGCCAATCGACCAGCGCGATCAAGGTAATCAAGAATCCGGCCCATAGCAGCACCGTCGTTCGGCTACCTTGAAGCAGGCGAGAAATAAAGATTGCTTGCATCCGGTCTCGTTTCAATGTATCGTTCCACAAGGGCCGCCGCACCGGATCCCGCTCTTCTATTGTTGAGGGAAAATGAGCATTCCCCAACGTCTTGGCTCAAAGATATCGCCGAAAGATCCAGCCGAATGATCGATGGTAGTCGCCGGACTCAATCTATACACTGAGAGTTGAGTGTCGGCGGAAAAGCCAAATTACCGGCGGTGGCCAGGATTGCGGACAGCGCGAGCGTTGTTCATTGCGTTTGCGGCGGCGTGTTGCTTGCAAGCTCAAAAGGCTCTTAGCTGGTCGGAAGTTCGAGAGCGCTTTGAATCCACGAATCCCACGCTTCAGGCGGCCAGAATCGGTATTGACCAGTCCCGCGCTCAGGAAATCACGGCGAATCTGCGCCCGAATCCGGACTTTACTACCACCGTCGATCAGGTCGACCCCTTCCCGACGACCCCCTACCGCCCGTTCGCGAATACGCTGCCTTTCTTTTCGGGAAGTTATCTCCACGAGCGGCGGAACAAGCGCGAACTTCGGTTGGAGAGCGCCAAGCAAGCCACCGCAGTCGCCATCTCGCAATTGGCCGACCAGCAGCGAACGCTCCTCTTCAATCTGCGAAATGCGTTCGTGCAAGCCCTGCAACAAAAGGCGATCGTCGCCCTGGCGCAGGAAAACCTCACGTACTACGACCAAGTGCTTAAGGTAAGCCGGGATCGCAGGCAGGCCGGCGATATTGCGCAAGTAGACCTTGATCGGCTGGAACTGCAGCGCGTGCAATACGAAACCGACTTGCAGACGGCTACCGTAAACCTGCGGACAGCCAAGATTCAGCTTCTAGCTTTGTTGAACGACCGCACGCCAGTTCAGCAGTTCGATGTTACCGGACCGTACGACGCGCCCGACCAGATTGCTGATGTGGAAGAGTTGCGCAGAGTGGCACTCGACACCAGACCGGATCTTAAGGCAGCGCTGCAATCGGTGGACAAGGCAAGAACTGAGAATCGTCTGGCCTTTGCAAACGGATCGACCGACCCGATCTTCGGGGTCGATTTCGCTCGCAATCCTCCGATCCCGGCTTATTTTGGCGTAAGCGTCACGATCCCTTTGAAGATTTTCGACCGTAATCAGGGTGAGAAAGCTCGAACCCAACTGGATATCAGCCGCAATCAACGGCTGCGCGATGCGACAGAAGCGCAAGTATTTAGCGATGTCGATTCGGCCTACGGGACTATAACCAGCAACCTGACACTGCTGAAAACGTACAAGGCCAATTACTTGCAGCGAGCGGTGCGAGTGCGTGAAACGATCTTGTTCTCCTACCAAAACGGAGGTGCGTCTTTGATCGATTTTCTCCAGGCCCAGCAGGACTACCGAAGTATTCAGTTGAACTACTTGAATCTGATTGGTTCATATTTAACAGCGGCCAGCCAGTTGAATCTTGCAGCGGGGCGGGAGGTGATTCAGTGACTCGTAGTGTCGTCATTCTGGCGAGCTCTTGTGTGCTCGTATGTTTTCTCGCCGCTGGCTGCGGACCCGGCGCGGACGCGAAGGCAACATCTACGGCACCTCCGCCAACTACGATCGAGCACGAGGGAAACGATGGCGCGATCAAGGTGGATCGCCCTGGGGAGTTTCCGCTCGTCGCGGCGGGTGAACGGGTACACGCGCCCGACTTGAACGTCACCGGGGCGGTGACCTCCGATGTTTCGCGGAATGTCCCGGTGATCTCGTTGTCCTCCGGCAGGGTGGTGGATCTCCGCGCGCGAATTGGAGATACCGTTACGAAAGGCCAACTTCTCATGCGGGTGCAAAGCGCCGACATTTCTCAAGCCTTCTCCGATCGCAAACAGGCTGTCGTGGATGAACAACTGGCGAATAGTCAACTGAGCCGATCCAAGCTTCTTTACGAAAAAGGCGCAATCGCTCAGAAGGACCTCCAAGTGGCGCAGAGCGTCGAGGACAAGGCAAGAGTTACGGTCGAGACTACTTCTGAGCGCCTGCGCGTGCTGGGAGCCGATATGAGCCAGCCGAGCTCGCTGGTCAACATTTACGCTCCCATTTCAGGCGTGATCACGGAGCAGAATGTGACGGCTGCAGCCGGAGTGAAGACGCTGGACAACTCGCCCAATTTATTCACAATCTCCGATATTTCGCATGTTTGGATCCTGTGCGATGTATATGAGAACGACCTTCCCTTCATTCGACTTGGCGAATACGCGGATATTCATCTCAACGCGTACCCAAATCAGGTGCTTAAAGGCCGCGTGGCGAACGTCGGCCAAACCCTGGATCCCGCAATTCGCACGGCGAAGGTCCGGCTTGAGCTGAAGAATTCCGGCATGCTCCGCTTCGGCATGTTCGTGACCGCGACATTCCACGGATTGGAGCTGCATAAGAACGCCACAGTTCCTACCTCGGCGGTGCTGCATCTGCATGACCATGATTGGGTCTACGTCCCAATGACTGACGGCAAGTTTCAGCGCGTTGAGGTGGTGAGTGGAGAAATGCTGCCCGGCAATATGCAGGAGATCTTGTCAGGCATCAAACCCGGCCAGCAAGTGGTGGCGCGGGCTCTCATTTTCCAGAACACGGCGGAACAGTGACGAGAGCCGAAATGCTGAGCCGCATCGAGGAGATCGGCATCATTCCCGCCGTGCGAGCCTCTTCGGCGGACGATGCGCTGTTTGCCTCGCGAACACTTTTCAGCGCTGGAATTCCGATTGTGGAAATCACGATGACCACTCCCGGCGCGGCCGACGTGATTGCAGAGCTGAAAGGGAGCAACGAGGAAGTAATCGTTGGTGCGGGCACCGTTCTGGACCTGGAAGAGGCCCGCATTTGTCTGGGTGCCGGGGCGGCGTTTCTGACGAGCACTGGGCTGGATCCCGAGATACTCGCTTTTGCGTTGAAGAACGATGTAGCCATGATTCCCGGCGCGCTAACTCCGACCGAGGTGATGATGGCGCGCAAGGCCGGCGGGGATTTCGTCAAAGTCTTCCCTTGTTCGAGCGTCGGCGGAGCGAGTTACATCCGTGCCCTGAAGGGTCCCTTTCCCCACATTCGCCTGGTTGCTTCGGGAGGCGTGAATCAACAGACGGCCGCACAGTTTATTCATGCCGGAGCGAACGCGATCGGAGTTGGCCGGGAGTTGCTTCCGCATGAGGCAATCCGCCAAAGGAACCAGAACTGGATCCGCGAGTTGGCCCGCCGGTTCCTGGGGATTGTGAAGAACGCGCGTTCGGAGCGCCCCGCCCACGGGGCGATGCAATGATTCGCGCTCTTGTCGATTTCGCTCTCAACAATCGCTTTCTGATCGTGCTGGTTACGATCCTCCTGCTGATCTGGGGCGCCATTTCGTTCCATAACCTGCCAGTTGAAGCCTATCCTGATGTGGCCAACAACTACGTGCAGGTGATTACCCAGTGGCCCGGACGCGCCGCCGAAGAAGTAGAGCAACAGGTCACGATTCCGTTAGAGATCGTGATGAACGGAATTCCTCATCTGGAACATTTGCGATCCGTTTCGATCTTCGGCCTTTCAAGTCTGAGCCTGATTTTTGACGATCAATCGTTAAACGACTGGAACCGTCAGAAAGTGCTCGAGCGGCTCTCGCAGGTGAACCTGCCGACCGGCTTGCAGCCTCAGATCGGCTCGGACTACAGCCCTGTGGGCCAGATCTACTTTTATACGCTGACCAGCAAGAACCCGAACTACGACGTAATGGCGCTGAAGTCCCTCGAAGACTGGACGATCGTAAAGCAGTTCCGATCCGTTCCGAACGTGGTGGACGTCAGCAGTTTCGGAGGAACCACCCGCGAATACCAGGTGCGCGTGGACCCGAACAAGCTGATCTCTTACGGCCTCACCATCGGGCAGGTAGAGCAGCAGTTGGCCAACAACAACGTGAATGCCGGCGGCAGCTTCCTCGAAACCGGCATGCAGCAGATCAACGTGCGCGCGATCGGCCTCATAGCCAGCGTGAACGACATCGAAGAGACCGTAATTAAAGCGCAGAACGGCACGCCGGTGCGCGTGAAAGACATCGCAACGGTTTCTCAGGGTCCGCGAATCCGGTTGGGCAAACTCGGCAAAGCCATCCACAGGAAGGAAGGAAAAGTCGTAGACAACGATGACGTAGTGGAAGGAATCGTACTGCTGCGAAAAGGCGCGAATTCCGATGCAACGCTGGTGGGGATCCACGACAAGGTAAAAGAGCTGAACGAACACATTCTTCCAACCGGAGTGAAGATCGTTCCGCATCTGGACCGGAGCGATCTGCTTAGCTACACCACTCACACGGTCTTGCACAATCTTACCGAGGGCATCGTTCTAGTGGCGGTGATCCTGTTCCTGTTTCTGGGAAATCTGCGCGGCGCATTCATCGTCGCGCTGACAATCCCCTTTTCGCTGCTGTTTGCGTCGATTTGCCTGGACCTAAACAAAATACCCGCCAACCTCTTGTCTCTGGGAGCGCTTGATTTCGGAATGGTGGTGGAGGGCGCTGTGGTGATGGTGGAGAACATCATCCGCTATCTGGGGCATCACCGCGACGATGGCAAATCTGGCATTAATTCCATTCGCAAAGCCGCGCATGAAGTGCAGAGGCCAGTGTTTTACTCGATCGGCATCATCATCACGGCGTACATCCCAATCTTTACCTTGCAGCGCGTGGAAGGCCGCCTTTTCAAGCCGATGGCCTGGACGGTCTCCTTCGCATTATTGGGAGCGCTGATGTTCGCC
Organism: Bryobacterales bacterium; assembly: GCA_038225555.1. Classification (GTDB taxonomy): domain Bacteria; phylum Acidobacteriota; class Terriglobia; order Bryobacterales; family Bryobacteraceae; genus JANXQZ01. The sequence continues at coordinate 145,846 of JBBRRB010000009.1, forward strand.
ATGCTAGTTGCCCCGGTGCTTTGCAGCTTCATGTTCGGCAAACATGTCACTGAATGGCGCAACCCGGCCATGACTGCAATCAGCAATGGATACGAGTGGCTGCTGCGCCGGGCGATCCGGTTGCGCTGGATTACAGTGGCTATCGCCGCTGCCGCTTTTTTCGGATCCGTGTGGATGATGACGAGCGGAATCATCGGGTCCGAATTTCTGCCGCATTTGGATGAGGGAGCCATTTGGGCGCGGGCGACGCTGGCCCCCAGCACAGGCCCGTCCTCCGGCATCTCGGTGATGGATCGGGCGAGGGTGCTCATCGCGTCGTTTCCCGAGGTGACGCAGGTGGTCTCTCAGGTGGGCCGGCCCGACGATGGAACCGATACCACGGGATTTTTCAACACCGAATACTTTATCGATTTGAAGCCCAAGGACCAATGGCGGCCGGTGTTTCGCCAGAATAAGGAGGAGCTGGTTGCCGCCATCGATCGTGAACTGGAAAAGGCGCCAGGAGCGCTGTGGAATTTTTCGCAGCCGATTGCCGACAACATGGAGGAAGCAGTCAGCGGTGTCAAAGGCCAGTTGGCGATTAAGATCTACGGCGAAGATTTGCCTACGCTCGAAGCGAAGGGGAGCGAGATTGTGAACGTGATGCGTTCGATCAAGGGAATTGCCGATCTGGGGCTCTTCCGCGTGATCGGGCAGCCTAACCTTCAATTCACGGTGAACCGCAAGAAGGCTGCGCGCTATGGTCTCAATGTAGCGGACGTGCAGGACGCCATCGAGACCGCTGTGGGGGGCAAAGCTGTCAGCCAAGTCCTCCAGGGTGAGCAGCGTTACGATCTGGTGGTACGTTATGAAGCGCCCTACCGCACCACGAAGGAAGCGGTCGAGCATATCCGACTGCTTGCGTCGTCCGGCGAGCGGGTATCCCTCGATCAAATCTGCGACGTGAAAGTTCTGGACGGAGCTTCGGAAATTTATCGAGAAGAGAATTCGCGGTACGTTGCAATTAAATACAGCGTTCAGGGCCGCGACTTAGGGAGCGCGGTGGAAGAAGCCATCGCTAAAGTGACGAAGCAAGTTAAGCTTCCGGTGGGCTATAAGATCAATTGGGCGGGCGAGTACGAAAGCGCGAAACGTTCGCAGAAGCGCTTGGCGATTGTGGTCCCAATTACGCTGCTGGTGATCTGCATGATCCTCTTCACAATGTTTGGGTCGGTGAAATGGGTTCTGCTGATTATCGCCAACGTTGCTATGGCTCCGATTGGAGGCCTGCTCGCTCTGCTGATGACAGGAACGCACATCAGCGTTTCGTCCGGAGTTGGATTCCTCGCGCTTTTCGGAGTTTCCGTGCAAACCGGCGTCATCATGCTGGAGTACATCAATCAATTGCGCGCCCGGGGAGAGACGATCTTAGACGCAGCGATTGAAGGCTCCGTACGAAGGCTCCGTCCCATTATGATGACCATGCTGGTTGCGAGCGTTGGTCTTCTGCCAGCGGCGCTCTCTCGCGGCATCGGGTCGGATTCGCAGCGGCCCTTCGCGATTGTGATTGTCGGAGGATTGGTAGCCGCTTTGATATTGGGTGTGTTCTTGCTGCCCACTCTGTATGTCTGGGTGGCTGGGAATAGCGATGCGCTCCCCGCGCCGGAAGGGGAGCCGGAAGAAGGGTGACCGTTCCTGTAATTCAGTAACAGCGCGCACGAACCATACGAGACCCAGTAGTACTGATTTCGGGCATCTCCGGAAGTCGCGATAATTCACTCAAAATTCATCATTCTAGACCGCGTTATTGCCGGCGCGCCAAGTGATACAATCGACGATTCAAGGATTAAATGCAAAAGCAAAAGATCGGAATCGTATTGGGACTGTGCATTGGCTTTTCCGGCATTGCCAGCCCGTCGACTATTAACGTCACCCTGAACACTTCGGTCCTCGTCGCAACTGCGGCCGACGAACCATATTCGCTTGAATTCGACCGCGAAAACGGCGCCCTTATTTCCTCAAATTCACCCGGCGGGCCGCATACTAACGCCAGCAATATCGTGACTATCTCAAACTTTTCGTTTGGCGGAGGATTTGGCCTCGATCCTGCGACCGATCCTGCCTACCTTACCAACGGCGGAGCTTCGGGGGATATCCGATCCAAAGTGGTGCTGAAGGCCAACAGCCCGGACAACTACCTTAGCCAAGGCTTCACGCCCGGATCGCAGCTTAGCTTCACGGTAACCTATACCAACAATGTGGCCGACTCCGAGATTCTCGACAGTTTCAACTTTGGGATCCTGGACAGCAATTTTAGTGAGCTTCCCACTCAGGGCGGCGATATTTTCGACTCGTTTCTGCAAATAGACTTCAACAGCGACGTCCCGGACGTTTCTACTTTTGCATCCGATCCCACGTTTCCAACCACCGCCGGACAGTACCTTACAATCGATGCGCCGTTGGTAACCGCCCCAACTGCTGTTCCAGAGCCGGGCACGTTCTGGATTCTTGGGTCGGCATTTTTGCTTTTGGCATTCCGGAAGAGCGGGAAGAGTATTCGCCTAACCCAACCCAAAGCAGCGCTAGCAGCCATTTTGTTACTGGCGGCTTTGGGCGCGCGCAGTCTTATGGCTGCTCCCGCGGATGCCCCGGAGTTCTACACCGGCACCTACAATGGCAAGCCAGTAACCTACCAAATCATAAACGGCTTCGCCGTTGTGGAAGGCGATATGGTGATCGGGGAGGTTAGCCGCACTGAGCGCGCTGGCCGCCGCACCCGCCCCAACAGCGGAGACCGCCAGACCGTTTCCGAGAAGTTTTATCCGCGCTCAAACACGGTAAATCTGGCCAGTAATTTGTGGCCCAAAGTTGGAGGGATTGTCACCGTCCCTTATGTTACGACCAAGGGATCCGCAACCATGACGGCAGCCATCAATGCTTTCAATTCTTTGTTTTCAGGACAATTCAAATGGGTTCCCCGGACTAATCAAAGAGGCTACGTAGATATCAATTTAGACAACCAGAGTCTTAATTCCTGTTATGCCACGCTTGGGTACACCGGAGGAAAAGAAAACCTTCAGGGGGTTCTGAACGGCTGCAATGTCAGTGCGATGCTGCATGAAATGGGACACATCATGGGATTTGCCCATGAACAATCGCGCACTGACAGGAACAGCTATCTTTTCCTTAACTTCAACAACATCGCGCCTGCTTCTCAGAGCCAGTACACTCAGGATTTTTCCAGCACTATGGATCTAGGCCTGTACGATTACAGCTCTCTGATGGAATACGGTCCGAGAGGATTCACCAGGAACGGAAATCCCGAGATGGAGTCCATTCCCGTGGGAATTACCTTCGGCGATCCGCCTACCTTTTCCATCGGCGACATTGACGCTTTGAACCGGCTCTACTTTTCAGCGCCAAGCAAAGTCACTGTGATGAGCAATCCGGAGGGACTGCCAATCATTGTAGATGGCGCTCCCTATACCGCGCCGCAATCGTTCAGTTGGTCCCTCAATTCTACACACACTCTGAACGTGCCGCCTGGCCCGCAAACCGTGGGTGGCTCCAGCTATATCTTTGGCAGATGGAATAGTGATTTGAATGCCGACCTGAATTCCAGCCGCACTATCACGGTCACGCCGGGATCCGGAATGATGGGGTCTCCCAATTCCGCACCCGCAATCACCGTATATGCGGTGAATTATATTAAGCTGGCCCAGTACAACCCTGTGCCCGTGTTGGATAACAGTATCTCAACAACATCTTTGGCGGGCAGCGTTTCCACGAACCCGGCTCCCCAAAGCTTCCTAGGGCTCGCTGGTCAGTATTTCGTCAATCGTCAGTTAGTCACGCTCACAGCTGTACCTGCCGCCGGGAACAATTTTTACGATTTCGACGGACCAAACACGGGTGGTCAGACCTTTGGTCCCGCCACCAATCCTGTAACCCTTCCATCCGATCTGATTGCCGGTACGCTTTACGCCAGTTTCGCGTCACAGCCGGAGGTAGCTATTACCACGAACATCACCAACAATAATGCAAGCGGAGCTAAGGTGACGGCAGATAGCGGCGGCTCAAAAGCGCTTCCGGCTGCTTGGTCTCTGGCAAACGATGCCGGCTGGGGCGCGGGAACAACGCACTCAGTTACCGCGGCATCGCCGGTGAATCCATTCTACGACGGCAATACACGCTATATATTCTCCGGCTGGACGGACGGCATGACCTCGGCTACCAGATCGATCACGGTTCCGGCTTCCGGCCTTTTCTCAGTCGGCGCGAACTACAACACGTTTTACCACGTCACTGCCAATGTGAACACAGCCTGCGGCGGCAGTGTGTCGGTGATTCCGCTCCCGCCCGCAGACGGATTTGTCGCTTCCGGAACCCCGCTGACTTTTGTCGCGAATCCGACAGCTCCCCTTGTGTTTGCAGGTTGGGGGGGGACGGTAGCCGGGTCAACCAATCCAGTCAACATCACCGCGACCAACGAAGTAATCGGAACGGCGAATTTTAACTTGGTTAACGCGCCGCTCACAATCACTTCGGTCACTCCGGCAAGTCTTCCTGTGGGGAGTCCGGCCCAGATGATCACGATCTCGGGTACGGGCTTTACGCCGGCAAACACAACTGTTTTCCTCGGCGACCTTGTACCGGATGTCACCTATGTCAACGCCAACACCATTATGGTAGCCTTGAGCGCTTCGAATCTTGCCGCTCCGGGTGCTCTCGCTGTCATTGTCGAGAACTCCCAGTCCGATTGCAACGTTGACGCCTTCGGCCCCTCATTCCTGGTACGTCCTGTCTTTTAGACGAGTGCTGCCGGGCCCGCTAAACGGACCGGACCCGGCAGCGTCTCGAACAAGAGGGCAGGGACGGGATCATCAAGGCGCATCGACCTGATACTCTGAACCCTTAGATCGGGTTCATGCCGGAACACGCCCACAAGTCGGTTTTCAGCTGGATCAAGGACGTTTATCACCCTGGAGTGAGAGCTTGTGGCGTCCGAATCCAAGAGTGGTACGAGGGCCGGTATCAAATCGAAGAGTTTCTCGGCGCAGGTCATACATCTGTCGTGTTTAAGGTCACCGACACGAGACTGGACCGAATCGCCGCACTCAAGCTCTGGGAAACACGCGAGCTTGATCTTGATCCCGCGATTTTGCTGAAAGAAGCCAGATACTTGGCAAAGATTGAACATCCGCGGATCGTCCGCGTTCTCGACTTTGGGACGAATTCATTCTCGAACCGCCCCTGGATGTCGCTGGAGTTCCTCGGCAGAAGAACACTGAGAAATCTCATCCAAGATACCGGTGGACTCTCTACCGATTGGTCGACGGTGGTTGAGGTTGGCATTCAGGTCTGTGGCATTGTCGACTACGTGCACAGTTCGATTGGGCTGTTTCAATTGGACCTCAAACCCGACAACTTCGCCATTGACGAGAATAGGAGGCTGAAACTCATGGACCTTGGATCAGCCGCGTCCGATCTTGATCGTTTTGACCGGTTCGGCACGCCTGGGTATGTCGCACCGGAACTTCTGGAGTCTGAATCGGTGAACTCCAAGTGCGATATCTTTGCCGCGGGAGCCCTGCTGTACGAATGCTGCTCGGGGAGAACCCGTGGATAGTGCGGCAAGAAGAGCTAATTCCCAGAGAAGACCGTTGGGCAGATTATTCGACGGCCGCGGTTCCCTTGCAGCCGAGATATACATCGGAGAAGCCATTCTCTAGAGCAGTTAGGGAATTTGACCCTACCGCAAAATTGAAGACCGCAGGCGTGCCAAGACAACTATCTGATTTGTTAAAGACGATGTGTTCGGAAGATCCATCAGTCCGACCCAGCGCAAGCGACGCGGAAGCAGCGCTTCTGAAACTTGTGAAACCATCGAAAAAAGTGCCGCGCCCGTCGGTATTCGTCTCTCATTCACACCTTGATAAAGAGAGGTTCGTTTTGGATTTCGGTCGGGCGATGAGTCGTCGGGGGTTTAAGGTCTGGCTAGACGAGTGGAGTCTCAAGACAGGGGAGCCCTTCTGGGAGAGGATCGGAGCGGCGATCCAATCCTGTGATTTCGTAATTGTCGTACTCTCGAAGAACAGCATCAAATCCCATGGAGTCCTCGAAGAGTCGCGGACGGCCCAGATCTTTAATTTGGAGAGGGTGAAAGTGCTGCCAATAAGAATTGATCCGATCGACTACTCCGACATTCCGGTACACCTGAGGACGCGACATATCCTCGACTTTGTCGGATGGGAGGACAAGAAAGTCCTGAGCGCGAAGATGTCCAAGCTTGCATCGGACATTTTGTCTTTTTCCGAGGGCGTGAAATAGCGTGCCCGGTTACTCTTCGCCACGTTCACTCGCTAACCGCAGCTTCATAATGTAATCTTCTTGTTCGCAAATGAGAGCCTGAGCCATTTCGGGGGAGACTAGTTCGAAGCGAATCTCGTCGCGCGGGCGCAGTTGGCCTACGCTAGCAAGATCGGCCGCAATAATATTGGCAATCTTCGGGTAACCGCCTGTCGTTTGCTGTTCCACGAACAAGATGATCGGCTGGCCGCTAGCGGGGATTTGGATCGCGCCGAGCGACACCCCTTCGGTAATCATGGACACCGTCGAGGTTGTTTGAATGGGCGCTCCTTCGAGCCTCAATCCCATCCGATTCGATTCTTCCGTGACTCGGTATTCTCCCTCCAGAAAAGCCCTTTGTGAGCCTTCCTCGAACCAGGTCCATTGCGGTCCGCGCGTAACGCGAAGTTGTTTGCGAGGGGCTAGACGGGCAGTGTCTTCGGCTTTCAACCGACGGGGTTGGAACACGGCTGGCGCTGGTCCAACGCGCAACACGTCGCCCTTCCTCAGCGCCCGCCCTTCAAAGCCGCCTAGACCACTGAGAATGTGAGTGGAGGCGCTGCCCAGAAAACTCGGCACCTCAATTCCGCCGCGCACGCACACATACGCCCGCGCCCCTGACTGAGTTGGACCTGTGCGCAATGTTTGACCTGCACGGATTAGAACGGAGGCCGAGTGGTCAATGGTAGCGCCGAAATCCGAGCCCGTCAACGCTACCCATGTATCGGCCTCGAACTCGAACGTTCCACCGAGGAGCGTCATTTCCAAGCCAGCGGCGTTTTCGGGGTTCCCCGCCAGGAGGTTTCCGATTCGCAAGGCGATCGGGTCCGCCGCCCCGGAGGGAGACACTCCCATCGGCCCGTGACCCTGGCGTCCGAGATCTTGAACGGTGGAAAACAGTCCGGGGGTTCTAACTCGAATCACGATATTCCTGCGGCGTCACCGCGCGAAAGCGCACCTCATCTCCCAATGCGAGAAGGGACATGTTCGTTCGGCCTGGGTGGAAAAGGGCAATGGGAGTCCTACCTATCACGCGCCAACCGCCGGGTGTCGGGAAAGGGTAGACTCCCGTTTGCTGGCCGGCGATTCCGACGCTGCCTGGCTCCACTCGCTTGCGAGGACTGTCCAAGCGGGGCGTTGCGATCGACTCGTGCAGCCCGCCCAGATAAGCGAAGCCCGGAACAAATCCCAGAAAATAGACGTGGTAGATAGCGCTGGAGTGTATGCGTATGATCTCATCCTGCGTCAGTCCATGCAGTTGCGCGACCCCCGGCAGATCGGGTCCGAACTCGCCTCCATAACAAACCGGAATCTCCACCCTATTGGCGGGAGGCAGCAACAAGCTCTCGATGCGAGGGATGCGCGCTAGCAGGGCCTGTTCGAGTTGGCCATGTGTGGTGAGGCAGGGATTGAAGTTGATCAGTAACGAGCAGTAGGCGGGATGCAGGTTTCGAATTTCAGGAATCGGTTCGTCTTCGAGTAGCTTGAGCAGCTTCCGGATTCGATGGTGCGTTTCCAAAGCGATCCGGTCGCCCAGTGTGACAAGCAGTGACTGGTCACTCGCGTACTGAAAATGCATTTTTCCCAGTGTACGCGAGCTCGCGGAAGGCGCTAAGATGCAAGGTACATGAGCACAAACAGACGAAGATTTCTTGGGAAAGGGGCAGCGGCAACCGCGGCCGTCGCACTCGCGGCGGTGCCCGCTGCAGCAGACGACGAAAAGCCGGTAAAGAAGGTGTATTACAAGAGCGGAAAAAAGCCGGAGAAGACACCATTATTCAGCAGCGTGGTTTCGTCCGGCAACCTGGTTTTTATCGCAGGCATTGGCGCGCACTTTGAAGGCGATATCAAGGCGCACACCAAGCATGTTCTCGATGAAGTTCAGAAGGCCCTGGAACTGGCCGGCTCGTCGATGGACAAAGTCTTGAAGTGCAACGTGTATTTGAACGACTTGAAGGATTATGCCGGGATGAATGAGGTGTTCCTGGGCAAGTTCGGGTCAGAACCTCCCGTCCGCACCACCATTGCGGCCGCTGGCGGCATCCCCGGAAATTCTCTGGTCGAAATCGATGTGATCGCTCACCTGTAGTCACGAGGCCGGTTCGCCTGAAGATAATCCGGCCCGGGCTGATCCGCGCGGTCCTCTGTCACAATGTAGGGAGGAATGGACGAACAGGAATTTAAAACAGAAGCCGACCGCGCGCTCAATTCTCTTTATAAGAAGCTCACAACCGCTTCCGAAACCTCCGACTTCGAGGCTGACTTTAATTCAGGCGCCCTCAGCGTGGAGTTTGAAGAACCGCCCGCCAAGTTTGTGATTAGCCCCAACAGCCCAGTGCGGCAGATCTGGGTGTCCGCGCATTCGAGAAGCTTCAAACTCGATTGGGATGCTGCCCAGAGAACGTTCGTTATTCGCGATACGGGCGAAACCTTGGCCATGCTGATGCAGAACGCGATTAGCCAGCAGCTTGGACGCGGGATCACGCTTTGATGCCTGTCGGTGTCTACGTTTCTTATCCGTTTTGTGCGCAGAAATGCACCTTCTGCAACTTTGCATCCGGGGTGTTCCCGGGCAGTCTCGAAGCGGATTACGTGTACCACCTACGCAGCGAACTTCAGGGCGCGATTTGGGAGGAGACTCCCGATACCGTTTATCTGGGCGGCGGTACTCCTAGCCAAATGCCTCCGGAGGAGCTTGCTTCGCTGTTGGAATTAATTCCGGGCCGTCCCTGGGCGGAGGCTACCATCGAAGCCGCTCCTGGAACCATTACGGTTGATAAAGCCGAGGCATGGCGGGCGACCGGAATTAGCCGTGTGAGTTTAGGAGTGCAATCGTTCTCTACGCGGGAACTGGCTCGCACCGGTCGCAAGCATACGCCCGAGGTCGTGGCCCGAGAGGTCAAGATCCTGCGCGCGGCCGGAATTACGAATCTAAACATCGATCTGATCGCCGGCCTGCCTGGCCAGACGCTCGCTTCCTGGCAAACCTCCCTGAGCTGGCTTGGCGCAATTGACCCGGATCACGTATCCATCTACATGCTGGAAGTTGACGAAGATAGCAGGCTTGGACAAGAAGTGCTGCTGAATGGAAAGCGCTACGGTGCGCCGGACATTCCCGCCGACGAAGCCATCGCTGAGTTTTACGAGTTGGCTATCGGGCACTTGCGAGATCAAGGACTGTACCGCTATGAAATTTCGAACTTCGCCAGAGCAGGGCGCGAGTCGCTGCACAATTTGAAGTATTGGCGTCTGCATCCTTACCGCGGCTTTGGCGCGGATGCTCACTCTTTCGATGGGAAGCTGCGTTGGCAGAATGCCGATTCGGTGGAAGAATACGTGAAGCGCATGCAGGCGGAGGGTTCGGCCAGAACCGGCGTTGAGGAAGCCAAGCCTGGCGAAGAACGATTCTTCGTGGGGTTGCGGCTCAGTTCGGGAATCAAGCCCAGTCCGGATGAATGGAGACGGTGGGACAGTGAGATAACCCAGTTTGTTAGCCAGGGCCTGCTGGAACGGCAAGGCGACAAGCTGCGCTTGACGGATCGAGGGGTAATGTATTCAAACGAGGTTTTGGCGGAGTTCGTGGGAGCATGACGGACACAATGATCGACCTGCGCAGCGATACCGTGACCCGACCTTCCGCTGCGATGCGCCGAGCCATGGCCGAGGCGGAAGTGGGCGACGATGTTTACGGCGAAGACCCCACCATTAACCGCCTGGAGCAGCGTGCTGCCGAGATTTTCGGCAAAGAAGCTGCCCTGTTCGTTCCCACGGGCACGATGGGCAATACTATCGCGGTCAAGATCCACACGCTCCACGGACAGGAGGTGATTTGCGATTCCCGATCCCATCTAATGGATTGGGAACTCGCAATGGTGGCTTGGTTTGCCGGTTGTCTGGTGCGGCCGATCACGACCGAAGATGGCATCTTGCGCTGGAGCGAGATCAGAAAATCGGTGAAGACGGCGAGTCCGCATCGCTCCCCG
>JBBRRB010000010.1:0-154423 GCA_038225555.1 Bryobacterales bacterium
GACAAATGGACCGCCGATCCAGGCCGGATTACCTCCTGGGCTCGTGCTCTCGACCAAACGTTTGGGCCAACTTGCCAATTTTAGTGCTTCCGACCTTGGCACGGCCCTCAGCACAATCCCTGTGAGAAATGCAGGCTAAGGAGTCGCCGCACCCACGCGAGCAAGACCGAGGGCACACCGAACAAATCGAGCGCGCGCGCCAACCCATATCCGACAAACAGCAGCACACAAGGCTCCCAGAAATTCATGCTTAACTTCTGAGTGCCGATCGGTTGAGAATAATCTCAGAATTCGATTGTGGCCAGCAGCTCCGACGGCCGCTTGTCGAAGGCGCGGCAAATCGCCAGCAAGCTCTCGATGCTCGGCAAATTCGCTCCCCGCTCGATCGAACTAATCTGAGAAACGCTTAACTTGGTGGAAGCGGCCAAGTCTTTCAGCGACCACGCCCGCTCAACCCGCAGCATTTTGATTCGGTGACCCAGCCGCTCGCGAAGGCGGTCCTGCATCGCTCGCCCGAAACCGAATTGGTCAACAGCGTTTTTCAGCGTTTGGCGAAGCTGGGCCAGGGAAAATGGCTTGGCAATATAATCGAAGACCTTCATTTTGAAAGTGGCACGCATGTCTTCGAGCGATGGATACCCGGTAACGATGATCACGCACAGACCAGGATGCGCCGAAAGAAGCTTTTCCAGCACTTGTTCCCCTCGGAAAGCGCCCATCTTCATGTCCAGGAGGACAATGTCCGGCATCCGCTGCTCGCACGCTATGAATAGATCGTCCGGATGGGCGAATGTTCGAACAGAATAAAGTCCTTCATCCTTCAATGTGTCTTCGAGGTAATTTCGGAAATCGGCATCGTCATCAAGCAAAGCGATTTCTACAGCCTCAGTGGGACTCGGCGCTTCGGAAACTGCTTCCGCGGAGTTCCTCACCCTGCGCTCCCCGGAAGGGTCACAGCGAGACAGGCTCCGCCGCCTGGACGGTTCCCTGCGGAAATGGTGCCGCCGTGTTGATGGATGATGCCCTCAGCCACTGTTAGCCCCAGCCCGGTGCCGCGAGCGTCCAGGCGAGTCGAAACAAATGCTTCGAAGATTTCGGGCAAGACTTCAGGGGGAATTCCCGGACCGTCATCCTCTACTTTGACGAGAATCCAGGGCTGACCGTTTCTAACGAACTTTTTCGAGTTCACCTCGATTGCGCCTCCACGTTGTACAGCGTACAGTGCGTTCCGCAGCAGGTTCACGAAGACCTGTACGAGACGGTCCGCGTTGCCGCTAACAACATGATCGGTGGCGACCGAGTTTAAGAATACAGTTTCTGACGCCTTTTCGTCGATGCCCACCAAGGCCCAGGCCTCGTCGATGAGCGGCCGCATAAGCACAGGCTCGGTCACCTGCTTGCGCACCCGAGCAAAGTCGACCAGCCCTTCGCTAATCTTTCGGAGCTGTTGGATCACCCGCAGCATGCGCTGCAGACGTTCTTGCGCGGCGCAATCACCTGTAGTCTCGGTCAGTTTCTCAACAGAGCCTTGCAGGACTGCCAGAGGCGTATTCAATTCATGGGCAACGCTGGCAGCTAATAACCCGAGACTGACAAGCCGATCCTGAGCTTCGAGCTTGCGCAACGCGTCTTCGAGAGCGTCTTCCTGGCGGCGAAGCTGCAATATGGTCGCATTCCGGGAACTCATGATTTGCCCGATCTCATCCTGCCGAATCAGGCGGGCATCGATGATCTCGTTGTCACGGTTGCCCTGCTGGGTTGCGCGATCCGCATCCAGCATCAAACTCAAAGGCTGATAAACATATAGCGGCATGATGGCGACTTCGAGCACCACAACTGCAAGAACGTAAATTGTCCCCAGTACAATGATGAGCTTTAAGGCCGCTTTGGATCCCACGTCCGGGTACAGCGCCAGATACACCGAGGCCGACAAGATGACAAAAAAGAGGTTGTGCAAAATCATCAGCTTAGGACGCACCTTCAAATTTCCGAAGAATCTTCCTAAGCTTTTTGCGCGTTGCTCCTTCGATTTGGCGTGGCCGCAATTGTCGTTCGACAAAATTAGTACTCTTCGCTTTTTAGGGAAACACTTGTCCTATCCGGTTGTATTTTTTGAGGATGTCGCGAAGCGCGCTGTGGGGCAGTGCCGTCACTTTGTGGCCTTGGTAGCCTGTCATGTCTTCCGCTGCGACCATCGCATTCACGATGGCCTCCTCAACGGATTGGACCGTAGCCTCGAAAATCGGCCCCAATGCATCGTTGCGCAGCATGGAAACAGTCGCGACGCCGGGCGTGGTGCCCGCTTGCGCATTGGCAGTGGAGAAGGCGATAAATATGTCGCCCGAGCCGTCGCCTGACGTGGAGCCGAGTCGGGCCAAACCGAGTGCTGCGCGCCGGGCGAGACGCTTAGCCTGATTCGGAAGCAACGGAGCATCCGTGGCAACCACGATGATAATGGACCCGCGATCAGCGGTAGTCTGAGTCGAGAGTTCCTGACCCACCGGAACGCCCGCGATGCGAAGCTGCCGTTTCGCTCCGCAATTGCACTGCACCAGCGCCGCCACGCGGTAGTCGCCCGCGATCCGGGAAGCGGTTCCGATCCCGCCTTTGAAGCCGAAACAAATCATACCCGTGCCGCCGCCCACATTGCCTTCTTTCACCGGACCCGATCGCGCAGCCTCGATGGCCTGCACCACGTGCTCCGGTTTTACATGAAAGCCATTGGTGTCATTCAGGAATCCGTCATAGGTCTCGGCGACGATGGGAAGCGACCAGAACGCATTGCCGTAACTGGTAGTGGCTGGTTTAGAATTGGTCCGCACTTGCCAGCCGATGTAAGCATCACGAACCACGCCGACGCTGTGCGTATTGGTGATGAAGATGGGACCATCCACGAAGCCTGACTCTTCCAGCCAAGTGGTTCCGGTCATCTCTCCATTTCCGTTGAGCGAGAACCAGCCACCGAATGCTGGAGCGTTGGACTGCTTGCCACGCGGGCGAATCACCGTCACTCCGGTGCGAACGCTGTCCCCTTCGATCAGCGTTGTGTGCCCGACCTCGATGCCCGCTATGTCCGTGATCGCATTCAGTGGACCCGGGGTGCCGTCAAAAGGCACGTTCAGGTCGCGCGCCCTCGGCTGAGTTTGGGCCCAAGCGAGGCAAGCGAAGAGGAGCGCGGCAGCTCCCGTTCGCATCACTGCCCGGCGGCGGATGTCTGCGAGGGAGCATCCGCGTTTTTCACATACCGGTCGAACCACGACAACATTTCAAACAGCGTGTGTTCTATCGTTTCCCGCGCAAGATATCCGTGCGCTTCGGCGGGCAGCATCACGAGCCGCACAGTGCCGCCATTGCCGCGAATCGCCTGATACATGCGCTCGGATTGGATTGGGAACGTGCCGGTATTATCGTCGGCCTCGCCATGGATCATCAGAATCGGGGCCTTAATCTTATCGGCGTTTAGAAAAGGCGACATCCTTAAGTACACATCGGGCGCTTCCCAGATGGTGCGGCGCTCGGTTTGAAATCCGAAGGGAGTAAGGGTTCGGTTGTAGGCGCCGCTGCGCGCAATCCCGGCCCGGAACAGATTCGAATGCGCCAGCAAATTTGCGGTCATGAAAGCTCCGTAGCTGTGGCCGCCCACTCCCACGCGGTCTCGGTCGGTAACGCCCATTTCCACAGCTTTGTCGATAGCGGCCTTGGCGTCGGCCACGATTTGTTCCAGGTATGTGTTGTTTACTGTTTCCGGATCTCCGACCACGGGCATAGCGGCATTGTCCAGCACCGCGTATCCGCGCAGCAGGAAGAACAAATGTGAATAGCTTGAAATGGCGGTAAATCGGTTCGTGGATCCCGCCACTTGGCCGGCTGTATCCGCGTCGTTATATTCGAGCGGATACGCCCACACGACGGTCGGCAATTTCGTCCCTTGCTTGTAGCCTGCGGGCAGATACAGCGTGAACGACAGAGGCACGCCATCGGCACGCTTGTAAGTAACTAGCTGCTGGGTGATCCCGCGAAGCTGCGGGGTTGGATCCGGGTAGCGGGTAAGCGGCTTTAAGCTGGCTTGCGCGCCGAGACTCCGAATGAAATAGTTCGGCGGCTCCTTGGGACTTTCCCGGAGAGTCAGGATTTTCGTTCCGGCATCGTCGAGCATAGCCTCGAAGACTTCGTATTTGCCCGGCTCGGAATGGAACAGCCGCTCTGACTTCCCGCTGTCGAGGTCCAGCCGGTCCAGGAAGGGAGCGTCGCCTTTTGAACTCGCGCCTAAACCAGCCAGAAAAATCGCGTTTCCCGTCTGGCGAATCACTGGCTGGCCATTCGCAATCGTCATGACGGGTGTGCCGGGGTCGCGATAACGGTCCTGAATATTTCTGCTCCAGAGTACTTTGCCAGCGGATCCGGGCTGGTCGGGATCGATCATGAACGTGCGCCGCAAGCGCTTATTGCGTTCGAAATCGGATACCAGCGCCAGATGGCCGCTCTGGCTGAACTGCATGCCTTGGAAGCGTTGCTCGGTCTTGAAAATCTCCGCAGGTTCGCCCTTGAACGGAGCTTTCATCATCAGAATGCGGTCCCGGTTTGGCACCTTTTCCTTGGGATTTCCCCCATCCAACGCTTCTACCCAGACCAGGGTCGCCGGCTCCGTGGGACGCCACTCATAAGCACGCGGACCGACAGGCACGCCATCGATTGGTACACGGTCCTCAAGCGGCAAGCTCGCGACTTTGAATAGCACCTTGGCGGAGCGATCCCACACCTCAACTTCTTTGGGGAACGCCTCCATGGGATGCAGATACGAGAACGGCCGATGGACGCTTGTAACCAGCAGATTGCCTCCATCGGGGGAAGGATGCACGCCTTCATAAATGGCAGGCTTGCCGAATGGCTGGGCGCGCCCCGTGGCTGTATCCACCCTGGTCAACTGCGCGGTGGCGTAGTATTCGAAAAGGTCCTCATCATGCGAGTTGGTCAACATGTCTTCGTAGGTGCGGATGGGACCGGATCGGCCATGGCTCTCCTGAATATGAGGACCGCTCGGGACCATCGATTCCGTCGGGGCAGGGCCGCGGTTCGAGGGCACCGTTTGGACGACGAGCGTCGTGTTGTCGGGCATCCATTGAAAGACAGGATTGCTTTGGCGGAATGGCGTCGTGGGACTCATGACCGCGTTCACTCTCACGCCTTCTATGCGTCGCGTCGCGCCGTTGCCCGCCTCACCGGTCCAAAGTTCGATACCCGTCTCGGTGGTGTTGGTAAAGGCGAATCTCTTGCCGTCAAAGCTCCATCGGGGCGCGCTGAAGCGGGCGCTCGAGCCTGCTCGAATGCGCACCTCCGTGCCATCATCCAGACGCTTGAGCGTCATAGCTGTGTTGAGCTGCGCGCGATGCGGACCGTTCGTCTTCGGATTGATTCGCATACCGGCCAGACGCAACATCGGCTGCGAGAGTTCGGCGATGAGAGGGTACCGCAGCGGATCGGCGAGCAGGATGTAATCGTGCGACGGGCTGACGAAAGCGCGTGGCGTGGCGGGAGCGTTCAAGACATCCAGAACCTCTTTGGGCGGCTTTTGATAGGTTTCAGCGGCATTGGCTAGTGAAGCGGTTAACAACAGGAGCGTGATGAAGCGCATGCTTCCATATTAGTGCTGTACGACGATCAATGTTCCCTGGTGCAGTGAATAGATTCTGCAATGCTCATCGGCTCGATGCCCGCCGTGGACTGCCCCGCTATTCGTCGGGAAGCTTGCGCTTCAAGTCCTCCGCCAGACTCTCTATAGCCGTGTTCTGAACGAGTTCTTGCATCGGATTCTTCCTCTTTCATATCGGCCCTCCTGCCCGCGAAGCTTCCTACCGAGTCGCCGATGCGTTCGGTGAGGGTTCGCTTACTGAATCGTTTGGTGCGAGTTGGAGTTGGGTGTCATAGGTAATCCTGCCGCCGTCGACGTGCGCGAAGGGTGTCAGCTTGTGAGATTGGGTTCGTTTTGCATTTTGAATATGCTCTACGCCAATGCCACGGACCGTGAGGGCATCCGCAACCAGCGACCGGTGGCAACGCCATTGCACGGCTTCGGCGCACATGATGGCGGCGGCCTTCTCACGCGCGAGCGCAATCAGATCACCTAGGCTGACTTCAAAAGCCGAGGTGAGCATGTAGTCAGCATATCCGCGAAAAGAAGCGTTGCGCCAACCAGTGTTGATGGAATCGGGCGCAGGCCGCCGCAGCCCTCCAAGTTCTGGCATGTGGCGGTACTCGATCCCGTCGAGCGCCAGGCTTAACGGGAGCGCTTCGACGTTGAACTGCGGGTTATGGCGCGATCGCGGCACCGTGCGAATGTCGATCAAGCGCTCAATTCCGTGGCCCTTCAGGATCGCAACAAACTCAGCAATAGAGTGCGTGGAATGTCCGATGGTCCAAATCACTAGACGAGTTCGCGAATCTTATCCGCGATTACTGTGCGGATGATCTTACCGCCGTCCTGGGTCCCTCGCGCGATCGACTCGGCAAATTTCAATGCCTGTTCCGGCTTGATCTTGGCCGGAAGGGGCGGCTCGTCTTTGTCCACCACTGCCTCTATGACTACGGGTCCAGGAGTTCTCAATGCCTCATCCAGAATCGCGCCGCAGGTTTTCGGATCGGTGATCGTAAAGCCGGTCGCACCGCAAGCCTTGGCGAAAAGGTTGAAATCGATGTTTGGCTCCAGGTCGCACCCAAACTCGGGATTGCCAAGAAAGACCAATTGCTCCCACTTGATCTGGCCAAGCGAGTTGTTCTTTATGACGATCACCTTGATGGGCAGCTTGTACTTTACGGCGGTGACGAGTTCGCCCATCAGCATGGTAAAGCCGCCATCTCCTACGAACGCGACGCAGGTCCGATCAGGGTACGCGATTTGCGCCGCGATCGCATAAGGTAGCCCGCACGCCATGCTGGCGAGGTTTCCCGACAGGGTGAACATCTGCCCTCGCTTGGCTGGAATCTGGCGCGCGAACCAAGTTGAGATGGTGCCCGAATCGCAAGACACGATTGCATCGCTCCCCAGGCGTTTGCCCAGCTCCCAGGCCACAACTTGCGGCTTCATGGGCGTGGCTGTCGCGGTGCCGCGCCTCTCCATGAGCTTCCACCAGTCGCGCATGCCCGCTTGAGCGTCCGACAGGAATTGGCGATTCTCGTTGCGCTTTATCAAAGGAAGCAACGATTGCAGAGTGCGGCGGCTATCGCCCACCAAGCCGATCTCAGCGGGGTACCGAAGCCCAATTCGAACTGGGTCCAGATCGATTTGAACCGCTCGCACCTTGCCGGGCTTCGGGTAAAACTCGATGTAAGGGAACGAACTGCCCACGATGAGAAGAGTGTCGCATTCCTCCATGGCGGTCTCGGATGGCGCGGTTCCGAGCAGTCCGATGCCGCCCGTTGTGTAGGGCGAGTCGTCCGGGAGAACGCCTTTGCCGAGCAGCGCCTTGATGACCGGGGCGCCCAGCTTCTCGGCCATCTGCTCGATTTCGTCCTGTGCGCCTAACGCGCCCTGGCCGACCAGCATGACGATCTGCTTGCCCGCATTTAGGATTTCAGCGGCTTGACGCAGGTCGGCTTCAGCGGGAAGGCGCGCGCTGCGAGCAGACACATCAGAGACATGATGGGGAACGTTGCGCTTGGAGCGTTCCCCGCCGTCGGGCGTCAATTCCTGGAAATCGACCGGCATCGTAATGTGCGCGACCCCGCGGTAACTGAGCGCGGTCCGGCAAGCCAGCTCGGCGACGTTTTCCACGTGGTTCGGTCCCATCACGCGGCAGTTGTAAACGCACACATCCATGAACAGTTTGTCGAGTTCCACGTCTTGCTGCGTATTGGTGTGAATCAGATCGTGAAATTGCAATCCGGTGATGGCCAGTACAGGAGCGCCGTCCAGCTTGGCATCATAGAGTCCGTTTAAAAGGTGGATGCCGCCGGGTCCTGAGGTGGCCAGGCAACATCCGAGTTTGCCGGTAAACTTCGCGTAGGCGCAAGCCATGAACGCGGCTGATTCTTCGTGGCGCACATGGATGAAGCGGACCTTATCCTGCTTTTTCCTCAAGGCCTCCATGATGCCGTTGATGCCGTCGCCGGGAAGGCCGAAAATCACTTCGACACCCCACTCGTGTATCGTGTCGATGAGCACCTCAGAAGCGTTTCTGGCCATAGACTGTTAGACCGGCCACATGAATCGGTTGTTACACAATTAGGGCTCGCAGAGTCCAATTGGCGGAGGTAAGAACATGGCGGATCACAACGATAAGAAGTGCGCTCACGCGAGTTGCAGCTGTCAGACCAAGGACGGAAGCAAGTATTGCAGCACATTTTGCGAAGGGGAGGGTGACACGACGGATATTATCTGTTCGTGCGGACACCCGGGTTGCGGCGCGACGTAATAATTCTCGGGTGCGGCTTCACGGGGAGCCGCGTGGCCCGGAGGTTGTCAAAGCACGGTCTGAGAATCGTGACGATTCGCAGATCGGACATTGATTTTACGCAGCCGGGCTCGGTTGAGGCGTTGAGAAGTATTGCCGTGCCCGGTTGCTGCGTGCTCCATTCGGTTCCATCGCTTCCCGACGGGGCGGACCACACATTTTTGGACGGACTGCACGGCCTAGCGGATCGCGTGGTTTATCTGTCGACGACAGGCGTCTATGGGTCTGCGGAATTCGTCGATGAGACCACTCCCACACAAGTCAAGACCGGTCGTATCGAGACTGAGAGGGAAGTCGCGGCTGGACCGTGGACGTCCCTGATACTGCGGCCTGCGGCGATTTACGGCCCGGGTCGAGGTGTGCAGGTGGCGGTGCGGGAAGGACGGTACGTGCTGTTAGGGGATGGGGCTAATTTTATTAGCCGGATCTATGTCGACGATCTCGCTGCCATTACCGAAGCGGCGCTCCTTTCCGATCTGCAAGGCGCTTATCCAGTTGCTGACGAGCATCCCTGTTCGGCGCGAGAAATTGGGGAATTTTGCGCGGGTTTGCTTGGTCGGCCAGATCCAATCGCCGGAGCAGATGTGCCTCCATCGAGGAGGACGAATCGGCGAGTAGACGGGTCTGCGATTTGCCGGGAGTTAGGAGTTAACCTACTGTACCCGTCGTATCGGGAGGGAGTTCCTGCGGCGTTAAGAGACGAATGAAATGGCGGAGAGGGCGAGATTCGAACTCGCGTTACCCTTTCGAGTAAGTCCGCTTTCGAGGCGGGTGCTTTCAACCACTCAGCCACCTCTCCGCGCCAGCGATAATTCAGTTTAGCATCAGCTGAGAGCAGCCGCCCAAAAACGAGCGGCCGCGCTACAGGTGTAGAGTCTACTGGATCGGGATTAGCGAGCCTTGAGCGAAGTAGTCGCCCGTGGGATCGCCTGGCCGCAGATGTAGGATCAGTCCTACTGGCTGCTGAGGACCGGGTGCTGTGTCGGTCGGAACCTGGAAGCAGATCTGATAAATTCCCACAGATCCCTGCAGGCTAGTGGCTGAAACCACCCGAACGCCAGCGTTGTTCAGACCGAAGTCCAGCGCCGCGGCCACGTTCTGGTTAGGGACTCCAGCATCGTTGGTCCCGATGGCCGGGGTCGTTTGACCGAGACCGGTAGCGAATGCGCAATCCACCTCGCCGCGTCGCGCGGGATTGGTGGGCGAGACGTACGATCCATCCGGACGGGCCACCACGGCGAAGTTCTGGCCATTGTACTGGCTCTCGAACAAGCCAGGAGCGACCGGTTGAATTGGAACGCCATTGATGGTTGCCGTTCCACCGCCTGTCGCGTTGATCACCACGGTCGCCGTTCCAGGAGCGAGTTCGAACGGCACCTGGACGGCCACCTGCTCCTGTCCGCTCTGGTTTGAAACATAGAAGATTGGAGCCGGGATCCCACCAAAGGTCACGCTGAAGCCCGAGAGACTGGTCGGCATGGGTCCAAGGATCGCATTGGGCCGCACCAAGCCCTGCACTCCAGGCAGCAAGCCGTTGCCTTGAATGATGGCGATGGATCCGGGCGCGATGCCTGGCTGGAAGCTGGCTCCGTTGACGAACGTCACATTGGTGGGTCCGGGTAAGCGCGAGGTAAGGCTGAACGAGGTGCTGAACCCGCTCGATGATGCCGTAACCGTAATGGGACCAGCGCCGGTGCCGGCGGTTACGATCGTTTGGGCCAACCCGTTTGCGTCCGTGGTAACAGTGGGGGATGCAACCGTTGCGCCCCCATTAGCCGAGAACGTGACTTGAGCTCCCGCCACGGCCGCACCGCTGGTATCAACTACCTTTACCACCACGGGCGAGCCAAACGCCGTATTGATGAGAGCAGTTTGACCTGCTCCGGAAACTGCCTGAATGCTCGCCGCAGGGATCGTCACGGTGAAGCTGAAAGTAATGCTGGCCGTGCCCGCCGTAGCTTTCACTTGAAAAGTTCCAGCAGTGTTTCCCAACGTGCCGAGCGCGGAGGCACGCCCGTTCTGGTCAGTAGCAACGCTGACGTTCGATAGCGTAATCGTCCCTGGTGTCAAAGCCTGGAAGCTGACAGGCACACCCGTCAAACCGTTCCCTGCAGCATCAAACACTTGGACGGAGAATGCGGACTGGAGTTGCTGGCCCGGTCGGCCGGACTGCGCATCGCCCAGCACCTTGTTGAGCCGGGCGGGTGCCCCGGCTGTGACTGTGACGTTGTAAGCCGGTCCCTGATAGTGGTACCCGACATCGATGGAAATCTGCTGCCCGCTGACCATCGTGCCGGTGAACATGATGTCGCATACGCCACGGCCGGTAGCGTCGGTCAAAACGCCGCTGCCCGTCGGATCGACGCACTTGGCATAAGCGGAATTTGGAGCCGTGGTCGGGTCCTGGTTCGAAGTCTGCGGATCGATGATGCGCAAGCTCACGTTGGGAATGGGCTGTCCCAGATTAGAAACAACGGCCACAGTTGCCGCACCTTTCAGAACCGAGCCCGCTCCTCCCGCGAGTAAGGTTCCGGGCTGAGGCAGCAAGTACTGCACCGTGGGCGGTGAAGCATGGTTTGCCGTGGAGATGTAGAACACCACGCTATTCGTCCCGGGAGCGCTCGCCTGAATTCCCGCCTGAATGAAGCCCGAGAAGGGCGGTATGGTCGTGCTCAGGAAGGCGGCGGAGGCCAAACCGTTGGAGTCCGTGGTGATGATGGTGCCAAATCCATCCGGAGTGGGGGACCCTCCCAGCAGCGTTCCAACTCCCGTGGAGATGCTAAACGTAACGGAGGCATTGGGGACCGGCATGCCGTTAATGTCGGTTACTTTCACAATCAGCGGCGAGCCGAAGCCGGGGATTCCGGTATTATTGTTTTCGAAGATGAGTTGGCCTTGACCCGCGACGATGCTCAGGCCGCCGCTGGGCGCTCCGCCGCCGCCTCCGCCTGTGCCGATGTTAAACGTAAAGCTCGCAGTGGCTCCGCCGGCGGTGGCGGTCACGATGGCGGGTCCGCTGGTGGCGGGAGCGGTTATCGTGGTGGCTGCATAGCCGTTCACCCCGGAGGTGACGCTAGGATTCTGAATGACGACTCCCGGATTCGCGCTCGCAAAAGTAATTTGGGTTCCGACAATCGGCAGACCGCCCGCATCCAGGATGCGTACGACGATCGGCAAGGAGGTTGCGCCTTGCGCCAAGGCCTGCTTGTCGCCATATTGCACAAAGGAAACCGGAGTTGCGCCCGCACTCGGCGGATTGGTTACCGTGACCACGCTTGCTGCGGAGGAGATCGGCGAGGCGCTGACGATCTGAGCTGTCGAGAGGTCAATCTTGTACACACAACCCGTTCCGGAGCCGACCGTTCCCGCTGGACAACTTCCGCTGGAGATCACATATATGTTCTGGGCGGATGCGCGGGCACCACCAGGCACTTCATTCGAGAGGTTTGCACCGCTGATGTTCAGACCCGAAACGCCAGCGAAGTTGGGCGCGCTCAACGTCAAATTGGGAATTGTGAATTGGAAAACGACTGTGTGCGACGTCAAGTCAATCAAGATGACTGCAGCCTGGCTTTGACCAGGCGTTAGGTTGGGAACCAGTAGATACTTGCCATCCGGGGTAAACGCAAGTTTGCCGGCTCGGATGATGGTCCCAATTTCTCCGCTGGGCGTCAGCAGCAGAGTGGCGGGATTGACCTCGTAAACTCGATTCACGGCACCGACATACACCAAGCCGTTGGGGCCGACAGCCAGACTGGTTGCGATGTTATTCAGCGGGAGATTGCCTACCGTCCCGAAGTTGCTGCTGGTGAGGTCGACCGCATAGAGAACTCCCTGACCGCTGGGGAGAGTTCCCAGAAGGAAGGCGCGGGTTCCGTCCAGGCTGACCGCGACATCGGTGAGCGGTGTGCCGGGGAGCACGCCATTCGGTGTGAGATCGCTGTCGGTAGTGGTATCGAAAACATGGAGCGATCCTGCTACCACTAGCAACCGTTTTCCATCCGGCGTGAGAGCGGCGGCGGTCGCCTGAGTTCCTAAGTTCCCCAATGACCGAGCATTGGCGAAAGCACTGTCTACAACGGTGACGGTCTGGCTCCCGGAGCCCGAGATCACGTAGTATTTCGAACCGTCCGGCTTTGCGAGTATTGCAAAGGGCGCACTGCCGGCGGTGAAACTAGTTAATGAGTTGAAAGTAGATGTATAAACAAGGACGGTATTACTTCCCGAATTTGCTCCGGGAAGAACAAATATGTTCTGCGCTTGTGCTGCCGCTGCGGCTATGGAGAGACACACGAGCGCCGAGACGATCGGCTTTTTGAACATTGGATGACAATACTCCTGAGTGGGAAAGACGCGGGACACGCCAAACAAAAGAGTACCACAACGCTCTGACTATTCTGTGCCGAAAGTACGGCTAGGAATTCTCTTAAGGCGGGATAAAAAAGGGGAGCCTTGCGGCTCCCCGGAGACACTCAGAATTGAAATTGGGAGGTCTTAGAAGGTAAACTTCACCTGGGTCTGAATTACCCGTCCAGAGACTGCGGAGCCTTGAAAGGAGCCGTAGGCGCTGGTGGGAGCCGACACGGTGGACTGAATCGAGCCGAACGATCCGAGAGCCACGTTGTTTCCCGGCAGATCGAAATTCGGGTGATTCAGCACGTTGAAGAAGTTACCGCCGACAAGCAGTTGGTAACGCTCGCGAATCGCGAATACTTTGTTGATTGTCAGATCGGTGTTAAAGTAGCCGGGCCCGCGGAACGAGTTGCGGGGGATGTTGCCGAAATCGTGCTGGCTGGAAGCCTTCGAGAACTGAGACGCCGTGTAGCACGAAATATTGGGAGTGGAGCAGCTCGGATAGGAAGAGCCGCCGAGGTAGTCGGCGATGAACTGCTGCGTAGCAATGCCGCTCGCGTTGGTAACCTGTCCGCTGCGAACACCGCTGTTCACGATGCTAAAGGGATAGCCGCTGTGGAAGAATACCGTGCCGGCCGCAGTCCATCCGCCCAGCGCACCTTTCAGAATCGAGTTGTGAAGGTATGAGGAGGGGACGCTGTAGACGTAATTGGCGTTCAGCGAATGCCGGACGTCGTAGTCGGCGTTGCTATAGTTAAGCGAACGCAGATTGGCTGGATTGATCTGGTACCGCAAGCTCACCGCAGTCAGAGCGTTGAACGGCTCCAGGCAGCTATTTGAGCAGGTGTCCAGAGCGTGGCTCCAGGTGTAGGAGAACTGACCGGAAAGCTGCGAACCGAGCCTCCACTTCACGGACGAAACCAAGCCGTTGTAGTTGGAGAATCCGTTGTTGTTTAGCTGGCGGATTTCCCCAAAACGGGGATCGGGCGCGGACGTGGGCAAGCTGGCAAACCCCTTGGCGGAGTAGGCGTTGGCAAAAACCGTCTGATTGAGTTCCTGGTAGCCTTTGTTTCCAACGTAGTTCACCGAGAACAAGTATTGCTTCCCGAGAGCTTGTTGAACTTCGAAGTTCCATTCGTAGTACTTGGGATTGTACAGCCGGTTCGCGATCGTGTTGAAGTTAGGGGTGGAGAATCCCAGCGGCACGAGCGCCTTCAACTGCGCCAGAGTCGCTCCATTCGCAAACCCGCTTTGCAGGGCCTTGAATGAATTCGAAACCGCTGCGAAGGCGCTGTTGGGGTTATTTTGGGCCACGAGGCCGGAACTGGTGGTAAAGGAAGCCACGTTCGGTGAATTGGTAATGAACCGATCTGCAATCAGCCCCTGGTAGAGATCCGAGAAAATTCCGAATCCGCCACGCAGGACGGTGGACTGGCGCAGGTTGTAGGCGATTCCGATTCGGGGTTCGGGAACGAACGGCTCCACGCTGGGAAAGGCGGCTTTCAGTCCGGTTTGAATGGAGCTGTTGTAAGGCGTAGTCACGTTATGAGACACCTGCCCGAACGGCTGTCCGATCAGTTCATTGAAACAGCCCGCCGCACAATGAATGTTGCTGTTCCGGTCTAAACGCAAGGTTAGGGTAGCCGTGAGATTCGGACGAATCTTCCATTCATCCTGACCATAAAAACCGGCGCTGTAGAGGGACAGACCCTGGGCGCCGATCCGGGCGAAGGACTGCGAATAGGTGGAACCGTTATCGAGCGACCCGTTCACGAAATCAGTAATTGAGTTAAACGTGAACAAACCGCTGGTGTTCGCGCCGTAGGCATACGTGCTCACCCAATTCGCGCGTACATTCGCTCCAAACTTGATCGTGTGACTGTTGTGCGTGATGGAAAAATCATCCAAGAGTTGCCATTGTCTGACCTTGCGGCCCTGTGGATAGGCATTGTCAGACCCGCCTAGATTGGAGTACAGACCGTCGCCAAAGGTAAAGGTCGTGGGGAAAACTCCGAGCGCTGCCGAAAGATTGGGGGGTCCGAAGATCGCCGAGTAATCGGTGGCCGAGAGATTCAACTGGTTCACCATGGTTGCTCCGATCACTTTGGTATACCCGAATTGACCGCCGTAGGACGGCTGCACGCTGTTGGCATTGAACGCCGGATTAATCGGATCTGTGCCGGTTGCCTGCACGCCTCGATCCATGTTGTAGCGGAAGAAAATCCGATCGGTATTGGTCAGGTTGTAATCGACCTTCGTCGCCAGCAGCCACTCGGTATTCAGATTGTTGACCGCGCTGCGAAAGGTGGAAGCACAAGGCTTGGTGGTTCCGAAGCCCGCTGCAGCAAAATCGCCGCAGCCGAGTTGCGGATCGAAGGAGGCGGTAACCGGAGTTGCGCGGCCCGCACCGGAAGAGCCAGCAAATAGATTCAGCGCTGTCGTGTAGAATGGCGCGGCTGGCGCGTTGGTGCTCTTGATGTTGTTGAGAACGTAGCTGGAAAAGTCCGAGGTGGGAACGTAGACCGCTCCTCCGCCCGGAAGCACGTACCGAAGACCCTCGTTATCGAAGAAGAAGAAGAGCTTGTTCTTGATGATTGGTCCGCCGACGGAATCTGCCCATTCGTTGGAGATCGAGAAAGGACGCTCGGTGCCGGTTGCGTTGTTGAACCAATCATTTGCGTTCATCACGCGACCGTTGTAATACCATGCGGCATTTCCGTGAAAGGCGTTGGTGCCCGACTTAGTAACATAATTTACGTTGGCACCGGCTTGCCGACCGTATTGGCCTGTATAACCATTGACAACCACCGCCGCTTCGGCGATTTCGTTCGAGCCCAGAGTCAAGTTGCTGGCGCCGGAGTTGTTGAGGTTCAGATACGGGTCCATGTTATCGGTCCCATTGATTGTGAACAGGTTCGAGACGCCGGGCAGCCCAAACACCGAGAAATTGCCATATCCGCCGCCGGTGCTGATGGTGACGCCGGGGGTGGTGAACGCGTACGCGGTCATGTCGTTCCCTGGGGCCGGCAGGTTTTCAAGCTGGGAAAGGTTAAAGGTGGTGGCGAGGTTGGCGTTGTCGCTCTGAATCAGAGTCGCGGACTCGTTGACGTTCACAGACTGGGTTTGCGCCTGGATTCCCAACTGAACGTTTACAGTGGCAACCTGACCCAGGTTAATCGTGATCTTCTGGTTCGATTCCTGGAATCCGGGTGCGCCGACCGTGAGCGTGTAAGCGCCGGGACGAAGCAACGGGAAGCGAAATTCGCCCGCACTGCCGGTGGCGGCGGTTTGAGTTTCGCCGGTCGAGAGGCTCTTTACGGCGACTGTGCTATTGGTCAAAATTGCGCCGGTCGCATCGGTGACGGTGCCCGAAAGAGCGCCGCTTACCACCGACTGAGCCAAGGTGTTTGGGGTGAGTAGGTGCGAGACGGCCACGACCATCACCGCGCTCCACACTAAGAAAAGCAGTTTTTTCATATTCCTCCAACGATTGTTACGGATTCTCAGGAATTTGGCCCCACCTATCATCGCTCCAATGGGGCCTGAAGCCTGAACGCACTGGATGGACTTGCACTCTGTTTACCAAAGTAGAAGTAACTTACGTTTCAATACGTTAGGGACAGCTCCAAGTTGATTTGTTCCGTTTTTCATATTTCTGGTCCGAATGATTCTGGAACACATATATCCGGCTTACCCCTGCGGCGCAGCTATGGGGTTAAGTTAGAACTTACGGCGCGTCGAGTAGAATGCTTCCATGAAATCGCACGTTATCGCAGCGCTGATGGTTTTCCTATTCTGGGGCGGGTGTGTGTCGCGGCGTTTGCCAGCTTCGATCCCGCAGGTGATCGGCAGGCCCAAGGTCCAATACGTTATGCGTTATCTGGACTCCAAAATCGGAACCGGGGCTTTGGCTGAACCCGGCAAGGTATACGTTTTGCACTACACGGGATGGCTGCGCGACGGGACGAAGTTTGATTCATCGCGCGACAAAGGCACGCCTTTCTCGTTCGAGCAGGGGAAGCGCAAGGTGATCCCGGGCTTTGACGCAGGGTTCCAGGGTATGAGGGTGGGAGGGCAGCGCCGTTTATTCATTCCTTATCAGCTTGCTTATGGCGAGAAAGGACGCGGGAAGATTCCGCCTCATGCGGAACTTATTTTCGATGTGGAACTTCTGGAGGTGAAGGATGCTCCGACTGTTCCAGCGCCGAGTTAGCCGTTAGCGAGGGTTCGGTGTTTCGAGTCGCCTGAAAAGGCGGCTGCAGCCAAGATTGGCGGCCCCACAAAGCAGCTTAGTGGAACATTCGGGCTGTTATGGTACAAGCGTGGGCACGTCGCTCGAGTCGCGCAGCATTTCCCATTGTTGCAATGCCAGCGGAACATTGCCATTCTTCCAGACGAAGTCGTGGAATCTCCGCAAGCTGAATCCGTCGCCCTGCTGACGACGGGCCCGGGCGAGCATCCGCAAGATTTGAATCTTGCCGATCTGATAGGAGATTGCCTGACCCGGCCAGCTCGCGAAATCGGCTGCCTCTTGCAGCGCCGTAGAGCGATCCATCGGGACCGTCTTCTCAAGATAATCCGCAGCCTGGGCGACAGTGAAAGAGCCAAGCGCAAGCTTTATATCCACTTCCACTCGAAGAGCCCGCAGACGCATGAAGTTGTAAATGATCTCGCGAGTTCGCGGGCTATCGTCGAAATAGCCGGCCTGGAGCATCATTTCCTCGGCGTAAAATCCGATGCCCTCGTTCGCTCCCGAGTCGTAAAAGTGCCGACGAATCGGATCTTCATGGGCCCAGCTAAGAGCCAACTGGAAATAGTGTCCAGGCACACCCTCGTGCACCAGGATCGGGCGCGGATCGCGGGCCGTCGATAAAGCGAAATATCCCAGCTTCCGCGATGGCGGACGAATATAGCTAACTGCGTTCTCTTTCAAACGCGACGGCCCGGTCAAATCGTCGGTGACGCCAATCGCAAGCGCGGCTAGATATGGCGGCAGCGGCAGATTTCGGTAGTGGCCCAGCCATTCCGGGACGCTCAATATTTCCTGCTGTTTCAGGAACTGGCGGACGGCGGATTCGTCTTGTTTCTCGTGCGCAATCTGGTCTTCGGCGTTGGCGAATAATGCAAGTTCCGGCGAGCTGCGGTTGCGGTTGTGTTCGTATGTCTCGAACGACAGCGCCCGCTCCCATTCCTGCCTTCCCATTGCCAGCAGTTCCTCCGGGCTGAAAGGGAGCAGGGCCACGTTGCGCAAAAAGAACAAATAGGCGTCGCGACCCACCGCCGTTTTTATGGGAAGGGAGGCGAGGACGCTGGAAAGCCACTCCCGATACTCTTCCAGGGACTGGAGGGCGGGCTGCGATGCAGACTTCAGATCGCTGGCATCAGAGCGCGGCAGGAGGGGGGCCAACCCCTCCACGGCCGCATTTACGCTTGTTCGGACATCTTTCAGCGCCTCGATTGCAAGTGCAGCAAACGGCTGGGTCATCTGACCGCCCTTGGTCAGGTTTTCCTTTCCCTCTTGAAGCGTTTGAGGAATTCGCCGCATTCGGCTCACGATGGTGCGGCAGCGTTCAGGCGAGAAAGGAGGCGGCTGAGTGAGCGCATCGAACACCGACCCCAGGGTCTGATCCACATAGAAGCGCGGGTTGCGGAGCCAACTGCGCTCCACGTCGAGTTCCCAATGCACCCGGGCCAGCGCAGAACCGATTAACCTGTAGTCCACGTGTTCCGGCACCGACCCGGCTTTTGGATCGAGCGCGCGCCATGCGGCATCGAAGCGGGCAAGCGTTTTCCTGCGCTCTGCTATGGCGGTCGCGGACCAGTTGGGAACAGATTGCGGCGGACGCTCGATGCGCGGAATGTCGTCACCTGAGAACGGCTGCGTTTCGGCTCGCCAAGCCCAGAAGTCAGCGGCAAGTTTGGCGAGTTCATTCTGGGCGAGCGCGGCTTCTGGTAGCAGCAAGACGCAGACGATTGCAGCGATGCGTAAAAGTGCCGCCATTTGGACGCCTAATTTTCCGTGATCACGTTGGAGACCTCGGCAGCGCGAACCGAGTAAATTTTCAGCAACTGCCTGCAAATTTCGGAAGCTAATTTTTGCGGATTTTCGTCGTCTCCATGCTCGAGCTGGACCTTGATATGCAAATCGGTGCGTAACATCCACTCAATGATACGCTGGAACTAACGGGTCCGCCCCGGGGCTCCATGAAATGTAAAATCTGCGATAAGCGCCCGCCGCGCCGGCAGTGTCCCGGAGTGTATGGCGACATCTGTGCGATCTGCTGCGGGAACGAGCGCGAAGTTACAATCGATTGCCCGCTCACATGCCCATATCTGATTGAGGCTCGCGCGCACGAGAAGTATCTGCCGGTGGACAAGAAGCAAATGCCCAATCTGGACGTTCACCTTACCGAACAATTCCTGGTGGATAACCAGGAATTGACGTTGTTTATCGCGTACGCGCTCTATCAGGCGATCGTGAAAACGCCGGGTTCCGTGGATACGGACGTTCGCGACGCCTTGGATGGGCTGACGCGCACCTATCGAAGCTTGGACGCAGGACTGTATCACGAATCACGCCCTGTAAACCCTTTTGGGGCTGGAATCTTCGATAACGTTCAGGATGCAGTCGCCGATTATCGCAAGGAAGAATCAAAGTCCAGCATGCGGCTCCGAGATTCTGCGATCTTAGGCGTGCTTGTGCTGCAGCAGAGGCTGGCGCAGACTTACATCAACGGTCGCCGGAAGGGGCGCGCTTACATCGATTTCCTTCGCCGACAGTTCGAGAAATTCGAGAAAGATGAGCACGTTGATTCACCCCTGATCGTGCTATGAACGGATTTATTGTCTTTGGCCACGGTTCACGCGTGGAAAGCGCGAATGAGGCGGTTCGCGCCGCTGCCGAAAAGATGGCGCAAGAGGGCGGGCATGTGGTGGAGCCGGCGTTTCTGGAATTGGGGCACCCGGATCTGGCTGGCGCGGTGGAAAGGCTGGCCGGGCGGGGCGTTCAGCGGATCGTTGTAATTCCCTATTTCCTCACCTTAGGGACGCACCTGCGTCGCGACCTTCCGGCACTCGTCAAGGAAGCGAGTGCGCGTCACAAAGATTTGGACATCACGATAACCGCCCCGCTCGACGGGCACCCGGCGCTGGTCCAAGCGTTGCTTGATCGTGCGGAAGGGGCTCTGGCGGGAGGCGCAGGCTGAGAGCCACGCTGCTTGAGTCGCGCGAAATCGCTCCCGCAACTCGGCATTTTACATTCGAGGTGGCCGAGGTTCAGCAATTTTACTTTGTGCCAGGCCAGTTCGTCTCACTCAAGCAAGAGATCGGCGGGAAAGAGATTACACGAGCTTATTCCATCGCATGCGCTCCGGGCGGAAACCGCTGCGAGATTTGCCTTAACCTGGTGGATGACGGGATGCTTTCGCCTTACCTTTTCGGGCTTGCGCCTGGTGATGCGGTTGAAATGAGCGCCCCGCTCGGCTATTTCGTGTTGCGGGATCCGGGCCAGGATTGCGTGCTGGTGGCCACAGGCACGGGAATTACTCCCTTTCGGTCAATTCTGCAGGCTTACCTGGGACAAGGAGACCCGCACTCCATCACTCTCGTTTTCGGCGTGCGGTACGAAGACAAGATCCTCTACAGGAGCGAGTTCGAGGAGCTGGAGCGGAAGCATCCGAATTTTCGTTTCTGGCCGACGCTGAGCCGTCCCGACGCAGGCTGGACCGGACGCACCGGCCATGTGCAGGCCCACGTTCTAGAGGCGATCGACGAACGGCGGGATTTAGACGTCTATATCTGCGGACTGAAGTTGATGGTGGACGATGTCCGTGCGAAACTGAAAGCGCTCGGATTTAATCGCAAGCAGATCATTTACGAAAAGTACGATTAATGGCTTCAAAACTGGCACTGGGAGGCGGGCTCGCCCTGTTGTTTACGATCACGGTGCTGGTTCTGGCTCGGGTCCTCCCCGGACCTCACAAGCCTGCCGACTATCTCGTAATTGGCACGCTCGCGACTCTCGTGTGCATTTTGGCGTTGTTTCTGATCAACCTTGCGGTGGGCGATAAAAGCGGCGAGACATTTTACAAGCGGCGCAAATAGCGCGTCAGTTTATTCTGACTTCCTCGCCTGCCTTTAACCCGGATAGAATCGTCGCAAATTCAGCGTTGCGTAGTCCCACTGTGATCGGCTGTTCTTCGAAGCTTTGCCCTCTCCGGACGAGGACTGAAAATTTTCCGCTTTCCCCGTGAACAGCCGCCAGAGGAATGTTAACGACATTATCGGCGCTTTCGAGCACTACGTCGCAGGAAGCGGAGAGGTCGGGAATAAGACGTGGGTCGGACCCGTCGATTTGAATGTTCACCGGAACGCTGCGGACGAATGCGCTCTGGTTCCAGCCACCTGCAGCCAATGCGCCAATGCTATAAATTCGTCCTTCCAAGTGCACCTGCGGGAAGGCATCCAGCCCGATCTTCACCTTCTGGCCCACGCGTAAATCGCTGCTTTCCGCCTGATTCGCTTTGGCCTCCACCTGCATGCTGGAGGGATTCACGACTTTCATGAAGAGCATGCCTGGCCAGACTTGGTCGCCCTCTCTCACCTGTCCCATTTCTCCGCCCCGGAAAATCTGCTGCATGACAGCTAACCCGGTGAACGGGGAGTAAATCGTAAAGCTCTTCAAGTCGTTTGCATGCCGGTCATGGTGCCGCTGCTGCCGCTCTTTGGTGTATTCCAAAATTCGGAGCTCCGCGTCAAAGCCAGCTTTGTGGAAGACGAGATCCTGCTGAAGCTGTTTGTAGCGGGCAGCGGTCTCCTCGGCGTTTAACTCCAAGAGTTCGCGTTCGATGTCGGTGAGCAGGACGGTGGTCTTGGCGTCGAGCTTGGCCTTCTCCATGTCGGATTTGGATTGCCGGAGAGTTTGCTGCAGAGTCTCCCACTCGATTTGCTGCTCGGACTTTCGCTTGCGGATATCGGCGTCGGCCTGCTTAACCATGTCGGCCACATCGTCCACGTGATCGGCGGTGGATTGAGCGTCGATAGAGGCGATCAATTGTCCTTTTTTGACGAAAGCCCCAGGTTTTACGAGTTTCAATAAGATGAGCGAGCGGTTGGCTTCTGGTCCCTTGGGTGTTGGCGCGTTAACGTTGACGAAATTGCGGGCGGAGGTTTGTCCGGCGAGGCGCAGCGTTTTGACGAGCGTTCCACGGGTGGCCTTGGCGATGTGGGGATCGAGGTTCGGGCTGTTGGAGGCGAAGCCCACCAAAGCTGCTGAAATGGCGGCAAGCAACAGAAGTTTCGAGCGCATTGGGTCCGCCTCTTTATCGGTTCTGAATAAACTGCCCGACTGCGCT
This sequence comes from Bryobacterales bacterium, assembly GCA_038225555.1. Taxonomy (GTDB): domain Bacteria; phylum Acidobacteriota; class Terriglobia; order Bryobacterales; family Bryobacteraceae; genus JANXQZ01. The sequence continues at coordinate 22,154 of JBBRRB010000010.1, forward strand.
GACCAGTTTGCCAATGCGCTCATCGGTCTCTCGAAAGCGCTGATCGGTCTCACGGAATCGCTGATCGGTCTCGCGAAATCGCTGGTCAGTGAGGATGGCACTCTCGGTCAAGGTCAGCAAGACCGCGTCCAGTTTGGCGACGTTGTCGGTCAAGACGCTCACGGCACTAGCAAGCCTGTCTATCTGATCTTGTTGTCGAGATTGCGGGTCCATTCCCGATTGTAGCAGTTCCGAGGGTTTTGGCTCTTTGCGCTATGCTATCTAGCTTATGAAAGTATCGGCTTTCTTGTACGGGTTCGCGATGTGCGTCAGTGCCGCGCCGCGTTTTGAATATTGGCCCGGGGCATCTTACGATTCTTCGATTCCCACCGAGCAACAGGTGCTCGGCCACGATCCGGGCGACCGGATCGCTCCCCACGCCGAAATCGTCCGTTACCTGGAAGCCTTGGCTGCGGCGGCTCCCACTCGCATGAAAGTTTTCGAGTACGCCAAAACGTGGGAAGGTCGGCGGCTGGTTTACGCGGCCATTGGTTCCGAGGCGAATCTTCGAAGGCTAGACGCGATCAAGTCCGGCATGCAGGCGCTGGCCGACCCGCGCCGAACCTCAGACTCCGATGCTCGGAAACTGATTGCCGATCTTCCCGCAGTCATCTGGCTGGCTTATGGAGTGCACGGAAATGAGATCTCGTCGCCCGACGCGGCGCTGCAGACGGCTTATCACCTGCTTGCTTCGCGAAACGATAAAGTGGTCGACGACATTCTAGCGAAGGTAGTGGTCCTGATCGATCCGCTGCAAAACCCCGATGGGCGCGACCGCTTTGTGCATAATTTTGAAGTCGCCGAAGGGCTGCGGCCCGATCCCAACCAACTGGCTGCGGAGCATAACGAACCCTGGCCCGGCGGCCGCACGAACCACTACTACTTCGATATGAATCGCGACTGGTTCGCCATGACCCAGCCCGAAACTCGAGGCCGGTTGAAGGCCGTGCAGCAATGGTTCCCGCTGGTGTTCACGGACCTTCACGAGATGGGTTCGGACTCTACTTACTACTTCGCGCCCGAGGCTGATCCTTACAATCCGTTTATCACTCGAACGCAGCGCGACAGCTTGGAATGGTTCGGGCGCAACAACGCCAAGTGGTTCGATCAGTTTGGCTTTAACTGGTTCACGAAAGAGAATTACGACGAGTTTTACCCTGGCTATGGGGCCAGCTGGCCGCTATATCACGGATCGATTGCGATGACTTATGAGCAATCGTCAACGCGCGGCTTAGTGGTGCGCAAGTCCGACGGACTTCTCGTTAACTATCGGGATACGGTTCGCCAGCATTTCGTCGCTTCCGTGTCAACGGCGGAGACCGCGGCTCGCAACCGGGAAAAGCTGCTCGCGAATTTCTACGACTATCGCAAGTCAGCGATCGACGAGGGATCGAAGGAGGCGGTGCGTGAATACATTTTGCCTCGCTCCGGAGACGTATCCACCGTGGACAGGTTGGCGGGGAACCTGAGCTTCCAGGGAATTGAAGTAAAGCGGGCAACTGCGGCATTCAGCAACGCCGGGAAGGATTACCCGGTCGGCAGTTATACAATTTCGCTGGCCCAGCCTGCCAAGCGGCTGATCCGCACCCTACTCGATCCCCAAGTGAATATGGAGGATTGGTTCCTCAAGGCTGAAGAGAAACGCAGGCTGACGCGGCAGCCGAGCGAGATGTATGACGTTACTGCGTGGTCCCTGCCGCTGCAGTACAACGTGGCCGCTGTGGGCGTGGCGGAAGTGTCCAAAGGTTCGTTCGAGGTGATCCCTGCTGAGTATCATCCAGCAGGGCGCATCGTGGGTTCCACGCCGGAAGTCGCCTATCTTGTCCCGTGGGGGATCTCGTCGTCGGCAAAATTCTTGTCGGCGGCGCTGCAGCAAGATCTTCGCGTGCTAACCAATGACCGGCCATTCAAACAAGACGGAAAAACGTACCCGAGCGGGACTTTGGTGATCAAGGTGAAGGACAATCCAGCTAGCCTTGCCGAGATCATGAGCCGCCTGGTTGAGCAAAGCGGTGCGGAAGTCTTCACCGCGAATAGCGGGTGGATGGACGAGGGTCCCAACTTCGGAAGCCAGCACGTCGCGACCATTCCACGAGTAAAGATCGCACTGGCTTGGGATCTGCCAACTTCGGCGGGATCGGCGGGCGCTACCCGGTTCCTGCTGGAGCGGCAATATGGCTATCCAGTCACGGTGATTCGAACACAGCAACTGGCGTCGGGCGATCTGGGCCAGTTCCAGGTCATCGTGCTGCCCGATAGCGGATTTGGCGCGGGTTACGATTCTGTGCTGGGTCCGAATGGCGCGAGAAGGCTGAAGGATTGGGTGCAGGGCGGCGGCACGCTGATCGCTTTGGGGTCGGGAGCAGTATCTTATTTGGCTGATCCGCGCGTTGGCCTCCTGGCGATCCAGCAGGAGAATGTCTTCCGGGAGGGCGACAAGAAGCCCGTGGTTGCGCCTCTTGCTCCAGGTGTTGCTCCAGGTGTTGCTCCAGGGGTTGCTCCAGGGGTTGCTCCCGCTGTTCCGCCCGGAGTTGGTGCGCCTGTGGTTCCGGCTGCAGGTCCACCAGTTCGGATAGCGGGCAAGTTAATTACGTCGCAGCAGGAATTCGCGAAATCGATTCAGCCGGATACCGAGTTGCCGGATTCGCTCCACGGAGTGCTGCTTCGGGCCAAGGTGGACCAAGAAAGCTGGGCAACGGCCGGCATGGGACAGACGGTAAACGTCCTGATGACGGGACGAGCAATCTTCACGCCTATAAAGATGGATAAAGGGCTGAATGCGGTTTACTTCGCGGGTCCGGATAAGATTTTGGCTAGCGGATACATGTGGGATGAGAATCGGAAGCAGTTGGCGTTCAAGCCTTTCGAAGTGGTTCAAAAGGAAGGCAGGGGCAATGTGGTCGGGTTCACGGCCGATCCCAATTTCCGAGGATACATGGACGGGCTGCATTTGCTGTTTCTCAACGCAGTGTTTCGCGGGCCAGCGCACGCAGCGCCCACCCGAGGGTTTGGCGAGTAACGAGCTTGTGTAGTGCGGACAGAAGGAGGTGATTTGGGAGTAAAGTCCTCGGGGCCACCTCCGAGAAGCCTAGTCCAGCATATCGTCGAAAAAGTCGTCGTCCAGATCCTCGGGGCTGAGGAGATTCCGATCCAGGTCCAGAACCTCGGTATCCGCATCGTCATCGGAAATCAGCAAATCCTGTAGAGCAGCGCAGCTCATTCGCAAACCCTCACGGTATAAGTGAAGATTGTTGTTCGTTTGTATCAAAGGCGGGTCGATAATGCCCATGAAAGTTCGGGAGGTCATCCGATTATTGGAGAGGAATGGCTGGCGAGATGCGTTCGATAGGTAGCGCCATTCGCCATTTCAAGCATCCCAATCATCGGGATGTTATTACCGTTCTGGGCAACGAAGGAGAGGAGCTAGAAGCGGGGACTTTGAACCCTATATTGAAGAAGGCAGGCGTGAAATGATTGTAAGGCTCGTAATTGAAAAAACCAGCACCGGGTACTCCGCTTACTCGCCCGATGTCGACGGATGCTAGCATAACTCGCAGCAAGGACTATAAACGCTTGCGCTCCGGGATGCGTCAACCCTATTGTGCTCGAATTGGCCCTTATCTACTCCCTCGCTTTGGGGTCGTCCGTCGCTTCAGAAGCTACTTTCCCACCCGTTCTGAAGGGCGTAGAAAATCATTACAACCGGGCTAAGACGCTGGAAGTCTCTTTTACTGAGACATTTACGGGGCAAGGTCGACCCCGGCAAAGCGAGTCGGGCAAGCTGACATTGCGCAAGCCTGGCCGGATGCGCTGGGAGTACACCAGCCCTGCCGGCAAGCTCTTTTTGTCCGATGGGAAACAGGCCTACTTATATACCCCGCTGACCAATCGAGTGGAACAGATGCCGCTGAAGCAGAGCGACGATATGCGCGCTCCCTTAGCGTTCTTGCTGGGCAAACTGGATTTTGCGAAGGAATTCGGAAGCTTCACCTCGACGGCGAAGGGCGATAACACGGTGATCGGGGCTCGCGCCAAGTCCGACAAGCTGCCCTACGAATCCGTCAAAATGCTGATCAACCAGTCCTACGAGATTCGCCGGCTGGAAGTGACCGGGCAGGATCGCTCGATCCTGATATTCCAATTCGATCAGGAAAAGGTGAATCCGCCGCTGGACGACAAACAATTCAAATTTCAGCTGCCGCCCGGAGCCAAGCTCGCGGATCGGGAAAGCGAGCAATAATGTCGGAATTTATCCTCAAATACGCCGATCCGCGCGGCGAGATCCACCAGCAAGTTGCCGAAGCCGCCACCGAGAAAGAGCTCCGCGACAAATACGCCCAGCAAGGCTTTCTGATCTATTCGATCAAACCCCGCCGCGAAATCGCCGGGATGACCATGGGCGGGTCGAAAAAGAAAAAGATCAATCTGGAGAAGTTCCTGATCTTCAATCAGCAGTTTGTCACGCTGATTCGGGCTGGGCTTCCCATTTTGAAGGGTCTCGACCTGCTGGCTGACCGTCTGACGGACGTCAAGCTGGGACCTTTTATCCGCACCGTGCGGCAGGACGTTAAAAACGGTTCCCTGCTGTCGGATGCGTTCGGGCGGCAAGGGGTGTTTCCTCCCATTTACGTCACTTCCGTGCTGGCCGGGGAGAAAAGCGGGGCGCTGGCGGAAGTGCTGGAGCGGTTTATCGCGTATCAGAAGCTGGCCCTGGCGATCCGCAAAAAATTGCTGATGTCGCTGATTTACCCGGCGTTGCTGCTGGTGCTGGTTCTGGCCCTTATGGTGTTTCTGGTTACCTACGTGGTACCCAGCTTCGCCGAGCTCTACAAGAGCATGAACGCGCAACTGCCGCTGGCAACCGAGATCCTGATCGCCTTTGGCACTACGGCTAGGAATTACGTGCTGGCGGGGTTTGGCTCGGTTATTTTGGGTGCTTTCGCGTTCCGCTATTGGAGCAAGACCCCGAGCGGGCAGGAACGGCTGGATCGAATTCGGCTGAAGATCCCGGTTGTAGGCGACATTTGGATCAAGTATCAGGTGGCCCAGTTTTCCAGGGTTCTCGGGACGCTGCTGGTGGGCGGCATCCCACTTCTGCAGGCGCTGGATACGGCAGCGAGCTCGCTTGGCACCAACCTGATGCGCAAGACGCTCGAGCAATCGGGGAAAAAGGTGAAAGAGGGCCAGTCTCTTTCGGTCGCCCTTCGCGATACCAAAATTTTCCCGGGGCTGTCCCTGGACATGATTGAGGTCGGAGAGTCTACGGGTGCTTTGCCGCAGATGTTGAGCAGCGTCGCCGAGTTCTACGAAGACGATGTTACCACCCGCATGACCGCGTTGCTGCAACTGATCGAGCCCGCCATCATGATTTTCATGGGCGCGTTCGTCAGCTTCGTGCTGGTGGCCCTGTATTTGCCAATCTTCTCGTTAGCGGACACTTTGAGGTAAATGATCATTTATGGCAGTTAGCGACCGGGCCAGACTGGCGGACCCAACTCAGGAAGCGGAGCAATCGAGGGCGCTCGCCAGCCGCTACCGCTGCGATTTTGTCGATTTGCGCGAAGTCCGAATCGATCATGACCTGTTCCACTCAGTGCCGGTCGATCTGATGTTCCGGTACAATTTCGTGCCGATTCACGCCCAGAACGGGTCGCTCGATATCGCGCTGGCGGACCCGCGCAATCTGAACCTGATCGACGAGCTTTCGATCCTGCTGCAGAAAAAGCTGCGGGTAAAGGTTGCGACTCTTTCCCAAATTTCGGACCTGCTTAAGAAGACGGAGCAGTCCCAGCGCGTGCTCGAGGAAGTGACGGAGGGCTTCGCCCTCGACGTGGTTGGGGACGAAGAGAACTCCGACGAAACGATCTCGATCGATAAGCTGACGGCCATCGATAACGATATCGCGCCGGTGATCAAGCTGGTGGATACCACTATTTTCAATGCTTTAGAGCGTCGAGCGAGTGATATTCACGTGGAAACGCGCGATCAGGAAGTAGCCATCAAGTATCGGATTGACGGCGTCTTGCACTATGCCATGCCGCCGATCGCTAAAGACTGGCACTCGACCATCATTTCGCGCCTGAAGGTGATGAGCGAACTCGATATTTCGGAGCGCCGCATTCCGCAGGACGGACGTTTTCGGGTTCGCTACAAGGGCCGCTTGATCGATTTCCGCGTGTCGATCATGCCCACGATCCATGGCGAGGACGCCGTGCTTCGCGTTCTCGACAAAGAATCGATGAGCGAGAAGTTCGCCAAACTAAGCCTGGAAGTGGTAGGTTTTTCCGACGACGATTTGGTTAAGTTTCGCCGATATATCAAAGAGCCGTACGGAATGGTGCTGGTGACTGGGCCGACCGGTTCGGGCAAAACGACCACGCTGTACGCAGGCTTGAGCGAGATCAAGAACGACGAAGACAAGATTATTACGATTGAGGATCCGGTGGAATACCAGATCAAAGGGATTACGCAGATCCCGGTGAATGAGAAGAAGGGGCTAACGTTCGCGCGCGGCCTGCGTTCGATTTTGCGGCATGATCCTGACAAGATCATGGTGGGAGAAATTCGCGACCAGGAGACGGCGCAGATCGCGATCAACGCGGCGCTCACGGGCCACCTGGTGTTCACAACCGTTCACGCGAATAACGTTTTGGACGTGCTTGGCCGATTCCTGAACATGGGGGTCGAGCCTTACAACTTCGTCTCGGCGCTGAACTGCATCCTGGCGCAGCGGCTGGTCCGCATCATTTGTCCGCACTGCAAGACCAAGGTGAAGTATCCCGACGAGTATCTGGTGGAAAGCGGACTGGTGCCTGCCGAGTGGCAGTCGGTCGATTTTTTTGAGGGCGCGGGTTGTTTCGAGTGCGGCGGGACGGGATTTCGCGGTCGCACCGCCATTCATGAATTGCTTAACTTGAGCGAGAAGATTCGGGAGATGATTCTGGAGAAACGTCCGGCGTCTGAGATCAAGCGACAGGCGCGTGATGAGGGGATGACGTTCCTGCGCGACTCCGCTCTCGAAAAGGCCCGAACCGGCGTAACTACCTTGAAAGAAATCAACAAGGTCACGTTCATTCAAGGCTAGTGCATGACGTCTCTCGCTCAAATCCTGAAAGATCCTCCGCCCGCCTACGCGTTCGAGCTGTCCGAAGCTGGCATTTCGGCAGTCAAGGTCGACTCGGCGCCGGAGCTTCGCTTCCAACCTTTCGAGCCGGGAGTGCTGTCGATTTCGCCCGTTCACGACAACGTGCAGAGGCCCGACGCATTGGCGGCCCAAATAGAGGCTGTGGCGCCGGCGAATGGAAATCGGAAACGCCGCGCAGCGCTTATTTTGCCCGACTACGCCGCCCGTGTTGCGGTCCTTGATTTCGACTCGTTTCCTTCCTCCGCCGACGAGCAGCGCGCGCTGGTGCGGTTTCGCATGAAGAAAAGCGTTCCATTCGATGTGGAAAACGCAATGGTGAGCTTCTCGCCGCAGACGGTATCGGGCAAGAATGGCCCCAAGATCGAGGTACTAGTCGCGGTGATGGCTACAGAGATCGTGCTGCGCTACGAAACTCCGTTCCGAGAAGCGGGCTTCCTTCCAGGATTCGTGACAACATCCGCCCTGGCGATGCTGAATATCATTTCGCCGGACGGCGTCACGCTGATCGTAAAACTGAACGGGAGCACGCTCACCGCAATTGTCTTGGACGGAAGCATGGTGAAGTTGGTCCGCTGCGTGGAGATCGCCGCTGTCACGCAGGAGGAGCTGGAATCGGTGGTGTTGCCGACGCTGGCGTACATAGAAGATGAATTATCCGCAGCGCCGAAGCGGATTCTGCTGTGCGGATTGGGTCCGCTCGGAGACCGGATTTCTCACGAGTGGGCCGCAAACTGGCATGTGTCGATTGAGACGATGCGATCGCGCTACGGCGCACCGGGGCCGTTGAACGCAGGACTGCTCGGGTATCTGGAGTCGGTGCTCTCATGATTAAGGTACCGCTAAACCTCGCCAGCGATCCGTTCCGCCGGGACCGGCCGATGCTGGTGGCTTCGCTCGCCGCCGCCATCGCGCTCAGCATCACTCTGTTCATCTCGCTGGGCATTATCATTTCGGAGCGTCATCAAGCGGCCGAAACGCGCGTAGAGCTTGATAGGATAACCGCCGATGTGCAGCAGGTGACGGCTCAACAAGCCAAGCTGGATGCCACCATGGGCCGGCCTGAGAACGCCGAGGTGCTGGAGCGAAGTTTGTTCTTAAACAGCCTGATTGAGCGCAAGTCCATTAGCTGGACGCGCATCTTCGCCGACCTTGCCAAAGTGATGCCTTACAATGTCAGACTCGTTTCGGTGCGGCTGCCTCAGATAAACAATCAGAATCAAGTCCTGCTCGACATGATGGTAGGCGCGGATGAGCCTGGGCCTGTGCTGGAGTTATTCAGGAAACTGCAAGGCGCGCCCGAGTTCGGCCCCACCACCCTGGTCAGCTCGACTCCTCCTTCGCAGACCGACAAACTCTGGAAATACCGCGTGAGCGTGAATTATGCCCAAAAGCTTTAGCTTCTGGCCGCCCAATAACTCCGGAGCGATTGCCCGCCTGGCAGTGCTGGTCTTGCTGGTTTCGAACCTGGTGGCGGCCTATTTCGTTTTCCGCCCGCTGGGCGGTTCGCCCGCGGAGTTGAAACAGCAGGTGGCTGACCTGCGCATTCAGCTTCGCCAGCGGCAGGGATCGCTGGCCCGCATGCGCAAGCTGGTGGGGAAAATCGAGTCCGGGCGCGGGGAGGGCGACGAGTTCCTGCAGGATTACTTTCTGCCCCGGCGAATGGCGTACTCGGATGTGCTTGCCGAACTCAACCAGGCCGCCCGGGAATCGAAGGTCACGCCCAAGGAGAGCGCCTATTCAAGCGAGCCCATCGAGGGCAGCGACACCTTGAGCATGATGCAGATCTCAGCGAATTTTGAGGCCAACTACGCAGATCTGCTCCATTTCATTAATCTGATCGACAAGTCGGAGAATCTCTTGATTGTGGAAGGACTGAGCGCCACGCCGCAACTTGGCTCCGGCCTTTTGAATGTAACCTTAAAACTGGATACGTTTGTGCGAGAGGATGGACAGGGGCAGGTGCAATGAAAAGCGTGAAGGTAAGCGGGTTCGGAGCAGAACCGAAGAAACTGGCCTTCTTGGGGGTTTGCATCGCAATCGCCGCCTACTTCTATTTCTCAAGCAGCTCGCCTTCCGGATCGGGAAAGGGATCGAGTTCCAGTTCCCCCTCAGCCAGTGTTGCGACCACAACGTCGCTTTCTGCCCCCCCTGTGCCGCTGCAGAAGACGCCTGGGCGCAACATCTCTCGGAACCGCAACGGCCAACGCGGGGCCGGGGGCAGTTTTCTGGAGTTTCACCCTTCGCTGAAGCCGAAGAAGGACGTGGAAATTGATCGGGCCAGTATCGATCCGACGTTGCGGATGGATTTGCTTGAGAAGCTGCAAACTGTGAAGGCCGAAGGCGGATCGCGTTCGCTATTCGAGTATAGCGGGTCGCCTGCGACCGTCGCCGCGGCAAAAATTCCGGAACCGAAGGCCATCAAGATATCGAGGCCGTTCACAGGGCCTGTTCAGCCAGCCCCGGTGGTCGCGGCCGCCAAGCCTCCAGAGCCTCCCGCTCCTCCCATTTTGATCAAGTTCTACGGCTTTGTGTCGCCCAAGAACCCTGGGAATAAACGCGCGGTCTTTCTGGATGGCGAAGACATCATCGTTGCCACCGAAGGGCAGCTCATTAAGAACCGCTACAAGATCGTGCGAATTGGCGTGAACTCGGCCGTAGTCGAAGATACCCAGTTCAAGAATCACCAGCAAACGTTGCCGTTGGTCGAGGAACAGCAAGGATGAGGAAAACCACCCGGGTCGGAAGAAAGCAGGAGCGAGGGTTCGCCGTGCTGATGGTGTTCGTGATGGCGGCGATTATCGCCATTACGCTGTATATGGAGATGCCGCGGGTGGCGTTTGAATCGCAACGGGTGAAGGAAGAACTTCTGGTGGATCGCGGCAATCAGTACAAGCGCGCGATTCAGGTCTTTTACCGCAAGAATAAACGGTATCCGGCCACGATGGGAGAACTCGAGAAATTTCAAGAAGTCCGGTATCTGCGGCACAAGTATAAGGATCCGTTCACGGGGAAAGATGAATGGCGAGTCATCCATGTGGGGCCTGGCGGGGCCTTGATCGATTCCCTGGTTCAGAAGCAACAGGCTTCGCTCGATAAAGATGGCAAGCCCATTAAAACGACCGATGGACAGAACGGCGTGGAGAACCCGGGCTTTCAACAAACGCCTGGCAACACCACCGGCCAACCGGGCGCAAACGGTACACCTGACCCCAACGGAGGCGCGACCAGCGGACTGAATATGGCCACGGCACGCAGGGCGAGCGATCGCATGGTGCTGACCGCCGGACCAGGGGGGCCAGTGGCACCCGCCGATGGCGATCCCAATCAGCAACCGGTTCAACCTGCGCCGTATCCGGGGCAACAGTATCCGCCGGCTCAGTATCCACAGCCAGTACAATATCCAGGGCAGCCGGGTCAGCCAGTGCAGTATCCTGGACAGCCGGGTCAGTTTCCGGGTCAGCCAGTGCCATACCCTGGACAGCCAGCGCAATATCCGCAGCCCGGCCAACTTCCACAGCCGGGTCAATACCCGGGGCAACCTGGGCAATACCCTCAGCCCGGGCAATACCCTCAGCCCGGGCAATACCCTCAGCCCGGTCAATATCCTCAGCCCGGTCAATATCCCGGCCAGCCTGGTCAGCCCGGCGTCGTGCTCCCCTTTCCGACTATTCCGGGTCAACCCAACCAGCCCCAGCCCTACAATCCGAATCAGCCTTACAACCCCAATCAGGGTTTTGACCCCAATTCAGCAGCTAAGATTATGCCACCGCAGCCCACTCAGCCTACGGCAGCGGGCACCGGCCAGCAAAACGCGGCAATCAACGCGATCAATCAGGCGATCTTTGCACCTCGCCCAGGCGCAGCGGGGCTCGGCGGGGCGGGACTGGGTGGTAGCGGAGGCTCGGGCGGGATTGCCGGAGTAGCGACTACCTATAAAGGTATGAGCATCAAGGTAATCAACGAGCGGCACAAGTATCAAGAATGGGAGTTTATTTACGACCTTAAGAAAGATAAGAGTGTGATGGGTGCGGGAGCGAACCAGCCGCCGACGACCCCCCAGAATGGCCCCTCCCCTGGGTTTGCGCAGCCACCCGGCGTCACGCCGCAAGGCCGGTAAGCCAATAAAAAAGCCGCCATCGGTAGATGGCGGCTCTTGTCGAGGAAAACTACCCAACGTTAACTATTTACGTGCGAACCGACGAATTCCGCCTAACGCAAGCAATCCAGCGCCAAACAGAACCAGAGAGGCTGGCTCAGGAACGGCGTTCGGCTGAAATGCAGCGACCGTAGCCGATCCGCCATCCAGAACTTCGGAGTTGCCAGCGTTGAACATCGTCGCTGTGGTGCTGATCACCATGACCGCCGACGTGGTACCCTTCGGGATCTTGGTCCCCGCCGGGGTCGGTACGTAGCTGAAGCCTACGGTTGTTCCCGAACTGTCGAGATCCGCAGTTAAGGGAATAATTCCCGGCGTTCCGTTCGTGAAGCCCGCACCCAGCGAACCGCCATCTAAGCGGAAAGCAACCTGGGGAGCGAAGCCGAAGAAATTGGTGTTCGATTCGCGGGACAGATCGGTCTTGGAACTGCCGTTATTGATCACCTGGTAGTAGAAATCCAAGGTGCCGCTAGGATTCTGGAAAACAGCCGAAAGCACATTACCACTCGTGGTTCCCGCCGTCGTGGTGAACGAGAACGGAGAATTCAAGGTTGCCAGCAGAGTTCCAGGGGCCGCTGAGGTTAATGGGGGAGCCACCGCTGCGCCGCCCGCCGTAATCGGGGCGGAAGGCACAATATAAGCCGCTTGTGAACTTTGTGCGGTTAAAAACGAAGCTGCGAGCACGATTGCACCAGCGCTTAATCCTCTAAATGTGAAAGGCAAAAAATTACTCACTTACTCTCCTCCTAAGAGTGTGCCTAATACTAGGCACGATCTAGAGCTATTCTCAATGGTTTAGGTCCCAAAAGCAAGTGTTTTATAAAATCTCCCTCGAAGCAAGTACTTAGGCCGGATCTTTCGATGGCGTATAGGCATCGGATGTAAGACGTCTTACGTTGAGTGGGAGGGGGGGAAGGAAGAAAAAAGGAAACGGGCCGGAGTTAACCCCGGCCCGCTGATTGCAGCCTAACTAATAAATCTGGAGGCCGCTGAGCTTAGGGGAACCCGTGATTGGAACCAGCTGAATTGTAATTTGGCCGTTATTGACGGTGATTGGAAACGTCTCATCCACCGCGCTATTTGGACTAGTCTGAGCGAGTATGTCGAAACCGGGAAAGACCGTAGTGCCGTTAATCACGATGTTAAACACGCGTTGCCCTCTCTGAGTCAGATAGAATTCGGCAAAATGCAATTTGACGGTGAACGATCCGTTTGGAACGCTGAACTGATACTGCAACGTGCCAGTGGACCAGCTTTCCTTCTGGTAAAGCGCCGGCATATTGGTTCCGGAAATTGCGCTGGTGGTTTCCGCGTGATTGCCTTGCTGCGTATCCGCCAACCACACGTTTCCGTTTGCATCGGTCAGGCCGGCGACGCCCCCAGCGCTAAGCCTGATCGCCGCAAAGCCCACGCCAGCTTGACTCACAGTGAATTTCTGTCCGCCGATCGTCAAGGTTCCGATTTGCGATGCCGTTGAGTTATTCGAAGTCGCCGAGAAAGCCACTGTCCCGGACCCATTGCCGGAAGACCCGGATGAGATGCTCAGCCACGCCGAATCCGAGGACGCGCTCCAGCCGCAGCCGGATTGCGCAGCGACCGTGACATTGCCGCCGCCCCCGCCGGAGCCGATGGACGCCGAGCCAGTCGACAGTGAATAGGAACAGGCAACACCCGCAAGATCAACGGTAAAGGTCTGGCCAGCTATCGTCAGGGTTCCGCTTGTGGCCGAAGTGCTGCCGTTTGGATTGACGGTGAAGTTCACGGACCCATTTCCATTGCCGCTTTGTCCCGCAGTGATCTGCATCCACGCGACGTTGCTCGAAGCATTCCAATTGCAATTAGAGCTCACCGCTACCGATCCCGATCCTCCGTTCCAGTTGAACGACGCGCTACCTGGCGAAATCGAATAAGAACAAGCCGGAGTAGGCGGGGGAGCCGGCGCAGGCACAGGCACAGGCGGAGGAGCGAGAGCCTGGCGGACAGGCGGCATCATCGCAACCGCATACGGATATAGGCCGATGCGTCCCATTGTGTTCACGACTGAATTGCTGCCTGTATCGAGGACAGAAACCGAGAAGCTGTATTCGTTGGTGACATATGCGCGGGAACCATCCGGACTGATAGCCACCGACGTGGGGAACGCACCAACCGCAGGCGTCGCCACCACAGTGTTGGATGACGTGTTAATTACTGAAACCGAAGACCCGTTTGCATTCGTCACAAAAGCTTTGGCTCCGTCAGGAGTGATGGCAACCGACGTTGGAAACGAGAAACCGGAGATCGTGGCCTTGAGACTGCCAGAAGAACTGTCATGAACGGTAACTGTGCCGGAGTATTCATTGGCTACGTACGCGGTGCGCCCATCTTGCGAAATGGCAATCGCGCTTGGTCCGGAATCGGTGTTAAAAGAGGACGATACCGATCTCGAATTCGTATCGATGACGGAAACGCTGCCCGACCAGAGGTTTGTGACAAAGGCTTTGCTCCCGTCCGGGCTGAAGGCCACGGAGGTGGGTCGCAGGCCGACTGGTATGGAAGCCACCATGGATTTTGAGGCGGTATCGATCACCGAGATCTGATTCGATCCTTGAGCCACAACATAAACCTGAGAGCCGTTGGGACTGATAGCCAGAGTAGTAGGATTCGAGCCGACGCCGATGGTCGCAACCACCGAGTTGCTGCCTGCTCCGATCACGGCAACACTGTTGGCGCTTTCGGACGCGACGTACACGGACGACCCGTCCCGCGTCACAGCCAGCCCGCTAGGGCCAGGGACCGCAATGCTGGCAACCACGCTGTCATTCTTGATATTCACTACGGATATCGTAAATCCCGTTGTGTTGGCAACGTATGCGTACGGCTGGGCACTGACGGCTGCCGTAGAGATCGCCGCTAACAGCAGTCCTTTCCCTAAGTTGAAAAAATTATGCTTGAATTTGTAAAAACGCACAGTTCTCCTGACTGATCCTTGAAAGAAGTAAAATTGGCCGTCGTGTATCTTGTCAGCCCGGAATTGGGGTGGTTCCGGCTCTGATTTTATAAATCAGTTACAACTACTGATCGACCGCGCAACCAAGTTGCTTAACTCTGATTTTTGCCGCTTTGGAACACACAGGTATCCATGTACCCGTGCCCTCACTGCGGTCTACACCAACGCCCACAAGGCAAGGCTATGCCATCAGCGCCACAAGGAACTGCAATTTATACGAAGTCATAATCGTATCAGCCTTGACCAGAGCGGTCAAGGCAAAAAGAGAGAAATTTTCCTCTCTTTGGTCACTTCGTTGCAGTTAAGTTGTAAAAAAGATAGTGCTGCGCGGCGGGGAAGATCTCTGAATTCTCGAAGATTCTTTCACTTTTGAATGGCCAGAAAATACCTAGGCGCTCTTGATCTCCGTCCAGATTCGGTCGCGCAAACGCTGAACGCCAGGTGAAAGCGTGTCGGCCCACTCGCCGCGGATGAATACATCGGGAGGCGGATACAGCGTCGGGTTAGCTCGGAACGCTTGCGGCAACAGCGCGAGCGCGGTCGCGTTGGTGGTCGTAGTCCGAGCAGCCAGAGCGTTCGCGGCAGCCACCTGCGGACGCAGCATAAAGTCAAGAAAGCGGTGAGCGAGTTCCTGATGCCTGCTCTCCCGCAGGATCACCATGCAATCGGGATACACGGCGTATCCTTCTCGCGGAAAAACGAACCCAATGTCGGGTGATGCATCAATGGCTTGCTGGGCCGTAGTGTTCCACATCTGCGCCGCGAGCACATCGCCGCTTACTAACTGATCGCGGACTTCCGCGTTCAAGTACGCGCGCAAGAGCGGCTTCTGAATGACGGCCTCACGCTGAGCGGCTCTTAACTGAGCCGGGTCAGTCGAATTCACCGACAGGCCCAACTTCTTGAGGCACGCGCCCAGAACATCGAAGGGATCATCCAGCATCGTGATCCGATTCTTCAGTCGGTCGCTCCACAGGTCGGACCAAGCTGCGGGCGGCGGCGCGAGCTTCCGGTTGTACGCGATTCCCGCGGCTGTCACCATGTAGGGGATCGACCATCGGAGTTGAAGGTCCCACGCGGGCTTCTGGAACGCAGGCTCAAGATTTCCTAAGTTCGGGAGTGCGGCATGCTGGATCTCAGCCAGCAGGGCGTTGGCGACCATTGGCTTTACGAGATAGTCGGTTGGGAAGACGATGTCCCACCCTGAGTTCCCGCTCATTACGCGGGCAAGCATTTCCTCGTTGCTTTCGTAGATGCCGTAGCGCACGCGGCATCCGAACTCACGCTCGAAGCTGGGTACGGTTTCAGGCGCGATATAAGAAGACCAGTTGAATACATTCAGGCGCGGACGGCTGTCCCGCGCACAGCTGGCGAGAGCGGCGGCGCTCCCCAGGAACACGCGCCGATTCACGCAGCTGGCCTCGCTTGCAGACGCTCCGAGATCAGGATGAGAGCGCCCAATCCAAAAACGATCAGCGCCGAAATGGCGTTCAGCATGGGATTCACTCCCCTTCGCGCCATCGC
Source organism: Bryobacterales bacterium (assembly GCA_038225555.1). Taxonomy (GTDB): domain Bacteria; phylum Acidobacteriota; class Terriglobia; order Bryobacterales; family Bryobacteraceae; genus JANXQZ01. Next base: position 38,006 of record JBBRRB010000010.1, read on the forward strand.
GTAGATCACCATCGGCAGCGTTTCCGAATCCACGCCCGCCACCAGGCTGGTGATCACATAATCGTCGAATGAGACAGTGAAGGCGAGCAGCGCGGCGGAGACCACCCCGGGCAAAATAGCGGGAAGCGTCACATAGCGAAACGCCTGCCATTCGTTCGCGCCCAGATCGAGCGCGGCCTCCTCGAGTTGCGCGTCCACTGTGCGCAAGCGGGCCATGACGACGATTACGACGTACGCAATTGAGAAGGCCACATGGGCCAGAATCACGGTGTGCATCCCGAGTTGCATATGGAGGAACCGAAAGATGGCTTGGTAAAACGCGAGCAGCGAAACACCGGTGACGATTTCGGGAGTCACCAGCGAAAGATAAAGCGAACCCGACAGAACGGGAGCGCTGCGTTTCCAAAGCCCGTAAGCGCAGAGCGTGCCGACGATGGTTGAAACGATGGTTGCCGCAACCGCGATGACGAGGCTGTTCCACGCGGCTTCCGCGAGTTGAGAATCTGCAAACGCGGCGCTATACCAGCGCAGCGAAAATCCTTCCCACACTGTGAATCGCGAGCCGTTGAAACTGAAGGCCGCCAGAACGATCAAGGGCAAGTGCAGGAACAGGTATGCGAACGATGCGTAGATCGATAAGCCCTTCATAGCAGGCCCTCTTTGTCGCGGCGAACCAAGGCATACATGAGGACCATCACGATGGCCATCAGCATCAGCGAGATTGCCGAACCGAAGGGCCAATCGCGAGCGGTGGTGAACTGATTCTGGATGAGGTTTCCAATCATGACAGACTTGCCGCCTCCCAGCAGGTCCGGCGTGAGATACGCGCCGAGGCATGGGATGAATACCAGAATCGAGCCCGCCCGAATGCCGGGAGCACACAGCGGGATCACAATCCGAACTAGCGTCTGCCAGGGACGCGCGCCTAAGTCGGCCGCTGCTTCGAGCAGATTCTTATCGAGGCGTTCGAGCGTTGCGTAGAGCGGCAGGACCGCGAAAGGCAAATACGAATACACCAAGCCGAGGATTACCGCACCGTCGTTGTAGAGCAGCGGCAAGGGTTCGCGGATCACGCCTAACTTCGCAAGCGTCGAGTTGATCAGGCCGGTGTCGCGTAGCAGGAACATCCACGCGTAAATGCGGATCAGGAAACTTGTCCAGAACGGCAAGATCACCAGGCTCAGGTAGAGGTTCTTGCGCGAGCCGGATCGCGAAATAAACAAAGCGAGCGGAAAGCCCAGAAGCAGACAGCCAGCGGTGGAAGCCGCTGCGATCCAGAATGACCTTAGCAAGATGATCAGATAAAGCGGATCCACCAGCCGCGTGTAGCTTTCAAGCGTCCACGGAAAAGCGAAGCCACCGTATGCGCCTCGGGTAAGTGCACTGTAGACGAGGATGATGCAGAGGGGGGCCAGGAAGAGGGCGATCATAATGACCCAGGCTGGAGCCAGGAAGATCTCCCTGAGTCGGTTCATCCGAACGTCAGCTCGTCGGCGGTCTCCCACCGAAAGTGCGCCCGATCTCCTGGATGAAAAACCCCGTTCAGCCGGGATGTTTCGGCTATTAGCGACGAGCCATCGTCCAGTCGGGCTTCGATTTGAAGGCAGTTGCCAAGGAAGGTTGAATGCAGAATCGTTCCAGGCTTGCCGGGCGGATCGGCGCAGATCCGAACTGATTCCGGGCGCACCCCGACTCCCGCCACCCAATTCATCGCTCCTAAAAATGAGGCCACGAAGCGGGTCGCAGGGTGTAGGTAGATCTCTTCAGGGGTGCCAACCTGTTCGAGCACGCCGGCATGCATTACCCCGATTCGATCCGACAGCGAGAGTGCCTCCTCTTGATCGTGGGTCACAAACAGGAATGTGATCTCGACCCGGCGCTGGAGGCTCTTCAACTCGGAGCGAAGCTGTTTGCGCAGATTCGGGTCGAGCGCCGAGAGGGGTTCGTCGAGGAGCAGGACGTCCGGCGCCAGCACCAGCGAGCGGGCGAGGGCCACCCGCTGGCGTTCACCGCCCGAGATTTGCGCGGGCAGCCGGGTCTCCTTGCCGGCAAGCTGAACGAGCTCGATCACCTCGCGCACGCGGCGAAGAATATCGCTCTGGCCTGTCCGGCGCGGTCCGAACTCGACGTTCTCCTGAACCGTGAGATGCGGAAAGAGCGCGTAATTCTGAAACACCGTGCTGACTTTGCGCTGGTAAGGCTTGAGGCGCTGGATGGATGCGCCGTTCAGGAAAATCTCGCCTGAAGTGGGAGTCTCGAAGCCGGCCACCATTCGGAGTGTGGTGGTTTTACCGCAGCCTGAGGGTCCGAGCAGGGAGAAAAACTCACCTCGAGCAAGTTGCAGAGACACGTTGTCCACCGCACGATGGTTGGGAAAGTGTTTCGAAACGGTCCGCAGTTCGAGGACGGGGGTCATTGGGGAGGCGTGCAGAGGTGGACGCCTCCAAACCAGCGATCAATCCCGTTCAAGCGAAGGTTGTTTTGCTTGCCCTCCAGCACGTCGCAGCCGACGGGCGTGAGAGTGTACCGCGTTCCTTCGCAAGACAGCAGCGGGTGTTTCCCGAAAGCGAGGCGGCGCAAGTATTGGCGAAAGCTCCAGTCGCCCAGAAAGACCGCCGGCTCCAGGCGCTGGTTGGCGGCGAAGAGGTCGGCGAACTCGATCGCCCCTGCGTGGTGAATGAGACGCAGCGCCTGGCGCTCGGTTCGGGACAGGCCGTCAGCGGGCGAGGGGAATTCTTCGAGAAAACGTTCGAGCGCCGAGCCGAGAAAAGGCAGATTTGACGAAACGAACCAAATTTGGGCTTGGAGTTTCTGGGGGTCAGGGGACCGGAATGCAGCCCAGGAGGTTTGAGCCGTTTCGAACTCGCCCCGAGTCACCGGTCGGCGGGAAGGGAATAGAGAGGCAAGCTCCTCCGGTTGAAGTTGGCCCAGATAACGGTCAAGGCAAATCAATGAAAGTCGAGTGGATGCAAGGTCTTGCGATCCGAACCAGTCTAGAATTTGTAGAAGCTGGAGCTGGTCATACAGGTCATGTTCGAACCAGAGCACCACTTCCTGGTGGGTGCGAAAGTCAGTAATGGCTTCGTTTCGTAATTTGAAGGAAATGTCGCCCGGGGGTCGATCGAAAAACGCGGTCAAGAACTCTTCCCGGATCCGGCTCAACTCCTCGAAAGTGCGCTCGGGAACGGGCCCGTCATTCAGCGAATCCATCCAATAAATGATCTCACCAGGCAATCCTGCCTGGTCGAGGCTGACGGATGTCCCGTTGGTGATGTGCAGCATCCAGTTTCGATCATATTATGCGGCGATCACCGGCAGTTCCACCGCTTGGGCCTGCACCAGTTTCAAGACGCAATGTTCCTCGCGCCTCAGGCCGTGGGGCGGGCTGCAATCGCATTCAATTTGCATGGAGCCGAACAGCTCTCCGCTGGAATAAGATTCGAGGACGGCTGGATGAATATAATACTTGCGGCAGGTGGAAGGCTTGTTACCAAGCTTGGCGGCTACAGCCTTGACAGCAGTTACGAGGTTTTTCTTGGCCTCAGTCTCCGACGACGCTGGACCGATGGACTGAAGCTGGATGGCGGCATGTCCAGTGCCGACCCAGGTTCGGAAGTCCTTGGCCGTGAACTCCTGCCCCGTGATCTCGCGCAGGTACTCGTTCACGTCTTCCGAATAGATTTTACAAACCGCGCCCTCGTCGTCGACGTAGTGAAACAATTCTTCGCCTGGAAGGTCCTGGCACTGCTGGACTATCTTTGCCAGGCGTCGGTCGGCCAAGTCCACGTCATGAGTCAGACCGCTCTTTCCCCTGAAATGAAAATGGATCTTCCGGCCGGAGATTTCTACGTGCTCTTCACGCAAGGTGGTCAAACCGTATGAGTCGTTTTCTTTGGCGTATTCCTCATTGCCCACTCGAATGCAAGTGGTCTCCAGCAACTTGACTACGGTCGCGACAACCTTGGTCTTTGGCAGACCGGGCAGCTCCAAGTCTGCCTGTACTCGTTTGCGGATGTCTGGCAGAGCCTCCCCAAAGGCGACCATGCGCAGGAACTTCGTAGCGTCGCGGACCGACCGGTACGCCGGGTGATAGCGATACTGCTTTCTTCCCCGGGCATCGCGTCCCACGGCCTGCAGATGCCCGACTTTCGATGCGCAAATCCACACATTGGTCCAAGCCGGAGGAATCACGAGCGAACGAAAACGTTCCAATTCTTCCCGGTCGGTAACTGGCTGGCCGTCCGCGTCGAGGTAGACGAAACCGCGTCCGGCTTTCTTGCGGGTGATCCCTCTGCCGTAAGGCGTTACATATCGCAGCCCAGCGATTTTGGCCGATTCGTGTGGATCGGACGGTAGAAGTGTAACTTTTCGACGTTTGCGCGCTGGCTTTTTCATCACCGACGACCGAGCAATTGTGAGGCCACGGAAATTGAACCCGTCACCTAGACATTCCTGCTATCGCACCTGATCGCGTCTTGTGATAGAGTTCCGAAAATTCCTTGGCCAGCAACCGGGGAGACCGCGAGACTGGCTTCTGCAAGCGGCCGCGCGTACTTATATCACTTGTAAAGGATCAGAGCGAATGTCATTGCGAGCAGAAGACTGGAAGAAAGTTTTGGACCAACCGAAAAAAGTTATTCACAACCGCGTGCGATTATCTGAAAAAATCTGAAAACGGTAAAGACTAGCGCCGCCGCCGCCATTCGGGAGTGGGAACGGAAGCTAGATCGAGCGCGACAGTACGAGGAAAACAAGCATAAGGCCGAAGTGACACGCGCCCAAATGAAAGGGACTTGTTTAAACCAAGTGAGCAAGATCGAAAGCGCCCAAGACCTGGATAAACTGACAGCCGAATGGGCCGAGTTCATGCACCAGTTCGCGCATGAATTCGAAACGTACAGGTTGAACCCGTCTGCGCACGATCCCGACCTCATCGTCGCCTTCGAACAAGCCCGTAAGTTCAAGCCGAAGAACGGCCAATTCGAAACACTCCATCCTCAGTACGTTCAGAAGGCCAAAGCGCTGCAGCACACCCTCGATCACCTGCCGCCCTTGCAACGTTGGGGCTGGGAGATCTGAAGCGGAGCGGAGTTTTTCAACGTTTTCAACTCTTGAGTTCGCGCACGGGAGACGGTTAGGTCAGATGAAAAAGTAACCGAGTGCCGTGGCGTGAACAGCCCGAAAGGCCGAGAGGCCAAAGGATGGACATGCACTCACGAGAACAATATCTGGCGCGGGTTCGGGAAGAGTACCGCAACGCGGGTAAGCGAGCAAAGACACGGCTGCTGAATGAGGCGAGGAAACGAACCCGTCTGAACCGGAACCCGCCACCTAGTTGACGCGGAGCCCAAGAGGCCTATATGATTGTCCCCAATTACGCTTGAAGGAGCATTCCATGCGCTTGCTGCGTCGCTACGTTGCCGCTCTGGCGGTTACTTTTCTTCCAGCTTTGCTTAATGCCCAGGTTGGTAGTTCTACCATCGCGGGCCGTGTGACTGACTCGACGGGGGCAGTGGTACCCAAAGTTAACATCTCAATTACTCAGATTGAAACGAACTTTCAATTCACGGCAGTGACCAACGAAGACGGGCTTTACCGCGTTCCGTCGCTGTCGCCCGGCAGCTACCGGGTCACCTTCGAAGGCGCCGGTTTCAAAAAGCTGATTCGCGATGGCATCGACCTCCGCACGGGGGACGTGCTCAGCGTCGACGGCGCGCTGCAGATCGGGAACGTCTCGGAATCCGTTGAAGTGAAGGCGTCCGCTGCGCTGCTCGAAACGGAGACATCCGCAATCGGCGCGGTAGTCGAGGGCCAGACGCTCCATAAATTGCCGCTCTATCAGCGTTACGTGAACTCAACGCTCAACCTCGTTCCAGGCCTTTCGATGGGCGGCTATGGATACGGCGGAGATCTTGGGGCGTATCATCTCGCCGGACAGCGCAACAGCGCCATCGGCCTGTTCGAAGACGGCGTAAACGCCAACGAGAACCTGAGCGGTGTAACGGTGATCAAGCCTATTCAAAATGCGGTTGAAGAAGTAAAGGTCCTCACCACGACTCTCCCGGCCGAGTACGGACACTCGGCAGGCGGCGTGGTATCCGTCGTCAAGAAAAGCGGGACGAACGAGTTCCACGGACTCGCCGCAGACTACGGCCGCGTGCGCCGCATGCAGCACCGGCTGTTTTTCGACAACTTGAAAACATCCGATCCCCGTCCCGGGTTCCCGAATGGCATTCCCACGTGGTTCATGGATCCCGAAGCCAACGCGAGCGGTCCTGTTTTCATCCCCAAGCTGTACGATGGCCGCAACAAGACATTCTTTTTCTTTGGTTATCAAAAGCTCATCGAGAAGAAGGCGGCTCAGGTGATTGTCAATACGCCAACCTCCGCGATGAAGAACGGCGACTTCACTTTCGGCGGTGTCGGAAATCCGATTTACGATCCCGCTTCCACTCGGCAGTTGCCAGACGGAACATGGACGCGAGACGCGTTCGCCGGCAACGTGATTCCCAGGAGCCGCTTTAATCCGGTCGCTCTGGCTGTGCTTGGATTCAATCCCTGGGTTTCTCCAAACGCTCCGGGATCGTTGACTCCCACCGGACCATCCAGCAACTTGATCACGGCTGAAAATTCGCGAACATTCTTCGAAGATTTTAGCGGACGCGTGGATCATCAGTTCAATACCGCGTTCAAGGTGTACAGCAGTTGGACGTACAACCACCAGAGCGGATTAAACCGGCCGACCAACATTGACATCGGAGCGTTCGACGGAAGCCAGGGTCTTGAATCGCCGTACACCGCCAAGAATGCCTCTGTTGGTTCGACATACGTCATCAACCCCACCATGATCAATGACGTTCGCGTCGGATACTTCCGCGTCCGCAGAGACGTTTTCTCGTACTCGTCCGGTGGGAATTGGGCGCAAAAACTTGGGATCCCTAACGTGGATGGCGCGTTGATGCCGCAGTTCGGTGCTCCGGGCGGCGACCGCTATCAGGCGTCCGGAGAGTACGGACTGATTGGGAACGGCAACAGCAGGGCGATCAACGAGACGGTCTCATTTCGCGACGATGTCACCAAAATCTGGGGTACCCACTCGTTCAAGACCGGTTATGAGCTGTTGCATTTCCGCCTGAACTCAACGGTGACGAACCGGCCCAGCGGATCGTTCTATTTCGACAACATGACGGCGGGTCTGCAGGGCAACGGCCAGCCGGTGCCGAACACGGGCAATACGTTTGCCGGCTTCCTGCTTGGATACGTCCGCGAAGCCTACTTCGATAGCGAACTGACGTCCTGGCTGCCGCGCTCCTCCATCCACAGCGTCTATTTCCAGGATGATTGGAAGTTCAGCCCCACGCTGACTTTCAACCTCGGCGTCCGCTACAGCAACGAGAGTCCTTTCACGACCAAGTACGGACTGCAAAGCAATTTCGATCCCAATGGCACCGACACGGTCGTGGCCGGAGGCAGGGGCGCGATCATTCACCCGAACGGCTCGCTCAACGGCCGGGATAATAACAATTTTCAGCCGCGCATCGGGGTGGCTTGGCACCCGGTGTCGAAGTGGGTGTTTCGCGGCGGATTCGCGGTCAATACAGTGGATGTGAAATTCCCGCAATCGCGGGCGCAGTTCGACGAGTATGTCGCGGTTAACGATCAGGTTCGCGCGTCAAACGATCCCCGCCCGCTTTTCCAGATCAATCAGGGTCCGCCCGCTATTACGTTCCCGCTGCGTTCTAACACTACCGCCGGCTTTGTTAATCCCGCTGGCAACTACAGCGGTCGAGGCGTGGAATGGTGGGATCCGAACCTGCGCAATCCGTATGTCCTGAACTTCAACGCCAGCCTGCAATACCAACTCGCTTCGCGCTATGTGCTCGAGATGAGCTATCAGGGGTCGGCGGGGGTCGGTTTGATTGAACGCTGGCAGTACAATACTTTCCCGATCGACTTTGCCGCGAACGATCCGGTGCTGCGGAATAAGGTGTTCGCGAACGCTCAGGCCTACCGCCCATACCCGAATTTCGGCGACGTGTTCCTGCGGTCGAACTTCGGCCACTCGACCTTCCACGGGGGGACCGTGAAATTGGAAAAGCGCCTTTCGCAAGGCCTACTCTTCTCGACATTCTACACGTTCTCCAAGGCTATCGACAGCCAGGACACCGATAATTCCGGCGCGGGCGTTGCACCGATCCAGAATCGCAGTCTGGAAAAAGCGCGCGCCGGATACGATCGCAATCATCGGTTCAACTTCTACTCGACCTACGAGCTGCCATTCGGGCAGGGGCGCAAGTGGATGAACCGGGGCGGGCTGGCAAACGCAGTGCTCGGGGGTTACGAAATCGCGTGGATTCAGATGCTCGAGAGCGGCAACCCTTATAATTTCACGTTTGCCGACAGCCCGAACAACTACTATCCGACATTCGCCGGCGTTCGCCGTCCGGACCTGGTTAGCCAGCCCTCTCTTCTGCCGAACTGGGGTGACGTGGGCGGTGATCGCTTTACCCAAAATAATCGCAACCCGATCATAGACATTAACCATTTTGCGTACCCGGCCGCTTTCCGGCCCGGCAATACGGGACGCAACATCTTGACCGGAACGCGGCTTCTATGGTCCCAGGTTTCAGCTCAGAAGAGCTGGGTGGTGAAGGAGAGGGCCAAGGTTCAGCTGCGCTGGGATTTCCAGAACCCGTTCCATAACTACAACTGGGCCGATCCGTCGCTGAGCGTGACCTTTAAGGATCCTAAGTCTTTCGGCAAGCTATTGGCGGATCAGCGCACGGCTTCAGTGGGCGGCCAGGCGCTGATGAATCTGACGCTGCAAGTAAGCTGGTAAATCAGGCAGTCTACGAACCCCAGAGTTCGTTGATGGGGCCGTAGAGGTTCTGGTCCGAGTGCGGCACGTATTCAAAACCGCGACCGAAAGGATCGTCGTAGCGCACCGTGGTCCAGTTGATGCCGAGCGCTGAATAGATCGTCGCTTCCACGTCTTCCGGTTTCACGTCTCGCGGCCCTGTCGCGCTGGTACCCGCCCAGCCCGGGTCGACCGTGTTTGCGCCGGAGGCGTCCGTGGAGCCGATCATTTGTCCACCCTTGATTCCCCCGCCCGCGAAAAACGCGAACTGTTGGGGGTAATGATCCCTGCCCATAGCGGCCGATAGCTGACCGACCGTGCGGCCAAACTCGCCCACCATGACGATGAGCGTGTCTTGAAACATCCCAGCGGCCTTCAGATCGTTAATGAGGGTGGAAACACCGCTATCGAGAGTTTGCCCAAGAGTGAAAATATTCGAGCCCCTCGTCGGATCGTTGTTTAAGCCGTATATGCTCTGGTGCATGTCCCATCCGCCGAGGGTGATCTGGATGAAGCGCGTTCCCTGGTTCGCGGCGAGCACCTGCTTCGCTACCAGGCAGGCGTTGCCGAACGAGTTGGTTCCATACCGCGCGCTGTCGGCCGAGCTGAAGCTAAACGCCTGTTGAACGGCCTGGTTGTACGTCAGCCCTTTGGCAGCCTTGTAGAAATCGTCCATATCCACGGCGGGTTTGCCGAGGGGCGAGTTTACGCGAAGCTGGTCATCCAACTGGTGCAGCAAACTCCAGCGCTGTTCGAGACGCGCCTGACCATCCACGTTGCTTGTGTTTGGGAGACCCGTGGCGCTCGGGGCCGCTTGGAATGGGGCGTAGTTAGAGGAGAGATAGCCCGCCCCGGCCCCGTTCGAAGAATTCAGTGCGACAAAAGTTGGAAAAACGTGAGTGGCCAGCCGCTCGGGGGTTTTCTCCTCGGCGACAATGCTGCCGATGTTCGGGGCGATATCTCCCAGCACTGCGGCTGGGTTGCGACCAATTTGGGTCCAGGTTTGGGCCAGTCCATGAACTAGGGCCCAAGATCTCATGGAGCGAACAACCGCGAAATCGGGCAGATTGTTCTTCAACTTCGGAAGGATCGCTGTGGGCCACAACACCCCTTTAATCAGCTCGGGCTTGGCCGCGGCAGGCGTGACCCCATCCACCATTTTGAAATCGAAAGTGTCCGTGTGGCTGGGTGCGCCCGCCAGAAGGATGAAGATCACATTCTTGGCAGTGTTCTTCGTGGTTACCTGGCCTGCGGTAATCGTCGGCCCCGCTTTGGCGCCGCCGATCAGATAGGAGCCGGAAACGCCCGCGCCGACCAATTCGAAGAACTGTCTGCGCGAGAAGTGCGGGCGGCTGAAGAACGTCTTGTGGGCGCGCGGATACTTCTGCTCAATTTTGCGGATTGTCTCTTCGCCGTTCATGTATGGCTCCTAGTAATTAAAGATGAAATCGACTTTGTTGTACAACGACCACAGCAGATTTTCCGCAGCCTGGGGGCGTGGCGCCGCCTGCAAGCCGGATACCGCTTTGCTCATTTCGTCGTCTGTCGGATAGCGCGAAAGCACGTTTATGAAAAGCGTGCTCACCAGTTGCGCATCGCTTGGATTCGACTTCATCAGCACGTTCAGCAGGCTATTCGCCCCGGAACTGGCCAACCTGACACGGTTCATTACGAAGGGATCGTTCATCAGACTCAGCGCTTGCGTCAGCGATCCTTCGCCGCTGCGCGCGCTGTCATCGCGGTTGCCCCGCAGAAAGCCGTCGAGGAAGGAATTCGATGGAGTGTTCAGGCCTCGGGAAGCTGTTTCGGGAAACTGCATCGCCCGGTTCAGCGTAATGGTGCCTCCGGCCACATCGGCCGGGTCCTGTCCCTCGTACACTTTGTACACTGGCATCACTCCGCTGGAGAGAGCGATCGAATCGTGCATTTCCTCCGCCCACAGCCGGCGCACGAGTTTTCTCGCAAATAGGCTCTCCCACTGGGGTGACCAATTCCCGTTGTAGCGCGCGGAAAGCTGGTAGGCATCCGAGTTGGCAATCTGGCGCATCAAAGCCTTGGTATCGAAGCCGCTGTCGATGAAGCTTTGGGCCAGCGCGTTGAGCAGTCGAGGGTTCGAGGGTTGCAAAGGCCAGGGCTGGGTGGCATCCTGCGGATTGGGATCCGTGGGAGGATTGTCAGGATCCAAACGCGCCGGGTCGAACTGGTTAGCCGGTTCCACAATGCCCAGGCCGAAGAACTGCTTCCAAAGATAGTTCACAGAAGCGCGTGCGAACTGAAAATCGCTAGTAACTTCACGCCCGAACGCAAGCCTGTAGTCTTCGCCTGACTTGGGACTGTTTCCGCTAAAAATGTAAGTTGGCGGGACCGTTTTTTGGGCGCCCGTGTAAGTCCGGGCAGGCCGGTTTCCAGAAGTGGAACCAAGTTGATAATCGACTTTTAGATTGTCCTTCCAAGTCCAGTAGTAAGAATTCTGATTCTTCGGGTCTGGGCGGACTGCGGACGGGCCGGGCGTATGGGCGAGGAAAGCCGCCATCTGCCAAGCCTGATAACGGGACGTATTCTTGCCCCAAAGATTCAGTTGATCCAAGTGGCCCCGGCCGTTGTGGCAGAGCAAGCAGTTCAGGTTTGCGAGACCTAGAAATGTCTCCGCGACGTTGGCAGTGACTTGGTCCTGCGTATCCTGGAGAGGCCCGCCGGTTACGCGACCGCCGGCGATCCAGTTCGACGCACCCTCCTTGGGGTCCCAGGTATTGTCGCCCGGCGCGGAGATAATTTCGCGCGCTATCTGGTCATACGGCTTGTTGTTCGCCAGAGAATCGTGAATCCACTTGTAGAAAGCGTTGCGGCCTTCGTTGTAGAGGTTGACCTGCTGCTTGAACGAGCTGTTCTTGAAGAGGTCTCCGTAATACATGGTCCATTTGTCGACCCATTCGGGACTGGCGAGCAAGCTATTTACCAAGTCGGCGCGTTTGGTCGAGGAGGAATCGTTGACGAACTTCTGGACGGCGACTGAAGTCGGGATGCGTCCGGTAAGGTCAAGCGTGACCCGGCGAATAAACTCGAAGTCGCTGGTCTTATCTGCCGGAGCGACTCCAGCGTCGGCCATCGCCTTAAACAGGTATGTATCGATTAGCCCTTGCTGCGTGGCTGCCTTCGCGCTTTCCGATTTGACCTGCGAGGACTGCGGGGCGGCCAGGTAGCTGACCACTTGATCGGTGAGAGCGCTCAAGCGGTGGTTGCGTTTTAGCGGCGCCAGGAACGCCTCCCGTTGAGGCCCAAAGAGAGCGCATTCGGCGTGTTCGACCAAGTACTTCGGTTCCTCGCTTTGGGCAGCCAAGCGGGAGCCGGGCAACATGATTGCCAGCAGGAAGAGTGCTGCTCGACATCTATTTTCTGTGTTGTTCAACGGCATTCGCATCATCCCCGATATCTTTCATTCTGAACTAACCAACACGCCGATTACCATAGAGTTTCTACATGAGAGGTACTTAATCCTCCCGGTGGGTTAGGAGGAGGCAGGGCTTGCAGCTATAATTTTCTTGCCGATGAAAATTACTCGCGTAGAAGCCATCTACCTCCGCCAGCCTGAAGTCAAGTTCCAGTGCGATAGCGGTCAGGATGCCCTCATCATCAAAGTAGAAACCGACGCTGGAATTACCGGGATCGGGGAAGTGGACTCGAATCCCTTCGGAGCCAAGGGCATCATTGAAGGACCCTTCTCGCATACCACTGCGGCCGGTCTCGCCAGCTTGGTGATCGGCGAGGACCCGTTCGAGACCGAAAAGATCTGGCACAAGATGTACCGTGGCAATATCTATGGCGGACGCCGAGGCGTGGGGCTGCACGCCATGAGCGGGATCGACATGGCGCTGTGGGACATCAAGGGAAAGGCGCTGGGGATGCCTGTTTGGAAGCTGCTCGGCGGCGGATTCCACGAGAAGATTCGCTGCTATGCCAGTTCGCTTTTTGGCGCGACGCCGCAACTCACAGGCGACCTCGCGCGCCGCTATCGAGACAAAGGATTCACAGCCGTGAAGTTCGGGTGGGACCCCATGGGTCAGGATCGAGCCACCGATATCGCGCTGGTTCGCGAAGCCCGCAAGGGCCTTGGCGATGACGCGGACTTGCTCATCGACGCGGGTCTGGCGTGGGATGCGAAAACTGCGCTCCAACGCGCGAACTCGTTTGCAGAATACGACATTTTCTGGCTGGAAGAGCCGTTGCGTCCCGACGATTACGAGGGCTACCGCAGGCTGGCGGAGTCCACTCCGATTCGCATCGCCGCGGGCGAAGAGGAGAGCAACCGGCAATCATTCCTCGATCTGATGGATCGCGGGAAGATCGACGTCGTGCAAGTGGATCTCACCCGTTGCGGCGGCTTCACCGAAGCGATGAAGATCGCCTCGCTGGCCTGGGATCGCGGCTTGCCCATCGCCAATCACGGGTTCACCACTTACATTAATGTCACCGCCGCGCTGCACTGGCTCAACTCGATTCCGAATACGCTCATCTGTGAGTTCGTGGCTGAGGAGGAGACAAACCTGAGAGAATCGATCACCAGGCAGAAGCTCCGGGCGGTGGATGGCTATCTTTCAATTCCGCAGGAGCCTGGCTTGGGAATCGATCTCGACGAGGAAGCGATTGCGAGATTTCGAGTATGAAATATCGTTACGAAGAGTTCACTTGGCCGGAGATTCGCGAGGCGGTCGCGCAAAACCGAGTGGCGGTACTTCCGGTGGGAACTATTGAACAGCATGGGCCGCATCTGCCGCTGGTCACCGACGTTCTCACGGCGACCGAAATGTCGCGTCGGGCGGTGGCCGGCATGCCTGGAGAAGCCGTCTTGCTGCCGTCGGTGTACTACGCGTTCAACGAGCACCACATGGATTTCCCAGGCACGATCGCCGTACGCGGAGAGACGTTTATCAATTACGTGACGGATATCGGCACCAGCCTGGCGCGGCATGGGTTCCGAAAGATCCTGCTGGTGAATGGACACGGCAGCAACGTGCCGTTTCTCGATATCGCGGCACGGAATATCACGATAGGCAGCGAATCGATCTGCGCCATGGTGCCTTGGTGGAGTCTGGTGCCGAAGGCGCTGATTCAAGAGGTGCGCGAATCGGAGTTTCCCGGCGGCATGGCCCACGGCTGCGAACTGGAAACCTCGGTTCTTCTGTATCTGGCGGGCGATTTGGTGCAAATGGATAAAGCGGAGCGAGACATGCCGGCCCAGCGTTCGGAGTATTTCTACTGGGACCTGCAAGTGCCGTCGCCCGTTTTTTTCCAGGAGTTCTTTAGCCGGTATTCCCGCACGGGGACCTCCGGCGACCCGACTAAAGCTACTGCTGAGAAGGGTCGGCGATTCGTGGATGCGGTGGTGGAGAATTTGGGGCGGCTCATTCGCGAGTTGCGAGAGCGGCGAATCGAGCCGCGAGTGGATCATCACTGAGTGTGGGGCAGTCAATCTTGACTGCAGCCGGCTTTCAGCCGGCTTTCTCGAGCACAAATGCTCTCTGACCCCCAGGAACAAAGCCGCCTGAAAGGCGGCTGCGGGCAAGATTGCCCGCCCCACAATGGCTGTTCTCCCGTGAGGCGCTAAAATTACCGCTGTGCCCGTCGAAAAATCCGCTTCGAAGCTCCAGGCGCGCGTGGCGGAACTGGAATCCGAGAACGCCAGACTGCGGGCCAGTCGCGATAGCGGAGATCTCCTGCGCACGTTCATTCGGCAGATGCCGGTGGCCGCCGCGATGTTTGATCGGGAGATGCGCTATTTGCAGGCGAGCGATCTTTGGTGCCGGGAGCGATCGCTCGATGCATCGACCATCCTCGGCCGGTCGCACTATGAAGTTTTCAGCGAAGTGCCCGGCCGCTGGAAGGATATTCACGTGCGTTGCTTAGCGGGTGAAACGATTCGCTCCGAGGAAGATCGCTACGAGCGCCGAGATGGAACGGCGGTCTGGCTTCGATGGGAGGTCCGTCCGTGGGGTGATCGTGACGGCCTTCCTGAAGGCATTCTTATCTTTTCGGAAGACATTACCGCTCGCAAGGTGACCGAGAACAAGCTCGAGGAGAATCGGCGCATGCTGGACTCCATTTTCAATGCGGCTCCCATGGCGATTTCGGTGCATGACGTTTCCGCGCAGCGCCCCGTCTTCAGCAACTCGACTTTCGCGGCCGAGCTTGGATACAACTTGGGCGAATGGGAACAATTGTCCAGCGGTCCCATTGTCTCCGCGCTTATGCACCCGGCGGATTTGTCCCTCTTCGAGGAACATTTGCGGCAACTGGAAGCCGCACCCGCGGGTGTGGCGATCCCATTCGAATTTCGAATGAAAAGCAAGGCCGGTGACTGGCTCTGGTTTCACGGAAGAGACGTCGTATTTTCGCGCGATCCGGCGGGCCTAGTGGAAAAAATCCTCAACGTTTCGGTCAATATCACCGACCGCAGGCGGCTTGAGCAAGCCTATCAGGAGAGTGAGCAGCGCTTCCGGACCGCTCTCGCGAACTCCACCGTAGTGGTGTTCAATCAGGATCGGGAACTCCGCTACACCTGGATTCACAATCCCGCACTGGGCCTGCGTGCCGAGCAAGTTATAGGTAAAACAGACCACGAGATCTTCGAACGGCCCGAGGATGCAAATTTTACGGATTCGGTAAAGCGGAGAGTCATCGAAACCGGAGTTGGCGAACGCCAAGAGGCCACCATCCTGTCGGCCGGCGTAGCTCGATGTTACGATTGCACGGTCGAGCCGCTGCGCGACGGCACAGGCCAGATCGTGGGCGTAACCTGCGCCGCCACCGATATAACAGAGCGCAAACAAACGGAGGCAAAAATCCAGCAGCACGCGGTGCAATTGGCCCGCGCCAATGCCGACCTTTTACACTTCGTGTACGCCGTCAGTCATGACCTGCAGGAGCCGCTCCGCACCGTTGCGAGCTACAGCCAACTGCTCGGGCGCATGTACAAAGGCAGACTGGACGGTCAGGCCGACGAGTTCATAAAGTGGATTACCGATGCCAGCTCTCGCATGAGCACTCTTCTGCGAGATTTGCTCTCTTATGCGCGGGTGGCGGGCGAGCACGCTGAGGTCTGCAGCCCGGTCGCTCTGGAAGAGGCTTTAACCATCGCCTTAAAGAATTTGAAGGTTTCGATCGACGAAGCGCAGGCCCAAATCACCCACGACCCGCTCCCTGTCGTGCTGGGCGAAGCGGGGCAGTTCACGCAGCTCTTTCAGAACCTTATCGGCAACTCGCTCAAATACCGCAAGCCTGACGTGCCTCCTAGAGTGCGCATCTCGGCGGAGATGAAAGCGAACGAGTGGGTGGTCTCCGTAGAAGACAACGGGGTGGGCTTCGACCCGCAGCATGCGGAACGGATTTTCGGTGTATTCGAAAGACTGCGGAATAAGGATTCCAGCGGAACCGGCATCGGCCTCGCGATTTGCAAACGTATTATCGACCGGTTCGGCGGGCGCATTTGGGCCAGCGCCGAGTTGGGCAAAGGCGCACTGTTCTCCTTCTCCGTGCTGATCGCCGAGGCCGCGTGGAATCGGCAAGAGACGGAGGAATTCAGCCCGGCGCTCCCGGCCTCGCCGACTCCGGAAGACCGTATAGTCGAACCCGATTTCGAAGAGCTGTTTCACACGCTGGACTTGGCTCAGGCCATGATCTTCCGCCTGGACGGCACAATTTTGATCTGGAACCGAGGTGCCGAGCGGCTCTTCGGCTGGTCAAGCGACGAGGCCGTCGGGAGGTCGGCCTACGAACTGCTTCACACCGAATTCCCCAAACCGCTTTCTGAAATCGAACAAGATCTGCTGAGAGACGGGGAGTGGACGGGAGAGCTCAAGAAGAAAAAGAAAGACGGGAGCCCGCTGTGGGTAGCTAGCCATTGGGCTCTGCACCGTGACGGGAGCGGCCGCCCGCAATCCATCATCGAGGTGAACACCAACATTACCTCGGAGAAGCAGATGGAACAAGTGCTGCGCCAGAGCCAAAATCGGTTTCGCCAACTGGTGGAATCGAGTTCCGTAGGCATTCTCATCGGCGACCTCAGCGGGACTCTCAGCTACTGCAACCCGGCGATACTGCGGCTGATCGGCTACAGCGAGCAAGATGTCGCCGAGGGCCGGGTTCGGTGGGATCAGCTCACTCCTCCCGAATTTGCGCACAAAGACGCGGAGGCGGTCCGACAGCTCCTGGCGACCGGAAGGTGCGACCCGTATGAAAAGGTTTACATAGCTAAGGACGGGCACCGGATTCCCATTCTTCTGGGCGGGGCGGTGTTGGATCCGGCAGTGGATGGCGCTTCTCAAACCGCCGCCTTTGTGATCGACCTGACATTGTTGCGGCGGGCGGAAGAGGCTCTGAGGAGAAGCGGCGAACAGCGCGATCTCGCTTTGCAGGCTGGTCAGATGGGTGTCTGGAGCTTTGACACGCGAACGGGCGTCGTGGAATGGTCCGAGACGATCGAGTTGATGTTGGGCATGGAACCCGGCTCTTTCGACGGAACGCTCGAAGGGTTCATGGCACGCGTCTACCCGGAGGATCGCGCGCTTGTTCAGGAGCGGGTTTCAGACGCGCTGAATCATGGTCCGGAATACCGGATCGAGTTCCGCCAAGTGCGCCTGGATGGCGAGATCTGCTGGGTGCAGGGCCAAGGCCGCGTGCTGAATGACGAACATGGGAACGCCACTGGTCTCATCGGAGTGGTTTGGGACGTTACCTGGCGCAAGCGCGCCGAACAGTCGCTCAAGGAAAATGAAGAGCGCTTACGTCTAGCGTTAGCGGCGGCTCGCATGGGCACCTGGGATGTGAACGTGCTGACGAGCGAAATTTCCTGGCATGGCGGTTTGAAATCGCTTTACGGCCTTCCCGAGGATGGACGATCGACAAGTTACGCAGAGTTTCAGGCGCTCTTGCTCCCCGAGGACCGTCCGCTAGTGGACAAAGCCGCGCAACTCGCGTTCAGCCAGGATATTGACTACGACGCGGAGTTTCGGGTGGTGTTCCCGGACGGATCCATTCATTGGCTGGCGGGAAAGGGGAAAGTGATACGCGATGGTTCCGGGCGCCCGGTTCGAATGATTGGCGTGAACAGCGACATCACGGACCGAAAGCAGGCAGAGCGCGAGTTAGTGGAAGGTGGAGAACGCTTGCGCTTCGCGGCCGATACTGCTCGGCTCGGAACATGGGATCTGACACTATCGACTGGAGACTTGGAGTGTTCGCCGCGCTGCAAGATGGACCTCGGCCTGCCCGAAGCGGGCCCGCTTACTCTCGATCATCTATGGGAAGCCATCACATCTGAAGACCGCCAAGCGGTGCAGCACGAGTTGGAATCGGCGGTCCAACAGCGAACTGACCTCAAATCAGAATTTCGCGTTCGGCGGCCTGGGGGCGAGCTGGCTTGGATTGTGGCGAACGGACGCGCCCTTTACGCATCAGACGGGAGCCCGGAACGCGTGGTCGGCATAACGGTCGACGTCACCGATCGAAAACAGGCCGAGGCGAACCGCCAGTTCCTTCTCGATTTCAGCGCTAAGCTGACTCAGATTTCAGAACCGGACCAGTTGGTCCAAATGGCGGTGATTCAGGTTAGCGGCTATTTGGGTGTTGCGCGCTGCGCGTTCACCGAGAATGAAGACTCCCGTTCGCTAGAAATTTTTGGCGAACCTGTGGTTGCCTCGCTGAGGGCCAATCGCCATGTCGCCGTGAGCGATACGCGAACGGATCCTCGAACCGCTCCGTACGATGAAAGCGCTTACGCTCCCGCTGGCACGCGGGCATTTTTAGCCATTCCGCTACATAGGGACGGCGTGTGGCGCGCCAGCTTCGCTGCGGAGCATGCAACTCCACGTGAGTGGACAGAGGGCGACATCGCCCTGATGCGGGGAGTTGCCGAACGCCTGTGGCCGGTGGTGGAGAATGCACGGCTCCTGCAACTCACTCGCGAGAAGCAGGCGGTCTTTCAGGCTACCTTCGAGCAAGCCGCAGTCGGGATGGCCCATGTGGGACTGGACGGGCGCTGGCTGATGGTGAATCGGCGTTTGTGCGACATCGTGGGCTACACGAAGGAAGAACTGCTTGCGCTGAAGTTTCAGGACATCACCTACCCGGAGGACCTGGACGCCGATCTGAAGCAGTACGCAGGGTTGAAGAGAGGCGATTTCAGCTCATATTCAATCGAACAGCGATATTTTCACAAGAGCGGATCCACGATTTGGATCAATCTCACGGTGGGGTTGGTGCGGGATAGCTCCGGCGCTCCCAAATACGCGGTTTCCGTGGTGGAGGATATTACCGCTCGCAAGAACGACGAACAAGCTCTTCGAGACAGCAGGGAATTGGCTGGGCTCCGGCAGGCGGAGATTGAAACACTGTATGAAAGCGCTCCGATAGGGCTCGCATTTTTCGACGCCGATCTGCGCTACATCCGGGTCAATCAACGGCTGGCCGAAATCAACGGACTGGCAGTCGCGGATCACCTTGGCCGCCCATTGGTCGAAGTGCTTCCCGACCTTGCGCCGAAACTGGTCCCGATCTTGGAAGGAGTGCTCGCATCGGGTCGCCCGGTGCAGGACCTGGAGATCCGCGGCATAACACCAACTCGTCCTAAAGTGGAGCGGATCTGGCTGACCAGCTACTTCCCAGTTACCGGACGGGCGGCAGGAGTGATCGGGATCCACGCAGTCGTGCAAGATATCACTGACCGGAAGAAATCCGAAGTGGCGCTGCTGGAGACTGCGGAACGGCTTCAAATTGCCACGCAATCGGCCGGTCTGGGAGTTTTCGATTGGGATATCGAGAGGGATCGCATCTTCTGGGAGAACCAGCGGATGTACGAGATCTTCGGACGTAGCCGCGCAGATGGAACCCTGAGCGGGGCACAACTTCTGGAAGTCATTCACCCCCAGGATGCCGATGAGTTCAAGAAAGCGCTGACGGAAGCCATGCAGCCTGGCCGATTGTTTCGTGCAACCTGCCGGATCCAGCGAATGGACGGCGTCTCGCGATCGCTCGAGTTCTCCGGGCGTGTCGAATTCGGATTGAATGGAACTCCCCTGCATCTGGTGGGGGTGGTGGTCGACATCACCGAGCGAGCCGAAGCCGCAGCTCGCCTGCAGCGAAGCGAGCACGAACTCCTGTTGGCGCTGGACGGTGCCCGGCTGGGGTTATGGAGCCGCGACTTGGCCTCCAACACGACCCTGTCTGAGGCGGCTGCGGGTATCCTCGGCCTGAGGCCTGGAATCGTCCAACCGGAAGATTGGTTCAACTGCATACACACCGACGATTTGCCAGCCGTAACATCGGCGCTGGAATCCGCGTTGGCAGGAATCGAACAATATCGCGCAGAATATCGCTTCAAACCGGAGGGGGGACGCGTTCGCTGGGTAAGTTCGCGAGGGTCATTGCTGCGGGACGATCGCGGGAATCCTGTCCGGCTCATCGGCGTGGTTCAAGATATTACCGATCGAAAGGACTCGGAGGACGCATTGCGCGAGAGCGAAGAGCAATTGCGATCCATGATCGACTCGGTTTCCCAGCTTGCCTGGATCGCTCGAGCAGACGGCTATATCTTCTGGTACAACCGGCGCTGGTATGAATTCACCGGAACGACGCCGGAGCAAATGGAAGGATGGGGCTGGCAAATGGTCCATGACCCCAAGGTTCTGCCGGAGGTGATGGAGCGCTGGCCAGCCTCCATCCGAAGCGGCACGCGTTTTGAGATGGAGTTCCCGTTGCGAGGAGCGGACGGAGTTTACCGCTGGTTCCTTACGCGCGTGGAGCCGCTGCGCGATTCCTACGGCCGGATCGTGCGTTGGTTCGGCACCAATACGAACATCGACGATCTCAGAAAATCGCGCGAGCTTCTCGAGGAAAGCGAGCGCAAATTTCGTGAACTGGCGGAGTCTCTGCCGGATCTGATGTGGGCTGCGCACGCCGATGGGAGCATTCATTACAACAATCCGCAGTGGTATGCGTATACCGGTTTTGGCCCTGAATCGGATCTTGGCGCGAGTTGGTCTTCCCTCATCCATCCTGACGATTCCGATCGTTTTCTTAAGCTCTGGAAAGAAGCGCAAGAAAAAGGAAAGCACTTCGAGTCTGAATCCCGCATCCGCGGACGGGATGGAATCTATCGCTGGTTCCTAAACCGGGCCGAGCCCGGGCGAGATGAGCACGGGAGGGTGGTGAAGTGGTTCGGCACGTCCACCGACATCCACGAGCAGAAGATGACGGAGGACGGGCTCCGCCGTTCTAACTTGGACTTGGAACAGTTCGCATACGCCGCCAGCCACGACTTGCAGGAGCCGCTCAGGATGGTGTCGATTTACACTCAGATGCTTGCCAAGAAATACCAAGGCAAGCTGGACGGGGACGCGGACCAGTACATCCTTTTCGCCGTGAATGGGGCAAAGCGGATGGAGCAGTTGCTTTTGGGCTTGCTTGAATATTCGCGGGTTGGCGATCGAGCGGAAAAGCCCGCCACCGTCTTCGCCGAACAGGGGCTTAAGCGGGCTTTGGCCAACCTGGAGGGCCAGATTGCGACTAGCGGAGCCGTGGTCTCGTCCGGCGCGCTGCCAGCGGTCTCGGTCCCAGAGGTTCAACTTGCGCGGCTGTTCGAAAATCTGATTGGAAATGCAATCAAGTATCGCAGCGAGGCCGCGCCGCGGATCCATATTTCCTCCACCTGCGAAGGCGCATGGTGCCAGTTTGCTGTGGCTGACAATGGAATCGGTTTCGAGCCTGTATATAAAGAATATGTATTCGGGGTATTTAAGCGTCTCTACAGAGATCAGTATCCGGGTATCGGCATCGGGCTGGCGATTGCCAAGCGAGTGGTGGAGCGCTACGGCGGTCGAATCTGGGTAGAATCCGATTTGGGCAGCGGGGCCACTTTTCGTTTTACTTTGCCCGCAGCGGGAGCGCTCGAATGATGTCAACGCGCAAGTTGACATGCATCCTCGAAACGCTATAGTATTGGCCGCTGGAGTCTATCTTTAACTTCAAGGGGCGACCTCGATGATGTTCCGATTGTCTGCGTTTTCCTGCATTCTACTCGCATCTCTTGCGATTTCCCGGAATTCACTTTCCGGTCAAGGGCTGACAGGCCAACTCTCAGGAGCGGTAACAGATCCAAGCGGGGCCGCCATTCCCGCCGCGGACATCCAGATCACCAACAGCCAAACGGGACAGGTGCGCTCGCTCCAATCCGATAACCAGGGACATTTCGTCTTCACGGAACTCCTTCCCGGCACCTTCACCCTCAGTGTCGGGGCCGCCGGGTTTAAGAAATACGAGCAGAAGGAAATCGTCGTCTCTGCCACTGAGCGCGTCACGTTGCCTGCCATCAGCATGCAGGTGGGGGCGCTCAGCGAGACGGTTTCCATCACGGGCGAAGCAGCCTTTGTGCAGACCGAGAGCGCCGAGCGATCCGGTTTGATCACCACGCGCCAGATGCAGGAGCTTCCGCTGAAAGGCCGGAGTTATATCGGCACCGTAAAACTGCTACCCGGTATTATCGATACTGCCAATCGAGAGTCTCCCGGCTGGAATGACCTGGTAGGAATCAACATCAACGGCACTCGCGCGGGCTCGGTCAATCTCAATCTGGACGGCATTACCAGCCTCGACACGGGCTCGATGGTCGGACCGTATCTCGCGCCCAGCATCGATGCGGTGGCTGAAGTGAAAGTTCTTTTGAGTAACTATCAGGCGGAGTACGGACGGAGTTCCGGCGGCACCATCAACACCGTTATCAAGAGCGGCACCCGCGATTTTCACGGAGGCGCGTATTACTTTTTCCGCAATGAAGATTTGAATGCGAACGAGTGGCTCAATAACAGAAACGGCTTGCCGCGTCCGCGTTATCGCTTCAACAATCCGGGCTATTTTGTCGGCGGTCCCGTCTTCCTGCCTGGCACGCCCCTGAAAAGGAGCATGGACAAGCTATTCTTTTTCTGGTCGCAGGATTTTCTGCCGCTTACGATTCCCAGCGGTGCGGGCACCTACACGTTTCCGACCGCCCTGGAGCGCCAAGGGAACTTCTCGCAGTCCGGAGTCAACATTATCGATCCCCTCACCCACGCGCCATTTCCCGGGAACATCATCCCGCCCAGCCGCATCGACGCCAACGGTCAGAAACTTCTGAACTTGCTCCCGTTGCCCAACACCGTCGTGCGCGGCAATCAGTACAACTGGACCGGAATCAGCATCAACAAGCAGCCCCGGCGCGATTCCATCCTGCGGGTGGATTACAACGTTTCCCCGACTAATCAGTTTTACGTGCGCCTGATTCAGGATTACCAGGCGTCGAACGGCGGCTTCGGACTGCTCGCCGGACTGGGAAGCACCCAGAATTGGTCGCAACTTCCCATCACGTACCAAATCCGCAGCGCCGGACTCGTCTCCACTCTCATTCACACTTTCAGCCCAACCAAGGTCAACGAGCTCACGTTCGGCGTGAACCGCGCGCATCAGACCGTCGACGCGCTCAACCAAGCCGCGCTCGACAGCAATAACCGTCAGAAAGTCGGGCTAACAATTCCCCAGTTTTATCCGCAGGTAAATCCGAACAATCTGATTCCTAACGCCACGTTCGGCGGCATCCCCAACAATGGCAATCTTGGCATTGAGGGGCGCTTCCCATTCTTTGGCACGAATAACATCTGGAATTATTCCGATAATTTCTCCTACATTTCTGGCTCGCATGGAATGAAGTTCGGCATTTTCGTCGAGCACGGGACCCGCAACGCCGCGCGATCGACCGCCTTCAATGGCACCTTCGCTTTCGATCGCGACGCAACCAACCCGTTCGATACCGGTTACGCTTATTCCAACGCAATCCTGGGCGTGGTGGACACCTATACGGAGGCGAACGGGCATCCCAATGCCCATGGACGATACAGCAATGTCGAGTGGTATGCCCAGGACAGTTGGAAAGCGACCAAGCGGCTTACCGTGGATTACGGAGTGCGCTTCTACTACATCGTTCCAACCATCAGCGCAGGCGATACCTTGGCTGCATTCGATATCGCTACCTACAACGCCTCTCAACAGCCTCCGCTAATTCAGCCCTATATCGATCCCGCGACGGGGCTGCGAGCTGGCCGCGACCCATCCACCGGGCAGGTGGTTCCAGCCGTGAAGATCGGGACATTTTCGTCGGCGGCAGGTACTCCTTACCAGGGCATGAAAACCTATAAGGAAGGGATTTTGAACACTCCCTCCATTCAAGTAACTCCGCGCATCGGCTTGGCCTGGGATATTTTCGGCAACGGCAAAACCGCGCTGCGCACGGGCTTTGGAATGTTTTCCGACCGGTTTAACGACGATCAAATCCTGCAGCTCGTTCAGTCGCCGCCCCTGGTCAAGACGGCTTCTGCCAACTACACCACCATTCCGAATTTACTCTCGACGCCCCTGAGTCTGAGCCCGACAACCGTAAGCTCCCTGCAGCGTGACTTCAAGCCTCCTACCGTTTACAACTGGAGCTTTGGAATTCAGCAGAATGTCGGGTTCGGAACCGTGCTCGACGTGGCCTACGTGGGTAACACCCAGAAACACCTGCTGGATACGCGCAATATCAATGCGGTTCCGTATGGAACTAACTTTCTGCCGTCGAATATCGATCCAACTGTGACTGGAAACAAGCCGCTCGCTTCCAATCTGCTGCGCCCCTACAGGGGCTTCGGCGACATTAATTATCTCGAGTTTTCCGGAATCGGGAACTACAACGCCATGCAGGTTCAGATCACCAAGCGCTTTTCGCACAGCCTCACTTACAACATGTCTTACACCTGGTCGAAGGCGCTGGATCTCACGGATGGCATCGGTGGAACGGTCAACCCGGTGCTCGATTATCGGTCCAGGAACTACGGGCCAGCCGGTTTTGATCGCCGGCAAATTCTGATCGTTAACTACACCTACAATGTGCCAGGTCTCAGCAAGTATTGGAACAATGCTTTTACGCGCACCGGGCTGGATGGCTGGGAGTTGTCGGGAGTCAGCAATTTTCAAACCGGCGCACCCCTGGCACTAAATTACAGCCTGACTTACTCAGCGGATCTGACGGGCGGGACCGGCAATGGACTCGACACGCGCTCGGTTCTTGTGGGCGATCCTCATGCAGCCGCACCCGCAGGTCAGTGGTTCAACGTGAACGCGGTAAAAGCACCTCTCCCAGGTCTCTCGGTAAATGGCATTGGCAATGCGTCGAAAGCGCCTATCTACGGACCGGGTCTGAATAACTGGGATATTTCGCTGTTCAAGAATTTCAGGCTGGGTTCGAACGAATCGCGTCGCATGCAATTTCGCTTCGAGACTTACAACACGTTCAATCATACCCAGTACAACGCAATCGATCAGGGGGCCCGATTCGACCAAAATAATAACCAGACCAACACAAATTACGGGTATTTCACTGGAGCGGCACTGGCGAGGCGCTTAGTATTGGCTTTGAAGTTCTATTTCTAGGCCGCTGCAATTCAATATGTAATGTTCAGCGTGTTTAAGCGTCTTACAAGATCGCTGTCGTGACGCGTGAACTCGAATGAACGAACATACTGGATTGCGCCAGATCGTGGTGGTGGAAGATAACCCGGGCGACGTATTCCTAATCAGACACGCTCTTAGGGAAAACGGACTTACTTGCGAGGTATTCGTGGCCGGGGACGCGGACCGCGCGCTCGAACATTTCGGGCGTCTCAGGGCCGGAAATGGGGAAGAACCTGACTTGATCGTTTTGGACCTCAATCTTCCCGGCCGGGACGGAATTGCGTTGCTGCAAGAAATCAGGAGTTCAACCGGACGCACTGCAACTCGGGTGGCGGTGCTTACGTCCTCCGATTCGCCGGTGGATCGGGAGCGCGCAAGCGCCGCCGGAATAGACGCTTATATAAGAAAGCCCACGCACTTAGACGATTTCGTGAAGGTGGGAGCCTCCTTGAAGCGACTCGCACTCGATGAGGGTTAGGCGGGAGCGGTACAGAGCCACCATGTGAGTCCAAAAGGATCCACCACGCCAGCCGAGCGCCCGTAGGGCTTGTCTTCCACCGGCCCAAGCGATTTCGCTCCAGCCGACACGGCCTGCGCATAGAGCGAATCCACATTGTCTATGTACGCGAAGATGTTCACGGGCGAACCGCCGAAGGCCTGAACGCTTCGCAGTTCTGGAAATTCGGGAACTTCCTCGTGCATCATTAGGATCGAATTTCCGATTCGGATTTCCGCATGCCTGATTCGGCCTTGGTCATCTGTATGTCGCATCACTTCGGTGGCCCCGAAGGCGCGCGTATAAAAATCGATCGCCTCGCCTGTGTTGCGGATGGATATGTAGGGAATGATGGTCTGGTTCATTGGTTGCCTCCAAATATCTTAGTCGCGCGCGCCTGCATCTCTTCAGGCGTCAACTCTTCGACAACGGTGGTGATGCACCAGCGGTAGCCGAACGGATCATTGATATACCCCGTTCGATGGCCATAGAACTGAAGGGCCACCGGTCTCTGCGCGGTCGCACCGGCGGCCACGGCCTGCTCGAACGCTGCATCGGCATCATCCACAGTCAAAGTAAGCACCATCGGACATCCACCCAGCGTCTGGGGACTGACCGCTCCATGCTCGGGAAACTCGTCGGAGATCATGAAGGGAACGTCCCCGATTTTCAAATCGGCATGCATTACTTTCCCTTCTGGACCCGCCATGCGCCAGACTTCCGTCGCGCCAAAAGCCTTCTTGTAAAAATCAATCGCGTCCGCTGCGCCCTTTGCGCAGAGGTACGGCACCAATGAGTTCTTTCTATGTTCAGCCATTGAGATCCTCGGACTCTATTTTGGACCTCTCGCACGTAGACTGTATTGTAAAAATTTGAACTTAGGAAAGAGGGACGTGATTCTGGTGTTCCGTCCGCTGCGCTAAATAGGTGCTTGGATTGATGCCGGAAAAGGCATTGAAATCGTGAATGAAATGCGCCTGATCGTAGTATCCGCCCTCGACCGCGACGTCGGCCCACTCGACCGACCTTCCCGCTGCCAATCCTCGGATCACCCGCTGGAAGCGCCGCACGCGGCAAAATAGTTTGGGCGTCAAGCCCACCTCTTGGCTAAACACCTGGATGAACCGTTTCGCGCTGAAACCCATCTGGGAACTCACCTCCGCGATGGTGCGAATCCCAGGCTTGCCTTGAAACTCTTTCAGAGCGTAGGCCACGGCTGGATGATGTCCCAGTCGCCCACCGGCCCGGGCCAGCAAGGCCTTTTCCAAAACATCGAACTTGCCCTCAGGCGTAGGTGCTTCCAGCAGTCGTTGACGCAGCCGCGCTGCTGCTCCGCCCCACAGGTCATCCAGGGACACGTGAAGATTCCTGACCGCGACCGTCGGCACGCCGAGAAACGGGAATGCTCCGCCCGGCTTGAAATGAATACCCATCACAGATTCCTGGCTCGCTGTGTCGATCACGAAGAACTGCGAGTGAGGGCCGCAAACAATGGACCCTTTCAGACGCTGATAGCAGTCGGTCTCTTCGCGATCGTAAACCCGAATCTCGTCCTCGCGGAGGTTGATTACCAATTCAACCGACCCGTCTGGAAGCAGCCGCTCCTTTGCATGCGGCTTGGCGGGAGTGCCCTGGTACAGCCAAAAAAGCTCCACAAAATCGCACAGCGGCGGACCCGGGGTGTATCTGCGAGAAATCATCGGAGCGCAGCTAAGGAGTTGGCGTGACGGTAAAGTCGTCGAAGTAGCTCACGCTATCGGTCTTGGACCACAACCCAACTTTCCCCGAAACCGCCTCAGGCAGCGCGTATTCGATCAGCAGTTTCCCATTCAGCCAGCCTTCAAGCTTGGTTTCGTGGACCGCGATCTTCATGGCCTGCCATTGCTTCATCGGCAACGGCACGTTCTCCGAACCTTTCTTTACGAAGCTGCGCTTGCCCTGCTTGAAAGTCCATAGCACCAGGTTATCTTCCTTGGCGTTGAACCGGACCGTGAGATAGTCGCCGTTCGGCTTGAGATTGAACAGGATTCCCGCGCATTGATCCAAGGCACCCTCAATCAGGTCGAAACGCATTGCGATCTCGCCATCGTGGAAATCCTCCACGCCCTGGGCTACTGCATAGGGGAAGTAAGCGAACGCTTTGACATTGTCGATAAACTCCTCGTGCCTGGAGCCGTAAATGAGGCGAGCTTTATCGGCTAAGCCCCCAGCAGGTTGACCCCGCTTCCATTGCCGTCCATCCACCATCACTACGTTCTTACCCGCGTCCTGAGCTACCACCCAGTTGCCGACCACGCCGAGAAAATGCGTTGGCTCGGCACCGGTCTTTTCCTGAGCCACATCCACGCGGATACTCTTTACGGGGGCTGCTGCCAAGCCCGTAACCGAAACGCAAAATAACGCGAGAAATAGTCGGCTCATATGCAGCTAGCGTACCACCGCGCGGCGTCTGTTTCGAAAGCGATAGCCCCACCCAAGCAGGATGCAAGCCGGCCACAAGAGGTAATAAATGAACCCGGCGCCAAACGGTCTCGCAGTCAGCGTGTGGCCGGCGAATTCGCTCTCTTCAGCATGCGCAGGTGGCGCAACCCGAGCAAGCTCATAGATGGTTTCCAAGACCACCGCCTCCGTCGTGGAGCGACTCATGGAGCTGCGTCCTCTTATCTCGTACCAAACTTCGCCATAGTGCGAACCGGGTTGTTCGAAAAGTCCGGCCTGGGAGTGAGCCGCATACTGAATATCAACGCTTGGAAGAACTCTTTGCAGCTTACTGAGGATGCCGCGATCCAGGTCCATTAGGCGGGGATCTTCCGGAGCCAGAAATACTCTGATCTTCAATGGATCCCGGATCTGCTTCAGCGCGGCCTCATCGCTTTCGGAGAAAGAATTACGCCGATTCTCGCTGACGTCCCAACTCGCGCGAGGCAGAGAGAAGCACCATACCAGCACCCCTAGACCCGCGCAGGCCGCCAGTGTACGAATGATCCGAGAACGAAGGGTCCGCCCCATATCCAGCCAAATCGACGCGAATGTGAATCCAGCCAAGCCCAGCGCCAACGTTACCAGCGCGGTGCTCAGCCGCAGTTGACCCTGCTCGAAGATTCGGAGCGCGGCAGTCGGCGTATGGGCCGCCACTTTCTGAGCGATTCCGCCGCGTCCGGCTGCGAGGAAATCGAGCGCCCAGGTGCCCACCGTAAAGCCAAGCGTCGCGATGGCGGCGCTCGATGCGGAATTCGCCACTGCGGCCGCCGCCACCGCCACGCCCGAGGCCAGAAACATCCGCAGCAAATGGCCAAACAGCAGATTGAGCGTTTCGGGTGCGTAAACCGTGCCTCCATAAACCTTCCAAAGAAAGATGGCGAGCAGGCCGGGAATCCACGCGATGATCCATCCGCCGATCAGCGCCAACCCCTTAGCCGCCAGCATGGTTCCGATACTCGCCCCGGTTTGCAGCATCAGCTTCCATGCGCCGCTCTCTTTTTCGGCTGCCACCATGCGGATCGCGACAAACGGAAATAGGAGCGTAACTGCGAGATCGTATGCGCCGAACGTTGGCACCAGGATACCGTCCAGCGGTGTCAGCCCTTGCGCCAGCGCCGCTGGACCGCCCCCAATTCCGCTCGCTTCGGCGTACGTGTTTACGGCGGTGATGAATGCATTTCCGGCCAGCGGTCCGATGATCAGCAACATTAGCCAGTAGGCGCGCGAGGCCAGCAGTTCGCGAACCTCTTTCGCTAACTGTGTCTCGAATTTACGCGAGCGCAAGGAAGACCTCTTCGAGTCCGCCTTCTCCGATTCCGGCCCGAGTTTGCAACTCCGCCAGAGTACCCTCTCCGGCCACCCGGCCTTGGCTCAGCAACACGAGCCGGTCGCACACGCGGGCGGCGTCCGTGAGTTGATGAATGGAGAGGAACAGCGTTCGGCCACGCGCCGGGTAGGTGCGCAGCAGCGCCATCACATCGCGGGTCTGGCGAAAATCCAGGCCGTCGAACGGTTCATCCAGCAGGAGCAGCGGGGCAGCGGTCAGCAGGCCGAGCCCCAGCAGCATTCGCTTGCACTCGCCTTTCGAGAGCGAGCCGATCGGAGCCTTCAACAAGTGACCCAGCTTCAGCTCTTCCGCTAGCTCGGTCGAATGAGATCTGGGTCGTCCATGCAGATCCGCGAAGAACGACAGTACCCAGGCAACTGTCTGATCGGGCCACGGGCGGATCGCGTCAGGGAGATAGAAGAGCGTCCGCCCAGGTGCTGGATCGATGCTTCCGGAGTCGATCGGCATTAATCCCGCTAGGCATTCGAAGAGCGTCGTCTTGCCCGCGCCGTTCGGGCCAATCAGGCCTAGAATCTCGCTTTCCCGGATTGAAAAACTCACGCCATCGAGAATCGTATTGGTTCCGATGCGCTTACTGATGCTACAGGCTCTAAGCAGCATCGAGTACCATAAGTGCACCATGATAACGGATCGGGAGAGGCAATCCGCGCTCGATTTATTGAACAAGACCCGGCAGGCTTTTCTCGACGCCGTGGATGGATTGAGCGACAGTCAAGCTCGCTGGAAACCGGCCCCGGATCGCTGGTCGATTCTTGAATACGCGGAACATCTGGCGCTCGCCGATGACGCTCTCGTCAGTCTGGTGAAGAAGAGCTTGCTAACTCCTCCGCTACGCGAGACAGAGGAAGAGCGCCGGGCTCGCGAGACTAAGATTCGTGAGACTCCAGTGCCTCGAGGGGTGAACCGAGCGCCCGAAGGACTCCAGCCGACTAGCCGTTTCGCTTCGCTGGCCGATGCCGTAGGCGCGTTTTTGGCTGCCCGCGAGCGCACGCTCGAATACACGCGCACCACAGAGGCCGATCTGCGAAGCCATTTTCATCCACACCCGGTTTTTGGAGCATTGGATGCCTATCAATGGCTTGCCGGCAATGGGCGACATGTGGCCACCCACTGCGAACATATCAAAGAGATCCGCCAAATGGATGGATTTCCGCCCGCATAGACGCCCATCCAGGCACTTCGTTACGCCAACTCAGCCAAACCGTTTCTATAGTACGCGTTTGAAAAAATGATGAAAGTTCCTCAGGAACAGACAATCATACTTTCGACCTACAACAGCGCAGGAGAGACACGGGATGAAACAGATTCTAATCACTGGAGGAGCGGGATTCATCGGCTCTCATCTGGCTGATGAGCTGTTAGAGAAGGTTACAGGGTGCGAGTCCTGGACAACTTGTCCTCTCAGGTCCACGGGCCCGACCGCAAAGTCCCCACTTATCTAAGTCCGGAAGTGGATCTAATCGTCGAGGATATTCGCAACGCCGACGCAGTTCGCCAAGGCTCTTCGAGGCGTGGATGCAGTGTATCATCTGGTCGCGATCGTCGGTGTCGGCCAGAGCATGTATGAGCTGGCCCGCTACACCAGCGTGAATAACTACGGCACGGCTATCCTGCTGGAAGCTCTGATTGAGAGACCTGTCGAGCGACTCGTGGTTGCATCCAGCATGAGCGTATATGGCGAAGGGTTATATGAAGGGCCGGACGGTTCCACTCACTCGAATGTCGAGCGAACCCTGGACCAGTTACGCCGGAACGATTGGGAGCTGCGCGGACCCATGGGCGAATTGCTGAAGCCAGTAGTAACTCCGGAATGGAAAACTCCCTCGCTCGAGTCTCTCTATGCACTCTCGAAATTCGACCAGGACCGCATGTGCCTGATGATTGGCCGCGCTTACAACATTCCCGCTTCTTCAACGCCTTCGAACCAGGTCACAATAGACAAGGAGATTCTGGTATCCCGATCGACGGATGAGTCACTGGCTTTCCTGCGGCAGATGCGGGAGGAGGAGCGCAGGCGCATTGGAGAGCGGGCCCGGAGAAGAATCCTCGCACGACAAACATCTGCCCACCGCGCCGCTGAGTTGGAAGGGTATGTCTACCAGGTATTAGAAAAGCCGAAGCCACGCGCCTTGCGACTGGTTCCCTCTATGGCCCAGAAGGGCTAAATTTGCCGTTCCTCGCCCAACCCCAGTCCCAAGTATTTTCAAAATTCTTTTACTGAAAACAAGCCGCTTACCTCCACCCTTCCCGAATTCCCCGCCAATTCCCTTGACACCGTCCCTATATTCAAATCAGAATGAGTTCCCAAGCACAAGCCACCTCCAACCGCGAGAACGCGCAAGCAAGCACCGGCCCTGTCACGGACGCCGGCAAATCCGCCTCCAGCCAGAACGCCCGCACCCATGGACTCTCCTCCGGCTTCTCCATCCTCGCCGACGAAGATCCCGACAACTTCGATTCCCTGACCGAGCGCATCGCCGTGGAAATGCAGCCTTCCAGCGAGCATGAAGGCCTCCTCGTCGGCCTCATGGCCCAAGCCCGCTGGAAGCTCGGCCGCATTCAGAACATCGAAGCCGCCCTGCTCGACCGTACCATCGCCGGCGAGCTCGTCTCCGCCCAGCTCGCCCTGATCATGCGTTACGCCGCCGCAGCCGAGCGATCTTACTACAAGGCCCACGCCGAGTTCATGAAATCCAGGAGCCAGCAGACCAACCACCAACAATCGGAACTCAATCGAGCCATCGAGAACTATGTCAACGCCCCTCCCGGCCAAGCCAAGGCGGCCACTCTCAAGTTCACCCAGCCGCTTCACACCCAGGAATCCAAGGCCCCCGCTACAGAATCGGCTTCGTTTCGCAAAACCGCCTGCAGCCAACCTGCGGCCGGTTAATCCGGGAGCGCGGCCGCTCGGTTTTTGGCGGCTGCTCCCCGCTAATCGCCGAATCTAGGATAATAAAGTCTGCCGAATGCGAAATCCGGTCTTTCCGCTTACCCTATCATTTTTATCCCTGACCCTCTCCGCCCAGACGACCCCCGACGTCGGCTCCGGCGCACCTTCGATATCTCTCACCCAGAGCTTCATTCAGGATTACTTTCGTAATGGATTCAACAATCTCGTTGCCGTTCCACCCCTCGGAAACGTCAAGGGGCTCGGCACCCAAGGCCTGGTCCAGGAGTTCGCCGACATCAAGAACTCCGCCAATAAATACGCGCTGATCAAACCCAACATCAACGCGCCCGCCCTGGCTGGCGGTGCCGACATGGTGCAGTCTTATCCGGCCGTCTACAGTTACTACACCTCTTTGGGGCCGACCACAGTCGGATACCCCACCACCGACACGCTCAACTGCCCCACCCTAATTAGCCTCTCCGGCAATTCCTGCCAGTATCAATTGTTCGATAAGCCTTACGCATTATTCGCTTATAAAAACGCGCTGGTAGGGGGCGCCAACTTCGCTATAGCCAATCCTTTCTACGCGAAGTGGCAGGCCATCGGGGGGATCAACGGTCCGGGTCCGGCGACCACCGCCTCGACGGCCACCACTGCAGCGTCGGGGATCGCCGCCAGCGTACAGGCGTTCGATCAAGGCGCGATCTTTAATATCACGTCTGGCGTCTTGTCAGGGCGCCTGGTCGCGGTGGGACCGGGCGTTTACGCCACCTATGCGAGCAACGGAGGCTACGCAGGTTTCTTGGGCCTGCCTACTACTGACGAACAACTCCTGCCCAGCGGCCACAAGCGGCAGGCGTTCGAAAATGGATCAATTGAATACGACCCTTCCGGAGCCACCGGCCCGGTGGTCCGATATCCGATTTTCAGCATCAACATAATTCCCTCAGGGCAAATCAAGCTCAACCTGGGCGACTCCGTGACCCTCACCGCGTCCGCCTTCGACCCAAATGGGCTTGCTCTCACGGACCGAACCATCGCCTGGACCACCTCCAACAGCAGAGTAGTCTCAATTCAAGCGAACGGGCTGAGCGTTACGGTAAAGGCGATTGCGGGCGGATCCGCAACTGTCACCGCCTCCAGCGAAGCCAAATCTAGCACTCCGATCACGATCTTTGTCACTGCGCCGTGCTGTGGAATCGGCGAGGGCGCCCCCACCCCGGCCCTCCAACAAGCTTTTCAGGATGCGGTAATTCGTGGGCATCTTCAGGTTAAGCTGCCCGCATCGGTCCCAGTGAGCCGCGCCGGGTCCGGTTACGTGCAAACCGTGCAGGACGCCGCTACGGGTGTTCCTTACCTGCTCGCTTTGTCTGATCGGTCTTCGTCGGCATACGTCCTGACTGGCGCGATACTCGACCAGTATTTAAAGCTTGGCGGACCTTCCGGGCAGCTCGGTTACCCTACGTCGGACGCGAATGCGAGCGGGCGGCAGTTATTTGAGAATCAGGCCGCTCTGGCCGGAAATCCTGTGCAAGTCGTGTCTGGCGCAATTTTAGCCAAGTGGGCCGCTTTGGGCTATGAAGCAGGCGCTCCGGGTCTTCCCGCCTCG
Source organism: Bryobacterales bacterium (assembly GCA_038225555.1). GTDB lineage: Bacteria > Acidobacteriota > Terriglobia > Bryobacterales > Bryobacteraceae > JANXQZ01. The sequence goes on from JBBRRB010000010.1 coordinate 72,190, forward strand.
GCGCAAACCGGGGTGCTCAGCTTCCGTGCGACGTTAGGCTCCGTCCAGAGCTTCGCAAATGGAATCATGGTGTTGACGCAGAGCGGTCCTACTGCGGGTAAGGTGTTCTACGTGGGAGGTCCGATCGCCGCAGCTTACGGAACAGCAGGTTCCGCCACGGGGGCGCTCGGCCTGCCCATCTCGGATGCGAGCTCCGCTGGAGGCCGAAATCGTCAGGACTTTGAGGGCGGTTTTGTCGATTACGCGCCGGAAGACGCAGCCGCCCAGGTCCACCTCGGGGATCGCAAGCCGCTGGTCACGGCTACCCCGTCCACCGTCCTGGCAGGCACCAGGATTCGCCTGTCCGTGGGCGGATTCAATCCGGGCGCGAGCATCCGCATTTCCATCGCCGGTCAAACAGATTTCGTCGTCAAAACCGACTCGGGCGCATACGCTTGGCAGGTCGCCATTCCGTCCAATGCGAAAAGCGGCCCGGTGGCGATTCATGCAGTCGACACGGCCACGTCGGCATCGGCGGATGGTTCTTACACCGTGCAGACTGCCGCAGAATTGGTTCTGCAACTCTCGAAGTCGGCGGGCGACGGTCAGATCGGATCGCCTGGCTCTCTCCTGGCACAACCCCTTGATGTCTTGGTGCGCGATGCCGCAGGCGACCCCGTGGTGGGAATCCCCGTGCAATTCTCGGCGTCTCCCGGCGCTCAGGTAGTGTCGGCGTCCGCGCTGACGGACACGGCTGGGCACGCAGTTGCGTCCGTGCGCCTGCCTGGAGCCGAAGGAGTCGCCCTGGTCACGGCCGCTGCCGGTAAGCAGTTGGTTACGTTTGACTTGCAGTCGCTGCACACTTCCTTGGCGAATTTTCCAAAGCTCAGCCAATCCAATTCTCCAGCCACCGATGTTCCCCTAGGCAACGGCCCGGACACGATAACCCAGCGGGGCGCCCTGCTTACTTCCGCAGCCGCGATCATCCGCTTTTACCAGAATCGCGGAGATTTGCCCGCCCCGAACGGTCTAGCGGACCCCGTCGTCCTCAACCAATTCCTTCAGCACTTCTGCACTCCAGATAGCCAGGGCGGTTCGATCTGCGACGGATTCTTCGTGCAGCCCGGTTCCCAGGAGCAGATTGTAAATCCCTGGCGACTCGCAGCGTTTGTCGGTGGCGTTCTAAACGTTTCGGTGGTTAAACCTGATCTCGCTGCGGTCCGAGACATTCTTGGGCAGGGATATCCAGTGTTGCTCGCGACGCAGTCCGACTATGTCGTCGCCACCGGAGTGAACTCCGACGGCGGAATCGCGATCGTAGACCCGAACCCCGCCTTCGCCCGATCCACCCTGGGAGACGCCAAGATTACGGGAGCTATACTGCTAACCCCTCGCGCTCCCTCCTCATCAGGTTTCGTGGTGACCGGAACAACAGCTTTTCAACTCTCGTCGCCCGTGGGCGCGTGCGGCACTCCTTTAACCCTCGCTTTGGACGATTCTCCAGGCGGAGCATTCAATCTGCTGTTCTGCGACGGCGCGCAAAACACTTATCAATTGGACTCATCGGTGGAAACCGACTTTCACTTAACATTGACGGACTTAGGCGGCCCCGGCACTCGGGCCGACCTGTCAGGGGCGGGTCCTGGCTCGTTCGCAATCCTTCGGGTCGGCTCTCAGTGGACCGGTACCCCGCAAGCCACCGACTTCGCCGCGACGGGAGTGGTCAATGCAGCCAGTTACACCTCCGGGATCGCACCGGGCGGTCTTTTCACCGTCTTTGGTTCCGGTCTGTCAGGATCCGGTGCGCCAACCGCCATACAGGTCAATGGGTTACCAGTAACCATAGTGGCCCGGAGCCCATATCAGATCAGTGCCGTCGTGCCTCCGAATCTGGTGCCCGGGACCTACTCCCTGACCGTGGCAACGCCTTTCGGCACGGCCGCTCGGACCATCAATCTTGCAGCCGCCGCCCCGGCGATCTTTACGCTGGGCTCCAATCAAGGTGCAGTCTTAAACCAGAACGGGACGCTGAACAGCCCTGACAATCCCGCCAAGCGCGGCGAAGTCATCGTGATCTATTGCACGGGTTTGGGACAGACTACCCGGCAAGGCGCTTTGGACCTAGCCAACGTCGCTGCTCTGGTAATTTTGTCGGGATCGCAATTAAAACCAACCTTCGCAGGCCTCGCGCCAGGCTTTCCCGGACTATATCAGGTCAATGTTTCCATACCCCTAGCGGCTCCCCCCGGGCTAGGCCAAGCCGTCAGCATTGTCCAACTAGGCACCTCCAGTAACAGCGTTGAAGTCGCCATTCAATGACAAACGACGCTATTCGCTGCAAAAATTTGCCTCAGGGTACCATTGCATGGTTGAATACTGTACTGGGCTGAAGATCAGCCTGGAACGTTTCGAGTCGGATGTAACATTTAGCGCTTGACTTGCATCGCGCGGAGATGTTATCTATGATTTGATTGCGTCTACAAGGGTTTAGCGGCATTCATACGATGACGCGTGAATCCCGCGAGCACGGAATTTAGAGAAGTCAAAACAAGATTCAGCTGATGTACACGAAGAGCGACAGGCAAATAACGAGATGGCGAGAGGCGGCGGCATACTAATACATGCTTGAGTCCCGCTTGTGGCCCACCCCGTTTTTGACTAGCGCCTTATCGAGGCACAGGTTGAACGAGAGAACTTCCATCAATTCAATTTCAAAACTTCACAAGGAGAAGGAAATGGCAGATTTTCGCAAATGGCTCTTCGCGTTTGCAGTAGTAGCCCTCATGTTGGGCTCGCAGGTGTCCGCCAGTGCGCAAGGCTTCGGCTCCGCGCCCGCGTTCGCTTGCGTCGCAAACGCTGGTGTGCCGCCGATCGTACGTAGCGAAGGCGTTACGGAACTGGTTGGTGACCTTATTCTCAATTGTACAGGTGGCACGCCGACCCCGGCTGGCGTACCTATTCCGCTGTCGAATATTCAGATCTTTTTGAACACGAATATTACCAGCCGCCTGCTCAATAGCAGCAACGTCTCGGAAGCCGACCTTCTGATTGACGAACCGTACCCGGCTGGCGCAGCCAACCCGAGCACGGCCCCGTCTGTCGTGGGCGCTCCCCAGACTCAGTTGGCTTGCCAGGCTCTCAACAGCACCAACTGCGCCATCACCGGCGTTGGTGCTACCGGCGTCAGTCCCACGGGCGTGGGCCCGATCGGTGCCAACGGTCCTTATAATGGATCGGCTGGCCATTACAACATATTCCAAGGTTTCCAGAACGGAGTAAACTCCGTCGCGTGGCTCGGTGTGCCGATCGATGCGCCGGGAACGAATACCGCTGGCCAGCTCAACACTCGCGTAATCCGCATCACCAACGTTCGCGCGAATGCCTGCTTGCTCGGCGTCTCCTCCAGCCTGATTCCGACCCAGATCGTAATGTACATTTCGGTCAACGGTTCGCAACAGGTGACCATCAACAATCCGCAACAGACCGTAGCCTTCATTCAGCCTGGTTTGGTCAGCGGTAATAAGACTGGCAGCTTCAACCAGTGCAATGCTTTGAACGCGAATCCGTTCCTCCAGAGCAGCACTCCCGCAGGCGGCGTTACCGCTAGCGGAATCAACATCACCGCAACTGAAGGCTTCGCTTCTTCCTTCAAGGTTCGCAACTTTGCCCAGATCCAGGCAGGTGCAGTCGCAGGTGCAGCCAATACGACCATTGCGGCTCAAAACGTCCCTGGTTTCTCGTACAACACGGAATCGGGCTTCTACGCACCCGCAGTCACGGGTATCGCGGGCTTGGCTGATACCGGAACGCAGATCACCTTCTCCTTCGCTGGCATCGGCGCTGGGGTGAGCTTGTTCGTTCCTGCCACAGTCAATCTCTTCCCGGCCGGCACTTCCGCATCGGCTACCACTGGCCAGACCGGAACCGCCGTTCTTGTTGCCGGCACTAGCGGCAGCGGTGGCGGCCTCTCCAGCGTGGTCGTAAACGGAACCACGGCTTCGGTTACCTATGAAGTTGTCTACTCGAACGCGAACGTTCTCGAACAGATCATCGTTCCCGCAACTGTGGCGTTCCTGAGCAACACCAACCAGAACCTCCCCGGCCTCGGCCAGACGACGGTTTCGGTGAACTTTGCTCCTCTCTCTAGCACTCCGACGGCCAGCACCTCGGCGCCTATCCCGCGCTTCTGCCAGCCGTACCCGACCCGCAACTTCATTGCGATTAACATCTGCTCCTGCAACTTGCTCTTCCCGTTCGTCACGAACCAGGCGGGCTTCGACACAGGCATTGCGATCGCAAATACTTCGCTTGACCCATTTGGAACCGCCAACCAAGCCGGAACCGTAACGCTGTTCTACTATGGCGGAACGACTGGCGGCGGCGCGGCTCCGGCCTCGCAGAAATCGACCGTGATCGCCGCTGGCAGTGAGCTCGTATTCACACTGTCCAATGGCGGTGGCGCTGGCGTAGCTGCTACCCCGGGCTTCCAGGGCTATATGATTGCCTCGGCTAACTTCCAGTACTGCCACGCGTTCGCCTTCATCAGCGATCTCGGCGCGCAGAAACTGGCGGAAGGTTACCTCGCGATTCAGATCGACGAAGGTGGATTGCCGCGGACTGGCCTCCTGAGCGAACAGAAAGCTCACTAAGCTCGTCTCAGTAAGTAGTAAAAAAGGGGGAGGCTTCGGCCTCCCCCTTTTTTGTGATCGACGCTTAAAGATGAAGATCCGTCTACGGTCGATAGAGGGCCATGCTGGTGTCGGTCTCCCACACCCGGACTTCCGAAATGCGCACCGGAACATCCTTCGTCATCCCGCCGCTCATCTCGTCATAAAAATACTTCGCGATATTCTCGGCCGACGGGTTCAGTTCGGTAAAGGGAGGCAGATCGTTAATGAACCGATGATCCAGATACTCCACCACTCCATCCATCAGCCGCTTCAATTCCAAAAAATCTACAAGCAAGCCATTCGCATCCAGTTGTTCCCCTTGCACGCTCACCTGCACCCGATAATTGTGCCCGTGCACGTTCTCGCACTTTCCCTTATAGTTGCGCAAGGCATGACCCGACGCGAATGTCTTCTCCACACTGACTTCAAACATTAAAAAATGTCTCGACCTTATCTAAATTTGTTGTGAAGTCATAGTCCGGCAAGCTATCGAAAAACACCTGCCCGTATCTCTGCTTCGTAATACGATTATCCAGCAACGCCAGCACCCCGCGATCCAAACTGCTCCGGATCAGGCGCCCGAACCCCTGCTTCAACGTCAGAGCGGCTTGCGGTATCTGGTACTCGTAGAATGGGTTTCCCCCTTCGTCGCGGATGTTTTGGATGCGCGCCTCCACCACCGGGTCGCTCGGAACGGCGAAGGGAAGTTTGTCGATGATCACGCAACTCAACCGGTCGCCTTGCACGTCCACCCCTTGCCAGAACGACGAGGTCGCAAACAGCACGCAGCCGTCCGTGCGACGGAACTCATCGAGCAGCGCATTGCGCGGACCCGTGCCCTGCATGAGAGTCGGATACTCAATCGCCAGCGACACGCGATCGTAGATCACGCGCATTTGCTGATAGCTGGTGAAAAGAACAAAAGCCCTGCCGCGACTTAGATTGAGTATCTTGACAATTTCATCCGCCGCCGCAGCCGTGAATGCCGGGCTGCGCGGGTCGGGCAAATGCTGCGGGACATACAGCAGGGCCTGCCTGTGATACTCGAAGTGGCTGGGCACCACCAGCAACCGCGCGCCCTTGATGCCCAAGCGCTTTTCGGCGAACTCGAACGTGCCGCCAACAGCGAGCGTAGCCGACGTGAGCACTACGGTATTCATGGAATCGAACAGCTTGGTTTCTATGAGGGACGAAACATCGATGGGCGTGGCCTGCAGGAAGATGCCTCGCCCGCGCTTCTCGATCCAGTAAACGTAGGTCTTCTCTCCGCCCTTCATCCAGAACTGCAGACGCTGCGAAAGCTCTTGAGTGCGCCGGAAGAGCGGGATGGATTCCTCGGGCGCATCCTTAATCAACTGCAGATGCGTGCCCAGCAGTTCGATGGCATGCAGCACGTCCATGTAGTGCTCGTGATGAGTCTCGAGGAACGCCTCATGCCCGCGGAAGCCGGCTCGCCCGTCCGTCTCTCCGAACAGGTAGAAAAACGTTTCGGAGCGATCCCGCAGCGTGTCCAGGATTCGGTCCAGTTCCTGCGAACCAAACTGCTTTCGCCGAGACAGCCCGCCCACGTCCCGAATCACGTCCTGAAACTGATAATTGCTGATGCTGACGCCAAAGTATTGTCCCGCGACGTCTTCGATTTCGTGCGCTTCGTCGAAAACCACCGCAGCGTAGTCTGGAATAATACCGCCGAAATCGCCATCCTTCACCGCCAAATCCGCGAAGAACAAGTGGTGGTTCACGATGACGATATCGCTTTCATGCGCCCGCTGGTGCATCTTGGTAATGAAGCAGCGCTCGAACTGCAAGCAGCGCTGGCCGGTGCATAAATCGCGGCGCGCGTCCACTTTACCCCAAGCCGAGCTATGTTCGGGCAGGGTCTTGATTTCAGAGCGGTCGCCAGTCTCGGTAGTCTTCTCCCAATCCCGGATTATCTGAAAGTCCGCGACTTCTTCGAGTCCCGCCAACACCGGCTCTTTCTCGGCGTCATAGATCTTCTGGCGGCACGCGTAGTTGGCGCGGCCCTTCATGTAACACACGTTCAGCGGGCGCGAGAAATGTTGCTGCAGGAATGGGATGTCTTTGAAGAAAAGCTGCTCTTGCAGGTTCTTCGTCCCCGTGGAAACCACCACTCGCTTCCCTGAAAGGATCGCGGGCACCAGATATGCCAACGTCTTTCCCGTGCCCGTTCCCGCATCGACCAGGAGGTGTTTCTTCTCCAGCAGAGCGCTCTCGACGGCCTCCGCCATCTCCAACTGGCCTGGACGAAACTCGAACTGAGGGTGCCACTTCGAAAGCACGCCCGAGCGGGAAAAGAACTGACGCGCCGATAGCGCCTTGGCCAGCGTGGACATCTTGTACCTATTCTATGTGGTGGATTCCGGGCGGAATCCTCTCAGTTTACGTACTCGGGAGTCCTCGTTTCTCTGCGGCGTGCCAGCAATTCCGAGATCGCGCGGCACTCGTCCGCCAGTTCGCGGAATTGATCGGGATACAGTGATTGGTAACCGTCCGAAAGCGCCTTCTCCGGATTGGGGTGCACCTCTACGATTAATCCTGAAGCACCGGCCGCTACCGCCGCCAGAGCCATTGGATGCACCTTGTCGCGCTTACCGGTCCCGTGGCTCGGATCGACAATGATCGGCAAATGGCTGAGCTTCTGCACCGCGGGCACAATGCTCAGATCCAGCGTGTTGCGCGAGTGATCCGCAAACGTGCGCACGCCCCGCTCGCACAGGATCACTTGGTAATTCCCCTCAGACAAGATGTACTCCGCCGCCATGAGAAACTCTTCGAGCGTGGAGGACATGCCGCGCTTTAGCAGGACGGGCTTGCGGGATCTCCCGGCGCGGCGCAGCAGCGAGAAATTCTGCATGTTGCGCGCGCCGATCTGGGCGCAATCGGCGTATTGTTCAATCAGATCGAAGGTCTCCACGTCGATTGCTTCGGTGACGATGCCCAGTCCCGTTGCGGCGCGAGCCTCGGCCAGCAGCTTGAGACCCTCTTCCTGAAGCCCTTGGAACGCGTAGGGCGATGTGCGCGGCTTGTAAGCGCCTCCGCGTAGAAGCTGGCCGCCTGCATCTTTCACGGCCCACGCGCTGGCCAGAATTTGTTCCCGGCTTTCCACGGAGCATGGGCCGCCGCAGAGCGTCAATTCACGCCCGCCGACTGGGATGCCGGCCACTATGACCACCGTATCGTCGGGCTTCACTTCCCGGCTCACGAGCTTGTATGGCTTGGAAACAGGAATGGCTTCGATTACGCCGGGCAGATCTTCGAATTCCGCCGCATCCACAGGCCCGTGGTTTCCGGTGATGCCGATCGCAGTCCGCTCCGCACCTGGCATGATATGCGGCCGGAAGCCAAGACTTTCAATCTTCTTGCAGACGCGGGCGATCTCTTCAGGCCCGGCTTGGGCGCGCATGACAACGAGCACAGGTTATCCCCGGCTCCCAGTGTAGCTCCATAAATTCGTGTCCTACCATGGTACTTGGGAGTTGCTACCAGGAGTCCTGTCGGCAGCGCTTGGACGCCCTTAACCTATTCGCTATTCCGGTGGCTCTGGATCGCATCCATCGCGTCTAACGTCGGTACCTGGATGCAAAATGTGGGAGCCGCCTGGCTCATGACATCGCTGGGCCCCACCGCTATTCAGGTAGCCCTCGTTCAGACCGCTACCAATCTTCCGGTTTTCCTGCTCGGCGTTCCAGCCGGCGCCTTCGCGGACATCTTCGATCGGCGAAAATTGCTGCTCGTCACCCAGGCTTGGATGCTGGGTGCCGCCGCGATTCTGGGTCTTCTGACAGCGGCCCACCAGACGGGCCCTTGGACGCTGTTGCTCCTCACCTTCGCCCTGGGACTGGGGGCCACCATGAACGCTCCAGCGTGGCAGGCCATTCTGCCGGAGTTGGTGCCCCGTTCGGACCTGCCAGCCGCCATTGCGCTGAACTCGGTGGGCTTTAATTTGGCGCGAGCCGTTGGACCCGCACTCGGCGGTCTGGTAGTGAGCGCGGTTAGCCCCGGGGCGGCTTTCCTGTTGAACGCGGTATCTTTCGTCGGCGTGCTGGTGGTCCTCTATCGGTGGCCGCGCAAACCGGGAGCGGCACCGAACAACCCCGAGAGCGTAGGCTCGGCCATCATCGCCGGATTCCGTTATGTGCGCTTCGCCCCGGAGATCCACTCGGTGCTGATCCGTTCGGGTACGTTCATCATTTCGGCAAGCGCCATCTGGTCGATTCTGCCGCTGGTGGCGAAAGTGGAACTGCACAGCGAGAGCAGCGGATACGGTGTGCTGCTAGGCTGTCTGGGCGTAGGTTCCATCCTGGGCGCTCTGATCCTTACGCGCGTACGCCACCTCCTGCGGACCGAGACTCTGGTAACACTCGGCATAGCGCTATTCGGCCTAGTCAACATCGCGTTGGCATATCTGGAGAACTTCGGCCTTGTTGCGTTCGCTCTGCTGCTGGGCGGGATGGCCTGGATGGCCGTAAACTCCACGCTCAACACGGTGGCTCAAACGTCGCTGCCGGCGTGGGTGCGGGCGCGCGCACTGGGAGTCTACTTGCTCGTGTTTCAAGGGGCGATGGCGCTCGGAAGCGTGATCTGGGGCGAGATCGCATCCAGGGCCGGTCTTCGCATGACGCTGCTCGGCGCCGGGATCGCTCTTCTAGTCGGCGCGGGCATCACCGCCCGTTTGCGCTTCGCGAGTCCCAAGGAAGTAGACACCACTCCCTCTCTGCACTGGCCGGAACCGCAGTTTGAGGTCGCTCCGAAGCCTGAGCACGGGCCAGTTCTGGTAACAGTCGAGTACTTCATCGCTCAGGGAGATACCGGCGAATTCGCACAGGCGATGAAAAGGGTCGAGAGAATACGTCGACGGGATGGCGCAATTCAATGGGGGTTATTCCAGGACGCGGCGGTGCCGGGTCGGTTTATCGAGTCCTTCATGGTGGAGAGTTGGGCAGAGCATCTGCGCCAGCATGAACGAATCACCGTGAGTGATCGCGGATTTGAAGAGCTGGCCAGGGTCTTTCACCAACGCGCGGAGCCACCTGCTGTGACACATTGGATCGCGGCTGAGTAGAGACTGGTTTTACCGCTCGACATCGTAGTAGAATTCGTTGGCCGCTTGCTGGCTCTTTCCGCTGAAAATGCGCCAGACGAGCCGAGGATTCCGAAAGACGCACCAATCGCCAAACTGGTCCAGCTTGCGGCACGAGGTGACAATGTATCCTCCGCGCAGAGTGGAGAAACGCCGTCCCACCTTCTTGCCGTAGGTCTTTAGCCGTCTCGCAAAGTCGACGTCTTCCGCGCTCACCAATTCTTCATTGAAGCCGCCAATTGCGTTGAAATCTTCGCGGTAACACCAGAAGAGTCCGCCGGAGATTGGATTGATTAGCAGAACGGAAGCCAACAACAGCAACGTTATGATGATACCGGCTGACAACCGCTCCGGACGGATGAAGACTCCACCGCCTACCGTTTTACCCGAAGATAGCGCCTGATCGATCGCCATGAGTGTGTTTGGGGTCATCGTGCTGTCGGCATCGATCGTGATCAGGATCGTTCCGGCAGCGCTGCGCGCGCCTGCGTTGCGGATCCTTGCCAAGTTCTTGGCGTCTTCTCGGATGATGCGCGCACCAAATTTACGAGCGATGGCCTCGGTGTCGTCGGTGCAGCGGTTCAAAACGACGATGGTCTGAACTTCACCTGCGTAGGGTTCGGCTGCGAGGCGAATGGATTCCAAACACGAGCCAATAAACCGCCCTTCGTTCCTGGCAGGAATGACGATCGAAAACTTTGGCGTTGCCGGGGAGGCGATCACATAAGGATCTGACGCCGGATGTGATTCGTGCGTTTACTTGGTAAATCCCGCCACAGTTCTCTCGGTCCAGAGAAAATGAAACACGGCTTCCACCCGAGTGATCTTACTTCTCGCGCTTGACGTCCAGCTTGGCGGTTTGGGCCTCGCCCTCACGCTCGCGCTTGATCTCGCCTTTAATCTGATCGCCTTCCTGCGTCAAGGCGAATTTCATCACGCTGTCCTCCGTCTTCACTTCGAAAGCCAGACTCCCTTCCTCCGCTTTCCCATTTTCAATCGCGTGCTGCTTGTTGGCGTCCGGACCCGCCGTGCCGCTCAATTTGGCTCCTTCCTGCTTCAGAACCAGATAAGCGGAGTGGGACTCTTGACCGCCATCCGGCGTCGTAACCATCAAAGTACCGGTCCAACGGCCAGTCGCGTCCGCCGCCATCAAACCGAATGCGGCAAATGTCAAAAGAAAGATGTACTTCATGGGTTCTCCTTGATCCACCTTACGCATCCGCCAGCCGAAAAGTTCAGTACGTCCATACTGAACTGTGTGACAATATTGCGTCGGCAGCTTAAAGAGAAATTACCGGGAGCTCTTAAAACAAATGCCGGATCTCCAGTTCTTAAACTGGGTTAGGAAACCCTAGAGCGGGCATGAAGCACGACCTGTTTCTGAGCTACGCGCACGCTGAAGCGGCTTGGGCTGACGCATTCAGAAAGGCGCTGTGCGCTGAGTTTTATGTCCGCACCGGCCAGGAGCTGACTTTTTGGCAGGATACTCGAAACCTTCGCGTCGGGCAGAAGTGGGCTTCTGAAATCGAGGAGGGCATCCGCAACGCCGCCGTATTTCTGGCGATTGTCTCTCCCATTTACCTCAAGACTTCTCCCTGGTGCAGGCAAGAGCGGGCCATCATTCTGGAAAATACGCTGGAGGCGCTCAAAGTCGACTCGCTTTACCGGTTCTACAAAATCATCAAGACGCCCGGCCCAGGCAAGGCTCACGAGGAACTCCTTCGGGTGCTGCAGGACATCCGATTTTTCAACCCGGCGGACGGTTATGAACTCCCCGAAGGCTCAGCCGAATTCATGGCTGCGATTCGAGCTCTGGTCCGTCAGCTTCGAGAATTGCTAACGCTCCTGAGCAACAAGGGCCAGGAGCTTTATATCGCTCCCGGCGGCATCGACATGCTCAACGAGCGGGAAGAACTGATCAGGGAACTGAAGGATCGAGGATTCACCATAAAGCCCGAGATCCTCCTCGGCCCTGAATTCGAGCAAGGTCCCATCCGGAATGCCATGGACAAGGTTTCACACGCCATCTTCGTTTTCGGAGGCGTCTACGACGAATTCACAGCGGAACAAATCGAGACGGCGCGGGAACTCGGCAAGCCGGCGATCTTCTGGATTCAACCTGGAGTGAAGCAGAAAGATATTCGCCGCCGCATCGAGGATTTAGACAAGCTTCCCGCCGGATCTGAAGTGCTGGGCGGGCACTCGATCCGCGAGATGATTCCGCAACTCTTGGACAAACTCAAGCCAAATGAAACAATCCAGCCCTCGCCTCCGACTTCGGGAATCGCCCGGGTCTACCTGAACTTCGACGCTACCCTGCCTGAAGACTCCCGGATCGGCGCCCGCATCGCCGAAGTGGTGCTCGACCGGAAGGCGGAAGTGGTCCGGCGCGACCGCGACGGGGATCATGAGCGTCTGATGCGCTCCACGAACGCCGTCCTGGTGATCCGCGCCGCGCATCCCCCTCCCGACGAGTGGCTGAAGAGCCACGCAATGGAGTTGGCCCTGGCCGAGCGAATCTATGACAGGCACCCTGACTATTACGCCAAAGCTTTGCTAGTGACCGAACCCGCGCTGATTCGGGCCCAAGCCCCCGGAATCCCCGTATATGCGTGGTCGGAGCCGTTCGCGCCCGAGACTCTGGAGCCATTCTTCGAACAGCTTAAGCCCGCGACACCATGATGCAGCCGTATCCCGGATTGCGTCCGTTCGAGCCGGATGAGGCGCTGAAATTCCATGGCCGCGAAACTCACACGGCCGAGTTGCTGCACCGACTTTCCGCGAACCGATTCATCGCGGTGACGGGCAATTCGGGCAGCGGGAAGTCGTCGCTGGTGCGAGCGGGGCTGCTGCCCGCTCTCCATAGAGGCAGGCTGATCGGGGCGACCTCGCAATGGCGGATCTGCATTTTGCGTCCGGGTGATCGGCCCATGCAGAGCCTGGCGGCATCGCTGGCCGCTCAACAGGTTTCGTCCGCCGACGAAAAGGCGGTTTTCCAGGAGGTCACACGCTCCAGTCTGGGCCTGGTGCGCACGGTTCGGGCAAGCCAGTTCACTCCCGGCGAAAGTCTCCTGTTGGTAGTGGACCAGTTCGAGGAACTGTTCCGCTTCGTCAGGGAGCGCAAGGAACATGATGGAGGGGCCGAGTCGCGCCTCTTCGTGTCGTCTCTGCTGGAAGCCGCTGATCTTTCGAGCGCTCCTGTCTATGTAGTGCTGACCATGCGGTCGGATTTCCTAGGAGATTGCAGCCAGTTTCCAGGGCTGCCGGAGGCGCTGAACCGCAGCCAATATCTTATTCCGCGCATGACACGCGAGCAAGTTCGGGACGCGATCAAGAAGCCGTTGCGGTTGGTGAATGCTCGCATGAGCCCTCGGCTGGTGGAGCGTCTGCTGAACGAATTGGGGGACGATACGGGCCAGCTTCCCGTGCTGCAGCATGCGCTGAATCGAACGTTCCATGAGTTTGCGAAGGAAGGCGCGCAGGGAGAGATCAGCATTGAGGACTATGCCGCCGCCGGAGAGTTGAAAGGCGCTCTGAATGCGCACGCGGAGTCATTGTTCAGTCTACAGTTTCAGTATTGGACCGAGTGCGTGTTCCGCTGTCTGACTACAGTGGAGGGCGGCCGCAAGATCCGGCGTCCCACAAGGCTGGGCCGTTTGTTCGAGATAACGGGTGCGCGGGATGAAGCATCGAGGAAGCGAGTCAGAGAGGTAGTAAGAGCGTACGCTCATCGAGACCACGCGATGCTGATCTGGTCCGGCAAGGAGTTGAATGAGGACAGCGTCGTCGACATCTCCCACGAGAGCCTGATCGAACTCTGGACTCGCTTAAGAGGGTGGGTGAGCGCCGAGGACGAGGCTGCCAATCTTTACTTGAGCGCCGTTGAAGACGCGGTCCGGAACCGACGCGGCTCGGCAGCTAAGTGGCGGCATCTCAAGCTCGCCGAAGCTCTTGTTTATCTCGAGAAGGGTCCCTGGAACACGGCTTGGGCCGAACGGGTGGGATCCCAAGGCGCGCGGTTTGAGGAGGTCAAGGGATTTTTGGAGCGCGAGGCTGCCGCAGAGCATACGGAGGAGAGAGAAAGGGAAGCGATACATGCGCGGGAACTTGTAGCGGAACAAAGGGCGAAGAAAGATGCGGAGGCGCGTGCAAAGGCCGAGGGGCAGAAGAAAAGCTGGGTAATGATGGCGGCGATGCTTGGGGTGGCCGTGCTCTTACTCGGCTTGACTGCAGCTATCAGCATTGCCAAGCGCGCGGACACTGAAAGGACCATGCTAGAGTCAAGGAAATCCGTAGCGGATTCGCTGCAGCAGATCCAAGCTTCCGACGACATCGTGAAGCAAAACGTAAGCCAGCAACAAGAACTACGCGGCAAGATCGATGACGTCACGAACCCCGACGATAAGACGCGTCTCCAGTCGAAGCTGAAAGAACTAACGGATCAGGAAGTCCAGGTTCGGGCGCAAAGAGACGCCGCTCAAGCAAGGTTGAATAGCGAATCGAAAACCCGAACCAGAGTGAATCCCGTCGATGGTCTCACCTACACCTTCATCCCGGCAGGCAATTTTATTATGGGCTGTTCGACGGGAGACACCGAGTGCGACGATGACGAGAAGCCGCCCCGCGCCGTGCAGATGGCGAGCGGCTTCTGGCTGGGACAGACGGAGGTGACGCAGGCGGCGTGGAAAAAGGTGAACGGCGGTGCCAATCCCAGCTACTTCAAGAGCAATCAGCTACCGGTGGAGAACGTGGATTGGATTCAGGCGAGCGGCTACTGCATTGCAATCGGCGGGCGGCTTCCGACTGAAAAGGAGTGGGAGTATGCTGCACGCGGCGGGACTACCGGAGCGCGGTACGAACAATTGGACTTGATCGCTTGGTATGGCAAGAATAGTGGCGGCACTACACACCCTATCGCGTTGCAGAAGCCGAATGCCTACGGTCTGCATGACATTCTAGGGAACGTGTGGGAATGGACGTCGGACGATTATGCCAGTGGCGGAAAGGTAGTGCGCGGGGGTTCCTGGGTCAACCGAGCCGGGGTGGTGCGTGCCTCGGACCGTTTCGGGGACTTGACGAAGTATCGGAGCTACGACATTGGGTTCCGATGCGTCGGGGAATAGCCGAGCTGTCAGCTTAATGGAATGCGGTTTCGAGCCTGCTTTTCGGACGTGACGTCATTTGGTTGGTGCTGAAAGAGGCTGTTCGCGAGGGGTCCGCAAATCTGTTTGTGGAAGAGCACGAACATCAGGCGACTTTGGTCCCTTTGTGGCTGAGCCTGTAGGCGCAGCGCTTGCCGTCGCGTTCCAGGGGATCCCCTGATTCCCGGGGGTAGGCCTCAACCACCTGAGCAGGCCGCGACAGGCCGCTCAGATATCCGTGAATGACGATGCGGGCAAACAGTGGTATACAAAAATCAGCAGGCTGCCAAACAGCTTTGTGAACGTTTCCATCGGTCGTCTCCTCGTTCTCGTCTCGACAACAAGAAGGTAGGACAGACGACCGGTGGTTTCAAAATGTCAAATAGTTTTGCCTGGGTTTAGACGCTTACTATATGCATACTGATCTCGCGCAAGCGCACACGATTCCTTCCGCCTGGTATACCGACCCTGCCACATTGCATTTGGAGAAGGATCATATCTTCTGGCGGACGTGGCAACCTGTCGGGTATGCGGGCACAGTGGCGAAGCCGGGCGACTATCTGGCCTGCGAGGTAGCGGGCGAGCCCATAGCTGTAGTTCGGGGCAACGACGGCGTTCTGCGTTCCTTCTCGAACGTCTGCCGCCACCGGGCTTCCACGATCCTGGAAGGGTCAGGATGCGCGAAGTCCCTGCGATGCCCCTATCACGGCTGGACGTACTCGCTCACTGGCGACCTGCTAGTCGCGCCGGAGTTCGAAGGCGTCGAGGACTGGGATCGATCTCAAGTCCGTCTTCCAGAATCGCGAGTGGAGACGTGGGGTCCATTCGTTTTCGTCAATGTAGACGGCCACGCGCCACCGCTGTCTGAGATGATGGGAGATATTCCGCAGCTAGTGGCCGAGCTGGGCTGCCCCATCGAGCAGCTCCATTTTTCTTATCGGCGAGACTATCTCATTCATTGCAATTGGAAGGTGTACGTCGATAACTATCTCGAAGGCTACCATCTGCCAACAGCCCATCCCTCACTCTTTCGGGAACTGGATTACGATCAGTACCGGGTGGATACGTTTCGGTATTACTCGTCGCAGCACGCGCCGATTCGTCCTCCCCGACCGGGTCGGGATGAGCCCCGCCGATACAGCGCAGACGATCCCGGCAATCGCGCATTATACTTCTGGATCTTTCCAAATTTTATGCTCAACGTATATCCGGACAACCTGAGCAGCAATATCATCGTTCCGCTTGGGCACGATAAAACGCTGACTATTTTCGAATGGTTTACATATCCCAGGGCCGGATCGGCGAGCGAGATTTCAGGAGAAACGGTGGCTTTTAGCGACGAGATTCAACAAGAAGACATTAAGATCTGCGAGAACGTGCAGAAGGGTCTGCAGTCGAGGAGCTACGATCAGGGCCGCTACTCAGTGAAGCGCGAGAACGGAGTGTATCATTTTCACGCGCTGCTGAAGGAATTTCTGAAATCATAGCCGCTATTTTTCCATCTTCGGGACTTCAGATAGCGCGCAAAGCACACCCGCCATTCTATAGGCGTGAATCAACGCCCCTGCTGCCGGACCATACCGAGGCTCCACCACGCAAAGCTCGCCATCCCGTTCCAGAATGGCGCGAAATTCCCGCAGCAACGTGCGGCTGCGGAACACGCCGCCAATGTAAGCCACTGGAATCGGGCCTGGGTCGCGGAACAACCGTTTGCGAACTGCTTGCGCAAAGGCGGCGAGTTCCCGGGCGGCGTCCTTGAGCAGATGAACGGCAACGGAATCGCCGGTCGTCGCGGCCTCGTCCACCAGCTTCGAGAGTGCGGCGATGCGGGGCCGCGGAAAGTCGGTCGTATAAAAGCGGTGCAGCAGATCGTTCGCGTCCGACGCTCCCGTTTCCTTCAGAAGCATGCGCCTCAAAATGGTCTCGGGCCCCCAGCCTTCTTCGTGGCGCAGCACGGCTCGCAAAGCTTGACGGGTAAGGTCGAAGCCCCCACCTTCGTCGCCGAAAACATACCCCCAGCCGCCCGCGCGGGCCGTCGCTCCCGTGGCGTTCCGACCGAAGGCGATCGATCCCGTGCCAGCGATCGCGATGATGCCGGGCTCACCTGCCGTGGCTCCCGAAAGAGCGATGGAGGCATCATCAGTAACAGTCATGCGCTCGGCTCGGAGCAAGTCCTTCAGGATGGCCTGTTTGTCGGCGGGGCCGCCGCTGAATCCAAGGCAGGCTGAATTGAAATGAAGGGACCCGGGATCGAGGCCGGCTTGTTTGCAGGCGTCCGCGAGGCAGCCCAGGATCGCACCGGTAAACTTAGCCTGACCTTCGGATGCCCCCACGTGATTGCAGGGGCCGCCGCGCCCAAGTCCAACCACGCGCCCCGACTGGTCGCCAATCAAGGCCGTAGTGCTGGATTGGCCGCCATCCACGCCGAGAAAATAAGGCGGATTCATTGAATATAGTAAAGCCGCGAGTAGCCGACATCCGCCACCAGGCTGATGCCCCAGAACTTCGGGTGCTGCTGGTAATCCTCTGAGCCGATGTCATCGTAGCCGATCAGCATGTAGCGAAACCCCCGCGCCTTGAGTTCCTCGATGGCGGCTCGACGCAGATTGTACGTGATCGGGTGCAGGCTGACAACAGCTTGCGTGGTGAGTGTTGCCCACCTGCCGCTCTCGTCCATCCCTTCGATTTTCATGTCCGGATCGCGCCAATCCGGCTGTGTTTCAATGCGCACTGCATCAACCAACTGAGCGCCGCCGAAATCGATCTCCAGATACATTCCAGGCTTGCCTGGCTCCCAGCTCCGCCAACGGGTCACGGGACTGTTATCGAACGCCAGTTGCACGTCCCATGGGTTCGGTTTTGCTTTCAAGCGCCACTGCGATGCGCGGGGAATCTCCTTCTCCTGGTCATAAACTCGCAGCTCGGAGATGTTCCACATGGCGTCCTGCATATCCTTCGTCTTGGTAACGCGCAGTTTTTTCACGGAGCGCCTCACGAAATGGAAATCATCCAGGACGCTCGGCTGCATGTCCGAGTAGATCGCTGTCCACATGATGTCTCCCAACACCTCGCTAGGTGCTGACAGGTACTTTACGAAGATGGGCCGGGTTGTGTACGACTCGCCTGGCTGGCTGAACGAGTACACTTTAGCCCCGGGCGGGACAAAGTTGTCGATCGCGCGGTCATACAGGTACGGCGGAAAGTTCTGGCTGAGGAAGACGTTTTCGGGTATGGTGCGCAGCGCCTCGCGAATGGGCACTTTGGTCAAATGCCAAGCGGATTCGGAAGCGTAGCGCTTCAGAACATCGGGCCAGGAAAGCAGTGCGTGAGCCAGAACCAGAGCCATCAGCAGCCATTCCCAATTCAGTGCCATGCCCAGAGCTATTGTCAGGAATGGAGCGCAAGGAATCAGGAATCGCGCCCCTACGTTAGTGAGGTACGGCAGAGCGAAGACGGCAGCCGCAAGAAGGAGCTGTCGGCCAGTTCGGTTTCTTGCGGCAAGCAGAGCCAAGGGAGCCAGTAAGAAGAGCGGTCCGAAGAGGCCGCCCAAAGCGTTTCCATTTATGGTCAGTTCCCACGGAATTTGGCGATAGCTGGTAAGCGAGTAGATCCGCTCAATCTTTTTGTATTCATCCTCGAAGGAGATATGAATATAAGGAGTTCTGAAAATCCGATTCGCGAATGGCGTGACCGGATTGTCCATCCACATCCAATTCTTGACGAGCCAGGGAAGGATGAATACCAGCGCGAGTCCAGCAACAGCGGCAAGGGGCTTCAGAATCGGCTGCCGGGCGCGCCATAGCTTCCAAGCGAGAAATCCAATCGCATAGGGGACGGCAAGGAAAGCCGTGTACTTAATGGCAAAGCTAAAACCGGCTAGAATTCCAATCGGGATCAAGAGCCGGGAATCGCGCTGCTCGTCCCAAATCTGAAGAAAGTAAAAGAGGGCGAACAGGACAGATGTCAGGGCCACGTCCACATACGCCACGGAGCCGTCAATGCCAATCACCGGGCTCACGAAGAAGAAAAGCGCCCCTGCGATTCCCGCTGAAGCAATGCCCACCCTCCGCCCGTAAGAGATCATGAGCCACGGCAGGGTGGCTAGAAAGCTGAAATGAACCAGGGCTGCCGCCGAGTGTCGACCAAAGGCGTACGCGAATAGGAAGAGCATTTCAACGCCCTGGGTGATGTTTGCGTACATGTTCCAGGGAATGCGGACGAAGCCGTGCGCCCGGTAATAGTAGCCCGGAAATACGAGATGGTACGCCGCTCCGTCCGGGCTCATCTCGGGAGCCATGGCGTTGAAGAAGTATAGAATCGTGAACCCACCGAACACGCCCCCGATCACCCACTTCCATCGCCTTGCAATAGGAGGGAGCGGGTCGCCTTGCGGCCGGTGAACACCCATTCGAATCGCAGACGCGATCGATACAAGTCCAACCGCCAGGAAAACGCCCTTCCGGGCAAGCCTTGTGGTGCAGAGCAGGAAAACTACCCCGCTCAGCAAGGCGGAACCGGTTACGAATGCTAGCAGCCATTCCTCCGTGCGGCGAAGTTTTAGCGAGAGGGCGCGGACCAGGATTCCGCCCAGGGAAAGCGAGGTGGCGAAAGTAAGCAGCGATCCAAAGAGGATGTAGAACGCCGCTTTCATTGGCGCTCGAATCCGATGTTGCTCAGAATAAAGCCGAGGACAGTTCCATCTTGGGGATCCTTGTACACCTTGTCGATCTCGGCTGACACGATGGTCTCTTTCGCAGTCTGCAGATACGCAGGCTCTACCGGCACTACGAAATGCTTATAGCCTGGAGTGTCGTATCGGACTTTTCCCAGAAGTTGATCGCCAATGAAGAAGGACACATGCACTGGTCCGGTTTGAGCGAGGCAGCCTTCCCAGATTGTGAAGTCGGTGGTCAATTTCAGCCCTTGAGTTTTCACTAGCAGGATTTTCACCGTGGGGCGCTTGCCTGTCCATCGCCAGGAACCCCCTTCCAATTTGTCGGAGATGTCTTTTACGAAATGTTCTTTGGCATCCTCGTCATTCATGTTTACCAGCATGCTGGCGCGGTTTAGTGCTGGGCCTTCGATCGGATGGCGCTGCTCGGGAGGCGGGTAGCTTTCAGGGGTACGCTCGCAGGCGCAACTCACGAGCATAAGAACAACCAATGCGAGTCGGATCAAATATCTATGAAAGCATAAGCGGGGCACAGCCGATATGAAGAGAGTCGTTGTGACAGGGAGATGAATCTTGATTAATGGGAACGGTAAAGGAACTTTCACCGTCTTGAAACGTAAGTTGAGGATGCTACACTTATTAACGGATGTTCATATGAAGCTTGGATTGCTCCTAATTCCGGTTTTGCTGGGTGGCAATGCGTTCGCCGCAGAGACGGAATCGGACATCGTCTTCAGGTACTTGGCGGCAACTCAGCAGCAGCAGTCCGCGCTCAGAGGTGCGTCCATGGAAGTCGATATAGACGCTAACGTTCCTAAGCTACAGAAAAGGGGCAAGTTGCACGCCCTTCGCAACATTTCAAAGCTCGGCACCATCACTTATCGAATGCTCGGATTCAACGGCGACAATTCCGTGAAAAAGGATATAATCGCCCGCTATCTCGCAGCGGAAGTCCAAGCCCAAACAGGTCCCAGCATCGCCATCACTCCCGACAATTACAAATTCAAGTACAAGGGATTGCGGAATGAAGGCGGACAATCTATCCATTTGCTAGCGGTTTCGCCGCGAACCAAACAGGTCGGATTGTTTAAGGGGGAGATTTGGCTCGATCCGCAAACTTGCATGCCGCTCCGGGAGTCCGGGCGCTTCGTGAAAAGCCCTTCCGTGTTCTTGAAACGAATGGATTTCACGCGGGTTTACGAGGTGCGAAACGGAGTTGCCATCCCGCAAAGACTTGACAGTCAGGTGGATACTCGGTTCTTCGGACCGGTGCAGCTAAGTATCAATTTCACCAATTTCGCCAAAGATCCCGATTCCGAGACTACGTCGACTGCATCCACTATAGAAGCGCAGAACTAACGACCTGCTAAACTGAAGTTCAGCCCTTAAACTACAATCTCAACGGGAGTACATGAGAACTTTATTTCTTAATCCGCCCTCTTTTGAAGGGTTTGACGGTGGGGCAAGTTCCCGTTGGCCGGCCTCTCGCGAGATCGAATCCTATTGGTATCCAGTGTGGCTGTGCTACCCGGCGGGAATGTTGCCGGACAGCAAGGTGCTGGACGCGCCTCCTCACAAGGTCTCCATCGAACAAACCGTCGCTATGGCTTCGGATTTCGAACTGCTGGTTCTGTTCACCTCCACGCCTGGGTTCAATGTCGACGTGAAGATCGCGGAAATGATGCGCGACGTCAACCCTAAGATGAAGGTGGCGTTTGTTGGTCCCCCCGTTACTGTCGAGCCGGAAAAATCGCTGCGAGCCTCAAAGGCTATCGACTTTATCGTCAAGCGCGAGTTCGATTATCAGATTGCCAATTATGCGAAAGGCACGCCGCTGTCCGAGTTGCCGGGCGTCAGCTATTGGAAAGACGGCCAGATCGTGCATAATCCCGAAGGCGGAGTCATCGAAAACCTCGATGAGCTCCCCTGGGTGAGCAAGATCTACAAACGCGACCTGAATTTTCGAAATTACAACGTTCCGTTCCTGCTGAACCCTTTTATTTCGTTTTACACCAGTCGCGGTTGCCCCGCGATGTGTACTTTCTGCCTTTGGCCGCAGACTCACTCGGGTCACCGCTGGCGTTTGCGTTCGTCGGACGACATCGTGAACGAATGCCGCTACGCGCTCGAGAATTTCCCGGGACTCCGCGAGATTTTCTTCGATGACGACACCTTTAATTACCGCAAAGAGCGAACAATCGAGCTGTGCAGCAAATTGAAGCCGCTCAACTTCACTTGGAGTTGCACCTCTCGCGTCACCACCGATTACGACACATTGAAGGCCATGAAGGATGCCGGTTGCCGTCTCCTGATTGTTGGCTACGAGAGCGGCGACGCCCAGATCCTAAAGAATATCAAAAAAGGCGCAACCATCGACATGGCGCAGCGCTTCACAGCGAACTGCAAAAAACTGGGCCTTACGATTCACGGGGATTTCATTATCGGATTGCCCGGCGAAACCCGCGACACCATTCGCACGAGCATCGACTTCGCAAAGAAATTGGACGTGGATACGATCCAGGTTTCGCTCGGACATGCCTATCCCGGCACTGAATTCTACGAGCATGCCAAAAAGAACGGGTTGGTTTCGATTGAAGGCATGACGGATTCCGGCGGTCACCAGCTTCCGAACGTGATCTACCCTGGTTTGGACCGTGGCGAATTGGTGGAGTGGGTAGAGCGTTTCTACGGCGAATACTACTTTCGGCCGAAGGTGGCTTGGCGGCTGGTGAGCAAGGCCATGTTCGACTCAAACGATCGCAAGCGCCTCTACAAGGAAGCCAAGGAATATCTTTCTTTGCGTTCCAAGCGGAAGCAGTTCGTGAAAGATCAGAAGAATGAGCCGGCTGGAGTTTTGAGCGGCGCCGAAGAACGTGCGTCTTGATGCTGGAACGCGCGACGTCAAAACGCGAGTCTTTACCCTTATCGTAATTATCACGAACGTGCTGGGGGATTCCGCCCTAAAATGGGGCATGCAGCATGAGGCTCAAGGGCTCTCGCTGTCCCCTCTCATGTACCTTCGCGCGATCTTCAATCCCGCTGTTTTCTTGGGCGTGTCGTTGCTCGTTCTATGGATGCTCACCCGGATGACTCTGCTGAGTTGGGCGGACCTGAGCTATGTTCTTCCGGTCACATCCATCGGCTACGTTCTCATCACGTTGATCGGGCGTTTCTTCTTCAATGAGGCAGTGACTCCCGCCCGCTGGATCGGGACGCTTTGCATTATTGGAGGCATGGTCCTGGTCGGTCTGACGAGCCCGCGCACAACGCCCGGCGCCCATCCGGAGACCTCCGTTTGATGCAATGGTTGTTAGTGGCCGTGATCGTTGGCAGCACGGTTTTGGGCGATATTTTGCAGACCATCGAAATGAAGCGCGTGGGCGAAGTCGATGATTTTCGGCCTGGACACTTGAGATCGCTCTTGGGAAAGTTGGCGAGCCGCAAGTATTTGATTGTGGCCGTTTTCTTTATGGCTGTCTCGTTTTTTGCCTTCATGAAGCTGCTCTCGGTCGCCGATTTGAGCTTCGCGGTCCCGGCCAGCGCGGCCAGCGTGGTGCTGGAAACCATCCTCGCCAAGCTGCTCTTAAAAGAACAGGTCGATGTAAAGCGCTGGGCCGGAGCGGGTTTAGTTGCCTGCGGCGTGGCTCTGCTCGCACTGTGAAATGGGTTCTGGGCGGCATCGCCGCCATTGCGGCTGCTTACCAGCTTGTGGCTCTGATCGCTTGCGTGCGGCATAAGCTGGGGAAGCAATTTCGCAGTTCGTCACTTCCTGGCGTTTCCATCTTGAAGCCCGTCCGCGGTCTGCATGCCGGCTTTGACCAGGCGCTGCAGTCTCATCTCCACCAGAACTACCCCGTCTTCGAACTGCTTTGCGGCTATCGCGATCCAAATGATTCGGCGATCCCCTCGATTGAACGTGCCGGCGTCGGGCACTTCGTTTGCACCAGCGCCGCCGCAAACGCCAAAGTTGGCGTGCTGATGGATTTGGTTGAGCGGGCGAGCTTCCCAATCATCATCGTCAACGACGCCGACATCGTAGTTCCGCCGGAGTATATCCGAGATGTTACCGCTCCTCTCGCCGACCCAAACGTAGGTCTCGTGACTTGCTTGTACCGTGCGGTCGGCGACTCCTGGCCAAGCCGGTTTGAAGCACTCGGAGTGGCGACGGATTTTGCACCCAGTGCGCTAGTGGCTCCGCTGGTTGGTGTATCCGAATTTGGGTTCGGGTCGACCCTGGCGTTTCGGCGCGCGGACCTCGACTCAATTGGCGGATTTGCGGCGGTTGCGGACTACCTCGCCGACGATTATCAACTGGGCGAGAAAATCCACCAGCTCGGCCGCAAGAATCTCATCTCGAGCGTTGTGGTGGAGACCCGCCTGCACGCCGATCGCTGGAGTACGATCTGGAGTCATCAGGTGCGCTGGGCTCGCACGATTCGATGTTCCCGCCGGGACGGCTACCTCGGCCTCCCGATCACGTTCGCGAGTTTCTGGGCCCTGGCGGCCGCGCTCGCAGGGATGTGGTGGACGACGGCGGGCTTGCTCGCCATCCGCTTGAGCATGGCCATCATGGGGGGATGGTTCGTCATTCGCAGTCGAGACGTGCTGCCTTACTTCTGGCTGGTTCCAGCGCGGGATTTGTACGGTGTAGCGGTATGGGTTGCCGGACTGTTCGGAAATACGGTGGAATGGGGAGGCAGGAAACTGCACATTGACTCCTCAGGCCGCATCAGACTTTAGTAAGCTCAAGATTCGCAGCGCCACCTCCTTACCCCGCTCGCCGACCTCTCCGATAGGGCCCACACAGGCTGGACAGCCCGCCTCGCACGCGCAAGTCTGCAATGCTTGCATCGCTCCCGTTAGAAGTTTCGGAGTCAGCTTAAAAAGCGGGGCGCTGAGTCCGATGCCGCCCGGATAAGCATCGTACAGGAAAAGGTCTGGCTCGAAGATCCGAGTGCCCTTCGAGATGTCTTCCGTGATGGCCAAGCCCAAATCGCGCGCATCGCACATCAACAGCAGCGACCCGACGGTGCGCAAGACATTGGCGAGTCCCACTAATCCGTTCAGCCGCTCGGTCGGCGACAGATCGGGAAATCGCTCCAGGAACGCGCCCGGGAAATGCAGCCAGAACGAGGTGGTGTGCATCTCCTGCTCGGGCATGGACAGGTTGCCTGCGCCCACGTTCTCCATCGTGTAGAACTTCACTTTCTTAAACCCGACCACCTGCCGGTTCACGCGCACATCGCCATGCACCGCCCGCGCGCCGTTCACCTCGACGGATTCAAACTCTTCGAGCTGTTTCACCTGCGTGTAGTCGATCGCGTCGGTAAAGTAGTCGCAGTTCACGCTGCGAACATACGCTTTGCGCCCATCGTAGTCGAACTTCTCCACCTGAAACTGGCGAGCTTCATGGAGGTAAATTGCCTTTTCGTGCAGCGTAGTGAGCGCGGTGGGGAATGAGACTTCCGCGATTACTTTGTGCTCGCCCGTGATGTCAATCACGACAAAGTTATCGCTGGTGACTGCCCGCAAGCTGACGGCGTCGGCGGGATAAGTGTCGGACGTCCAATGCCAGCACTCGCCCGAGTGATGCACCACATGCATCTCCTCATCGAGAAAGCGGCACAGCTCTCCCGTGTCGTTCGACCCGAACTTCTCGCCATCGCGGATGGGCAGTTCGAAGACGGCGCACTTCAGGTGGTTCAGAAGTATTTCGAGATTGTCAGGGTTGATGAAGGCGTGCTCGGGCGATCGGTCGAAAAAGTAATCAGGGTGCTCGATAATATACTGATCGAGAGGAGCGCTGGAGGCGACCAGCACGGCGAGTGATGTAGTCTGCCGCCTGCCTGCTCGACCAGCCCGCTGCCAGGTGGATGCGATCGAGCCAGGGTAGCCCGCCATCACAACCGCATCGAGCGACCCGATGTCTATCCCAAGTTCGAGAGCGTTGGTGGCCACCACCGCCTGGATCTTTCCATTGCGCAGCTCTCGCTCGATTTCCCGACGCTCGCGCGGCAGGTAGCCGCCTCGATACCCTCGAATGCGTTCACCCGGAATCGGGCTGCGCTCGCAAGCATCGCGCAGGTAAGTGAGCAGGATCTCCATCGCGAGTCGATTGTTCGCGAATACCAGTGTTTGCTGCTGCCGCTCGATAAAGTCGGTCGCGATGCGCCGGGTCTCGTGCAGGTAGCTGCGTCGAATGCCGAGCTGACGATTGACCACCGGCGGATTGTAGAACACGACGTACTTCTCGCCGCTCGGCGCGCCATTGCGATCCACCAGATCGAATTTGGACTCGGTGAGCGCCTCGGCGAGCTCCTTCGGATTGGCGATAGTAGCCGAGCAGCAAATGAATTGAGGACTGGAACCGTAGAACTCGCAGATGCGCTTCAATCGCCGGATGACGTTAGCAAGGTGGCTTCCATAGACTCCGCGATAATAGTGCAACTCGTCGATCACGATGAAGCGCAAATTCTCAAAGCATTTCGCCCACTTCGTGTGGTGTGGCAGGACTCCGGCATGCAGCATGTCGGGATTGGTCAGGATCACATTGGCGCGTTCGCGGATCGCTCGGCGTGCATCCTGAGGAGTATCGCCGTCGTACGTGAAGGCTCGAATATCGGACCGCATGGCGTCCACCGTGGCTTGAAACTCGGCCAGTTGATCTTCGGCTAGCGCTTTAGTGGGGAAGAGGTACATCGCGCGGGCGGTCGGATCCTGGAGGATGCAGTTGAGCACTGGCAGGTTGTAGCACAGCGTTTTACCGCTAGCCGTAGGAGTGACCACCACGACGTTCTTCCCGTCAGCGGTGATACGAAAGGTATCTGCCTGATGCGAGTAGAGCCGAGGGATGCCTCGCTGTTCGAGCGTGGTCCGAAGCGACGGGGCGACCGACTCAGGAATCTCGTCAAACTCTCCTTCCCGGCTAGGCAGGCAACGGATCGCTCGAATGGGCGAGTCCGGCACTTTCATCCACTGCTCGAAACGGGCGATGGAGGATTCCACGCCGCCGCGAGGTGTTAATTCCAGGCCCAGAGAGAGGTTCATGTTCGCCTTTTCTTTGCCAGAGTAGCATGGCAAGAGGCGAAGTTATCGGGACTTGCTGTGTCGGGTCGACTTGCGGCTCGCCTTCAGAGATCTCTTCATTGACTTATTCTGCGCTTTCAACCATCTCCGCTGTTCACGCTTGTTCGCATTCTGTCGTTGGGTCTGAGCCGCTAATTCCAGTTTGGCCTGCTTAAGTTGATCGCGGTCCGCTTTGGTTTGCTCGACGGCGAAGGCGGAGGTGACGAGAAGGAGTGTGGCGAGAAAGGCCGCAAGCGCTTTTAACATGTACCTCCATCCTATCGGAACCGGAGACGATACGATCAATCGGGCAACGCGGCTGACAAAATCAACTTCGTATAGACTAGCCTAAAACCCAACCGCTCATAGTTCGCCTGCGACCCGCTGCCCGGCAAAGTCGATGCGGTGGCAAGATCGCAACCTTGAGCCGACGCATAAGCTAGCCTGGCCTGAATCAACGCCGAATGCAGACCGCGCCCGCGAAAGCGCTTCACCGTGCTGTCGCCGAAGAAAAGCGCCAACTTCTCCTGAATCGCCATCCCCGCCGCCGCGGCCGGTTCGCCTTCCACGGTCGCGATCCAGGGAACACCGGCCGGCATCTGGAAAATCAAAGCGGTGAGCTCCAGTTCCTCGTGCGTGAAGTCCTCCCGTTCAAAAAAGCCGGCTGACACGGTCCTAGCCCAGACGTATTCATTCGAGGACCGCGCAATGGACGCGTTCCGATATTCGTAGTCAGGACCAATCGGCCGCACCAAAACATTGTTGAACTCAGTGATGCGATAGCCACGCTTCCCAAGCAGTTCGCTGAGCGACGGATCTGCGAAGGGACAGAGATCGATAGCCGGTGCAGTCTCGCGGCTGCGGTAAAACTCTTCAATCCTGCCGAGGTCCGCTTCCGACACCGGACCCTGCATGC
Organism: Bryobacterales bacterium; assembly: GCA_038225555.1. GTDB lineage: Bacteria > Acidobacteriota > Terriglobia > Bryobacterales > Bryobacteraceae > JANXQZ01. The sequence goes on from JBBRRB010000010.1 coordinate 99,734, forward strand.
CTACCCCAACTGCGTGCGAGAGCGGCGATCCAGGGCCGCCGAACGCAATGACGCCGCCCCCGATATTTATCACCGCGTCTCCGCTCTGTGGATTACGCCGTGTCCACACCTCCGCAAACTCCGCCGCATCCTTCGCTTCCGCTGATTCCAGGCGTCGGGCCAGCGCGAGTCCGCCAAAGGGATAGTAAGCCGGAGCGGCTAGCTCCACAAGCGATCGTGCGAGCGCTCTTTGTCCCACTCGGGAGTGGGATCGAAATATCCGGTGCCGGGCATGAGGTGCTTCTTCACCATCTCCTCATTGAGCGTGACTCCCAAACCGGGGCCTTCCGGCACTTTGACGAAGCCTTTGCTCACGACGGGCTTCTCCACGCCTTCCACAAGATCGCTCCACCAAGGCACGTCTACCGAATGGTTTTCGAGCACCAGGAAGTTCTCAGTGGCGGCCGCGCAATGCACGTTCGCCATGCAGGAAATGGGACTGCCCGCGAAGTGCATCGCCATCGGGATTCCGTATTCCTGGATCGTGTCGCCGATTTTCTTGGTCTCCAGAATGCCCCCTGAGGTGGCCAGATCGGGGTGCAGGATGTTCACCGCGTGCGCCCTGGCCAGTTCGACGAAGCCCTCTTTAAGATAAATATCTTCGCCAGTGCAGGTTGGAACGGCGATGGAGTTCGTGATTTCTTTTAACAGGTCAGTCCTCTGCCAAGGCACCATGTCCTCCAGCCAAGCGACGTTGTACTTTTCGAGCGCGCGGCCAAGCTTGATGCACGACTTCACGCCAATATGGCCGAAGTGATCGCATGAGAGCGGAACATCCATGCCCACCGCCTCGCGAACTGCCCCGACAAACTCGGCCATCAGCTCGGCACCCTTCTGAGTGAGTTCGATGCCGGTGAACATGTGCTCGGTATTCGCTCCACCACCGAGCGGCGTTCCTGCGGGATACGACAGGGCGCCCGGCTTGTCCTTCACTAAGTCGATGCCCAGATCCATCTTTAACCAAGTGAATCCTTCGTCGCGCCGCGCTCGCAGACGCTGGCCGTAAACTTTCGGATCGTCGGACTCCGTTGTGTCCGCGTAACACCGGATACGATCGCGAAACTTGCCGCCCAGCATCTGGTAAACCGGCACGCCGTAGGCTTTGCCGGCTAGATCCCAAAGCGCCATCTCAATTCCGCAAACTCCGCCAGCTTGGCGCGACGGTCCGCCGAATTGTTTGATTTTGCGGAAGATTTTGTCGATATTGCAAGGATTTTCGCCGATAATGCGGCTCTTGAGCATCAGGGCATAAGTTTTGCTGGCACCGTCGCGAACTTCGCCGAGTCCGTAAATCCCTTGGTTGGTGTCGATGCGAATGATGGGATCGGTCATGGGCGCCCGCGTGATGGTGGCGATGCGCATGTCGGTGATCTTCAGGTCTGAGGGCTTTGAGTTGGTGTTCGTCTTTTGGGGGAGGGCTTCGAGGACCTCGTCGGCCCAGAAGCTTGCACCGAGGATCGCGCCCGCCGAACGGAGGAAGGAACGTCTGTGATTCATTTGGTAGCTATTTTAGTACGAATTAAGCTGGGACAAACAAGCTGGAACAAACAAGCTGGAGAATAAACAAGCTGGACTAAAATGGCAGCATCATGAAAAGCGCTCTTCTTCTACTTCTCTCTGGCGGCGCAGGCCTGTTCGCACAGGATGAAAGCTTGGCAGGCGACTGGCTTGGAACTCTTAAGCCTGGATCAACCACTCTCAGAGTGGCTTTGCACTTGAAGGATGGCAAGGGTTCGTTCGAAAGCCTCGACCAGCATGGCTCTTTACCGATCAAGAAGCTCACTGTAGAGGGACGAAGCGTACTCGTGGACGTCGGAATTGCCACCTTCCAAGGCACGCTGGACGCATCGGGTCGAAAAATCACCGGCACCTTTGAGCAGGGCGGGGCGAAGCTTCCGCTCACCTTCGACAAAGTCGACAAGATGGAAGCCGCCCGGCGTCCTCAGGACCCTGTCGGACCGCTTCCCTACAACTTCGAAGATGTCGCTTACCAGGGCGGGAGTGGAATCAAGCTAGCCGGCACCCTCACTTTTCCAAAGACAGGTGCGCCCTTTACAGCCGCAATTCTGATCACCGGATCGGGAGCCCAGGATCGAGACGAAGCCTTGATGGGGCATAAGCCGTTCCTCGTGTTATCGGACTACCTGACGCGACGCGGTTTCGCCGTGTTGCGAGTGGATGACCGCGGAGTTGGCGGCTCGGACGGAGTTTTCAACGAGACGACCTATGCAGACAAGGTTGCCGACGTCCTCGCCGGAGTGAAGCTTCTCAAAGCCAGGAAAGAGATCGACTCCGCGCGCATCGGTCTCATCGGCCATAGCGAGGGAGGAGTCATCGGGCCGCTCGCTGCCGCCGCTTCGAAGGATGTCGCGTTTGTGATCATGATGGCCGGAATGGGAATTCCCGGCAATGAGGTTCTTCGCCAGCAAGGGATCGATGTCATTCGCGCAGCGGGCGGGACCGACGAAATGATCGAAAAGCAAGTGGCCACTCAAGCCAAACTCTTCGAAATTTTTCGCACGGAAACGGATCGGACCGCAATCGAGAAGCGAGTCCACGAACTGCTCGGACCCGGACCGCAGGCGGATCAGCAAATACAAGCCATGCTCTCCCCTACGTTTCGGGAACTTATTGCCTTCGATCCCGGCCCGACGCTGCAAGCCCTTTCCTGTCCTGTGCTCGCTCTGAACGGCTCGAAGGATGTCCAGGTGTCCGCCAGCCGAAATTTGCCCAGCATCGCTGCACTGCTTTCGAAGAGCAAGAGCCGGAACTGGACCATCGCCGAACTCGAGGGTCTCAACCATCTCTTTCAGACTGCAAATACCGGGGCCATCAATGAGTACGCCACAATTGACGAGACGATCGCACCGATTGCGCTGCAAACCATTGGTGACTGGCTGTCGCGTAATTTCGCTCGGAAATGAGGCGTAGCGGCAAAATGGCATTTCAGCTTACAATGGGAGAGGCGAAAGTGCTCACCGCATACCTGCAACAAAAGCTGTTCTCATCGGTCTTCCTCCTCTCCAGCTTGGCCGCATCGGCGATCGCGGCGGAGGCGCCTCCGACCTTTGAAAACGACGTTGAACCGTTCCTTAAAAAATCGTGTCAAGCCTGCCATAATGCCAAGTTGAAAACGGCCGATCTGAGCCTCTCGGTCACGAACGGAAAGACCCCAGTGACCGAAGATCCCGAGAAATGGCGCAAGGTGGCCGCCAGACTTCGAGCGGGCACAATGCCACCTAAAGGCTTCCCGCGGCCCCTGCCTGCCGACGTGGATGCAGTCACGAAATGGATCGACACCGAACTGGTCTCAGCCGAGCTCGCCGTCAAACCCGATCCGGGCCGCGTGACCGCTCACAGGCTGAATCGGAGCGAATATAACAACACCATCCGGGATTTGCTCGGCGTCAACTCTCGCCCGGCTGATGCGTTCCCGCAGGATGACTCCGGCTATGGGTTCGACAACATTGGAGACGTTCTTTCCCTGTCCCCGGTCTTAATGGAAAAGTATTTGGGCTCGGCGGAGAAGGTGGTTCGCATGGCCCTTTTCGGTCCAGACAAGTTAAAGCCGACTCTAGTCCGCCATCAGCCAACCTACCGGGACTACCCGCTCAGTCAGAAGACGTTGACCGATTACGACTTGACCGGCCTCTCCATGCCGAACGCGCTTCATACCATGCATCGCTTCCCGGTGGATGGCGAGTACGTAATACGAATCGTGCCTGAAGGCCGGCGTCCGAACGGATCTGAACCGGTGCAAATGGCCCTGTGGCTGGATGGGAAACAGATACAGGTTCTGGACGTGGATGCGCCCAGCGACGGCTTCAGCATCGACGTATTCGGCCAAGCTCGGGAATACCGCGTCCGTGTGTCCGCCGGGGATCACTGGCTTGCAGGGTCGGTACTTCACTTATATGAAGGCCTGCCTGCGAGTTATGGCGGACCGAATCCATCCACGCGACCCGCCCCGCCCCCGCCCGATGTCTCGAAGTTCATGAAGGTTCCGCCCAACGCCTCTCCCGAGGAGATCGCGCAGATTCGGAAGAGAACGGAAGCACGGATCGCTGCGAATAAAGTTCCGGCCAACCGTGTGTACATCCACTACATAGAAGTGGTCGGGCCCTACAATCAGACCGCTGGCCCCTCTCTTGAGAGCCGACAAAAAGTTTACGCCTGCGGGCATTTGAACGGCCATCACCAGCCAAGCTGCGATCGCAAAATTGTTGCAGAGTTCGCGCGCCGCGCATTCCGGCGTCCCGTTACGGCAAAAGAGTTGGAGCCGTATCTCAACCTGGTGGCCACCGCAAAACGTCATGGCGGCTCGTTTGACGACGCGCTTGCAGGCGGGCTGGAAGCGGTTCTTGTCTCGCCTGATTTTCTGTTTCGCATCGAGCCGGGGAATCCGGCTGCTAAGACCCCAGAGCCCGTGAGCGAATTTGCGTTGGCGTCCCGGCTGTCTTACTTTTTGTGGTCTAGCATGCCCGATGACGAACTGCTCCGTTGCGCCGAGCGGCAGACCCTCCGCAAGCGCGACGTGCTGGAAACGCAAGTTCGCCGCATGCTGAAGGATCCCAAATCTCAGGCGCTGGTCGAGAATTTCGCCGGCCAATGGCTGGAACTGCGGCGTCTCGAATCCGTGGTGCCCGACCGAGAGAAGTTTCCCGAGTTCGACGACTACCTGCGCATGTCGATGAGACAAGAAACAGAGACGTTTTTCGGGAACGTGATCCATGAAGATCGCAGCATCTTAGATTTTATTGACGCAAAGTATACGTTCGTGAACCAGAAGCTCGCCGAGTTCTACGGCATTCCTGGCGTCAAGGGCACTGAGTTCCAGAAGGTGGATCTCACTGGAACCCCGCGCGGAGGTGCCTTATCGCAGGCCAGCGTGCTCACAGTTTCGTCTTATGCGACGCGCACGTCACCCGTTCTTCGCGGGAAGTGGATTCTGGAGAATTTTCTGAACGATCCGCCGCCCCCGCCGCCTCCCAACGTTCCTGCGCTTGACGAATCCAAGATCGGCTCATCGGGATCGATTCGGCAGCAAATGGAAGCTCATCGCGAGAATCCCGCGTGCGCTTCGTGCCACTCGAAAATGGATCCGCTTGGGTTTGGTTTTGAAAATTTCAATGCGATCGGAAGCTGGCGAACCCAGGATGGAAAATTTCCGGTGGACGCCACGGGGACCTTGCCCGACGGGCGCAGTTTCAATGGCCCAAATGAGTTGAAAACTCTGCTCCGCGCCAAGCCGGACGCCTTCGCCGAATGCGTAGCCGACAAGCTTCTGACGTATGCGCTCGGCCGTGGGTTGGAGCGTTACGATCGGCGAACAGTGCGCGAGATCGCCAAGCAAGCCGCCGCCCAAGATTATCGGTTCTCCAGCCTGGTGCTTGAGATCGTCAACAGTCTGCCTTTCCAGATGCGTCGAGGAGATCGCGGTTCGTCATGATTATTACCGGCAAGCACGTGCCAAGAAGAATGTTCCTGCGGGGAGTTGGCGCGGCCATCGCGCTCCCTATGCTGGATGCGATGATGCCAGCCATGGCGAGTCCGGCGGCTCGGGCGGCGGCCAAAGCGCCTGTGAGACTGGCGTTTACATACATCCCGAACGGGGTGACGCTGAAAGCGTGGAAGCCAGCCACAACGGGCGTCGATTTTGAATTCACCCGCATCTTGAAGCCGCTCGAACCCTTTCGCAACGATCTCATGGTGCTTTCCGGCCTGGATCATCACAATGCCGAAGCCCTCGGCGATGGCGGTGGAGACCACGCGCGCGCGGGCGCTTGCTTCTTGACCGGCGTCCACCCAAAGAAGACCGCCGGAGCCGACATCCAAGCAGGCATCTCGGTGGATCAGATCGCCGCGCGGGCGCTTTCCGCCGAGACACGGATCGCCTCGCTCGAACTCGGCTGTGAAGACTCCAGAACAGTTGGGAATTGCGACTCGGGGTATAGCTGCGCTTATACAAACAGCATCTCCTGGCGCGGCCCGGCAACTCCGATGCCCCCGGAAACCAACCCGCGCATGGTCTTCGAACGGCTGTTCGGGGCAGAAGACTTCAACCTGGATCCCAAGACACGCGCTCAGCGTTCCCTGCTTCGCAAGAGCGTGCTGGATGCCGTCAGTACCCGTTCGCAAAGTTTGGAACGCGACCTCGGGGCCGCTGACCGGCGCAAGATCGACGAATATTTCACTGGCATCCGTGAAGTGGAAAAGCAAATCGGGCTGGCGGAAAAGGATCAGCGTCACTTTGTCCCGGCGATGGAGAAACCCGATGGCATCCCTGTAGCGTTTGCCGACTACGTCAAGATGATGTTCGATCTCCAGGTCCTGGCGTTTCAGGCCGATCTGACCCGGGTATCCACCATGCTGATTGGCCGCGAAGGAAGCGTCCGAACCTATCCCGAAATTGGGGTTTCCGATCCGCACCATCCCACTTCGCATCACCGGAACCTTCCCGACATGATCGAGAAGCTGACCAAGATCAACACCTATCACGCGAGTCTGTTTGCCTACTTCGTCGATAAGCTGAAATCTACTAAAGAAGGCGACGGTACTCTCCTGGATCGTTCGATGGTGGTTTACGGGAGCGCCATTTGCGACGGCAACAGTCACACGCATGGCGATCTGCCGGTGCTCCTGGCCGGGCGGGGAGACGGGCAGCTTAAGCCGGGGCGGCATGTCGCTTATGCGAAAGGTACTCCGATGACCAACCTGTATGTGTCGCTGCTCGATCGCATGAATTTGCCAACGGAGCATTTGGGCGACAGCACCGGGAAGTTGCAATACCTCACGGAACTCTAAAGTCGGGAACTATCAGCGCACTGCGTTTCGTATTAAAATTAGCGGAGCGCCAATGGCAACTCACATTAAAGTAATCGGGATCCTACACATTGTAATGGGCGGGTTCGGGCTGTTTGCCGGACTCGGCCTCTTGATCTTGTTTGGAGGAATCGCGGGCATCGTCGGTGCCAGCAGCCATTCAAGCGACGAACTGCTTGCCGTCCCGATTCTCGGGATAATCGGGACCATCATTTTTGTAGTCGCCGCCGTTCTTTCGCTCCCCAGCATAATCGCCGGTGTCGGCCTGTTGCAGTTTAAACCCTGGGCTCGGATGTTGACCATCGTGCTATCGGTCCTGCACATTGTTAACGTGCCGTTCGGCACGGCCTTGGGAGTGTACGGACTCTGGGCTTTGCTCGCACCGGGGACAGAGGCGCTATTCCGCCGCGCCGGTCCTCAGTCCCTTGCTACTGCACCGTGATGGTGACATCTTTCGTCACACTGCCCGCCTGGAAGTGAATCACTTCCGATGCGCCCGCACTCCCCAGACGGACGAGGGCCTGGAACGCGCCTGGAACGTCCGAATCGATAGAGATCACCCGGACGACCAACCCGTTCCCCGTAGTGAAACTTGCAGTCGGCGCGTCAGTGGTTGCCAACCCTTGTGCGTCGGTTACTCGCAACGTAATCGTCTGCCTCGTTAAGGCCTTGCCAGAAGTGGGCGTATCGAGAATCGTAATATGGGCAGGGACTCCCGATGCAACTCCAAACCAATATGGAATCTGCGCCATCACAGGACTTTGGCCGCTTTGCACCTGGATGAATCCCTGATAAGTGCCCGGGTCGAGACTTGCGCCGGTAAACCCAACTGCCACGGCTTGCGACTGGCCAGCAGCGATCTGGACCGTTCCGTTTGAAACTGTCGGAACTGCACCTCCATTTAGGGGAACAACTGTGATGGAGAACGTATCCGGGTTGCTCGAAAGATTCGTCAAGTTCAGAGAAAGTGTCTGATTTACGGGAGCTTGAGCCGCCCCCGACCCAAAGCTAAGTGATGTCGGTGAAGCGGCGATGTTGCTCAGGAGGGCGGCCTGGACGTTCAGAAAGCCGGAACCCGTTTGCTGAATCGCGGGAAGGGTGCTGAAGCTGGATGCGCTGTCGATCAGCAGCGAACGATACTGAGCGGTCGTCAACCCAGGGCGGGCAGCTTTGAGCAGAGCAGCGGCGCCCGCGACGATAGGAGAGGAGAAACTGGTTCCGCTTTCCACGACATACCCGTCGTTAGCACTGCCGTCGTTCTTCACCGGTTGGGCGGTAGAAATAGTGCCCCCAACGGCGACGAGATCGGGCTTGATCGCAAAATCCGAGTTAGGTCCACCGCTGGAGAAATCGCTAATGCGGCTGAAATCGGCCGCGAGGGGTTTCAAACTGAAATCGAGCGTGGCCGTTACCTGTCCTCCGGCCAACTGCTGCTTGATCGCGTTCCCGGCCTGGTTGCTGACCATCGAGGCAGGCAAGGTCGCGGTTCCGGCAGCCATATTGATCGGATCCGGGCTGGTTGCCGTTGCATAGATGAGAGCCGCCGCCGCCCCAGCCTGCGCTACGTTGTTGATCTTGGTTTCAAAGGTGCAGGAACCTCGCAGAATTAAAGCGATGCTGCCAGTCAAACTCGCTGCAGGAAGTGAGCTGCAGGCCAACCCAGTCGGATCCACGCTGGCCACGTCGGTGACCGTTGCAGAGATTGGCGTTTTGGAGTTTGGTCCGTCTCCAGGCAGCGCTTGCACCGGAGCCGCGCCGCCCACGACAATCGAACCGGAGAAAATGCGATCGTTCGCCATGCTCCCCACGGAAATCGCATTCGGAGAGGTACCCGGGGAACCGATCGTATCAGGATCGGGTCCGGCATTCCCCGCTGAAATTGTCACTAGGCAACCTGCGGCAACGGCAGCCTCGACCGCCGAAACTAACGGGTCGTCCTGGGGACGCGAAGCAAGCGCGGATCCAAGGCTCAGATTCAAAACGTCCATGCCATCCGCAACTGCGTCGTCGATAGCCTTGATAATTAAATCCGTCGGAGCGCCTTTTGAATCTGGAAACACCTTGTAGCTGCCTAGATACGCCTTGGGAGCGACTCCCGTGATGGTTCCGAAAGGCCCGGTATTCGTCAGCCCTGCCGCACTCATCGCCACACCAGTCCCATGGCCCTCTACATCTAGGGCGCTGGGGCGCTGTTCGTTCCAGATCTTGCATAGCTTCGGGCCACGATGATCTTGTTGTTCGTGTAGACGCGATCCGAGTCCTGATTGACCAGCGGAAATCCAGCTGGCACTACGAGAGTCTGGTCCTGAAAGCCCGGGTGCGACGAATCGATGCCTGTATCTATGATTGCGATCTTCATCCCCACCCCGGCATTGGCCATGCCCCCGATTTGATTCCATGCCTCCGGCACATGCTGCAGTGGAAGCGCGTGATCGAGCAGTGGCTTGTACAGGCGCACTGGATACACTTTGATCACGCCCGGAATAGCCATCAATTCGTTGGCGCGGTTGGCAGGCATGCTCACCATGAGAGCGTTCAACACACCCTGCGTGCTATCGAGGACTTGCGCGCCGCGCTGCTCGGCCAAGGCGCGTGCCGTGGCATGCTGTGCGCGGATCTCCTCCTTGCGCGCCCGGTAGACGGAGTCCGACGCGTGAGCCCGATGACCTCGGCGCGCCGCATACGAAGCGGCTGGCTCACCGCTCAATTCCACAATGAAGCGGTCGGGAACAATTTGGCTGAATAAGTTGATTCCCGCGAAAAGAAAGAGTACGAAAAAAGATGTGGCTTTTGGCATGAGGCTGGTTTTGAAAAACTGGACATTATTTCGACGCATGAGCCGGGCAAGTGGGTTCAACTTTGTAAGACCGCTCACAATAGGAAATCTCTGGTCTGAGGACGCATGTTAAAATTAACTTTTAGCATGTCTGAGATCCCCTCCATGAAAGTTCTGTTTTCCCTTGGTTTTTGCGTCTTAGCCGGGGGCCTTCTGGCGCAAGTCCAGGTCTCGCCAGCGACTCCTAGCGTGAGTTCACCGCAAGCGGCACCGCCAGCCCCAACTGCCACCATTTCTCCGGACACAATAGTCGCCGAGGTAGATGGAAAGAAGTACAGCGCTGGAGAGGTTGAAAAGGTCATGGCTCTGTTCCCCGCGCAGATGCAGCCAGCAGCCCGCAAAGATCCCCAGCGAGCGCTCGGCTTTATCTTGATGATGCGGCATTTGGCTGACGAGGGCGAGAAGGCCAATCTGGACAAGCAGTCTCCTTTGAAGGAAACACTCGAGTATGGTCGGATGACTGCTCTATCGCAAGCCGAAATCAACCAGGTCCGGAATACGGATGTGAAGGTTGAGATGGAAGACGAACAGAAGTTTTACAAGGAACATCCAGAGCGCTTTCAGGAAGCCAAGGTAAGAGTGATTTACATCGCTTTCAGTGCCGTGCCGGGGGCAAAGCCGGACGCTGGCAAAAAAACGCTCACAGAGGCTGAAGCCAAGGCCAAGATTGAAGAACTCCGCAAAAAGATCGAGGGCGGTGCGGATTTCGGCAAACTGGCCAAGGAGAACTCCGACGACAAAGAATCGGCCATAAAGGATGGCGACTTTGGGATCATCAAACGCGCCAGCCGATATCCGGAACCGATCAAGGCCGCGATATTCGCCCTAAAAACAGGCCAAGTGAGCGAACCGGTTCGCCAGCCTAACGGCTACTACTTGTTCCGGAGCGACAGTGTGACGACGGCAGCTTACAACGACGTGCGCACACAGATTTTCGACGAATTGAAACAGAAAGGGTTCGACGAATGGATGAAGTCGATGCAGAAACGTTATGAAGTCAAGGTGGAGAACCCCGCTTATTTTGCGCCTAAATCCCCCGGGCCGCTACCTCCGTCGCCTCGCTGACGATCTCGGGTCCAGGCTTCCCGAAGCGGACGGCCTTCCGATCCGCGTTAAATTCGTTCCGAACCTCCATTCCCATCGCGGGTGTCTGCTCTCCGAAGACGTGGGGCAAGCAGTTCATGGAGCGAGCGATCTTCGGAAGCGAGAGATGATCCTGGACAGGAGTCTTCAGGCCCATCCGGGAGAATTGCGCCGGATTTTGATCCACGAGATTTTCCATTTTGTTTGGGCGCGCCTGAGCAATGAGACGAGGATCTGTTTTGAGGAGATGCTGGCTTCCGAATTCCAGGCTCGCGCCCGAGGCGAGCTGGGGTGGTCAGCCGAGTATCGGAAAGATCATTTGCTTGGTCTGCCCATTTCAAGCCGAAACGCGAGACTTTGGCGCGAGTACGCATGCGAAAGTTTTTGCGACACTGCCGCTTGGTTCTTCTCGGGTTTAAATTGTCACGATGAGTTCACGCTCTCTTTGAGGCACAAGAAGCGGCGCGCGCGCTGGTTCACGGAATATTTCGGACAGCGAAAGTTATCGATATAATTCGAGAAGGAGTTTCCGGTGATCAATCTTCGCACTCGCATCGCTATGGCGGGCATCCTGGCCGTTTCCGCTCTCACGACGGCCTGTTCGTCCTTGCCGACCTCGGCGTCGGCAGCAGTGAAGTCCGAGAAGGATCGTAACCTGGCGCCTGACTTCACTCTGAAAGATTCTAATGGTGTTTCGGCGAAGCTATCCGATTACAAGGGCAAAGTGGTCCTGCTCGATTTCTGGGCCACTTGGTGCGGTCCCTGCAAAGTGGAGATCCCCTGGTTTATCGAATTCGAGCAGACTTATAAAGATCAGGGCTTTGCAGTTCTCGGAGTATCGATGGATGAGGAAGGCTGGGCAGCCGTTAAACCCTATATCCAGGAGCGGAAGCTGAATTACCGCGTCATGCTGGGGAACGATCAGGTTGGGCAGCTCTATGGCGGATTGGATTCGCTTCCGACTACCTTGCTGATCGACAGGGCCGGCAAGATTGCTAAAGTGCATATCGGACTCGAAACCGGAAAAGACGGATTCCAGAATGAAATTAAAAATTTGCTCGACGCGCCCCGCCGGAGTGTGGGTTCTTCTCTCGGTTCTATGCCCGCTTGGCTTGCAGGGACAAGGTAGCGGAGCGCTGACGGTCGGCCAGATTGACCAGAGTTCCGCGAAGCGCGGGAGCACATTCACCCAGAAGATTCCGCTGCATCTGAAGGCTGGTTTTCACGTGAACAGCAACACACCCGCAGACGACTACCTGATCCCACTGCGGCTGACCTGGGCCATGGGCAAGGTGACGTCGGAGGGAGTGGTTTTTCCTAAACCCCAGCTTGAAAACTATGCTTTTTCGGCGAAACCTGTTTCGGTCTTCAGCGGTACTTTCACAGTGGAAGCCAAATTCAGAGTGGCGGTCGACGCGCCAGTCGGAGCCGCCACCGTCCTTGGGAAGTTGCGCTACCAAGCTTGCAACAACAAAGAATGTTTACCTCCTAAAACAATCGACGTGCAGGTCCCTTTGGACATTCAATAGCCATGTAGTTTAGGGACGCTGCTATTTTAAACTTGTCTTCTTCTTAGCCGTCGGGGCCCGGTTGGCGCTGGCAGATTTAGATTTCGACCGAGTCCCTGCCGCTCGCTTCTTCCCTTCCGCGGTTTCACGGCTCACGAGTTTGTTGAAATTGCTCTGCGCTCCCCCGGCAGTCTTCTCCTGATGCAAGAGCGCCAGACCCCGCTCGTCGAACTTCGCGAACCATTCATCCCACTAAATCTGCCTTGGCGAAGGCAAGCGCCACCGCCCGCCCGATTCCGCTATCGCCGCCGGTGATCAGCGCCACCTTGTCCTGAAGTTTGCCGCTCCCTATGTGAGTTTCCTTTTCCGCTTTCGGCGGGTTGGTCATTTCTGACTCGACGATCCATCTGGGGAAGGTGAGATTACGGTTACAATGGCTAAACCGATCATGCTGCAAGCGAAAGGACTAAAAAAAGCCTACGGCAATCTGGTGGCGGTGGATGACATCAGCTTTCAGGTGAACCAGGGCGAGACGATTGGTCTCTTGGGTCCCAACGGCGCTGGCAAAACGACGACTGTGTCGATGATTGCCGGTCTGCTGGCACCCGATTCAGGACAAGTTCTGATTGACGGCGCGCCAGTTACGGGCGACACAAACCCGGTAAAGCGAAAGATCGGGCTGGTCCCGCAGGACCTCGCCCTGTACGACGAATTGCCCGCACTGGCGAATCTCCAGCTCTTCGCAGCGCTCTATGATATGAGCGGAGCGCAAGCCGGCGCTGCCATAGATGCTGCGCTTGAACTCGTAGGGTTGAAGGATCGCGCAAAAGACAAAGTCGCTACCTTCAGCGGAGGCATGAAACGGCGGCTGAATCTGGCTGCCGCTTTATTGCATGACCCGAGCGTGTTGTTGCTGGATGAACCCACCGTGGGAGTGGATCCGCAAAGCAGGAACGCCATTTTCGACAATCTGGAAACGTTGAAAGCTCGGGGCAAGACCCTGGTTTATACCACTCACTACATGGAAGAGGCGGAGCGGCTGTGCGATCGCATCGTGATTGTGGACCACGGCCGCGTGGTCGCGAACGACACTCTTGCCGGGCTCTACCGCCAACTTCCAGCCACCAATAAGCTCCTTGTCGATTTGTGTGATGGTTCAAAATTGGGCGATGCGGGCGCGCTCAAAGCAGTTCCGGGCGTGCAGTCGGCGGACCTGACCGGGAACCGGCTCTCGGTCTGGTTGAAGGACCTTTCAGACGGTGCTCCCGGCGTGCTGGGCTGGCTTGCAGCGGGCGGCCATTCGTTCGAACACCTGTCCAGCGAAGCACCAAACCTGGAAACCGTATTTTTGACGCTAACCGGAAGGAGCTTGCGAGACTCATGACCGCCTTTTTAGCACTGATCCTGAAAGACATCCGCATCTTTTTCCAGGATCGCCGAGCAGTGATCATGTCCTTCGTGGCGCCTATTATGATTGGCAGCTTTTTCGGCTACGTTTTCGGGGGCTCGTCGCGGTCGAGCGATCCAGGGCGGGTAACAGTGCTCGTTGTTGACCAGGAGGCAGGAGCGGTCTCGAAAGAGATCGTAGCCAAGCTGAGGGCCGCTAAAACCTTGGCCGTCCAACAATCGACGCTGGCGGAGGCAGAGCAATTAGTTCGTTCAGGCAAGGCTCCAGTTGCCGTAGTGATCCCCCCGGACTTCGGGAAGCTAGCAACGCAAGCGATGTTCAGCGGGCGCGAACGTCCGAAAGTGCGAGTCTACCTGGATCCTTCGCATCAAATAGAGTCGAGCATGATCGAGGGAATGCTGACCGGTTTTGTAATGGAGGCGGTCTCTAAAGAGGCGTTTTCGGGCGAGTTGGGAAGAGCGACTGTCGACAATTCACTCAAGCAGCTCGAATCAACGCCAGGAATTCCGTCGGAAGAAAATGCCCAGCTCAAAGGCCTTCTCCAGGCGCTTTCGAAGTACAACCAAGGCCCCCGGTCGAGTCAGCAGATCGCCAGAGGCGGCGGTGGATTGAGTGTGCCGTTCGAGTTATCAGAAGAAAAACTGACGGCCAGGCAAGGCGCTGAGTACAACCCCTACGCTCATTCGTTTGGCGGTATGGCGATCCAGTTCATATTGTTTATGGGCATCGACGTTGGCATTGGAATGCTGCTGGATAGGCAGCGCGGGTTGTGGAAGCGGTTCGCTTCCGCGCCGTTATCCAAGTGGACGCTGCTTGGCAGTCGCGCCGTAAGCGCAACGTTGATCGCGATGTTGATCCTAGCTGTGGTCTTCACCTTCGCGAGGGTCGTATTCGGCGTGAAGATCGAAGGGAGCCTGATAGGATTCATCGCCATTTGCGCCGGATTCGGGTTGATGACCTCGGCCTACGGGTTGTTGATCGCGGCCTTGGGTAAGACGCCCCAGGCTGCGCGCGGATTGTCGATCTTGGCGACACTTTTGATGGTGATGTTGAGTGGGGCTTGGATCCCGAGTTTTCTCTTTCCAGGATGGCTGCAAAGGGCTACGAAGTTGGTGCCCGCGCGGTGGGCAATGGACGGTTTGGACGGAATGACCTGGCGCGGTCTGGGGTGGCATGAAGCAGTACTGCCAGTTGCGTCATTGATCGCGTTCGCGATGTTGTTCGGGATAATTGCCGTGTGGCGCTTTCGATGGGATGAGAAATAAGTGCTCGGAGAGCAAGCTTGTTAGCTGAAAGCGAAAAAGGCCAGATATCCCAGACTACTGCCGATCAACAACCCAGCGATCACATCGCTGAGAAAATGCATCCCTAGCAGAATACGCGAAGTCGCGATGCTCAAAGCGCAAAAAAGCATTCCCGGGAGCAGAAAAGGATAGAACAGGCAAGTGGCCGTCGTGATCGCGAACGCGGTCATGGTGTGCCCGGACGGAAACGAAAATTGATCGGGCGGCAGCAATGTTGCCCAGCAATGAGGTTCGATAGAACAAGGTCTTCGCCGACCGGTCAGGCGCTTCAACCCCATAAACGACACGACGCTTAACACGGCTGCTAACCCGCTCGCTCCCAGTACTGCAAATCGATCTTCGTCGCCCAGCAGCAGAATGCCCAGACCTATCAGAAGCCACAACCCGCCGTCTCCTGCCCGCGTGGCGTAAAGAGCCCAGAGTCGCACCCACTTGGGAGCGGGCCACTTGTTGGCGCGTTGCATCACCCGGTAATCGCGTCTGGTGATGAAGCCTAGCATCCTTAATTGAATATACTCCCGCTTACGTTACAGCCTGTTGAACGCGCAAGGAAATGAACCCGGGCTATGATAAAAATCGCAAGACCTCTCCAATTGTGAAGCGGCTCGATTTCATATTCTTCGACGCGGGCGGCGGTCACCGCAGCGCGGCTTTGGCGCTCAAGTCGGTCGCCGAGCAGCAGCAGCGGCCCTGGGACATTCGTTTGGTGAACTTAGGGGACGTGCTCGATTCTCTCGACATATTCCGAAAATACACTGGTATTCGCATGCAGGATATTTACAACCTGCTGCTGAAGAAAGGTTACACGATCGGCTCGGAACCCATGCTGCGCGCCATGCATGGAATCATTCGCCTGTATCATCGCGGGCAGGTAAAGGTGCTGACGGAGTTCTGGAGAGAATCCAGCCCCGATTTGGTTGTCACCCTGGTGCCGAATTTTAATCGAGCGATGTTCGAAGGCCTGAGGGCCGCGGACCGAGCTGAGAATCGCCCCGACACACCGATGGTCACGATCCTGACGGACCTTGCCGATTTTCCGCCGCACTTCTGGATCGAGCGTCAGCCGCAGTCTTTTATCTGTGGGACCGAGAAAGCTGTGGAGCAAGCGCGCTCGCTCGGGCATTCGAACGGCTCCGTTTTTCAGACTTCGGGCATGATCCTGAGGCCGGCATTCTACGAACCTATTTCTGCTGATCGCCAGGCTGAACGGACGCGACTCGGCCTGCGAGCGGATCTCCCCACCGGCCTTGTACTTTTCGGCGGAGAAGGATCGCAATGGATGGGTGGCATCGCGAGGCGCGTGAGCGAATCCAACCTCAAGCTCCAGCTCATCTTCATCTGCGGCCGCAATCAGCACTTGCGTGAGGAGCTGAAGGCAATGCGGGTGAACTTCCCGATGCTCGTGGAGGGATTCACCGCGGAAATTCCCTTTTACATGCACCTTTCCGATTTCTTCATCGGCAAGCCCGGGCCGGGCAGCATCAGTGAAGCCTTGGCAATGAAGCTGCCCGTGATTGTGGAGCGCAGCGCATGGACTCTCGTCCAAGAACGCTTCAATACCGAGTGGGTAGAACGCAACCAGGTGGGAATCGTGCTCAGCTCTTTCAAAGACATCGTGGATGGTTTGAAGCGCTTGCTCGATCCAGTTGAGTTCGCCCGCTACCTGGCGAATGCCGGCGCGCTTAATAACCGCGCTGTGTTTGAGATTCCCGAGATCCTGAACTCTTTATTGCAGCAGCGCCAAAACCCGCCAGCCCGATAACTTCTCCGATCAGAAATACGCCCCAGTGGAAAGGGTTGGGCATTCCTCCCCGCATAGTATTGGGAGCATCCAGACAGCAAGCTAGCACTATAATCAAGCCTCCGAGAATAATTGCGATCCAGTCCTGCGCCTCCAAGTGAATCGGTCGATGCAGAACGATCAAGCCGCAAACCACCATCGAGAGCGAGACAATGATTGGCGCGGCAACGGGTCCAACCCAGGGCACCGGTATTAAGAATAGAAGGTCCCATGTCAGCAGCGACTCAGGCCAGCCAATCAGCAGCTTGAGGAACGCATAAAAGGAGATGTCCCATACTCCGAACGCGATGAGGAACGCACCCGCCCAATGCGCGAAAGTGTCGGCGACGGCAAGCCCGATCGCCGCCAGCATCAGAATCGTGGCGGCCTCCCGGCCCAATTCGGTGGCCAGCCGACGCGTGTTTTCGGGACCGGCGTCTTGCAATTGGCGCGCAGTGATCAGCGGGAAGAGTTCGTTAGACGGCCTCGCGCTGATCTTTTGCCGGATGGGTTCGTAAATATTTCGCAAGTACACTACGACTGCGGCTTCCACGTATCCGAACCCAATCCCAAACAGGAATAGCGCGAAGATCGCCCGTTTCACGTGACTTACGCTTCTGGATGGACCCACGGCTTGCGGTATGGCCGATGCAGCAACCGATTGGCTTCGGCATCGCCAGTCACCTGCTGCTTCACTGGATCCCAGGTCAACTCGCGCCCCAGCTGCATTGACAAATTCGCCAGAATGCAACTGGCCGTGGAGATATATCCTTGTTCGATATCCGCCACCGGCTTGCTCCTCTTGTCGATGGCCGTCAGCATGTCGCGCATGTGCCCGCGAATCGCCGGCGCAACGTGCCGTTCCAGATCTTTCTCGGTCCGGTCCTCCGGATACTGGTCGAACTCGTAAGTTACATCTTTGTGGACGGGCTTCTCCGATTTGCCCTCGGGAATAAAATCGTACCCGTAGACACTCGCCTTCAGCGTTCCCTTGTCGCCGTAGAAAGTCGCGCCCCAGGCATATTTGGGGTCGGGATCCACGGAACTGCCCCAGGTCCGATGCGTCCAAATCACTTTCACTTCGGGAAAATCGAAGGTCGCCGTCTGAGTGTCCGAGATATTGGCTTTGCTCGCTTTGTCTACCAGAATGCCGCCATTGGAGGCGACGCGCTGGGGCCAGCCCAAGTCCATCATCCAGCGGACCATGTCGAGCATGTGAATGCACATGTCCCCAATGATGCCGTTGCCATATTCCATAAACGCGCGCCAAGTCCTCGGATGCACCAGCGAATTATAGGGGCGCATGGGGGCGGGTCCGGTCCACATGTCGTAATCCAGATAGTCGGGGGGAGCCGTATCCGGCGGGTTGGTTGTGGCCCGCATGTGGTAGTAGCAGCAAATCTCGACTAGCGCGATCTTGCCGAGTTTCCCCGGCTGTACGATGTTGTTCCGCGCCTCGATCAGATGGGGCGTGCTGCGCCGCTGCGTACCCACTTGAACCACTTTGTTGTACTTGCGTGCTGCCGCCAGCATCGCCTTGCCTTCTGCGATATCCACGCTGACGGGCTTCTGGCAATACACGTCCGCTCCGGACTTTACCGCCTCGATCATGGTCAGCGCATGCCAGTGGTCGGGCGTCGCGATTTCTACGATGTCGAGATCTTTTTCCTTCAGCATCTCGCGGTAATCCGTATAGGTTCGCGGCTTTTTCTTCGAGACTTGCCGGCTCGCCACAATATCGGCTGCCTCGGACAGCATCTTCTTATCCACGTCGCACAGGGATACCACTTCCACGGGCGAGATCTGGATGAGGCGGAGCAAATCCGACTTGCCATACCAGCCGCATCCGATCAGGCCGACCCGGCGCGGTTTCTCGTCCGCGAATGGCAGCGCGTAGCCTCCCGCTGAAAGCGCCAGCCCGGCTGCGCTCGCGCTTAGAAATTGTCGTCGATCCATATTCGCCTTCGCTCCTTCTTAAAGAGTATATGCAATGGAAAACTCGCAAAATAATAAATTTGCGAGAAAAGGGCTAAGGGTGCTACACTACCCCACATTCCAGTTGCAATCGGCGCATCGGTGCTGCTTACCCGTCGCCGCAACTAACGATCTTGTTGGGGGACTTACAATGAAACACCAGCGCGCAGTCTGCGCGGGGACGTTCGCTATGGCGCTCGTTCTCTCGAATTTCAGCTTGTCTGCTCAAGAGACGACAGGCTCCATTCTGGGCACCGTGAAGGACCCGTCGGGCGCAGCCATCGCCCAAGCCGAAGTTCAAGCGTCGGGTACAAACCTGGTTCGCCCCGAGAGCGTGAAGACCGATTCAGCCGGCACCTACCGATTCGCAGCGCTTCCGCCTGGCACCTATACTCTCAGCGTCACCGCGCCCGGCTTCAGCCAGCTTCGAGAAACGAATCTCAGCCTCGGCGCGGGAAAGGTGCTTACCGTCAACCTTGCGCCCGAGGTGGGCCGTCTCACGGAAAGCGTGGTGGTGAGCGGGGAAGCCATTAAAATCGATACGGCCCTCAGCGCTGTCTCCACCGAAGTCAATATGGACGAGATGAATCGGCTGCCCAAGGGACGGAATTTCGATTCCCTGATCGCCCTCGCTCCAGGAGCCCGCGCAGAGGCGAAGTCGGGCCAATACCAAATTGACGGATCGAGCGGTTCGGAGAACACGTTCTACTTGGATGGAGTTGAAGCCACTGATATCCAGGGCGGACGCTTGCTGCGTTCCAACCAGATCCCCGTTGAGTTCGTTCAGCAGTTCCAGATCAAGAGCAGCGGCTTCGAAGCTCAGTACGGCGGAGCTACAGGCGGTGTCATCAGCGCGGTGGTGCGCAGCGGGAGCAACGGCTTCCATGGCCAGGGCTTTCTTTACATGGCCGACGACGGGCTCAACGGCCGCCCGCGGCAGTCTCTTCGCCTCGATCCCAACAACGACAATATCGCCAATTACTTTCAGCCGTCGCGCGACGGATACCGCCTGCTCAATCCGGGCGGGATTTTCTCGGGTCCAATCATCAAGGACCGCCTATGGTTCTCCGTCGGTTTCGCTCCGCAAATCGAAAGCTATGAGCGCGCAGTAACTTTCCTGCGTGATAACTCTACCAAAGTCTTCCATGAACAGGACGAAACGGACTATCTTTTCTCCAAAATCGATTACGCTCCCTTCTCAAAGCTGCGCATCGCGGCGACATACATCTATTCGCCGTTCCGCAGTCAGGGCGTATTGCCTAGTTTGCAAGGCACCAGCAGCCCCACCAACGATTATCGGAACCAGGGCAGCCGTACGCCCAATTCGATTTACAGCGGATCGGCTGACTACACGCCCACCAGCAAGCTGGTTATCAGCTTTCGCGGAGGCTACAATTACGAGAATTACAAAGACTACGGGATCCCCAGAGGTACGTATTTCCGATTTGTCAGCAGCAGCAACGGAATCGCTGGCGTACCCTCCAAGTACCAGGCGTCCAGCGGACAGTTCACACCGGCTAATCAGCAGACCACCATCGACGAGAATACTCGCGTCAATCTAAGCGCGGACGTTTCGTATCTGGCCGATTTTCACGGGCAGCACAACTTCCGAGGCGGGTGGTCCACCAACCGGCTGCACAACACCGTGGCCAATTCCTATCCCGACGGATATTTCCGCATCGGCTGGAATCTCGCCTACAAAGGCGTAACGGTTCCCGGCACCGTGAAGGGCACCTACGGATACGTGATTGATCGCAGTTTTCTGGGCACCATCGGCGATGTAGGCAGCAACAACACAGGCTTCTACTTCCAGGACAATTGGCGGGCGACGCGGCGGCTGACGCTCAATCTGGGCGTGCGTTTCGAGAACGAATACGTGCCGTCTTTCAGCACCGACAAAACGCTCCCGGGACACGCGATCGACTTCGGATGGGGCAGCAAGATTGCTCCTCGGATCGGCGGTGCTTACGACGTCCTGGGCAATGGAAAGTTCAAGGTTTCGGCGGCTTACAGCAAGTTCTACGACACCATGAAGTATTCGCTTCCCCGCGGGAGCTTTGGCGGCGACGTTTGGACGGACTTTGTATATCCTCTGAACGATCCGGATCTTTCCAAACTCAAGCCAGGAGCCGCTCCGGGCACGTTGTTTGAAAGCGTGAATTGGCGCATCCCTTCCAACGACCCCAGCCAGCATTTGCTCGATCCGAATCTAAAACCTTTTTCGCTTCACTCGTATGATGCCCAGGCTGAATACGAACTAAATAGCAAGACCGTTTTAAGCGCGCGCTACAATCATCGGGCGGTGGATCACATCATCGAAGACATCGGCAGTCTTCTCGCCGCTGGAGAAACGTATTTCATCGGAAATCCCGGCTATGGAATTGTGGCCCAGCCGAGCACATTCGCGGCGGGCGTTCCGACAACTCCCAAGGCCAAGCGCGATTACAACGCCATCGAATTCCGCGCCGAACGTCGGTTTAGCCAAGGCTTGCTTTACTCGCTCAGCTATACGTACAGCAGCCTGAAAGGCAACTACGCGGGGCTAGCGAACTCTGATGAAGCTTCGAACGGCAATAACAGCCGCATTGCCGCCAATAACAGCCGGGCCTTTGACCTTCCGTGGATGAGCTATGACGCCAAGGGCAAGCTGATCTACGGTCCGCTGGCGACCGACCGTCCGAATACCTTCAAGGCGTACGTCTCGTATTCCTACAAGTCAAAGGTGGGCGAGACTTCGATCGCTCCTTTCATGCAGGCTTACAGCGGAACGCCGTTGACCACCGAAGTAACGGTGATTGACGCTCCTCAATATCCCAACAATCGCGGCGACCTAGGCAGGACCCCTTTCTTCTCCCAAATGAACTTGCTTCTCTTCCATGAGATCCAGCTTCCCAAGTTGCGTGAGGGCGCGCGGGCGAAGTTTGAAGCGAACTTTACGAACCTGTTCAATCAAGCCACGGTAACCGATAAGTACGTGCTTTACAGCCATACAAACGATGGCGGCATCTTCGACGCGACCACGCAAGCTCAGATCTTCAAAGGCTATGACTACAAGGCCAAGGTTGCTGCCGATGGCCTTCGGGTAGATCCCCAGTTCGGGATGGCCGCTGCCTATCAAGGTCCGCGCAGCATCCGTTTTGGCGTTACGCTGTTCTTCTGAGTTGCTGGTCGGTTTCACACGGACGGTGTCCTCAGGTCGGGTTTAAGGATACCGTTCGCCCGATTCAGAAATCATCGAAGAGGAGTCAGAGCGCCGGGATTCCTTCGTAACGTTCCACCTTGAGCGCGTGCTGATGCTGGCGCTTGCGCTAAGTCATAGGCCGTTTGCAAGCGCAACCAGTGATCAGCGTTCGACCACCCGGCCTTCTCTAATCGGATAGCCATCTCAGCTGATATGCCGGCTTGGCCGTTTAGGACACGGGATAGCGTATGACGGGCGACGCCCAACACCTTCGCGCCTTCGGTTACGTTTAGGCCCAACGGCTCGAGGCAGGCATCCTTAATGGAGTGGCCTGGATGGGGGGTATTCTTCATTGGCATAAATGCATTCCTTTCTAGCTAGTGATAATCCAGCAAATCAACATCAAGAGCGTCGCAGTCTTCAAAACGGAATATGATACGCCAGTTCCCGCTGATGCCCACGCTCCAGTATCCTTTCAGATCACCACCTTTAAGTCGGTGCAGCCGATAACCTGGCAGATCAAGATCTGCCGGACGCACTGCCGTGTCCAGGCTGGCCAACACATCCGCAATTCGCTTGACTTGATCAGCGCGGATTTTACCGGTCTCCCCGTTGCGAAACAGACGCTTTAAGCCATTGTGGCGGAACGTCCTGATCATCAGCATACCGTACCTTGTATCGGTACAGGTGTCAATGGGATATGGAGTTGATCCTTTCTGGCAAGCTGTTACTTTATCGAGTCGCGCGAGCAAACGTTGATCAAGCTTGACGCGCACCTCAGTCATCGCGGAAAATTCTCGCGCAACAACGGATAGAGATTTTGCGCAAAGCCAATACCCGAGGCGATTGCCGCCCGGTCATCTCCGTTGGTCGATGGCAATACTATGCGAACCAAAGCCGTATCGGTACGTCTGTCTCGGAGCGCGTCCGCCATCAGCCAAAGCTTCGCTTGCCACTCGCCCGCTGTGACGCGACGCGGGCTTTGATACCAGTACAGAACTACATCGCGCTGTGCTCGGTTGACCACGATGTATCGGTTGATTACGATCGCTCCGGCTGCGGTGTCAATCCTGACTTCGCCTGTGACAGCAGGTGTCCAACCCGCCGCCGGGAGGCACACCTTAGGCGAATGAGGCTGGCTCCTTCCGGCTCGCTGAGATTGAAACCATGCCACAAACAATCCGGCAACTGAGCCAGTCGGCGCATGCACGTAGGTCCGGCTCAATATAACGTCGGCCCGCAGCTCCCCTGCGATATCGGCCGCGATAGGATCCTCCCGCAGCTGCGTCCATTCCCCGAACTTGGATGGGAATCTCGACAGGACAGGTGGTGCAGGTGCACGCTCCCGGCCTGCGGACCAGTGAACCATCAACGCCTGCCCGATCAGGAACAGCGGCACAAAGAGCATCCGACCATTAGGCATGATATCGCCCGTGCACCGCGTTCAAAGCGCTGCGCGCGACCACAATCAGCGCCAGACACAGGACAAAAACCAACCATCCCGAGAAAGCGTGCAGCGCGCCAGCATCAAGCGCGGGCACGCAAGCAGTGGCTGCGATTCGCAAAGCATTCGCAAGAATCGCGACCGGGACGGCGGCCGTCAGCAGTGCTGCTCGCATCCATGGCTTTGCGTCGGAGAAATAGGCAAACACCACAGCCACAAATCCCAGTGAGAGGAGGTAACGAATTCCGCTGCAAGCCTCAGCCACCGCGATGCTGTGCCCGCCTACATCGATTATGTTTCCTGACCTCGTTACGGATGCTCCGGCCACCAACAACATGCTTTCAGCAAGACGGCTTGCAAGGAGTTGCAATGGCAACGTCACTTGATTGTAGACAATAGCGAGTTTTGGCAGCATGAAGACCGCCAGCAGAAAAGGGAAAGCCCAGGCAGATAGAAAGTTAAACCCGCCCAGGCAGAGGACCGCGCCTGCAACCGAGAAAATGAAGGCAACCGACCCCGCGAACAGGCCCGCCCCCAAGCCAGAAATCAGGTGCAGACATGCGGCAACGGCCAGCAGCGCCGAGCCCCACCAACTCGGTTGAATCGGCAGCGCAGTCCAGCGGTGGCGTTCCTTCCAGATAATCCAGAGGATGACAAGAGGCACCACCATGCCGTGGCCCATGTCTTCGTCCTGTGACCACTGCTCGAACATCCCTCGGAGGATGTGAGCGTAACAGCCAACAATCACGATGCCGGTGATCGCGACAACCATCGGGCGCGTCATCTGATGGAGCGCCAGCCCGCCCCCTTAACTCCCGCTAATCAGCCGCAATACCCGGTCCCGCGAAAGGAAAAGTGCAGTGCACGCAAACCCTGTCAGAACGAGAATTAAGGATGCCGGAAGTGGGGTCGTCGGGGGAATCGGTGCGGTAGTGGTGACGCTACAGCTCCTGGACGAGTTGATCGAAACAGAATCAAGCGCATTGACGACGAAGGAGCTGCTCCCCAGGCCGGGTGGGAGTCCAGTGATAGCTCCCGTAGAAGAGTTGAGACTGAAGCCCGGCGGCAGTGATCCTGTGATTGAAAATGTGTAGGGCGGCGTTCCGCCCGTGGCCGCCAGCAAGGAGTTGTACGTTATCCCAACTTGTGCGACGCTTGCGGGACATGATACAGCCAACTCGCGTGTTAGCCCAATCGTTGTTGAGGGGCCCGGATTGTTGAGGGTATTGGTATCCAATGTTACCGCTCCGGTCCGTGCCAAAGCTCTGCCAATCAGCGCTGCGCCGGTCGCAACCGTGATGGACGCCTGGGCCAAAATCGTTCCATTAAAGATCGAATTCGTCCCAATAACCGCTGAACTGCCAACCTGCCAATAGACGTTGGCTGCTTGCGCGCCGCCCTGCAAGATCACTTGACTGTTGCTGGCCGTAGTGAGTGCGCTCGCAATCTGAAAAATAAACACGCTATTTGGGTCGCCTTGTCCATCAAGCCTGAGAACGCCCGTTATTCCCAGACTTGAGGTGGATTTGTACAGGCCGGGGGGCAAGGTTAGACCGCCGAGGTCGCCGGAAACGGTCGCAGGCAGGGTTCGTCCCGCTGCGTTGTTGTACGCGATAGTCAAATCGCCTTGTGCTAAGCCAGCCGGACCGTCAGCCGAGTGTATCGCCCCTCCAGTCACCTGTCCAGGAGGAAATCCGATCACGGCGGATCCGGGACTCACGCCCACGTCCCCAATTACTGCGGTTGGGCCGGTATTCGTCAAGGTTGAAAAGGCGAGAGCGGAGAAACTGCCGGCTGAGCCGAGGGGTACGGGCAAC
The DNA here is from genome assembly GCA_038225555.1 of Bryobacterales bacterium. Taxonomy (GTDB): domain Bacteria; phylum Acidobacteriota; class Terriglobia; order Bryobacterales; family Bryobacteraceae; genus JANXQZ01. The sequence goes on from JBBRRB010000010.1 coordinate 124,930, forward strand.
TGCGCTCCTTGCAGGCAAGCTCCGCAAGACAAGCACAGGAATACTGGAATGAGCTTATTCAATGGGTCTCCTTTAAATCGGCACCCGTCCATTTAACGACAAATTCATTATATATCCAAGGCTCTAATGCTTTGTCAATTAAAATCCTCCCACGAATTTGTCACGGTGTTTCCCGACAAAGAGGGAATGATAGGCTGACAGAGAACGTTTTTTCACGATAAAGCGCTTAGGCCGGGATATGGCCACATCCTTGGGCGCAATCAAGCTGGCCCCGAAGGTGAGCTGAGATGGCGAGGATCCAATCTCACTGAATCAGTCGGCGCGGAGCGCAGTGGTGGGGTCCACTCGCACGGCCCGCAATGCAGGCAGTAAGCTCCCTGCCAGGGTCATAAGCATCGCAAGAAGGCCTGCAGCGGCGAATGTAGCGGCGTCGCCAGGTTGCACACCGGCGAGTAAGGATGCGAGCAGGCGGCCAGAGCCGTAGGCGAGCACCGCGCCCGCTATGATTCCAACTGCCGCAAGCTGGAACCCTTCCCTCAGCGTCATCCCGATAATGTCGCTCCGTTGCGCGCCCAGCGCTATGCGCACCCCAATTTCCTGCGTGCGGCTGGAAACGGCGAAGGAAAGCAAGCCGTGAATTCCAACTGCCGCGAGCAGGAATGCGACGGCTCCAAACGCCCCCAGCACGCCTAGTTGCACGCGACGCGATGCGGTTTCGGCTTGGACGATTGCGGTCAAGGGCTGAATATCGGACACAGGCTGAGCGGGATCGGCATCGTGAATTATTCGGCGGAGCGAGGGGGCCAGCGCGACGGCGTCGGAGCTGGAGCGAACCACGAGGTCCTTGGGAGAGTACCAGGGCGATACGTCGTCAGGCTGCCGCCACGATAGATACACCTGCGGCTCGCTGGACCGTTCGAGACCTCGGACGCGAATGTCCCCAACCACTCCAATGATCAGCCGATTATGGTTCCCGATATCGATGTGCCTGCCAATCGGGTTCTCTGCGGCCCAGTAGCGTCGAACCATCGACTGGCTCACGATGGCGACATAGGGCGAGTCATTCGTATCGCTTTCGGCAACATCGCGCCCTTGAAGCAGAGGAATCCCCATCGCCGAAAAGAACCCGGGCGTAACAAAGCGCAGGCTGGCCGTGCGGCGCAGGCTGACATCCTGGGGATGTCCTTCCACCTCCACGGGCCAGATGCCGCCGCGATTCACCATCGGCAGGAAGCTGGTGTACGCCGCACCGGTAACGCCCGGAAGCCGCCGGGTTTCGTCGAGCACGTGCCTATAAAAAGGTTCCCGGGCGGCGGCTGTTTCGTAGCGCGGAACAGGCAGGGTAGTGCGGAGAGTGAGAACGTGATCGGCGACAAAGCCGGGGTCAACCGACTGAATGTTCCAAAGCGCCCGCGTCAGGAGGCCGAAAGCGACAAGAAGCACTACCGAGCCGGCGACTTCGGCCATCACGAGTGCCGACCGCAGTCGCTCGCGCCGACCACCTGCACCAGACCGGCCGCTTTCGTGGAGTCCCGTTGCATCCTGGCCGCCAAACACGCGCAGCGCCGGAACCAGGCCAAATACAATGCCCGTGAGACCGGTGATCAGAACGGCAAACAGCACTACCCTCAGGTCCATTGAGGGAACCTTAGCGATCGGAAGCGAGACCGGCACCAGACGCACAAGCAGAGGTAGCGCGGAATACGCGATCAGCAAGCCGAATGCGCCGCCAGCCAAGGCAAGCACTAGACTTTCGGTGAGCATCTGACGGATGAGCCGCTCGCGACCGGCACCCAGCGCCGTCCGAACTGCCAGTTCCCTGCGTCGGACCATGGCGCGGGCGAGCAGCAGGTTCGCAAGGTTTGTGCACGCTATCAAGAGGACGCACAGCGCCGCGCAAAGCAGCACCTTAAGCATCAGAAGCGCCTGATTGGAGACGTCGTTTCGGAGCAGCAGAACCGTTGCTCCAGTCCGCGCAAGTTCTTTCGGATAAGCACGCGCGAGTTGACTGGCGATGGTGCTCATTTCCGCTTGCGCCTGCTGCATCGAGACATCCCGCTTTAGACGTGCCAAGCCAAAGATATAGGTATCCAGGCGGTCCTCAAAGTTCTTTGGCCCCCAGCGCATCGCCGTCCAAAGCTGAGCGTCTCGATTTGGAAAGTAGAAAGTTTTTGGCATCACGCCGATGATGGTGTGAGGAATATCGTATAGGTTGATCGTGCGACCCAGAATGTTTGGATCAGCTCCAAATAAACCCTGCCAGAGTCCATACCCGAGAATGACCGTGCCCGGAGCGGAGTCGCGGTCTTCCTGACTGGAGAAATAACGGCCTAGCACGGGCTGAACGCCTAGGATGGGGAACACTTCGGAGGTTACCGACGCACCCTCAAGGGTGCGGGGATCGCCCTGCCCTGTCAGGTTAACCGATAGGCCGCGATAGGCTCCAAACATTTCAAACGATTTGCTCGTGCGCTTCCAATCGCGATAATTGGCGGGCGATACGTCCCCGAAGCGGCTGCCTTGAGCCGGGTGATCTTCATAGACTTTGGCAAGCCGTTCGGGATCGGCAAAGGCAAGCGGTCGAATCAGAACATGATCGAGCATGGTGAATGCAGCCGTCGTGGCCCCGATGCCAACTGCGGCTATGGTGATCGTGGTTACAACAAAGGCGGGAGAACGTCTGAATGTGCGAGCCACATAGGTAAGGTCCTGCCGCAGTTGATCCATCTGAACCGCGGCTGCACCGGTTAAGAGATCGGCGATGGTCTCGATCCAAAGGGCCTGAAACGCGATAAAGCCAGACTCGGCTTGCCGGCGAGCGAGGAAAACGGCGCACATTTCCTCGCCATATTCAGCGCGCCACGAGCCGGGATACAGACGGAGCAGTGTCCGGTATAAAAGCATCATGCCTTTCCCGTTGCGAAGCCACTGCCGCCAGCCAGTCTGACCAAATCGGTAAGCCGGCGGACCTCGGCCCGCGCTACCGATTCGCCGAAGCGCGTGATGCGGTAGTAGCGTCGACGCTGGTCATCGAATTCAGGCGCGGGCCGATCCCCTGTTTCGACAATCAGGCCTTGCTCTAGCATCCGCTGCAGCGATCGATAGAGCGTTGCGGCCCCAAGTCTGAGTTGGTTGTCGGTGCGGGCGGCGATGTCCTGGATGATCGCGTACCCGTGAAGTTCGCATCCGGCGAGGGCCATCAAGATGTGGAAGGCGGCAGAAGGAAGCGGGAGCAGCGTACTGGGATCGGGCGGTTTTGGGCTGGCCATCAACCAATTATAACCGACGTGGATATAGTGTCAACGGGTATAGTTGGAAAAGTTGCCTAGCGATTGCCCAAATTGAGGACGACAACGCCGAGCAGTATCGTGCCTAAACCGATAAATTTCGTGCGCGTCAAGGGTTCGTGAAAGAAGATGCGCGACCAGATCAATGTCCAAACGTAGCCCAGCGACACCAGAGGATACAGAATCGTCAGCTCGCCTTTTTTAAGCCCCAGCACGAAAAAAACAGAGGACAACAGATAAAAAAAGATGCCCGCTAACAACTTCCAGTTGAGGAGAAAACTCTTGATACTGAGTTTCAGTGCGCCGGAACCGGCCTTTAGAAAAACTGCTCCAAACGAACCGAAGAAGGATCCGACGAAAACCAGCAAAATGGACGACAGCGGAGTGATCAAGAGCGGCCGCCCCTGCCCAGAATCGCCACTCCCATCATGATAGTCGCGATCCCGATCACTTTGAAGGGGTTCAGCGCTTCATGCAACATGCCGACAGAAAGAATGCACACCCACACGTAAGTGAGCGCGATCACAGGGTACAGCAACGATAATTCGTTATCGCGAAGCGCAACCGCAAGCAGGACCGTATTGAGACCGTACAGGGCGTATCCGGTAAACAGAAGCGGGTTGGTGAACATGCCCAGCACCGCCCCGAGAAAACCTGGCCGGGCGAGTCTGCCGGCACCCGTCTTGATGAACATCTGCGCGGCCGCTCCAACCAGGGTGCAGCAGAATACCAAAATGAGCGACCTCCGCTTAGCAGCGCTTGCCGCGTCGACAGGGACCGAAAGTGTTGCTTGACTCAGGCGACCTCCAACCGCCTTCATGATAGCAAGCCGACGTGTTCATCACGTCCCCAGTCCAGGACCCGTAAGCTCGGAGGTGCGCATAAATCCGTCGCGCACGACGAAGACGCCGGGATAGCGATTCTCCCAGGGTTTGTTCGCAGCGGGCACGTATTCGCGGGCATTTGCCTCGATTGCAGTCACGCCCGGAACATGTGCGGCCAATCCCGCCGAATGGATCAAGGATGCGCCAGGACAGGTCAGATCCTGAACGCATAAAAACATCTTTCGCTTCTGGGCAACAGCGGCGATTATTAGAACCTGGCTCTGTCCTTTGCAGCCCTTGAGAGCTGCTCCGGTGTAACCCATCTCTCGCGCGCGCAGCAGCGCTTCCACATCGGTCAGCGATTCATCGATCACCACCGGACGAATCTTGGCGGCTTCATGCATCACGTTCTTTCGATCCTTCTCCAGGTCGCGTTTGGTGGGCTGCTCGATATACTGGATGCGATTGAATCCGGTAGGAGTCCGCTGCTTCAGGCGGCGCAGGAAGCCGAGCAGATATTCCACGTTCGGGCACCGCTCATTGAAATCGAGCGAGTAATACCAATCGGAAACGTTGAGTCGAGCTTGGGTTTCCGTCGTGGCGCGATCGATGCTTACCACCCGGTCGACATCCCAGCCCAAGTCGTCGCCATTCAGCTTGATTTTGATCCGCTTGATGCCGTTGTATTGGATCCACTGCGGGAGCGTTTCCGGGAGACCATCGTTGATCGGCTTTCGAATGTCGGACGCCACGATCGGATCTGCCGCGCCCACGGAGTGATACAGAGCTATCTTGGGAACCGGATCTCGAAGCACATACTTGCTCAGATACTCGCCGGCGAACTCGGGTCCGAGATAATGCCCTAAGTCGTTGCCCATGAACTCCGGGCCGTAGGTGGAGTAGCAATTCACGCCATGAAGTTTCCCGTAGGCGTCGTGAACCGCCGCGTCAAACGGGCTTCCTGCAACAAGCGTGCATAGCTTCGGAATCGGTTCCTCAAGCTTATGCTCGATGGTAATATCGCTGGCCGCCTTCAAATACTGCGGCTCAAGCGCCACCCCGATGTCCACGGGATGGCCATACTCGCGATAGCTACCCGCTATTTTCGCGATGCGGCCAGCCAACTCCTTCATCAGACTGAGTGTCGTTTCATAAGAAAGCGTGCGGGAAGGAAATGACCAGATGTTTCCAAGCGGCATGGATCCGAAGCCGTGCGCCGATCTGCCGCTACCATCCTCCACAGCACACGTGACGTTCAGCAGGGTGACGCGATCGGCCAGCATGCCCCCAAATTTATAGGGAGTTCGGTAGTGAAAATACTCGAAGGCGAAGCGCACTTCTTTCAAGCGAATGTCAGTGCGCCTCGTCTTTTTGATGGCGAACGCGCCCGCGGCTTGCAAGAGCGATCGTCTGGAGAATGCGGGCATGTCCGGTATTCTCGCATTTTATACTCCCGCCCAAGCCCACTCATGACGTCGCTTGCTTCGTATGAAATTCTGGGAGAGGTCAGCGGAGATCGCGAGGAACTTCGCCAGGCGCATCCTTCGTGAAGCACGATCCGTTGTTGAGCGGCTAGTCTCGAAAGTCGGTTCTAGCGCCAATCCTGCTCGCCGTGATAAATATGAAGGATTTCGAAGGCATCCGCTTTCACTGCATAGACCACGACGTAGGGGAGAGGCGTTATTGCGAGTTCTCGTGTACCGCTTCGGTGGCCGGGTCTGCCCCGGTTAGGCGAGTTTTCAAGGAACGGATTCGCTGGTAGATTGTTCGAACACTCGGCTCAGCGAAATGCGGATAATGCTGCTCAATGAAGTTGTAACCGTTCAAATAGTACGTGGCCTGAAACGGAAAGAACGATGCCACACGCATCGACATCGGACCCAGCGCTTCATCGTCGATGTAGAAGTAATAGTGAGTGAAGCGGCTGCGTTCCCGCCTCGGAATGCGGTCGTTTGGATCGTCGGTCGGATACCTCGGAGGCGTGGAGCGGAACGTCTGCCCCTGTTCCATGCCCTTCAGAATGAAATATACCCCGTGGCGACCGGCACGTTTTCATGCGCTGCCCGGCGGGAAGCGCGTAATCCTCCTCGAACGTTTCCATCGGTCGTCTCCTCGTCCTCGTCCCGACAACAAGAAGGTAGGACAGACGACCGGTGGTTTCAAAAAGTCAAATATTTTGGGCTAGCTTTTCGGCTGACGAACCATTTTTAATCGCATGCTGTTTGTTGCGTCCTGCCCCGCCGTATCGCTCAATTGGGCCCCTTGCGCCGCCATCAACTTAGCGCAGCAAATGTCAAAAGAAAGATGTACTTCATAGGTTCTCCTTCACCGTACCGATCCGCCAGTAAGAGTCGGAGTTTAGTTGGCGCCAAGCCGTGAGGATTCGGGTTGCTTCGGGTTCTCCAATCAGCGTTTTGCACGAATCCGGGACACAGCACTGAAACTTTGGAAGACGTGGATTGCAGAGCAGCCCGGCGATTCGACCCGTGTTCACGACGTGTCACTCAGTGCCCTGACTCAACAGAATCGGCGTAAAAAGCGCGGATGCCGTGAATCACGCTCCACAGATTGACGCCCACCACGTTATTGGAAACCATGTGGACCGTGCTAACGGAGAGGGCCTTTCACGCAGGCGCCTCGATATTCTCAAGTTTGGAAGCATCCGTCGGGACAGCGAGCACGGTCACGCCCAGGGCTCTCAACTCGCGCTCGGCCTGATATCAGACGTGATACGCTTCATCTCGTGATCACTCAACCAGCCAGACGTCAAATCGTAAAGGTGGCAGCAGCGGCCATCGCAACCTCCCGCTTTCCCATTCTTGGCGCGAACGATCGGATTCGAATTGGCCAAGTCGGACTCGGCGGGCGCGGCACGGACCACGTCAAGTACTATTCATCGCTCAATTCCGATTGCCAGATCGCCGCGGTGTGTGACGTGAGCCAGGCCGCTCGGGAGCGTGGCGCCGCCCTGGTCCGCAAGCTGCAGAACCACGAAGCGAAAGAATACGACGACATGCGCGCGATGTTCGAATCGAAGGATATCGACGCGGTCTCCATCACCACGCCCAACCACTGGCACGCGCTCGCCACCATCTGGGCTTGTCAGGCGGGCAAAGACGTTTACGTGGAGAAGCCGGCCAGCCATAACATCTACGAGAGCCGCCAAATGGTTGCGGCCGCGCGAAAGTACAACCGCATGGTCCAAGTGGGATCGCAGAGCCGGTCCATCGAGCACAAGATGCAAGCGATGAAACAGCTACGCGACGGCATCATTGGGCCTGTCTACCACGCGCGCGGGCTATGCTACCGACGCCGCTTTTCGATCGGCCACACGCCTGACGAACCCGCACCTTCCGGGCTCGACTGGGATCGTTTCCTCGGCCCCGCTCAATGGAAGCCGTACAGCAAAAACAAGTCCGCCTACAACTGGCATTGGTTTTGGGACACGGGAAATGGCGACATCGGCAATCAAGGGATTCATGAGATGGATATCTGCCTGTGGGGTCTCGGCCGGACGGGCTGGCCTATTTCGGTTTCTTCCAGCGGCGGAAAGTTCGTCTGGAAAGACGATCAGGAAACGCCTAACACGCTGCAATCGACCTTTGATTTCGGAGATGCTCAAATCACCTTCGACGTTCGCAATCTGCCAACTCCGCCGGAGGGCCTGGTAGCCGGTCTGAAGCCCAACTACACTGGAAACATTTTCTTCGGGGAAGAAGGTTTTCTGGTTGTGGACAATATCGGGTTTCAGGTTTACAAGAGCATGGCCGGCAACGTCCGAGGAGATGCCACTCTCGGCGCATCTGCGGGAGGGAAGGAAAAGTACGAGCAAGTGATGGACGAGAAGGCCAAGGAGGGCGATGCGTGGGCTACGACGCCACACATGAAAAATTTCCTGGATGCGATTCGTGGCCGCGATTACAAAATGCTGCATGCCGACATCGCGATCGGCGCGCGGTCGGCTGCTTTCGTGCATCTTGCGAATATCAGTTATCGCACGGGCCGCACGATTCGCCTGGCGCAATCGAACGGGAGGCCGATGGGGGATGAGCAAGCGAGCGCGCTGATGACTCGTGATTACCGAGAGTCCTACACGATTCCAGGACAAGTATGAAGCGACGCGATATTCTCAAGTCCCTTTCGGCATTCGCGGCTGCGGGGTCGCTTAGAGCTGCACCGGAGAGGGCTCAGTCCCGCATCCGCCCAGGCCTCGTTGCCTACTCATACCGCAAGCAGCTCGAAGCCAGGACGATGACCTACGAGGCGCTGATCCGCTACGTGTCGGAACTAGGTCTGGATGGACTTGATACCACTGTTTACTGGTTTCCCGATACGTCGGATTCGTTCCTGGCAAGCTTGCGCAAGACTGCCTACAAACAGGCCGTGCAACTCCACAGCATCGCGACGCGGCTACGCTTGTGCCAACCGACTCCCGAGTTGCAAGCAGCCGAGTTCGAGACTGCCAAGAAGTGGGTGGATGTCGCTCAAAAACTGGGCGCGGGTCACGTCCGCGTGTTTGGAGGATCTATTCCAAAGGGCGCGACGGAACCCCAGGCCATCGACTGGGCGGTGGAGGTTTTCAAACGTTCGGCCGAGTACGCTGGCAGCAAAGGAATCATCTTGGGTGTGGAGGACGACGGAGGGCTGACAACCACCGCCGAGCCGACTCTCGAGATCGTGAAGCGGACCGGGTCGCCGTGGGCTGGAATCAATCTCGATACCGGCAACTTCCCGAAGGACGGCTATTCGCAGGTGGAGAAGTGCATCCCCTACGCGACCAACGTCCACTTCAAGCAGCACATTGCAAGCGTGGACGGAACCAAGGAGAAAGCCGATTGGGATCGGCTGACAATGCTGTTCGCGAAGGCTGGTTATAAGGGCTACCTGGCGCTCGAGTATGAAGAGCCAGCCAGCGCGGAATCGGCGATACCGGGCTTGACGAAGGAACTGATTCGCTGTGCTCGGAAATATTCCGGGTAGCAGCCCACATTGACCTGGGACACGAATACAGCCTACTCTAACTCATGGACCGTCGCCGCTTCTTCTCTTCCGCCGCGGGTGCCGTGGCCGCTTTTCAAACCGACTCAGTACTCCGCGCTCAATCCGCCGCCCAAGCCGTAACCGGTCGTCCCGCCGACACCGTCGCCAGGGACGAGGACTTCTGGCTCAACATTCGCCACGCGTTTACGGTGGATCGAAACATGATCAACCTCAACAACGGCGGCGTGTCCCCCTCTCCGAAGATCGTGATGGACACGGAGATGCGCTATCTGGAAATCGAGAACATGAATCCCTCGTATTACATGTGGCAGGTTCTCGACCCGGGCATCGAAACGGTTCGCAGACGATTGGCGCGCGAGTTTGGCTGCGATGTCGAGGAGATTGCGATCACGCGAAATGCCAGCGAAGCACTGGAAATCGTGCAGTTGGGGATGAGCCTCCAGCGCGGCGATGAAGTCCTTACGACCAATCAGGACTACCCTCGCATGATCACGACTTGGCAGCAGCGCGAACGCCGCGACGGGATCGTTCTCAAGCAAATCACATTCCCGGTGCCGCCGCCCAGTCTCGATTACCTGGCCAAGCGCATCGAAGAAAACATCACGCCCCGGACCAAGGTGATCCATATTTGCCACATCACCAACCGCACCGGCCAGATCTTCCCCGTGAAGGCTATCTGCCAGATGGCGCGGGCGCGCGGGATCGAGGTAATCGTGGATGGGGCGCACGCCTTCGCGCAATTCCCCTTTAAACACGCCGACCTGGACTGCGACTACTACGGCACCTCGCTGCACAAATGGGTGCTGGCGCCCATCGGGACCGGGATGCTATACGTGCGCAAGCCGAAGATCGAAACGATCTGGCCGATGATGCCTGCGGCAGACTCGATGAAGGCGAACATCCGCAAATTCGAGGAGATCGGAACGCATCCCGCTTCGCAGCGCAACGCGATTACCGAAGCGCTCAACTTTCACGACAGCATCGGTCCGGAGCGCAAGGCCGAGCGGTTCCGCTACCTGCGCAAGCGCTGGTCGAACGAACTGCGCCAGTTGCCGGGCGTAAAAATCCTGAACAGCGAAGACCCGGCCCAATCCTGCGCGATCGGCTTCATCAGCGTGGCAGGCATTGAGGCTCCTGCCCTTTCGCAATACCTCTGGGCTAAGCATCGCATCTGGACGGTGGCCATCGTGACGCCGGGCGAGTATCAGGGCTTGCGAATCACTCCCAACGTCTATTCGACTTTGGAAGAAATCGATACGTTCACCGAAGTGATGACGAAGATTATTAAGCGCGGTTCGATTCCCGTTTAGTAAAGCGCCTTCGAGTTCGGCTGTCTAACGCCGCCCAGGAGTTGTCGCGCACCTGCTTCCATTAGCCTCAGGTCGGTGGTGGCCTGAAACAGCAGAAAGCCCTGTTCGGTGAACTCTTTAATTTGTTCCGCCGTGCCCGCTGGCCGACCCACCACCTTGCCGTGTCTCTTGCCGGCTTCCAACACTTTGGCAACCGCGCCGGCCAGCAATGGACTCTTCTGATCACCCCGCAGACCCAGCGAGAACGACAGATCGCTGGTCCCGATGAACAATGCGTCCAGCCCAGGCGTAGCGGCAATTTCTTCGATCCTGGCCACCGCCGCCGCTTCCTCGATAATGCCAATCACAAAGACGTTCTCATCAGCGGACGTGTAGTAGTCATCGCAGGGCGGCCAGCAAGCCATGGCCAATCCGGCACCCGATCCGCGCCGTCCCAGCGGCGGGTAACGACACGCGGCAACCGCTTGGGCCGCGAGTTCGGGCGTGCTCGTGAACGGGAAGATCACGCCTTGCGCGCCGGCATCGAGCACCCGCTTGGCCGTCCAAAGCTCGTTCACTGGCACTCGAACAAACGGCACTGTAGGCAGGCCCCGCACCGCCAGCAGCATATTCCGAAGCGTTTCCAGCGTGATGGGCGAATGCTCCATCTCAATCCAAAGAAAGTCAAAGCCGAGCCCAGCCGCGTGAAAGGCGACGTCCACGCTGTTGGTCGTGATGGTCACAGCGATCACTGGCTCCCCTGCGGCAAGCTTCCGCTTTACGGGATTCACCCATGGTTCTGTAATCATGGCAGTGTAATCACAAATGGCGGGATCGCCACCTTGCCGTTGCTGTCCTTCACGGTGATCGGTTCATATCCGATCGGCGTCACTTTCATCGTTTTACCCTCGATTTCCACCACCAGAAAATGATTCTGGGGAGCCCACATCGCGATATTCGCCCCCTTTAGCTTGGCCTGAATGTCGCCGGTTCGAAGTTCTCCGCCTGCACCGCTGGTGATGAATCGAATACCGCGGCTCGCTTGGTTCGATTCGCTGATTTGCAGGTTGTGCTCGTGTCCGTTGAAAACTACCTTCACGCCGGACGCGGCGAACAGTTCCACCCAATGCTCTAAATCGTGCATGCTCGGCGCATGCAGCGGGCCCGCGTTGAAAACCGGATGGTGATAAAAAGGAATCACCCAAGCCGGTTTCTCCTTGTTCATTTCCTGCTTTAGCCATTGGGACTGCTTGCTGTCCGGCAGATAGTTGGGAAACGCGCGGCCAGATTCCGTGTTCTTAGTGCTGTCCAAACCCACGAATTCCGCCAGCCCGCCGTAGGTGAAAGTGTAATACCGTCCCGGCTTGTCGTAAGGGAATGGAAAATTGTCAAGATAGGCGGGCAGATCGCGATGCGACTCCGTTTCGTTTCCATCGTGATTCCCGAGGGTGCCGAAAAAAGGGATTCTCGCAAGAATCGGTTCGTAGGGTTGAAAGAACTTCGCTTCCCAATCGCGATCCGACGCTCCGGTCCCGACTGCCCCGAAAACAAACGACGAAATGTTCCCGTAAATATTATCTCCGGTGCTCAGCATGAAGCGGACGGGGTTGTCGGTTTTCATGCGGCGCTGAAACTCGTCCCACATCGCCTGAGCGATGCGATACTGCGGCTTTTGGCCCGTACCGTAATCCCCGATGACAAAGAAAACGACGCGATCGGTCTTCGCCACCCAAGTACGGACGGTGCCCGATCCAACCTTGGTGGCCCCAATTGAAATCTCGTACGGGTACTCCGTATCGGGCTTCAGGTTGCCGACGGTCACGAAATTCAGGCGGGACGCGAGCGTTCGTCCATCGATTTTGATCGTGGCGGGTCCATGCGACGGAGAGCTGCGTCCGATAGTGTTAGTGCCATCCGTCGTTCCCCAGGCCAATTCTACATAGTCGGGCCCAAGGTCATCAATATAGGTGTAGAAGCGCTGAGCATTCCCAAGAACAGCCGTGAAAAAGAAAACGAGGATTCGGACCAATTCCTATACTAACCCTGCACCCATCGCAGAGAGGGATGTTTTCTGCCGACCCTGGGCATCGAAGTTAGATGGATGGAGCCAGTGTTCGAACGCCGCTTTTCGTAAGGGCCATTCCGCATCAATCATGGAGAACCAAGCCGTGTCGCGGCTCTTGCCTTTCACGATCATGTGTTGCCGAAAGACTCCTTCGAAGGTGAAGCCAAGCCTCACGGCCGCCCGCATGGATGGCCCGTTCAGGGCGTTGCATTTCCATTCGTAGCGGCGGTAATGGAGATCTTCAAAGACGTGGCGTGCCATGAGATACATGGCTTCAGTTGCCCCGATCGATCGCTGAAAAGAGGGAGCGTACAGAATCGATCCGACCTCTATGCATCGGTGCTTCGGTTCGATGCGCATGTATGCGGCGCGTCCCGCGGGGAGATTGGTTTTGGAATCGATCAAAGCGAAGAACAGGGGGTCAGGGGAACCGATCTTTTGCGCCAGTCCCGTGTCGAAGGAAGCGCGATCCGAGAATGGGCCATCGAAAAGGTAAGTCCAGAGACCAGAATTCTCGTCGCCACGAGTCGATTCCCACAGTGCGTCCCCATGCTCGCGCGCAAGCGGGACGACGCTAACAAAACGGCCACGTAGCGTCGCTGGGTCCATCTAGGGAATGGTGACGTTTGGAGTTCTGCGGGGCATGTCTACCAGGACCGCGTCGGAACCCTTGCTATTGATCTCGTCCTCGAAGAATTTGACCAATATATCGCGACGCGCCAGCAGCCCTTGAATGTTCTCCCTCGTAATATATGGCATCAGCGTTGTTTCCAGTGCCTGCTGATTCAAAGCTTTCATCGAGCTCAAAAACTTGCTGCTTGTGCGGCGCAGAACCTTGGGATCGCGAAGAGTCGGATTATCGCGGAAAGACCGCGAGTGATCGATGGCCCACAATCTCCAGCTCTTGTCGATCAGCAGGTTGCCTTGATTGCGATCCTCGTTCCAAATGAGTTGGTCGAAATCGCGGATCACGTTCAATTGCCGCGTCCAGGCATTTGGATCGGGAGGCTCGATCTGCTTATCCCGACGGCCTTCTTCGTCGAATTGAACGTTGTCCACCCACCAATCCATGGCCGACGGCTTACCGTCAATTTCACGGGGCACGCAGACGGGAACGATATTCAAATCCATTAGCTTGTCCAGGCGATAGGCGGCGATATTGTACTTATAGGAGTCTCGAAAGTTCTTCTCGATGCCTTCCTTGGTCTTATATTCGGCCTTGTAGATGTCGATGTCCTGCACATGCGCATCATGAGTGTAGGTCCCATCGGTTAGCACCAGTCGCTTCGTATTGGTGATACCCTTTCCAGCGGGCCGTTGGCCGACCACTCGTGCAGTCAGAAGGAACTGCTCCATCTGCTCGCGAGTCAACCGGTCGGCGGAGACGTTGGACTTTTGAAGCGCGGTGGCTGCTTGTTGGGCGGAGCCGGCTCCGGTGCATAACAGAATTAGGGCAAGAAACACAGGTAGAGTAGCGACCCGGCGGGGCGACATAGAGGGACCTCAATCCTTAGACGCTTTTGCCGCGAAAACCTTTCGGGGGGATATAACCTTGTTACTTGGCAGCCCCGCCGGTAGCTGGTCTGGCCTTGGCCCGCTCCACCATGGCCGCAACATCGGCGAGCAATTTCTTCGAATCGTACACGATTCCGTCTTTGATGGTGTATTTCACTCCGCCCACTTTTTCGAACTGGCCGGTTTTGTCATTAAGCTTAATGGCCCCCGTGCCGTAGAGCACCTTGAGGTTCTCCACAGGGTTCTGATCGACAATCACCAAATCAGCCAGCAGTCCGGGCCTGATGATGCCGAAATCGATGGGCTTGCCCTTGGGCTCGTGCAGCGCCTGGGCGCCGTACATGGTAGCAGAACGGATCACTTCCAGCGGATGGAAGCCAGCCTCGCGCAGTAGTTCCATTTCTTCGATGAAGGAGAAACCGTACAGCTTGTAGATGAAACCGGAATCTGTGCCGGTGGTCACACGGCCGCCTTTGTTCTTGTAGTCGTTGATGAAGCTCATCCAGACTTGGTAAAACTTTTTCCAGTGATACTCGTCTTCAGTGGTCCAGTAATACCAATAGGAGCCATGGTTGTCGCGGCTCGGTTCGAAGAATGACCAGAGCGATGGCAGCGTGTACATCTGGTGCCAGTCGGTTGTGCGGGCGCGCATGAGATCCCGGCCAGCGAGATAGATTGTCATGGTGGGATCGAGAAACACTTTACGCGCGATGAACTCGTCGATGAGATCGTTCCACTCCTTGCTCCCGCGCGGGTGGATTTTGTCCCAGTTGCGCGCCACCTGGCCGAAGCGATTCTGCTCGTTGTTGTAATTGTGGTCCACCGGATATGGTTGGATGGTGCTGTCTTTATAGAGCGATTCGAACAGCCCGTAAAAGTGGGTAACAGTGCCGAGGCCTAGCCGAACTGCATCGCGGGCATTCATCCGAACCACTCCCATCTGGTCCAAGTGGGCGGTGGAACCGAGTCCGAACTTCTTGCCTTCATCGAGCAGGGCGGCCATAATCTCCGGGTCCTGGGCGCCTAATTTGATTCCATCGATCCCCTTGTTGGCAGCCCATCGGACCCATTCGCGGGCAAGTTCGGGGGTCTGTACCGGGGTCGCCTTCCAACCCTCACCGGTGAACGGACGATGGTAGGCGTAGATCCTGGGCGCTGTGATTTGGTTCTTGGCGCTGCGCTCGCGTTCATGCAGAGTCCACTCCATCGGGCCGGCTGGCACTCCCCGGACGGTGGTGACGCCGTGGGCCAACCATAGTTTGTGAACGTACTCGGCGTCGGGGGCTTTCGGAGCTCCGCCTGTATGCACGTGGAGGTCGACGAATCCGGGCATGATGTACATGCCTGTGCCGTCGATCTCTTTTGCGCCTTTGGCGGGCCGCCCTTGCTCTCGAATCGCCGTGCCGGGCGCACCAACGCTGCGGATCTCGGCGATGCGATTCTTCTCCACCACGATGTCCACCGGTCCGCGCGGAGGCGCCCCGGTGCCATCGATCATGGTGATGCCACGGATCACCAAGCGATCGAAGGGTCCGTCGCCTTCCTTGCGGTCGGGCGACCCGTTGATCTTCATGTCTTGCTGGGCTGATGCGATGGCCAGCGTGAGCACAACCAGAGTAGAGAGGAGTTTGGACATAAGGCTCGGGCGAGAGTATAACATGCGAAGACGCTGCCAGTTTCACGACGCTAGAGCGTGGTTGTCGCGGCACGCTATTCTTATAAACGAGTCGGCGAGATCCGCAGGGGTGCGATCGGCGTTACAGGCATGGTTCAAACGGTCGTGCCAGGGCAGAGTCGAGCAGGCCCTCGTCCCGCAGGCCGACACCGCGTCAATGGTGGCACGGCGTTCCTCATCCAGAAGCAGCAAGCCTTCTTGCCGGTGCAGCGTGACTCGGCCCTCGTTTGACGAGGGCTTTCAAGGTGTCCCGATGTTCCTTCATGAACACACCGTCGGCGTCGAGCTGATCCGCGATCGCCCGGTCGTAAGGCGTAATCAGGTAGCCTTGGTCTCAATGGCATAGAGAGTGTCGCCCTTTTCGGATTTGAGCCGGAACTCATTTCCTTCGCCGAAATCGCACCCCGTCGAAGTTCCAATTTTCGTCAGCTTGAGTGACGTCATTGGCTTGTCCCCTTCAACAGCAGGCAAAAATATTCGACATTTTGAAACCACCGGTCGTCTGTCCTACGATCTTGTTGTCGAGACGAGAACGAGGAGACGACCGATGGAAACGTTCACAATGCTGTTTGGCAGTCGCTGACTTTGTATACCACTGTTTTGACCGCTTCGTCATTCACGGATATCTAAGCGGACTCTCGCGGCCTGCTCAGGTGGTTGAGGCCTACGCCCGGAATCAGGGGATCCCTGTGAATGGGCGGAACCGAAGGCGCGCAAGGAAGATTACGTGCGTCCCGCCGGGCAGCGCATGAAACGTGCCGGTCGCCACGGGCCGGTTCTACGCCTTGAACCAGATCGAGTACTGCGGAACTTTATCTCCAAACGGCATTTTCCGATCCACAAAATCTTTGAGCGTTCCTGCGAGATCGGTTTATGGCGGATGGCCGCCAACAAGATCTCCGAGATCTTCGGCGGTCGCATCACAAAGAAGATGAAGGGCAAGCTGAACACGACGCTGGAGCGGATCGAACACGGCCATCACATTTTCCGGGCATACTGGAAGAACACCTTCATCAAACAATATGAGAAGTTCTCCACGTTCCAGCGCAATGAAGCCTGCTCCAACAATCTCACCGACTTTGGGCTGAAGAAAGGCCTGAGCCATCTGGACGAGGTTCGGAAAAGTTCCTCCAGATTAAAGACCGCTTCGCCGGGTTTCAGGCGCAGTGCCTCAATGTCCACGTCGACTTCCCCCTTCTTCAGGCTGTCCCTGCGCTGGGTGGCTGGCGAGCCAAAGACATCCACGCCGCGGTCCTCGTAGCGTTCGGTCCCAGCGCCGACCGCTATGGCGCCTGAATCAACTTCGCTACGATCTCCGGAAGATGAAAGGGCACGGGCTGCTGGAGCGCGACGGCAAGCGCTGCGCCTACAGGCTCAGCCACAAAGGGACCAAAGTCGCCCTGATGTTCGTGCTCTTCCACAAACAGATTTGCGGATCCCTCGCCAACAGCCTCTTTCAGCATCAACCAAATGACGCGTCACGTCCGAAAAGCAAGCTCGGAAGTAAGAAGCTAAGAAGGATTAATTGTTCGATGTACTAGTTTGCGAATTCCACAAATCCGTGGCGTTCCAAGAAGCGGAAATACCTCACGAAGTCAAACTCGGTAGCGCCAAGTTCTAAGCGCGTTAATCGGATCACTTCAGCCAAGTTGCGGTGGCCATCGCACCAGTACAAAGCGATGGTGGGAACTGCGGCCCAAGCGCCCGATGGGAAACCTTCCCACTGATCCTGCGGAAGATCGTCCAGCGGCAAGGTTCCAAAGCGCTTTCGCTTTACGACGATCTTCAGCGCTGCCGGGTCCGGCTCCTGCACGGGAGCCGCAACGAGACTCGCCCCAATCTGTCGGGCGCGCTGATCGGCCGCCTGCTGGATTCGCTTGCGTTGTTGTTGCCCGAACGCCTCCAGCCTGTCGCCCGCCGCGCTCAGCCCATTCCTCACTGCTTCCTTTCTAGATTCGGATACAAGCCGCAGCACGCTTCGGATAGACTGTGTTTCACGATCCACCGCATAATCAATTTGATCATTTGCATCGCGAACAACGGACGCCAGTTGCGCGGACGTAGTCGCTCCCGCAATGCCGTCAAGAATCGTCGCCGAACGCTTCCCTACCTGGGCATACGCGCGGCTCTCGCTGATTTGCGCCAGCCAGAGAGCTTCCGGTTCACCCGCGTTGGCGATGAAGTAAAGAAACGCGGCATCGATTATCGAAATGTCACGCAATGACCGTGGGTCCACGCGATCGGGAGTGTCTTCACTGTTGTGGTGCGTCTCCACGCCGCTGCCGCTGTATCCCCAAACGGTGGGCACCCCGACCATCGGTTCCGCCATGTACGTGTCGGTCCCCGTGGTGAACTCTTTCTCGTGCCAAGGGCGTTTGACGCTGGCCAGATGCGTAGCCGCTACCTTGAGGATGAACCCGTCTGTAAAATCCTTAGCCACGTGGGGATTCATGTAGAAGGTGTATTCGGTTCCGGCCAGATCATAGGATGCGGCGGGGGTGTCGACGCACATTGCGGCCACCGTGCGGCGGATGCGTTCGCGATTATGCTCCACGTAGTGCATGGACCCATACATCTCACCCATCGAGAGGATGCGTATGCTTCGCTTGGGCCGAGGCAGCTTGCCGGACGAGATCAGCCGCTGCAGCGTGGCCATGGCTTCCAGTGTCGCGGCCACGCCCGTTGCATTGTCCTCCGCGCCCTGCTCCGAGGTATGGCCGAGCGTGAGCACTTCTTCTTGCATTGTTCCGGGAATGATACCGGTGACGTACGGATACGCTCCGGCGTAGTAGCGAGTATCGACCATGGCGCGAGCGCGAACCGGACCCCGTTTCAGCAGCGAACGCACGGCCCGAGCCTGATCTGGAGTGATTGAGAAGCTAAGCAGAGGTGTGCTGCGCGCCGTATACGCCCACCCATCGTCGCCCCAAGCATTGATCCATTGACGCCCGTTGGCCAGCGAGGGATTTTCAGTAAACGTGTTGATCGAGCCGAGCGCGCCCGCTTTCACCAGGAGCCACTTAATGCCCGCTGGATTCACATTCGTAAGCGCCAGCTTGCCGCGCAAATCCAGCTTGCCGATGTTGTCAGGCGTGACGGCAACGATCTCGGCGACAACTCCTTCCTTCGACGTCGAGCCGCTCCACATGCCGAGGGACGCCGGCACCTGTGCGTAATCCGACAGCATGCGCTGCTGTGCGGGAAGGGTCTCATCGAGCAGTTCCAAAGTCGCGTTCTTCACGTCCCAGGCAAGCGGTTCGGTCCAGTAGCCGACCTGCGTTACTCCATCCGCAGGTGCGTTGACGATTTCGATTCGCTGAAGACCAATCTGCCGCATTGCCGATTCCAGGTAGCTCGACGTTTCTGCGAACTTTGGAAACGTGAAGAAGCGGTCAGTGGAATAGACCCCCCGCATGTAGTCCATCGCAGGCGCAGCCTTCCACTCACCATGTAGCAGATCAAGGAGAGCAGGCAGGGTAACGCTGGGCGCGGGCGCTCCAACGGCCAGCAGCAGCACTAAGGAAACTAGAAACAAACTACGTCGCGTCATTCAGGGCACCAGTTTTAAAGTTCCGAAACGTTCCGGCACGTGGTAGCTGCGCTGCATCGTTGGCTGCCACGCTATCTCAAGACGCCGACTTGGCGGCCCCTGTTCGCGGTAGAAATTGAATCGCAAGAGGTTGCCATCGACAGCGGGCCGCTCATCCACCGAGCGATACGGAATGCGCATGGCTCCGTACCAAACGCCGGCTCTGGCATCAATGGCCGCAGTCACGGAAAAGCCGGAGTTCCACATCCAGCCATCAGTCGGATGAGGACGCGCTAAATCGACATCGATATCCAGCCACTCCCCTTGCGGGGACATTTCAAACTCGCGGTATCGCCGGATATTCCGAAAATCCGAGCCGATGAAAACCTCAGCCACATCCCAATCCCACAGTCCATTCGTTTCCTTGGTGCGCGAGGGGTGGGGATGTAGATAGAGCTCCTTGTAATGGCACGTGAACTGCAAGTACAGATTCGATGCCGTCCAGCGCGAACGCACTTCGCTTGCATGTCCTGGCTGCAGCTTGTCGAAATTATCGGTATCAACGGCCACGGCAGAAGCGCCGCGCCAGAAAACAGAATTGGGATTAGCTTCAAGAGGCACGTCGCGCGTCACGAATCGGCTCTCAAGCACGCTCAGCAACAGCAATCCAAGGAGCATCGCTACCGCTTGTCCGCCGGGCTCTCGAAAACTAACGCTTCATTCGAGACCACCGCGTCCAAAGGGATTCTGATTCCATACTTGCTGTGTATCTGCCCGGTTCCAATGCGCTCTACCCTCTCGCGCGCCTTGCCGTTCTCGTTCCACAAGTGCGTGATCT
Source organism: Bryobacterales bacterium (assembly GCA_038225555.1). Lineage (GTDB taxonomy): Bacteria > Acidobacteriota > Terriglobia > Bryobacterales > Bryobacteraceae > JANXQZ01. The sequence goes on from JBBRRB010000010.1 coordinate 144,953, forward strand.
GAAGTGGACTGGCCGACTGCAATCCGGAACGGACCGCGGCCAGGCGCACCGTATCGAGCCCCATCCCTTGCAATTGATAGCGAATGTAAATCCGGCGCGTCCCGTGTGCGAGATTGCGAACCCGCCGGTCCACCTGCGGCCAGCGCAGCGTTCGGTCGATGGGCTGATTATCTTTCCACTTTAGCTGGGGATCATAAGTCCAAAGCGTCTGATAAGGGCCGTCAATAGCAACCGACCATGAGAGCGATGCCGATTGCAGCTCTCCGGCTGGTGGCCACGGCGTAACCTTGCGAACCTCCGCCGTAAACTTATCCGGAGCCAAACCGTCGCGCAAATCAAGGAACCGTCCGCCAGCGTCGAAACCGCTGATCTCTCCTCCATCAGGTGCCTCGACGGCGAGGATGACTTCACCTCGCCCCGCACCCGAGTTCCCGATGTAACTCTGCCCGCCCGAATCAATTAAACCAGCATTCTCGATGCGAGACGCGACTCTCTTGATGTCGGGCACGCTGATCGGCAACTCCCAGCGTCTCAGTCCACTTGACGCAAAGTCCATTTCGTTTTCGCCAGCAACGAGTTCCGGCAGCGTTCGCGGATTCAACTGAAAGCGCGTGGTTAGCGTTATACCTTCGAGTTTCGCGCCCTTTCTAGTGATCCGCACCAGATAGCCATAACTTCCCGACACCGCGCTGCGGCTCCCGTGTTCCGACTTCGTCAACACCGCCGGTGCTGCCATCCAAGCTCCCTCATGCGGACCTGTGAGCGTGGCCGCGTCCGTCCATGTGTGTCCCCCGTCAGTCGAGGTCTCAATCGCGACCCGGTCCGCCGCATCGCGCAGATAGGCGTTCATTTGAAAGCTTGCGTCGATGATCACATAAGGGCACGGCATCGAATACACTACGGTGTTCGCCGTCATCGCAGGCGGGTGATACTGCTGCACTCCCGTAGCCCAGCGGCGAGGATCCTTCTGACTCCCCGGGCCATCTGCGGTACGGATTTTGTATTCAGCGATCTCCTGAGGAAACTCGGTCCAGGACGTTCCATCGAAGCGATACGGAAGATAGTAGAGGCCTTCTGGTTCAGGATGGAAATAGCGGACCAGCCGTTCACCGGGACGCAGGACGAAGTCCATCGTATGCCCCGCTTCGTAGCGCTGGAACGGATACACCCAGTTGTCGTTGGTAGTGGTGAAGAGTGAGGCCAAGTCGCCGATCGCATGAGCGCGCACGTCGGCCGGATACCAAGGGGAATCCACGTTCGCAACATCCGCCTGCTTGGGTCCGGCCAGCTTGCCCGTGATGATGCTGCCGTCGAGTTCGATTTGATGAACCGAAGCCACCGGACGGCCTTTCAACGGGCCCGCCAAGCCAATGGGGTTATAGCCCATCATGTCGGAATCGAAGTAGTGATAGGCCCCGTCGTAGAAGACTTCGGCCACAGTATGTCCAGTGAGAAACCATACGCGGGCGTCGGAGAACCCTCCAGCTTTGAAGCCGCTCTCGAGCAGCGGGGCGATGTGATAGCAGAGCCCGAAACCGTAGCTGTTCAGCAGCTTCACGGGGTCGAGCACTTCACCGCTGGGCTCTTCATAGGCCCAGCCAGCAATGTGATAAATCATTCCAGGCTTTACGAAGCGTCCGTCAGTGAGAAAAAAGCGCCAGATGGCTTCTGCTTTCTCGCGTGGGGTATGCGCGACCGATTGCGCGAAGATGCCTTGGGCTAGCGCCGAGAGATCGCTGGAATCGGGCTGGCCTTTCTTCAAAACGCGCGGCGAGTACACTTGGGCTTCGATGCCACCTAGTGAACATACAAGCAACAGGGCGGCGATCGTGCAGCAGCGCATCTCAGTTTACCGATAACGTGAGTTCTTTCAATTCGCCAGTGAATACGTCGCGAATGCGAATCGTCCAATCGCCCACGGCGTCTTCCACGGCCAGCGGCAGCAGTTTCCGTGCATGCCCGCGACTCGCGACCAGATTGCCGGAATAATAAAGAACGCGCGCACCCTGAGGATTGAAAACGTCTACGTGAAAGATGTGATTTTCAGCCGGAGTAGGACTAGCGCTCACGCCAATTTCAACCAGCGACCCCCGCTTGCCCGCAGTTGGTGCGAAGACGCTGAGCTTCGGGAGTGGAGTGGGCGATGCCGCTAAAATGATCGGTTCATACGGTCCCACCGTCAGTTCGATCACAGGCTTCTGCCCATAAGGCTTGCCCGTTCGGCAATCGTAGATATACATTGGAGCCGGCAGGTTCAAACGCACCTTAACAGGGGTTTCGAAGCGCTTATTGGAGCGGAAGTCGGGCGGGCCAAGCTCATCCACTCGCAGCAGCGGATTCGACATAAGCGTCACCAAATTGACACCTCCGTTGCGGAACACATGCGTCTCCACGCCCACCACGGACTTGCCCGCCGCATTGGTGACTGCAAACTCGGGCGTGATGTTATTGGTGCGCATCAGGTTGCTCACCAGCTCATGGGTTGCGGCCTCTTTGCTGGTGAGCCTATCTTGCAAATAGTCGAGAGTTGCGGCCTTCAGGAAAATAGCTTTGCCTTTCCCAAAATTGCGGATGCTGACCGGCTGTTCATGTGGCCCGCCAAACAGATCGCTCAATGGTGAGGCGGCGAGCTTCCGGCTGTGCTGGTTGAAGACTCCTGGTTCGCCATCCGCAATGGCGATGCCGCCCTGTGCAACGAAATCTCGGATCGCCCCTGCTTCCCCTGCCGACAAAGACGATGAGCGCGGCAGCACGAACACGCGATCGCCTCCCTTCAGCAGCTCGCCTTTTTCCAACTGATCATAGGAGACAAACTTATATTGCAGGCCCTGGTCTTCGATCAACTCGCACCAGGATTCGCGCAGACGCAGAAACTCGTCGTCGGTTCGCTCCGCCATTGCGCCCCGCTTGATCCACGCGTCGCCCTCGGGCCGCCTCGCTAGCATCCACTCCGTCCGCATGCTGGCTTGCGAGTAGTGGATCGCAATGGGATCCGAGACTGGGTGGCTGTTGATGATCAGCGCTCCCACACCGTCCCGGATCTCGTTGTAGTACTTTGCAGCTTCTAAACCCCGCGCGCCAGGCTGCCCATCGGTCCCGGCATACTCGTGTTTCTCATCCCAGATGATGAGCCCTCGATGACCGTGAAACAGCTCCCGCCACACGCGCTGCTGCTCCCACGGACCGTTTGCAAATCCGGTCGACACCATGGGCATGCCCGGATTCAGCGATCGAATAATCTCGACATTGTTTCCGATGTCGTAAGGTTCGATGGCCGTGATGGCCTTCGTGATGCGAGCGTAATCGTAGCCGCCCCAGCCTGGACGCTGCCCTCCGCCGATATTTACATACGCATGCGGATCCACCGATTCGATGGCCTTCGTGCCCATCTGCAGCGCATCCGAAAACGTGATATCCATCCACTCTTTGAAGTCGGCCCAGGCAGCGAAATTGTCGTCCTTGCGCAACATGGCCTCGTGGGTGGTGGGAGGCACGACCAGATCCCAAGTGGTGAACGCAGATCCCCACTCCTGGTTCAAAGCCGCAAGCGTTGTGTATTGTTCCTGCAGCCAGCGGCGCATGGGTACCAGCGACTCGTCGGAGAAGTCGAAGTCCCAAAAGGCGGCCAAGTCGGCGATCCCGCTTTCATCGGCGAGGCTGTAGAAGAATGGGCGATACGGCGCGTTGCGTCTTGCCGCTTCCACCAGCCGGTCGTGAATGCGCGCACGCCACACCGGATCCCAAAAGCTGGGATGCCGCTTGAACGCTTCTTTGCTGGTCGGATCTTTTTGATACAGATCCTTCGCTTGTAGAAACGACCAGTGCTGGATGCGATCGGACCGGTAGCGATGGTACTCGGAATAGTAATCGGTGCCGATATTCTCGGAATACCAGCGCATATCGTTATCGATCAGCGCAGTGGAAAATCCGGGCAAGCGTCCGCCGTGCTGGCCGCCCGTCATTCCTAGTTTCTCCAGTACCGGATACGCAGCCTTCGGATACGGCTGCCACATGATGATCTGATAGTCGTGCCATCCCCGGTCCTGCGGCATGGCCACGAAGTCGAGCCCGGCATCTTCTTCGCGGTTGCTGGTTTCTCCTTTCTGGTTTTTTCCTTGAATGGAAACGTGGACCTGAAGATGGTTCTTCATGGCCACGGCACGTTGCATGTCGAGCGGAAAATGAATATCAAGCTCGTCAATGAGGTCGAACGGGACCGTTAGATCTTCCACGACGCGGCCAAGCACGTCGGTCCAGTGTATGGCGATGTGGCCCGGTCCGGTTACGGCTTCCGTGAGATGGTACTTCGCGGCAACGGGACCATCGCGCTCCAACGCCAGGGACGGCAAAATAATTTCACCCGCCGGCAACAACGATCCAAACAACGTCAACGCCGCAAAAAAGCCCGCTGAGGGCAAGATTGAATGCCCCACAGCTGAGTTACAGATCCGCATTCGAAAAATCGCTTAGAAGTCGATTCTGCCCTGGAGCTGAACCAGGCGTGGCGTTCCAACTCCACTGTTAATCACGCCGGCATTATTCGGCAACCCGAAATTCTTGTGATTCAGCAGATTGAATATCTGCGCCTCGATCCGCAGCGAGACTCTCTCCGTGATAGGCGTGACCTTATAGAACGAACTATCGATATTGTAGAAGTTCGGTCCGCTCATATAGTTCCTTGGGACATTGTTCAGGAAATCGTTGTCGAGCGGATTGGCGCGCCGAATAAAAGTTTGCCCTGAGTAGGGCTGGCCGAGATCCGCGCGATCCACGCTAGCATTGAACCATCCGGCGGCCTGCTGCTGGCTGCTGGGCAGGATACCGGATTTGCCTGGTGCCAGAATGGTGTTCGACCCGCGAGTGCTGTAGTAAGGCGAGAAAAACAGTCCACTTCGATAGTAGTAAAAGCTGCTCGCGTTCCAGCCCGACACCAAGCGATTCACTAAGCCGTTATTGCTGCTTAGGAAACTCTTGCCGCGCCCGAATGGCAGTTCGTAGTTGAAATTGAAGCTGAAGTTCTGCCGGGGCAGTCCGCTATCGTTTGCGTAAATCGCATGCAGCCGTTGCGACAGAGGCGCGTTATTCGTTAGGGCAGCAGGCAATAATTCGAGCCCGCCGAACGAGTTGTTCGCCCCTTCCGCAGTGGTTAACGTTTTCTGGAAAGTATAGAACGCCTGCAGCACGATCCCATGCGAGTAATTGCGCTTCAACTCGGCCTGCAGTTGGTTTGAGTTCGAATATCCGACGTAGCTTAGCAGATCCATGGCGCTGGTGCTGGAGCTTGTAAAATCCGGATACGCGCGCCGCTGCGCTGCGGACGCACCGGGAGCGCTGAGCGATCGGGGCGCGGGAACATTGATCGGATCGTACTCGATCTGATTGCCCGCGTGAGTCCCCACGTACGAGACTCGCGCGCCCAACGAATACGGCAGTCTGCGCTCGACGGTGAGGTTCCACTCCTGCGCTATTTGCGCCTTGTAATTGGTATCCCACGGCAGGATCGCCCAGCCGCCGCCCTTGGAGATATTGAGCGCGCTCGGCGTGATGAAGTTGTTGCCCAGCGTCCGCGCACCCGGCGACTGGTTGGCGTAATTGCTAGGCCCCACAGGGAAGACCAGTTCGGCGGCAGTGGCATCGTTGTTATCCGTCAAGCTCTGGTAGCTGTAGCTGAAAGGCGGATTGCGCCGAGTGTTCTGGTGATATTGAACCAGCGGCATCACCCAGTAGTAAACGCCATATCCGCCGCGAATCACCGTATTCTGATCCAGTTGGAAAGCAGCTCCGATGCGTGGAGCCCAGTTGTTCTTGGGCATGTTCCAGAGCGAGTTGGGTAAGCCAGCCTGCTTAGCCGATTCGAATCGCAAGCCCGCTGTCGTGTAAGCGTCCACCACGGCCTGCGGGAACCCCTGGCTGGTGATTGGGCCATCGCCCGCATACACGACCACGGGGCCGCCCGCCGCTTTCAGATCGAGCGTGGAAGCTTGGTTGCGCTTGTCCCGGAAGGCGGTCCAGTACTCGTAGCGAATCCCGGCATTCACAGTGAGCCTGCGATTGACCTTCCAGTTATCCTGCGCGTATCCGGCATAGTCTGTCTGGCGAGTGTAGAAGCGCGGATACTGGTTGAGTGCTGCATAATCCGTGTAGCCGAGCAGCAAATCGGCGAGGCCGGCTCCCGTGTTGGGGACCTGAGAATTCAATGTGCCCATTGCGGCCGCAGCCGGGTCCATCAGGCCGGTGAAGCTTCCAGAGAAAGCGTAATCGCCTCCTGGCTGTCCGGTCTCAAAGGTGTTGACGTTGCTTCTCTGAACGAAGAAGCCGAATTTCAATTCGTGCTTTCCACGCGTCCAGGATAGGTTGTCCGAAGCGGTCATTGTGAGACTTGGCGCATCCTGAGGGTTGTCGCGATCAATGCCGTCGAAGTATCCAGAAGGGGTCCAGGAATCCCCGAAGTAGAAGCTTGGCCAAGCGATGGATCCAGGGTAGGTCGGCAACCCCAAAGTCTGGGTGATGGGCGGGTTGATGGGTTGCGGTCCGCGGTAGGCGTGAAACCGCTGGACGCCGCCGCGAACTTCGTTGATCAGGCTCGGGCTGATGAGCTCGGTGAACGAGAGCGCCGCGTTATGGCCTCCCAAAAGCCGATTGTTCGGATTCAGAAAATACTTCGGCCCGAAGTTGACCTCGTCTGTGCACGTGTACCGACCGGAGAGCCGATTCACCCCAAGCACCTGATCCACCTTGGCCGTAATCAGCGTGCGATCGTCCTTGCCGCTAGCATTCGGATTCTGATAATTCTGACCGTCGTAGTAGGGGATGTTCAAGTTGGGATCCGGCAGGTAGCTGGCTACCTTTACACCAGCCGGATTCAGGCGGTTGGACGGGATAATGTTACCAGGGAACTGCGAGCGGACGTAGCTCTTCGTGGCGGGATCGTAGCGTGTAGTAAGCGGATCGTAGATCTTGATTAGGTTTCCGGAATCGTCCGTATAGCCAGAGAAATCGCCCTTTTTCCAGGCAGGCAGCGGAACGATGTAGCTTTCCGATGCGGCGTTGCGCTGTTTGATTCCTTCGGCATCGACAAAGAAGAAAGTCTTGTTGCGTCCGCTGTAAAGCTTCGGAATCCAAACTGGTCCGGCGAGATTGCCGCCGAATTCGTTTCGAACCAGGTGGCTCACGAAGGTCTGGTGGAAGCTCTTAGCGGCCAGCGCGTCGGTCTGATTCAGTTCAAAGAGCTGGCCGTGGAACTGGTTGGTTCCGCTCTTGGTAACCACTTCCACCATCCCTGCGCGACTGTACTCGGCATTCGCATTTGAGGTGCTAACCTTGAGTTCCTGAATGGTGGGCAGAGCCTGTGGAAGGCGCTGCAGTTCGTTCGTGTAGCGCTCGGAAGCAGTCATGCCATCCACCAAGTAGTCGATGGACCCGCCCGGAATTCCATTCACCCGCGTGTAGCCTTGGCCTTGCCCGGCAAAATTATTCGAGACGACACCCGGAGTAAAGTTGAGAATATTCAGGAAGTTCCTGGACTGGAGAGGCAGCGATTCGATTCTCAACGCTTCCTTCACGTCGGAAAGCGACGATTCTACTGTCGTGATTACCGGGGTCACGTCAGTGACGTTTACGGAGGTCGAGACCGATGCTGTGGTCAAGCTCGGATTCACCGCGGCTTCCTGAGAAACACGCAAGGTCAGCTTGCCGGACCATTCCGAGAATCCGGACGCGCTCGCTTTCACTTCGTACTCGCCCGGCGGCAGTGCAGTGAAATCGTAACTGCCGGAGCCCGACGTCTTCGATTGCCGATGTTCACCGGTGCCGGTGTTGATTAGCTCCATTGCGGCTCCCGCGATCGCGGCTCCGCTTGGGTCGACTACCGTGCCCTTGATCGTGGCGTTGGCGTTTTGGGCCTGTAACGGCGAGATCAAGGCGCACGCCGAAAGAGCCATCGCTAGAACAATATACGGAGGCGTTCTCATCTTAAAACTCCTTAACTGAAGCAGACCTACTATTCTACCCAGAATCGGAGATGAAAGCCGATATAATCTGAGCCCGCCTCAGCCCGTATTGCGGGTCCAGCACGCGGGCGGGAGCGTCCTGCGTCTCATCGCAGCCAAATCGGCGATGGTCGGCGCAGCACAGGATCGAGACAAGCAGGCCTTGGCCTCGCAAGCTTACAAGATCAACCTCGCCAAGCAGGTGATCAGCATCACGGCAAACGGGGCAGTGGGACTCTTCTACGGCGTCGAGACTCTCGTGCAAATGCTGAAGCCGCGAGATGGCGAGATGGGTAGCTGCGGCTGGCCGAGGGACAAGTCGAGGACTGGCGCGATCTGCAACTGCGCCAGATCTACTGGGACGATGCCCATCATCTCGACAGGCCGGAGGTGCTGAAGAAAGCGATACGTCAGGCGGCGTTTTTCAAGATCAACGGCTTCGCCCGGAAATTGTAAGGGCACTTCCAGTTTAAGAGCGCGCCGGCCATCGTGGAGCCCTATGCGTTGACACCTACCTCGACGCACCGGGGCACGTTGCGTTCAACGTCAGCAACGGTGGGTGCAGAGCGGTGAGGCTGGCGCGAATTTCTTAAAGCCATTTGGTGCCTGATTTGGCGGCTGAGCGAGCCATCAGAGTTAACACCACGAGAACGATAACGTTTGAGGTTAAACCAATCCCGTCCCAGAGTATAAACCGATCATTCTGAGGCTGGAGGGAAGGGATCAAAAGTCGAAGCAGGGCCGCTATCACAATTGCGACCATCACCCAAAACTCGGTCCGCAATTCAAACCACTTCGGCCTTTGCACCTTAGTGTTCATACAACCAAAAGCGAGATGTCCCGACCAGGTTTTGAGCAAGTGGCCGAAGGTCCCTCTCCACATAAAGCACTGTCTTGTATTGCTCAGAAACCAAAAATGTCCAAAACATTAAGGCTAGCTGAGCCCCTAAGCCACCACCCCATACCGTAAGAGGAAACGCATACTCTTTTGCTTCTACCGTATTGAACCGTTGCCAAACATTGCGAGAAGACCCAAATAGACAAAGAAGAGTGGCCAAATCGTGGGACTCATGACGATATAGCATGTTGACTCGGGTCGTCAATGCCTGATATTCGTTCTGTCGCTAGTGTAGTGCGGCCCAAATAGTAACGCATATCAAATCGGCTTCGTCCTTCCAACGCGACTCACTTGGAGCACCCGGACCATGGCCGAGGCATCCGGCCTGAGCGAAAAGAGCGTGCGCCGGATTTGGCATGAGCAGGGCCTCAAACCGCATTTGGCGAGAACTTTCAAAGTCAGCAACGATCCGCAATTCGCCGAGAAACTGGAAGCCATCGTAAGCCTTTACCTGAACCCGCCGGAAAACGCCGTGGTGCTCTGCGTCGACGAGAAGAGTCAGATTCAAGCGCTGGATCGCACCCAGGCCGCTGGTGGGGAAGCAGCCCGGCTTGCCTCTAAAGAAGGGCGGCTGGGGACCATGAC
>JBBRRB010000011.1:0-145214 GCA_038225555.1 Bryobacterales bacterium
GATGAGAGTGCGTTCAACAGGATAAGGAGCCGCGCCCGTTGCGAACATCTGTTCTATCTTGCTCACCAAGCAAGCCGAGTACGTTACGTTTGGCACGGGGGAGAGGAAGAACTGCGTTGCTTGCGGGCCTGCCATACCCTTCACGCGAGCGGCGAAGTTGAAATCCTGCAACGCTCCGTTGAGCATTAGCAGCGTCGCCTTCTGCCCGTCGCGGTATTCGATGAAATATGCCGCCGGATCCTTCACTATCTTCGGCAATTCGCCAGTTCCTACCAGATCTTGAGGGCGTCCATCCTTCACGGAAAGACCAAGCGTGGTATCGCTGCGGGAGAGCGCGGAGGTCAATAATTCGCTCGAATATCGGCCCTCCTTGCCAGCCTTCCAGACTGAATCGCCCGTCAGCATCTGCACGGCTTTCACGCCTGTCTCACCGCCGCGTCGCCGCTCCAGCATGCACTGCATGGCTTCGATCGCGTGATAATCCATCGGATCGGACCCGCCGTTGCCGACCATCAGGGCTTCTTCAATCTCGCACCCGAGCGGAAGTTCCAGATCCGGCAATCGCCAGGTGACCGGCAGCGACGATCCGGCGAGCATTGGGAAGCGCAGCCGTTTGGACGCGTCCACCATTCCCTTCGCCTTTTCGAAACTGTAAGAGAGATGCTTGTCGTTGTAGACAGGCACGGTCCGCCCATCCTCTTCGAACACCTTGACGCACTGCTGAAAAAACTCAGCCCGAGGATATAAAATCTGGCCTTTGTCGTTTCGCGGATAGTCGCCGTGCTCGCCGATGATCAGCACCGCGTCGACGGCCATTTTGTTTCCGCCGCATCGCAGGGTCTCGGCAATTGTTGGGTAAACTTGAAAATCAAACTCCTTCGCACGGTCGCTGCTCAGGTCGCCTTCGGGCTTCTGATCGACATACAGCGACACGATCTTCATGTCGGGCTTGTGCCAGCCGCCGTTGATCGGATAGCCAACCAGGAACCGGTCCGCGATGTGCTGCCCGTGCGACAGGTAGCGATAAATCGTAGTTACGACCGCGATCCGCTTGGGTCCGGTCTGCTGTGCGTAGGCGGCGGACGCCAGTGCGGCGGATCCGATAAAACCGCGACGAGTGATTAAGTTCTCCAAAATGTCGACTCCTTTGACGGCTGATACCGGATCCCCAGCTGCGGTGTATCCAAGCGCTTCTGGCCTTGGAACAAGCTGTCCACTCCAGCAGCGGTTAGGCCAGTGGTCAGCAGCGTACGCTCAATCGGATACTGCGCCTTGCCGGTGAGAAACATCTTCTCCATATTGTTGTTCAGCGGACTGAAGAAGCTTGCCAGAGTAGTCCGGCCATCGGGCATCGGCAAATACATTTGCGTGGAGAACGGCTCCGTCCGCCCGACAATGAAAGCTGCGAAGTTGAAATCCTTTACCAGCCCGTTCATCAATAGCATGGTCGATTTCAAACCGTCGGCGTGCTCATAACGGTAGGCTACAGGATCCTTCACCAGCCGCCGCATATCGTCCATAGAAGGAAAAACATCGTTGAAGCCTGCACGCGCGGGCGTCAAAGTATGGCTCCGGCATAGCGCGGCCTCGACCAGTTTCTTCGGCCAGACGCCTTCCTTGTAAGCGTCCCAGAATTTGTCGCCTCGATACGCTTGCAACCACTTCACCCCGCCCTCAAAACCGCGCCGACGCTCCACCATGCACTGAAGCGTCTCCAGTCCATGAAAATCGTAGCTGTCGACGCCGCCATAGCCGACGCAGAGCGCCTCGCTCATTTTGGTTCCGAGCGGCATTTCCAGGGAAGGGATGCGCCATGTAACCGCCAAGCTGGACCCCGCTTGGAAGGGGAATCCCATCTTGCGCGAGGTGTCGTACATCTCCTTCGCCCAAGCCCAATTCCAAGACAGATGCTTATCGTTGAACAGCGGAACAGAGCGGCCGCTCGATTTATACACGTCGACAATCTGCTGGAAAAACTGATAGCGCGGATACTGCACTTGGCCTTTTTCCGTCTTCGGATAATTGCCGTGTTCACCCACCAGCACGACTCCATCCACGGCCAGTTTGCTCCCGCCAAGGGTCAGGGTTTCGGCGATAGTGGGGTAAATCTTCATCTGCGAAAAGCGCTCGGCCCGATCGCGGCTGAGATCGTCGGACCCGACCTGATCCACATACATCGAGACCAGATCCATGGCGGGATGATGATGCGTCCCATTCCACCCGTATCCTTCCAGAAACCGATCAACTATATGTTGAGCGTGCGAATGTTTGCGGTAGACCGTGACCACCGCGGCGATTTTTGGCCTGCCTTGTGCTGCCATTTATAATCCGAGTGTAATGCAACGTATCTGGATAATACTAGCGGGCGTGCTGTTGCTCTCGGCACAAGTTTCCGACCGCGCCCGGCGGCTGCACCAGGAGGCGTTCGTTTTCGACGGTCACGTGCATGCGGTGGACCGCGAGTTTTATCACGGCGGCGACATCGGGGAGCGCAAGGCGGACGGCCAGTGGGACCTTTCGCGAGCCAAGGAAGGTGGGGTGGACGCGCTGTTCTTTTCCGTCTACGTGCCTGAAGAATATTACCCTGGACGCTTTGAAACAAAGCAGGCCTTTCGCGTTGTGGACGCCGCGCTTACGCAGATCGCCAAGAATCGCGACAGGATCGAATTGGCGCTTAATGGCGCAGATATCGATCGCATAGTCAAGTCCGGCAGGATGGCCGCCGTCCTCGATATCGAGGGCAGTTACGATCTTGACGGCGATCTCGGCGTGCTGCGGGACTTGTATCGCTTAGGTCTGCGGTCTGCCCAGCTCTCGGCCCACAATTGGACCAGCAACTACGCCGACTCTTGTTGCTCACCTCCGAAGTGGAAGGGCCTCAACGAGCGTGGCCGCGCCGTAATTCGAGAGATGAACCGGCTCGGCATGGTGATCAACGTTTCGCATTCGTCTGACGAGACCATGTCGCAGGCCATCGACCTAAGCACGGATCCCGTGGTCGCGACCCATCATGGCCTGCGCGAGTTCAACGATATTCCGCGCAATATGCCGGACTGGCTGCTGAAGAAACTGGCGGCCAAGGGGGGCGTGATCGGGTTCCAGATCGGCAACGATTTTCACAGCCGCAAGATGTTCGAGTGGCGCACGCAGCACGCAGGCAAGCCGTTCTGGGATACAACCGAGATTCAGAAGCGAGGCGCGAGCATGACGATCGAGGAAGTAGACGCTCTGGCAGGCAAGCAGTTCCCGATGGTTGGCTTCGACGCGCCCGACGAGTTGCGGTTAACTGTGGACGGGTGGGTTGACGTGGTTGATCGCGCAATCCAACTCGTCGGGGAAGATCATGTGGCACTCGGCACCGACTTCGATGGCGGCCCGACACTATCGAAGGGAATGCGGGACGTGCGAGATCTTCCGATGATCACTGAAGCGATGCTGCACAGGGGCTATTCAGAGGAGAGGATTCGCAAGTTCCTAGGCGGGAACCTGCTGCGCGTTTTTAAGCAGGTCACCCACAAAATAGAGATCTGATACTCTTCACTAAGAGGTTACGTAACGCATGAAAAGAACCACGTTAGTTTTGTCCATTCTTTCATCGCTGGCGCTAGCGTCAGGATTGATGGCTGACACTGTCGAGTCCATCCCATTCCTGGCGACCATGTCTCCGGCCAACGAAGTTCCCCCCGCCAGCATTGTCTCTAACGCGGACGCGCTCATCTGGGTCCATGTTGTGCGCGACACCACCGGAGCGATTACGTCCGGTTCGGTCGACTTCAACATTCGGTATAAGTTTCCCGCTGCAGTTACTGTGACCGGTCTCCACATTCATAGCGGAGCAGCCGGAACCAACGGACCCATCCTGATTCCAACCGATATCGGCGGAGCCAATTCCTTAGCGGTGGATGATACCGGACGAGGCGTCATCTTCAAGCAGGTGCAGTTTCCCGGCAGCCCCAACCCGAGCTTGGCTACGATCCAGGATTTGATCGCCAACCCGCAAAACTATTACGTAAACATCCACACCACTGACTTCCCGGGTGGTGCCATGCGCTCCCAGTTGTATCGCGCCGACATGAAGATTCTCATGGGCCTGATGCTCCCGGGCAACGAAGTGCCCCCAACCGATTCCACGGGATCGGGCATCCCCACCGTTACAGCTTTTCGCGCGGCGGACGCGTCTGGCGCGTTCACGTCCGGATGGGTGGTCTTCGATCTGAACTATACGGGCTTCTCACCAGATACTCAATTCACCGGATTCCACATTCATAACGGTGGAGCAGGCGTCAACGGACCAGTGATTATCAATACCGGCGTTGGCGGAGGCGCAGCTATGGTTGCCGCGGGCCCGACCGGATCCGGCTCGCTGCATTACGATGTCCCGGTGTCGGTGAACGATGCGAGTTTCGCTACGGAGATGGGGACGGTGAACGGTCTCTTCGACAACCCGAGCGCGTACTACATCAACATCCACACGACTGTGTTCCCGGGCGGCGTGGTGCGCTCGCAATTGCGGAACACCGACAAGATGGACTTCCAGGTCACGATGTCGCCTGCTAACGAAACACCTCCAATCACCGGCACGACAGCTAGCGCATTGGCGAAGATCAGCTTATATTCGATCCGGAACGCTGACGGCACGACCGCGGCAGGCACTGCGATCTTCGACGTGAATTATCGGGGTTTCCCGGCAGGCACGACCTTTACGGGACTGCACATTCATGACGGGGCGGCGGGCGTAAGCGGCCCGGTCACGATCAATACCGGCCTTAGCGGCGCAACCCCCGTAGTGTCGGATACGGGCTCGGGCAACATTTATCGCACTGTCACGGTGAGTGCTAGTGCACCTCTCGCGACTCTCGTCTCTATTTCGCGGAACCCTGAAAGCGCTTACGTGAATCTGCACACCACCGTGTACCCTGGTGGCTTGGTCCGCAGCCAATTGGCAGCCGCGAATACAACGGTGCCTTCCATCGGTGCAGTGACTAGCAACCCAGACACTAAGACCACGAACATCGCGCCTGGAGAGATTATCTCTATCTACGGTCAGAACCTGGCCAAGTATCAGTCCGACCTGAGTGGCACTTCGGACCTGAAATCTCTTCCTAACGGTCTGAACGGCGTGGCCGTGACCATTGGCGGCAAGGCAGCACCTTTATACTTTGTATCGCCGTTCCAGATCAACGCGCAGGTTCCGTTTGACGTGGCTCTGGGTACCCAGCCTGTAGTAGTTACTAACTCGAATGGGACAAGCACCGTATCGAATATTACCGTGGTTCAAGCCGCTCCGGCGATCTATTTCGATTTGAACACCAACGCTGGCGCGATTCTCAAGAACAGCGACTACTCGTTGGTCAACTCGAGCAATCCGGCCACGGCGAATGATATTCTGCTCATCTATCTGACCGGTCTCGGTCAGACGACGACGGCATTGCAAACCGGCAGCCTCGGTTCCATGATTTACGCAACAGGGCCAGTGTCGGTCACCATTGGCGGCCAGAACGCTCCTGTTATCTATTCGGTCTCTTCTCCTGGATTCGCCGGACTCTACCAGATCGCTGTCCGCGTTCCGGCTGGCGTAACGGGAACGGTGCCGGTGGTGGTTACCGCAGGCCCGAATAAATCTAACTCAGTGAACTTGGTCGTGAGGTAAGTCCCTCAGTGGGGCAGGTCTGCAGCTTGCCCCACTCATCACTTCGGTAGCGCTCCCCAGACTACCTTCCCTTCCACCATAGTCATCAAAGGACGGATCTCTTTTATCTCCTCTTCCGGGCAAGTGAGATAGTCGCGATCAATCAACACGAGGTCTGCCAGCTTCCCCGCCTCAATGCTCCCTTTTGCACTCTCTTGGAATTGCAAATACGCTGGCCAGATCGTGTGCATCTTCAGAGCTTCCTGCCTGGTGATCTTTTCCACTGGATAGATCACCTTACCTTCACGAGTCTTGCGAGTTACCGCCACATACATGCTCAGAAACGGATTGTAGGGATTCACTGCGCTATTCCGGTCGTGCCCGATCATGTGATCGCTGCCGCCTGCGATGAGAACTCCGGCATCCAGATACGATCGGAGCGGATAAAACAAGCGCATGCCATCGTAGCCGAAAACCTTCTCGAGCGCGGGGCCATCCAAATACAACCAAGCAGCCTGCACATCCGCCAACACGCCCAGTCGCTTGGCCCGGGCAATCGCCTCCCGGCTCTGAAAGCTGGCGTGTATCAGGTGCGACCGCGTAGGCGCGAGTGACTTCTCGCTATTCAATGCGTCCAGCGCATCGAGAAACGCATCCACCGCGCCGCCCCCTTGGCTGTGAGCAGTGAGTTGCCAGCCCCGATCCCGAGCCGCCCGCATCACCGCGAGCAGCTTCGCCGGAGGCGCAAATAGTTGACCGCGGTTGTTGGGATCAGGCTGCCCATATAGCTGCTTCCCAAACGGACCATAGGGCTGTCGCTGATAGGCAGTGCCAATGGTCATGCCTCCATCCACGTTTACTTTGAACGCTTGAAACCGCAGCCAATGGTCGCCTTCGTTCGTCTTATCCGGGGATGCCTGAATTTCCCCTATCAGGTCCTCCTGCGGCCTGTTGATATCCAGCCACCACGTCATCGCCACCCGAATCGGAAGCCGCCCATCCGCGTACAGCTTTCGGTACAGCGCAATCTCTTCCCTGCCAACCTTGCGGTCGCCAACCGAAGTGAGCCCTGCGGCGGCGTAGCGCTTCAACATATCTTCGAGCGCCTGAAGTTTCTCAGGTTCCGTGAAATGCCCGCCGACATCCAGCCCCTTCAGACGTCCTTGCGCATTTCGGAGAATGCCGTCCGGCGCATCGGTGATGCCGGAAAGTTTCAGGCCGAGAGAATTCACGATCACGACATAGCTCGCGTCGTACATCACAGGATGCTCAGTCTCCACATCCAGCAACTCCCGCGTTGGCATCGCCAATTCCTTTAGGCGTGTCGGGAACGTGCGCGGGACCACGATCCACTGACCCTTGGGCGTCGTGCGCGCCCTCGTCTTGATATACTCCTGGACCGCGGCGAACGAATCGAGCTTCGGCAGCGGCCCGCGAAACTCGCTAAGCCCCGCCTCCAGCGCGTGTACGTGCGCATCGATCAGGCCGGGAAGCACGGTCCCGCCATGCAGATCGATCACTTGCGTCTTCGCACCGCGCTCAGCTTTAAGGACCGCATCGTCGGTTCCAACAGCCACGATTCGACCGCCCTTCACCGCGACCGCTTCAGCAATGGAGAACGACCCGTCCACCGTAATGATCCGGCCATGGCGCAGAATCAAGTCCGCGTCCGCCCCGATCAGCGGCGTTGACGCGCTAAGCGCGATGCAGCAAAGCCCTTGAAGAAGCGTTGCGCGAGATCGCCCATGGGTTGATCGTTGATCAGGTAAGTCCAAGTGGAAGATGTGTCCAAGAGTCCGGCTGTGCATAGGTCGATTCCATTCTCCGTGATTTCGGCCGCAAGAAATGTTTCCACGATCGTTTCATCCAGTTCGCTTATTGACGAATCGAAGATTTCGATTGCGGACTTTTGAAACTCGTTCACCGGATCGTGTCCGGCCAGCGAGACCCAATGAATGCCTTCTCGCAGTTCGGTGGTGCGGACGAGATAATCCGACCAGAACCCGTCGATCTTAGCCAACGTAATGCTGCGCTCAACGCCTCGAATCAACTCTTCGCCAAATCGCTCGACCAGCTCTGCGTATTCATCCGGCGCCCTTTCGGCCACCACGCTCGGCTCGTCTCCCAGCAACACCGACCTGCGCTGCGCGTGAATAATCTGTCTCTGTTGTTCGAGGATGCCCTCGTATTTCCACAAGCGCTGACGAATGTCCAGATTCTGGCTTTCGATAATGCGCTGCGCGCGATTCACTTCGATGTCCACTGCTGGATCCTCGATCGGATCGGAGATGCGCATGCGTCGGTATTTGGGCGGCAGCAGATCCATTATCCCGAAGCGGTGAATCAGATCGTCTTCGAGGCTGATGAAGAACATCGACCAGCCCGGATCCCCCTGCCTCCCAGCGCGCCCACGAAGTTGATTGTCGATGCGCCGATTCTCGTGCTTGTTGGTCCCGATCACGTACAGGCCGCCTAGTTCCACAACTTTTTCACGGCTCGTTGGCGGGTTCCCGCCAAGCAGAATGTCGGTGCCTCGTCCCGCCATGTTCGTTGAAATCGTCACGGCTCCGAGGCCGCCAGCTTGCGCGATGATTCCAGCCTCTTGCTCGTCGTTTCGGGCGTTTAGAACGTGGTTGGCAATGCCTGAATTCTCAAGCGCTAATCCCAAGCGCTCCGATTCTGCCACACTGGCGGTCCCTACCAGCACCGGACGTCCGGTCTTGTGTACTGCCTGAATCTCCGCGATCAGTGCGGCCTCTTTCGCCGCTCGATGCGTGAAGATCGCGTCGGCATAGTCGGCCCGGATGTTGGGGCGATTGGGCGGAATAACGGCGACGTCCAGATTGTAGACGCGCCGGAATTCTTCCGCTTGGGTCGCGGCTGTGGCTGTCATCCCCGCCACCTTTGGGTAAATCCTGATCAAGTTCTGGAGCGTGATGGACGCGAGCACGCGACCCTCGCGTTTGTGGCTGACACCTTCCTTCGCTTCGATCGCTGCATGCAGTCCATCGGGCCAGCGACGGTTTGCAGCAATGCGGCCCTTGAACTCGTCCACCAGTTCGATGCTGCCCTGCTTCACCACATAATCCACATCGCGCCGAAGCAGTTCTTTGGCGTGGATTGCGTTGTTCAAAGCGGCGAGCAGTGGGAGATTTTCCAGGTCGTAGAGACTTCCGGAATCCAGCATGGCTTCGGATTTTCTCGCACCGCGTTCGGTCAGATTGATGTTGCGCGCGAACTCGTCCTTCGTGTAGTCCGAGTGGGGGGCAAGCGAGCGCGCCAGTCCCGCCATTCGATACGCCAACCCCTCAGGCGTTGCCGACCCGCCCGCGATGACCAGCGGGATGCGAGCTTCATCAATCAGGATCGAATCGGCTTCGTCGATGATGACGTAGGAAAAGTCGCGCTGAACCAGGGCGGCCGGTTCCGTGCAGAGGTGATCGCGCAAAAAGTCGAAGCCGATCTCGTTCGCGGTGCCGTAGGTGATCTCGGCGGAGTACGCGGCCTGCCTTTCCGCCACCGACATTCCGTGGGCAACGTGAGCCACCGAGAGACCCAGCAGCCGGTAGATCCCGCCCATCCACTCGGCATCCCGCCGCGCCAGGTAATCGTTCACGGTCAGGACGTGTACGCCTTGGCCTGTCAGTCCGTTTAGGAACGCCGGAAAGACGGCTGCGAGCGTCTTGCCCTCTCCGGTCTGCATTTCGGCGATACGTTCCCGATGCATGGCGAGTCCGGCCATGATCTGCGTGTCGAACGGCTCAACGTTGAGAACCCGCTTAGCTGCAGCAACTACAAGCGCGAAAGATTCGGTGATCAGATCATCGAGCGGCGTGTCATCGCGAACACGGTTGCGGAGCGCGTCCGCTTCGCTTCGAAGTCGAGCCTCGTCCCAGGAAGCCGTCTCGAGAGCACGGTGCCGGACCTGCTGCACCACAGGAGCCGCAAGCCGTACGTTTCGCTTGGTGGCGCGCCCTCGCAGCCATTCACTGAAGGAGAACACTCAGACTTCATTTACTCACACGCACGCCCGTGCCGATTGCTTGCACCTTGCTGATGATCGCTTCGATCTGCTCGGCACCTTCCTCCATGCCGGCCATGCGACCGAGGATCGTGGCCGCGAAGTACCGGTGACCTGCATTTCGCCAACGCGCCATTTCGATCAGTGAATCAACCGTAGGCGACTTCCGCAACGTGTCGAGCAATGGCCGCTGCCGAGTCCGGGTTAGCAGAGCCATAAGGTAGGAAGCTTTGTTGCGATCCTCCCAATTTCCAGAAGATAACAGCGCGACATAGCGAGGTGCTGGAACCTGTTTGGCAAGCTCGGGGAACGCCTCCACCAGCACTCCCAAGGCTCGGATAGAGTTGTTGCGGACCTCGGAGTTGGGATCAAAGCTCGCTTGCACAAGGGCCGCTACTTGCCGACTCGACCACCGGGCGTACCCCATCGCGTCAGCCGCAATGGCTCGTTGATTGTCGTCCGACGAGGAGCGCAGCACCCTGAACACCGCTTCTTCTTGATGCAGGACCCTCTCACGAAAGGCGAGTTGCAAGGCTCGGACGTCAGCATCGACAAACAGCGAATATCCCTTGGAGCGGTCCTCCTGGCTGTGTCCTTTCATGATCGCGGCAACAGTGGCTTCTCCGACGCGATCGTGCAGCTTAATGATTTCCGAAGGGAGTGCGCCTTTGCCTCTCGGTGCCGCCAAGTACTCTACGCGGGCAAACGATGCTCCGGGCATGCCCAGATATAAAATGTAGTTCCCGCGATCGTCGCAACATACGGCTTGCACATCGGTTAGCCTTTGCCCGATCACCTTTCGCACGTCCGCGGTGATCAGCGCGACCCAATCCTCTGGAGATCGGTTGCCTGGGAAAAGCTCTCCCTCCCGGACAGGCAGACCCGCTCGAATTGCCTCAGTGTTCAGGCCCTTGTGGCCGAAGAAATCGATCGCTCCGAGCCGCTTTTCCCGATCGTCCTGCCCAAACGCGACAGTCAGCCACGCCAGCGCAGCGGCGGTTGCCAACCGCCGAGTAGGATGCCATCCTGCCCTACTTGAAGGCACGCGCGATCTTTTCGTAAGTAGTTTCCAAAGCTTCAGGTAGTACGCGCGTCTCTCCCACAGTCGACATGAAATTCGCGTCTCCCGTCCAACGTGGAAGCACATGCAAATGAATATGACCCGCGATCCCCGCCCCGGCACTCTCACCAAGATTCATGCCCAGATTAAAACCGTGCGGCTTATAGATCGCCGCCAAATTTCGTTGCGCCGCTTTGGCGAGAAGCATCATCTCCTGCAGCGCTGCATCTGTGGCGCTCTCAAGCAACGACACGTGCTGGTAGGGCGCGATCATCAAATGCCCGGAGGTGTAAGGAAACAAGTTCAGCAGGATGAAATTATGCTCGGCGCGATGAACAATGAGATTCTCTTGATCCCTCGTTTCAGCAGATTTCTGGCAAAAGATGCAGTCGTTCGCGGGATCAGCCTGGCTGATGTACCGATAGCGCCAAGGACTCCAGAGGTAGTCCACGAATCTTATAAAACGGGTGTATCGCTCGAAGCGTGGCCGGCCGCTCCAGACGCCACCTCGGTCACCGAATTATTCACCAAATCCTTCAATTCCTTGCTCGGCTTGAAGTACGGAATACGTTTGGAAGGGACTTCCACGCGCGTGCCCGTCTTGGGATTGCGTCCCACGCGAGGTTGTCTTTGCCGCGTTCGGAAGCTGCCGAACCCGCGGATTTCGATCTTGTCGTTATCCCGCAGCGATTTTACGATGCTGTCGAAAATGGCCTCTACGATCACCTCCGAATCCTTGCGCGTCATCTCCACCACGCGCGACACTTCTTCAATCAATTCGGCTTTGGTCATCTAGCGGCCCTCCCCTTTTCCTCTGTTACCCATCACTTCTTCAATGCTCATGGTGGCCGCGGTAGCGTGCCGATGGTAGTCTTCCATCCGCGTTTTCTCCTCGTCGTCGGAGAGGGCTCGCAAGCTCAAACCAATTTTCTTCTCGGCCTCATTCGTCTTGATCACTTTAAATTCAAACTCCTCGCCGATGGGCAGGGCGGGATCTTCCGTCGCTCGCCGATCCGACGGGCCGGGAATCTCCGACCGGTGGCACAGCGCCTCTACGCCGGGAGCGAGTTCCACGAACACTCCAAAATTAGCGGCCCGGCACACCCGACCGCGCACAGTATCCCCTACTTGGTGCGAACGGAAGAACGACTCCCAGGCATCCGGTTGAAGCTGCTTCACACCCAGGGAAAGCCGCCGATTGGGGGCGTCAATGTTTAGAATTACGGCCTGAATCAGCTGGCCTTTTTTGAGCACCTCGGAGGGATGCTTCACTCGCTTGGTCCAGGAAAGGTCCGAGATGTGAACCAGACCGTCGATGCCTTCCTCGATCTCGATAAACACGCCGAAGTCCGTGAGCTTGCGCACGCGGCCCTCGACTACCGAGCCGATGCTATAGCGATCGGCGACTGTGGTCCAAGGGTCCGCCTCGAGTTGTTTGATCCCGAGCGAAACACGCCGATCCCTGGGTCGCACATCCAGAACAACGGCCTCGACGCTATCGCCAACTTTGACAACCTTGCCGGGATGCTTCATCCGTCGGCTCCAGGTCATCTCCGAAATATGGATCAGCCCTTCCACGCCCGGTTCGAGCTCAACAAACGAACCGTAATCAGTCACGCTGACCACGCGGCCGATCACGCGAGCGCCCATGGGATAAGTTTGATCGATGGTCTCCCAAGGGTCCGGCGCCATTTGTTTCAGGCCCAGCGAGATGCGCTCCTTGTTGCGGTCGAACTTCAGCACCCGCACGGTGATCTCGTCTCCGACGTTCACCACTTCGGAAGGATGCAGCACGCGGCCGTAAGACATGTCGCTGACATGCAGCAGGCCGTCGATTCCGCCCAGATCCACGAAAGCGCCGTACTCGGTTAAGTTTTTCACAGCTCCGGTCACGACGCTGCCTTCCGAGAGGTCATGCAACGCGGCCGATTTGCGGGCCACCAGATCCTCTTCGATCGCCAACTTGCGAGACACCACTACGTTTCCGCGGCGGCGATTGAGCTTGACGATCTTGACGGGAATATCTTTCCCGATGAATGAATCGAGATTGTGCGCCGGACGAAGATCGATCTGCGATCCGGGCATGAAAGCTTCCACGCCTACATCCACGTTCAGCCCGCCCTTGATGCGCCCCAGAACGCGGCCGAGAACTACCAAGTTGTCCCGATGAGCCTTTTCAAGGTTGTCCCAATTGCGAATGCGGCTGGCCTTTTCATGGGACAGAAGGACGTAACCTTCCGGCTGAGGCCCCCCTCGGTCGATCATTACATCAATGGGGTCGCCTGCACGGAAATTCACGGTGCCGTCTGGCTGCATCACCTGTTCAATCGGTACGAGCCCCTCGGACTTATAACCGAAGTCAACTATGACGTCTTTGTCAGTGACCTTTAGAACGTGGCCCTGGACGAGCTCGCCCTCATGCGGGGGAGCGAGGTGACTGTAGTCATCGATGAACTGCTCGTAGTCCGAATCCTCGGAGGATACTTGCAGCTCAAGAGTCCTTTCATCTGGTGTACTGGCCATGGCCAAGGCTCCCGGTTAAACTCCTGCAACGGTCGGTGGACGGGGTGAACGTGCCTGCTCTTTTGAATCCAGACGTGGGATATGACTTACCGAAGCTGCTCGAAACAACCACACATCAAGCGACAAACCGTTGATACGTCAGCACTTTAGCACTATAGCCGAGCCGGGAACGTAAAGTCAAATCGTAACGCTGGCGCTCGGTGGGCTCGAGCCGAACTGTTAAACTGGTGGTACGTGAAAGTCGGTTTTGTCAGTCTCGGTTGTCCCAAGAATCTGGTTGACTCGGAAGTAATGATGGGTCAAATAGTTGAGCGGGGTCATCAACTTACCCACGACCCGTCGGAAGCTGACGTCATTGTGGTGAACACCTGCAGTTTCATCGACCTCGCCAAACAGGAGTCGGTGGACACCATCCTGGAAATGGCTGAGTTCAAGAAATCCGGCCGCGCTAAAAAGCTGATCGTCGCAGGCTGCCTGGTGGAGCGTTATCGCGGGGACATCCTCGGCAATATGCCGGAAGTGGATGCGATTCTTGGGACCAACGAGCTCGATAAAATCGTGGCGCTCTGCGAAGGCGCAGACGCCTCTACTAATCCGATTGAGCCGTACTTGTATCATGACTTGACCCCGCGGGTACTCTCCACGGCCCGCCACCACGCTTACATTAAGATCGCTGAAGGCTGCGACCACCCGTGTACGTTCTGCGTCATCCCGCAATATCGCGGCAAGTTTCGCAGCCGCCGCTTCGAATCCGTGGTGGTAGAGGCTACCAGGCTTTTCTCGCAAGGCGTCCGCGAAATTAATTTGATCGGCCAGGACACTACCTGCTACGGCGAGGATCTCGGGCTGAAAGACGGCTTGGCGATGCTGCTGGCGCGTCTGGCTCAGATTGAGACTCCTCTGGAGAAGTGGGTTCGTTTTCTCTACTGCTATCCGAACCGCGTCACCCAGAAACTGCTCGATACCATCGCAGGCCACACGGCGCTGGTCAAGTACATAGACATGCCGCTGCAACATGCCAGCGCTCCCGTTCTGAAGCGCATGAAGCGCGGCGCGAGCGGCGACATCTTTCTCAAGCTGATTGAACGGATCCGCAACACGATTCCCGGCGTTGCGATCCGTACCAGCATGATCGTTGGCTTTCCGGGCGAGACCGACGCCGATTACGAAAGTTTATGCGAGTTCGTCAAGGCGGCTCAATTTGATCGCTTGGGCGTGTTCTCCTATTCGGACGAAGACACTAGCGCCAGCTATGCGCTCGATGGCAAGGTGGACGCGCGCACAATTTATAATCGCAAGCGCAAGCTGATGGCGCTGCAACGACGGATCTCGCTGGGGCGCAACCGGAAGATGATCGGTCGGGAAGTGGACGTGCTGGTGGAAGGACCGTCCCAGGAAACCGATCTGCTTTGGGAAGCGCGTCTTTCAACGCAAGCTCCCGAAATTGACGGCGTCTGTTACATCAACGACTTTGGCGAGGTGCCGCCGCAAATCGGTGACATTCGCCGCATGCGGATCACGGAAGCTCACGACTACGATCTGGTCGGCGAGTTGATCGATGCTCCGTATCGTGATGCGGCCGTCCCCGCTCTAAGCCCGTTCCAGATTCTCGGATCGCCGCGCCCGCAGACTGTCCCCGTCAGCCGATGAAGTGTCCGATTTGTAAAACGGAAGTCCCGCCGGACTCTGAGTTTTTACCGTTCTGCCGCGAAAGGTGCAAGCTGATCGACTTAGGAAATTGGGCCTCGGAGAAATATGTAATCTCCACGCCGGTCGACGCCTTCGAGGACTATGAACCCGAAGACGAATAGGGTTCGCTTGGCCGACGTGATCGCCACCTGGTTCGGGTGCGGATTTTTTCCCGTTGGTCCGGGCACGGCCGGTTCAGCGGCAGCCGTGGCACTCGCGCTCGCGGCGGAATCGTTCTGGCATTTTCGTCCTGTGTGGTTGCTCCTGCCAACGGGGTTGCTACTCTTTCCAGGCATTTGGGCCGCGGGGGTAGCAGCAATGGTGCGTGGGCGCAAAGACCCGGGCTTTGTCGTGGTGGACGAGGTGTTGGGCCAGTGGGTAACGCTGGCCGGAGCCACGAAATTCAACTGGAAGAGTTGGTTGCTCGGTTTTCTGCTCTTTCGAGCTTTCGACATTTGGAAACCTTTTCCGATCCGCCGTCTGGAAGCGTTGCCCGGCGGCACCGGCATTGTCGCTGACGATCTTCTAGCGGGCGCCTATGGCGCGCTAGTATTATTCATGGCGGGATGTTTCAATCTTTAC
This sequence comes from Bryobacterales bacterium, assembly GCA_038225555.1. GTDB lineage: Bacteria > Acidobacteriota > Terriglobia > Bryobacterales > Bryobacteraceae > JANXQZ01. Next base: position 15,505 of record JBBRRB010000011.1, read on the forward strand.
TGAATATGGCATTAAGCAAAGACTCCAACGGGCGGGCTCACATCTCCGGCGTAACACCGGGAGCGGCGATTCCCGGAGGAGAGTTTCAAATCCGCGGAAAGGGCCTCGCGCGCTCCCAAAATCCGCAGGTAACCATCGGCGACGTGTCGGCACCCATCGTAATCGGATCCGACTCCTACCTGGTGGTTCGCGTGCCCGAGGGCGCGGGAGCGGGCGATCTCGTGGTTCAGACTGGAGAGAAGGCCAAGCCCACGTGGAGTTGCGACGTGGGAGTGCAAATCGCCGATAGTCTTTACCCCGTGGCCAATCCCGCAGTGGATTCCTTCGGCAATGTATACGTCACATTCAGCGGTTCGCGCGGACAGAAAACGCCAGTTTCCGTTTATAAGATCGACCCGAATTATACTCCTAAGCCCTTCGTGACGGACGTAATGAACGCCACCGGTCTCGCCCTGGACAACGAAGGGATGCTCTACATATCCAGCCGTTACGACGGGATCATTTATCAGGTGACCACCAGCGGCAACATGTCCGTCTACGTGGAAGGAATGGGCGTGGCCACCGGGATTTGCCTCGATTCCGACGAAAACATGTATGTCGGCGACCGGAGCGGGACTATTTTCAAGATCAGCCGCTCACGCCAGATTTATGTTTTCGCCACCCTGGAGCCATCCATCGCGGCCTATCATCTAGCATTGGGTCTGGATGGAAACTTGTACGTGAGCGGACCCACGACATCCAGCTTCGACTGCATTCATCGCATTGCGCCGACAGGCGAAGTGGACGTGTATTACCGCGGTCTCGGAAGGCCGCAGGGAATGGCGGTGGATGCCGAGGGCAGGCTGTACATTGCTGCGTCGCTCGGCGGACGCCGGGGCGTGATCCGTTTCGATAGCAACGACAAACCCGAACTGTTCCTTTCGGGGAACGGCATTGTTGGCATGGCGTTTACCCCCTCGCGATCCATGATGATTTGCACCAACAACGCTCTATATCGCGTGGACGTCGACATCGCAGGAAAGCCGCTGCCTTAAATGGCCGATGCCGAGATTGTCGCGGTCGGCACCGAGCTGCTGACCCCGCAGAAGATCGACACCAACTCGCTCTACCTTACCGATCAACTGAATGCGCTGGGCGTTGAAGTCGTGCGCAAGACGATCGTCGGCGACGAACGCGCGCTGCTCACGGAGACGATCCGCGCCGCCCTGCTCCGTTCGACAATCGTGATCGTCACGGGCGGATTGGGACCTACGGAAGATGACGTAACCCGCGACGCCGTTTCCGCCGCCCTCAATCGCGAATTGATTTTCAACCAGGATGTGTGTGACTGGCTGGTGGAACGCTTTAAGAAATTCGGCCGCAAGATGGCGGAGAATAACAAGCGCCAAGCCTACCTCCTGGCCGGAGCTGAAATTCTGCAAAACGATTGGGGCACGGCCCCTGGACAATGGATCGTTCATAACGGCTCGGTTGTGGTACTGCTCCCGGGTCCGCCGCGCGAATTGAAGGCGCTGTTTCCGGTCCGCTGTCTTCCGAAGCTTCAGGATTTGCTGCCGCCCCAAGTGATCCGCGCTCTTTTCTATCGGGTGGCAGGGATGGGCGAATCGGATCTCGATAATTTGATCGCGCCTGTTTACACGCAGTACCAGAATCCGGTAACTACGATCCTCGCTGCGGCCAGCGACATCCAGATACATTTTCGGGCTCGCTGCGAGACCGAAGAGCGGGCCGACGCTTTGCTGCAAGAGCTTGCCTCACGCATCGATCCTCTGTTGGGCGAGCACCTCTACTCCAAGCATGGGGAGCCATTGGAACAAGTGGTTGGGAATCTCCTCCGCGAGCGAAAGGCTCACCTCAGTGTGGCTGAGAGCGCGACTGGCGGAATGATCGGCGAGCGAATCACCACCATTCCAGGCAGCTCGGACTATTTCTCCGGCGGGTTTCTGACATACACCGACGAGATGAAGACGAAGCTGCTCGGCGTCCCGGAAGCGATGCTTCGGGAGCATACCGCGGTGAGTGAGCCGGTGGCGATCGCCATGGCCGAAGGAGCGCGGCGCAACACGGGCTCCGAGTACGCGGTGTCGGTAACAGGCTACGCGGGGCCGGGCGGAGAACAGGTCGGGCTGGTGTTCATCGGACTTGCGAGTCCGCGAGGATCGGAAGCTGTACGTTACCAGTTCGCCACAGATCGGCAGCGAATTCGCACGTTGGCGACGAACACGGCGCTGGACCTGCTGCGCCGCCGCATGCTCGCCGAATAACCGCGAACAACACTAAGCCGTTTTATCAAAGCGCAGCCGAATCGCCGGGTCGCCGAACAGCATGTACGACTGAGCGTCATTTTGCTGTGTCCAGGTGACCGCGAGCTTTTGCTCATCCACGGATGTCCCGTTCATCCGGGCCGTCAGCATCGTGGTCAGCATGCCCGAAAACGATCCGTACCGATCAGCAAAATCCGTTAAAGCCAACCCCAACGGAACGCCGCTCAGGATCTTCGCCAGCGCATTTTGAAACGGCTGAATCTGCGAACCCGCTCCAGGAGGGGCGATGGACGACGCCCAGGCCCGTTCGATGTGCCCGATCATCGCCAGCGCGGGACCCATTGGCGCGGACAGCAGCGCCTTCGGCAGAGCGGAAAAGAACGGCTTGGGAGCGAGTTGCTTAGGCTGTTGAGGAGGGTCGAACGAGTACTTATCGCGAAGAGGCGTACCCAGACCGTAACAGGCAAATACAAACGCAATCAGATTCCTTACGTTCCCGCCCACCGTATCGGCGGCCGCGAAATACTGATCCTGCGTGATCGGCACGGGGCTCAAGCCGCGGCCCTTCCAATCTCCGCATAGCAGGGCACCTTGGCCCGTCGCTTGAAGAGCGTTGTCGGCAGGCCATCCAATTCCGTGCGTAGCGCTAAAGAGAAACGCTGGCGGTTTCTCCCCCGACGGCCTGTTCAGCACCTTTGATAGCGCGCTCTTGGTCGCGTCCGGTCCAAGCAGCCCGTTGGATCGGAAGCGCATGGAATCTGCAATGGCGGGGTCCCCGTCGGAGCCGTTCAACAATGGCTTCATCATTTGTTCACAGCTCAGATTCGTGGCTGCATCACCCGTGTGCTCGGTACCGAAGAAGACAACTTCCCTGGCATTCGTTATCTCGTCGGTAGTCTCGTAATCGATGACGGTCTGCACGTAGCGGGCGTAGTCGGCTGGAGTGTCCAGATGCAGCCGCCCTACCGCGTATTCGATATCGAGCAGCTGCGTGAACTCAAACGGAATACGCTCCGGATCACCCACCACCAGGAGGTAGAGCGGAAGCTTGGTGGGTTTGACAGTGCCCGGCGCCACGCCCTGCTTGCCAAGCCAGTCCTCGAACTCTTCCCCGTTATAAGTCAGCGTTTTCACTCGACCGGGATCTTCGATCTGCCCAAGACGATGTTTCACGAGCGGATCGAAAGCGGCTCGAACTGCAGGGTCTTCGGCGACGTGAAAGATCAGAGCCCATCCAGCTTGCTCAATGCGCGTAGGATCCAACCCGAAGGACAATCCCTCCGTCTTGCCCTCCTGAATCGCGGCCACGGCTGGATGCGCCTGATTCGCTCCGCTGGCTGAGCGAGCCGCTGCTTGCGCATCCATGGGAGCAGCTAGATATTCGCCGCTGATGGGATCGATTCCATTTAGAATAATGTCTCTCAAGAGTTCCTCCGCGCTATAGCGTTTTCATGTATTCGACCATCGCGTGCTTCTCGTCTGCAAGCAGTTGCGTTCCCCAGAGATGCCCGGCATTGCTGTTTCCAGCCACGCTGGTATCGAAGCGAAAGCCATCCGGCCCCGTGCTAACGAACCCTACCTTAACCGGATCCACGACATCGTTGCCGGAATAGAAAAGCTTGGGACGCTTCTCAGTGGGCTCCAGCAGATCGGCCAGGGTTGGCACCGAACCATTATGTAAATAAGGACCCCGCATCCAGATGCCATCGAGCGGCACGTTGACGTAGCCATTCGTCTTCACGAAGTGAGTGAGCTGCCAGCCGTATCCCGATGTGTACCCGTTGTAAGCCTGGGCTGCGTTCGCGGTCCACATGTCCAGGCGGTGGCGGTCCGTCTTCAGCGCCGGATCGTCCAGAGGCTGCACTTTGCCCGTTTTTTCTCCGCCGAGGGCATGGCAACTGGCGCATTCGCGATCATAGATAGCTTTGCCCCTGGCCGCGAACGCCTCATCCACTGGCAGAGGGAACTTCGGCGGCTGCCGGTCCATGATGAATTGGCGGATGCGCTTCAAGCTCGATTCGGAGTCCGATTTCTTCCAGTCGGCTTCCACCCATCGCGGCGTGGCTCCATCCCCAATCGCAGAAGAGATCACCACCTCGTTCAGATCGGTGTTCAAACCATCCCAGTGATAAACCGTGTTCGCGTGCTGCTTCTGATTCCAGAGCGGGACCATGTCGGCGTTGCCGATGGTTCCATCCACCGGCTGTTTTAGAATTCGATACTTTATCGGGTTGAAGGGATCAATGCGGCCGCGCCCCCATGGCGGCAGATCTTTCATCCAGCCATAGTTGTTGTCGACCCGCTGTTGCTTGAGAAGTGCGCGCCTGGTAAACGGAATCAGAATGTACTTGTAGAGTTGATGATCCAGCCACGACAATTTCGTGTTGCGATCGATCTCGGCCATGATGATTTTGCCGTTGAAGCGCGCATCGTTGGCGCAAGCGAAGAGAAAGCGGAGATAGCTTTGCGGCCCCATTTGGTGCGCGGGCGCCGTGGCCACGATTATGGGCTTGTCGGAAGCTTGCAAGCGGTACGTGCCTGTATGACAGAGGGCGCAGTTTATCCCGACACGTTCAATCCCAATGGTCCGCTTGGCGAATCCGACTGGCATTTCGCGACCCTCTTGCGAGAGCACGCCGATAGAAGCATATCCGCCGGGTCCCGGGAGTAGATCGGGGAACACTCGCGGAAGGGCGAGCCAGATCCAGTATGGAACGCCATCATTTGCTTCTGTTCCCACCGATCCGTAGAGAAAGTGATCCTCTGCTGATGCGAAGCGCTCGGGCGGAACTTGGCGAAAGAGCTTGTAATAGGTGAGTAGTCCAACGGCTGCCGCAAGCAGCACTATAAATATGATCACGCGGCGCTTCATAGGGTCTTCAGGTACTCCACTAAATCGCGCTTCTGCTCGTCTGGTAACTTGGCACCGTAAAGATGGCCGCCGTTCCCGTTGCCTGGCACCGTAGTGTCATACACGAAAGCTGACTGGCTGGGCGGATTCGAAACGAATCCCACATTGCGCTGATCGTACACATCGTATCCGCGCGCGAACTGTTTGGGACGCTTATCCGGTTCCTGCAGAAGATCCCAGATTGAAGGGATCGATCCATTGTGCAGATAGGGAGCGCGCGCCCATACGCCGTCGAGCGGCTGATTCGCGTAACCGTTCGTCTTCCGAAACTGTTTAAAGCGATACTCGCTTTCCGGGTACAGAGACGCTTGGCTCGTTGCGAACAACAACGTGTAGGAATTCAACCGGAAGGGATCCGTGCCGATTGCGCCGATCTCTTCCACGGTCCCCGTCTTCTTCCCCGTAAAGCTATGGCACTCGGCACACTGTTCGTTGAAAATCAGTTGGCCGCGTCCCGAGCCAGCCGTATCGATTGCAAACGGATACTTCGGAGGAGGCAAGGTCCAAATATAATCGTGGATCCGCGCTAGGCTTGCATGGTCCACTGTAACCGGAGTCACTCCCGCACCGAGAGATGCGCTAAGATTCCGCTCATCCACCGATGTATTATTGCCGTCCCAATGCAGATGCATTCCATCGCGCGGCTTCTGATTCCAAAGCGATGGAAAATCCGACGCGCCAATCAATTCATCGTGAGGCAACTGGGCGAGCTGCCAGTTGAACTGAATCGACTTGTAAGGATTGAAAGTATCCACGCGGCCCGGTCCCCAACGCGGTACCCCTCCCGCCAGCAGCGGTCCGATGCGATTGCGCAGGCTGACAGTCTGGGCCTTCACCCTTGCGATTACAGTCTGGCGGTAGAGCAGTTTCTCGAGCCATCCCATGCGGCCGCCACTCTCGTCAGCCTTGGCGATCACGCTGTCGGCAGTCATGCGGTCATCCAGACTGCAGTCCAGGATGAACTCGAAGAGCCGCTGAATGTCGAGCTGGTGAGCCGGCATTCCCGCGACAATGGAGGCTTGGCTGGCTGGGGTGGCGCGCACCGTTCCCGTATGGCAGACCGCGCAATTCAGACCAACCTGTTCGATCCCCAGCCGACGCCGACGAGAGACGCCGATAGGTAAATCGTGGCCTGGCTCGTAAAGCATCCCGAGCGATGCGTACCCGCCGGGTAGCTTCTCCGGACACACGGAAGGCAGCGCTTTGAACACCCAATAAGGAGGGAGCACTCCGCCCACCGAACTGAAAAGGGACCCTCCCGGTTCGCTGCCGATCGAACCATATTTGAAGTGTTCCAGAATCTCGGCATGTTTCTCGGGACGGTCCAGCGTGAAGTACCAAACCAGGTAGGCGGCGACCATAAGAAGCAAGGCCACTTTGATCAGCATCCACGTTCGACGAAACGAATGCTGATAGCGGTCGACCGGCGATTGCAATACATTGTCGACCAGCGGGCCTTCCGTCGACAGCACAGTCATGGTATTAGCCATTTGGAGCCTCGAAGGCCGTTGGGTGGAACACCTTCATGATTTCGGCCAACATCTTTTCGCGGTCGCCATCGTATCGGCGAACGTCGTAGCATCCCAGCGGATTGGCGACGGCGTTGATCAGGCAGCGATTACAAAAGGTGCAGGGCTTAGGCGGCAGGTCTTTCCCGGACTGCAAAATGTGCGGAAGGTCCCGATTTGCCACCAATGGCCGGGCAATCGAAACTGCATCCGTGTAGCCTTCCGAAATCACGCGACGAATTACGCGAGCGTCTTGATAACCGCCGGTATTGATGATTGGAACGCTGACGTTCTTCTTCACCTCCTTGCAATACTCGGAGCTGACAGCTTCGATGGGATGGCTCTTTTTAGTCCGCGCCCAAAGCTTAATGAAGATGGGACGAAGCAGCTTGAAGTGGAACAGCGTGTAGTTCAGATAACCTCGCACGCCGCTCGACATCATGTTGCCGTACCACCAGTTCAATTCGTCCGGCGGAAAGCCGCCCGGTGGCAGAAGCGGATGGGGAAATATGCTTCCGATGGACACGTGGATGGCATCCACGCCAGCTTCTTCCACCCACTTGGCAACCTCGATCCCTTCATCCAGCGTGTTGCCTTGCTTCTCCCAGGGGAACAGAGCGTCGCCGAAATCGACGGCGTTCAGCTTTGCTTGCAAGTGAAAATCCGTGCCCACCGTCTTACGGATCGCATGGATAATTTCGAGCAGGAAGGCGGCCCGGTTTCGGAGCAAGCCTCCATACTCGTCCGTTCGGTCGTTAATCGCGGAGCTAAGGAACTGGGTGATCAGGTATCCATGGGATGCGTGCAGTTCCACTCCATCGAGACCAGCCTCGCGAGCGCGGCGCGCGCCGTCGGCAAAGTGTTGGACGGTGTCCTTGATCTCCTTGGTCGTCATCTCCTCGCACAGGATTCCGTGGAACGTGTCCTTGTGGTTGGTGGATGAGAGCGACTTGTTCATCAGGTTTTCCACGCCTGGGTTATCGCGCTGACGGCCCGAATGGCTGAGCTGGAGGATATATTTGCAGTCATGCCGGTGGACCGCTTCGCCTACTTTGCGCCAGAACGGGATGGTCTCGTCGCTGTGAATCATGGCGTAGTTGGGCATGAGGCGTCCGGGCAAATGGACGGGTACAAACGACGAAATGATGGCCCCAATGCCACCTGCGGCGAAGCTCTCTTCCCAGTGGATTCGGGTCTGTGTGCCGGAGCCGTCGTAGTTATCGAAGCGGCCGGAAATATTGGAGCGGAACAGCCGGTTCTTTACCGTTAGGTTGCGAAATTTCAACGGTTCGAAGATGATGTCGTTTTCCATTTGTTTGTGGGCAGCACATTCCTGTCGGCTTTCAGTAACTTAACTCCGGAGCCACCGGGACAGCTGAATATCCGCCGCCCGAATCTCGTTAGCTCGCTCGAAACGTTCGCTGCTGATTCCGCGCAGGCATCGGATCGCCAGCACCGCCGCCTTCCGGCCCAGATCTGCCTTCCCTGCTTGGGCCACCACTTCGCGCAAGAGCAGGTAAGCCCTCCACCGCTCCTCCTGCTCGTCTTTCAATTTCCGCTCGAACGCAATCTGTTTTAAATGTTCCGCGCGAGTCATTCGACCGTCCCTTGATCCAAACAAAGCATAACGCTGCAATCCACCCCACAGCTCATCGTTGAAATAGACGCCATCTGGATGGGCACTGATGAACCTGGCAAAATTGTACGTGGCTTCTTGGTGCTCGTTAAGAGGCAGATCGGCAGCATGAGCTCGTTTGTAAAGCGCAGCAACCTCTCGCATTCTGGAAGCCCGCACCCGCGCGTTCAATGCCGCGTAGATCCTCGCCGCCTCTTCATACTGATTAGCGCGAGCCAGTCGCACCGCCAGACCGTACCGGACCAGGCGAACGTCCGGCATTCTCGAATGTCTCTCGAGGAACGTCCGCAGCGCTGCAATCGGAGCCTCCGCATCGAGCAGCAGGTTCAAGTCCCATCCGGAGGTCGCCCAATAAATCGAGCGATCTTCGATTATTCCAGGACTGCTTATGTACCGAACATCGCGGCGCGCTTCCGTGCGCAGCCACAGAGCGAAACGGATCTGTTCAACGCTGTTTCCGGTCTTCCGATAAACGCCGCAAAGCGCGTAAGCGGCAGCAGCCTTTTCATCGTCCGAGGAACGGGGGGATCGGAATAGACGCAGAAGAGGCCGCTTGGCTCCGTCGTAATCGCGCGATAAAAAGTGGGCCGAAGCTGACATCCAGAGGAAGTCCGGATCGCCGCGAAATGCAGCGTTGGTCGGAATCTTTGCGGCAATTCTCGTGGCTCCTGCGGGGTCACCGGCACGGAGGGCGGTGCGCATGCCTAGCAAAGCCAAAGCGCCAGCACCTTCTTTCGATCGGAACAGATCGCGGTGCTTTTCCAAGAGACTCTGAATCAGCCCATACGGCGGCGAGCTCGCCACAATTGGATCGGGCTCTCCTTGGTGGTAACGAAAGCTCCAATCCCAGCGCGGGTTCGTTACTAACTGAATCGCGAACGCCGCATGCTCGGCCGTGTCAAAATACTCGTCCAGATGAGCAACGAGTTCGAGGCCGCCGTCATACCCGTAATTCATCTTCAGCGAAGTGGCCAACGTCTCGGTGCTGAGGTTCGACCCCGTCCGATTCAATTCATCGAGGTAGATCTTGCCTGCGGCCGTGTGTTCTCCCAATAGAAAATAGACTCGCGCCAGCCAGCCGCGTGCTTCACTAAGATACTCCGATGTTTCGGCGACTTTGGGAAACTCCGTCAGTTTCTTCTTCGCGCTAAGCAACGGCCCCGCATTTTCGACCGATCCGGCCCTCAGATCGATCTTTGCATCGATTAACCTTACCTGGTCCCGCTCCCGGCTTGTCAAGTTTTTCTGCGACCGCGCTGCGGCAAGGGTCCGCTGGAGTTCCGCTGCTTCGGTTGGGACAAAATCATCCGCGGGAATTGTCTGGTACGCCGCTTGCAGTTTCGCGAGAGGACTGTCGCTTTGAGCCTTCTCCATTCCGGCGAAAGGCGTTGAAGAGCGCTCAACTGTTCCTGTATGAACGGCCCGCGTGGCCATCGGCAGCCAGAATTGCAGGCTCAGATACTCCCGAAGCGTGTTGTCGAATGCGCAGGCCAAAACCAAACTCAGCCCGAAAAAAGAGAGAAAGGACCACGCGGCAATCCGAACAAGTATCGTCATCGCTCTTGCTCCAGTGTGAATTCGGCCGGCTTCGATGTTACCGCGCGACCGAGGTACATCCGGCTTCGGCCGCAATAGGGCGGCAGCCGCAGTTCCATCCGAGACGGCCCTGTCATGTGAACGGGCATCCTTTCCGCTGGTAAGAAATACTCCAACTCTCTTGAGCTATGAATGCCGTAGCGAGTTGCCTCAGAAGAAAGGGGCTGAGCATCAATAAAGTAGAGGTCGACGCAGTTCACCGTCGCGCAATTTCCATCGGTGGTTCGCAGCTCGCTCAATTTGTTCTCCGGGCGAACGTCGGCGCCAGCCGCGTTTAGGACTTCAGTTGGTTGTGCGGCCAGAGCCTCATTGAACGCAGGCCATCGGAAGAAAACCACACCGGCACAAAATCCATGAATCCGTCTTGCACCTTCCACTTCGGACCTGATTGTCTCCGGCGTAGAAAGCGCAAACTGAATTTCATCTCCAAGGTCGAAGTCGGCGTAGCCGACGCTAGCCCGGCGCGTTGCTCGGTAGCTCAGCACCAATTCGTTCGCCTCCGTTCGGGAACTGTGAAGCTGAAAAGCCGAATCCACTGCGATGTCGAGCGGTTTTATATCCCCGATGATGCCCCGGACCTCGCCATCGCTCCGCACCAATCGCGATCGGCCAAAGGTCGAGATGCCGATACGGAAAACTTTTCGATAGGCATTGAAAATCGGACCCCATTTGTCCGCATCGAATCGCGCTGCGATCCCTCCGCCGCGGTTTCTGTTTGCATCTTGAACGTCATAGAATTGCGGAACGAATTCGTCCACCTCACGAAGCACTGCGCTAATCGCAGTGCCATCCCGGAACCAATCGAGCAAGCCGGTGATAGAAATTCTTGCGCTTGTTGGAAGCTCTTTCCTAAACTCGCTGAGGAAGGCCGCATAGTTCGGGAGAGCCCGCGTGGGACTGTCGATATCCAACTGAATCCCTGCCACTTGCAAACCTCGCCGCTGCCCTTCATTCCGAAGTTTGGAATAGATCTCCGCAAGCTTGGGCACGACCTCCCTAGCGGGAATGCCAGGGCTGTCGGATCTAAACACCAGCCAATATTCCCTAGCAGGCGGTAAGTGCTCTGGAAGGGTTCCGTAAACGCTCCAGGGCTCTCCGGAGCGTAGTGGCCAAGTCTTCTTAACGATGACACCTACCTGGCAGAAGATTAGGTCAATTGCATTGACTGGCGCGATCACGGAAGCCTCGCTGCCATTCCAAAACCAAAAACCCGTGGTCCACTTTGTTGGCGGCTCTTGCTGCCCGAGAGATTTTCCGCAGCCAACTAAGCCTGCAGATGCAATCAGCAAGAAGGATAGGCCGAGCCAGCGCATGTGAGTCAGTTAGAACGTCTTCATATATTCGATCAGAGCTTTCTTCTGGTCGTCCTTCATCTCTGCTCCAAACGTATGGCCATGATCTTCGATGAGATCGGGGCACTGGCTTAGGGCCAACAGATCCGGGACCATTTTCTTCAGATCGTCATCGTACTGTCCCTCGTTCTTCAAAGCTTTCACGAGCCGAACCAGGCGATCCGGATTCTCGAGTATCTTGGCGAGCTGCTCCAGAAGGCCGGGAACGTGAACCAGTTTGTACGCGTTGATATTCGCGAGCAGGTTGATGGGAGTGCCCGCCGGAATGCGAATCGCAATCGAGCGAACTTTGAGATAAGTGTCCTTCTCGATCACCTTCACAGTCTTCTTGCCGAGGCGCTTCTCGGGCCACAACAGCTTTTCCGCAGCATCTTGAAATGCGGCCATGCGTCCTGTGACGGAAGGGTCGGCGTTATAGACGCCCAGCATGTTGTTGTGCAGGAAAGGCGCGGTCGCCCAGGCGTTGATCAGCGAGGGAGTTCGATAATACCCGCCATTCGGCATGGCGAATTCAATCGGGCTTTTCGAGTCGAATGGATTCTCCAGAATCAGCTTTCCCGGCACCGGCAGGGTTTTGAAGGTTGCCGACGAGAAATTTTGCCAGAGGTGGCCCTCGGTCGGATTGGTTCCCAAAGCCCTCGCCGCGTTGGTGCCCAAGGCGAGTTTCTTGTCCTTCGATACCAGCGGATAGCGTTCGTCGTCGGAGAGGAAGTTCTTGGCGAGGAAGTCGCCGCTCTTGACCAGTTGCACCCAATAGGGCTTGGCGGAGTCCGAATGCTTGTCGATTTTCTTGGCTTCCAACTCGGGCGGGAGTTTGCTTGAGTGGCAGCGCGCGCAATTTTCGGCAAAGGCGGTCTTGCCGAGATCCATCTGCTCGGATGAGCCCTTCAGATAATCCGAGCCTCCCGGCGCATCTTTCAAATAGTAGGGTTGCACCGCATCCAGGAAGTTGGCCGCGTTCCCCATGCGAGCGGCCGTTAGCTGCCAATCCACGCAATCTCTTTCAACCTTCGCCAGATCGAAGGGATGCTGACGATCCTTGATTCCCAAGAATGTGTCTTCAAGGCTGTTGCGGTAATCGGGGCACGTCCCGATGTTCACGTAGACCCGCAGAGCGGCGCCTGCCGCACCTATCGAATCCGAACCGTCCTTCAAGATATGCGGCACTGCCTGCATGGTGCCGTCATTCATCTTTTCCATGTGCTTGGGGCGGGCCGACAGAATGTACCAGATCGAGTTGATGGCATTCGGGTTGTTGATGAAGTCGGTGCTGATGCGGCTCGTGTCGGAGGTTCCTGGTTGCTGCGTGTGATATTGCCAGTAGAGGTAATTGTCATCCTGCAGTCCGCCCATGAACATCTTGCCCTCGTTGAGGTATTGGTTGCCAAATGCAGGGGCAAGATTCTCCCACTTGGGATTTTCCGGGTCGGCCGGAGGCTTGGACGGGTTGAACGCAATGTGGCAAATGCCGCAGCTCAGACCGGCCAAATAGGGCGGTTCAATGCTCGAATCGTGTCCGATATATTTGGCAGCGTCCCAGTTATCAGGGTTGAAGTAAGGGTTGGGGAAAAGGCGGAGACCCATGATCCCGGTCGAATAAGGATCCTCGCAGTCGTCCAGCATGAGCCCGTACGCGTCGGGCTTGGACGCTTTCTTGCAGCCCGGATCATTCACTACGCCCAATGTTTTAAAGCGCTGCTCGCGGGGGGTGCCGGTGATGTACTTCAGCATCTGCACGTTGATGGGAAGCTGAAGAATCTTAGCCTCTTTCCAAAGCTTCTTCTCCGCGATGCGCCAGAATCGGGAGTTGCCACGCGCATTTTCGGGGCTGCCTTCCGTTCTGAGCGGATCGCCTCCGGTCCAGAGATACCAGGTGCATCCGCCTTTCTTCTGATCGTCGGTGAGATAGTAGCCGTAGTGATCCGGAACGTTGCCTGGAATACCGTCGCAAGTCTTGCTATAGTTCGCGAATCGCGTCTTGGGATCGGGAAAGCGTTTGGAGACGGAAGGCTGGCAACTGCCCAGCCCAACGACTATCAAGACGGCAGCGCACGCGGAGGCGGAATATGGTAACAACCTGATCTTGTTCATGGCAGCTTTGTGATTTAGCGGGGATGATATCTTACCCCCGACGCAAAATGCAAGCACTCTTTTGTGCGGGAATGTGGCGCCTCGTTTCCAGCGATTCTAAAAGTTTAGAGCGTCTTCTTCATTCGCCAGCCGGTGGCGCCATCTTCGTAATAAGCGGGGATGGTCCGAGTTCGGACAAAACCGTAGCAGCGGTAAAGGCGGATCGCGTTCAGATTGTCGCGGCGAACCGTAAGAGAGAGCACAGCGACACGCTTCGGCTTGAGTTTCCGAATGGTATGGTTCAACAGTTTTTGAGCAACACCTTGTCCCCGAAATCGGTTCAGCACCGCGATCGATACCAGTTCGGCTCGCTGATCCGTCAGGCAGGTGATACTGTAGCCGGAAATCACACGATTGATCCTGGCCACAAAAAAGAATTCCGTGCATCGGTCGGCGTAGTGCTGAAGGAGATCGGCAGGCCAAGCATACTCCCCAAACGCCTCAGCTTCAATCTGCAGCATGCGTCTCAAGTCGCGAGGTTGGAATACTTGGATGCTGAACACTAGGGTTCGTCCATGCTAGCCTATATGTGTTATGGCAATTCCGAATGTAAAGAAGCTTCGACCTTTTTGCCCGACGTGCAACGATCATTTCACGTTGATGGTGGTTCTGCCGAAGCAAGCCGATGTGGATAAATACTTGACGGATGCGGTGTCCCGGCACGATCATAAATCGTTTCAGGAAGATAAGCAGAAATCGTTTAAGGTCCGCGTCGGTCAACAGAAGCAGAAGAAAGCGAAGTAGTTCCGCTTTTCACCGTTCCGGTCTTCCAAGGGCGTAGGCTCTAGTCTGTCGCCCTTGCCTCCTGCACCCGACGGGGCAAGATACGTTATTCTACAAGGGATGATGTCTTGAGACGATTAAAGTTTGGGTACAATCAAACAACAATTGAATCAAAACTGAAATCGGAACCCAAGAACTGCATCGAACGTTGTGGTGTTATAAGGCTCAGTGCAGTTCATAGAGCTAAAAGAGGAGAACAAACATGAATCTGACTCGAACTAAACTTGCAGTGCTTCCGCTCGCTCTCGGCGCGATTATCGGGACCCTTTCGCTCGAAGCCCAAACCACGCCGCCCACGACACCGCCAACCTGCACGGTTGCGCCAACGTCGCTTCAAAGCCTTTCCATCGAACGAGCATTAACCTTGTCCAACTTGTTAACGACGATTACGCCTAACGTTCCAGCCAACATTTTGGCGTCGATCGCCGGCGGCGCGCAAGAGATCCGGACACGGCTAATCTATAACAGCCAGGCAAACACCGTAACCGATACGACTTTTCTGGTTGCGGCCGGATCCCCGAACCCGACACCGCTCGCCGTTGACGTGACGGGATCCACGATTCAGAGTTACGTCCTCAACGTCAGCCAAATTTTCACGTCCTGCTCGCCCACGCCCAGCGTTCTCATCGTAGGCAAGGTGGGAAGCTCGAATGGACCATTTGGCAATTTTCAAGGCGCACCGGCAGCGATTTCAATCGGATACACGACTGATACGCCAGCCAAGATCAACAACGTGGTGGAAGTTGTCGCGGGCCAGGTTGTAGCTTATTCCGCAAGCGCGCAAGGAACCCTCACGTTCCCCGCGGCACCAGTTACGCCCCCAGGGACTAGCGCCGGAGCTCCGGTAATCGTTCTCAGCCCCGTCTTCCCGACTCAGGGCGTGTTCCAGGCCTTTTTGAATCCGTTGCAAATCAATGCCGGAAACTCAACGGACCCGAACAACCTCCCGTTGACGTACATGTTCACTTCGGATAAACCGGTGAACTTCCTTCCGGGTCCAACAGTGCCGAATCCTCAGATCACCTTCGGCGGACGCGGTGATTATGTGATCACGCTAACGGTTACGAACAGCGCCGGAGTAAGTTCTACGACTAGCTTTACAGTCGAATATGTAGGACGTTAAATTTTAAGTTACTACTTCAGCAGTTTGTCGGCTGCGGTACGCATTGCGCGCACCGCAGCCGATCAAGCCCCTCCCTCCTATAACCCCGCTCGTTTTGCTAGTAAGGAAACACTCCTGCGGTTGAGACAGTCCAACGGCTATGCTCGACAACACCATTGATTTTTCCGCAGTGAACGACGTAATATCGGTCTGCAAGGATGCTGAGGCCGGGTTCCGCGCCGCCGCCGATTCAGTGCAAGACGATCCAACGCTCAAGAATACATTCGAGGAGTACGCTCGTCAACGAGCTAAGTTTGCCAAGGAATTGCAAACAGCCGTTGAGGAAGCCGGCGGGGTTCCCGAACATTCAGCGGGCCTTGCTGGAAAGCTGCATAGCGGGTGGATCGCGATCAAGGGCGCACTAACCGGAAATAACGAGCACGATCTGCTGGTGGAAGCCGAGCGGGGAGAGGACTTGTCAGTTCAGAGATATCATGACGCATTGGCTCAGCCTGTTCCAGAGTCGATCAGGGCCATTCTTGAGGAGCAGTATCCCGATATCGAGTTAGCCCACACGCATATGAAACACTTGCGGGATAATACCGCGAATGGTTAAGTTTATGGGGTAACATGCTGCGACAATAGCAAGATGAGACTCGAAGGAAAAGTGGCGCTCGTGACTGGCAGCAGCCAAGGTATAGGACAAGGCATTGCGATCGGGCTCGCCCAAGAAGGTGCGCACGTCATCATCAATTACAGAAGCGCAACGGACTCCCCCAAGGAAACCGAAGACGCCGTCAAGGCCCTCGGTCGGGATTCGATCAGTTGCCAGGCCGATGTCACGAAACTCGATGAGGTCCAGGCAATGGTCGATGCCGGGGTAAACCGCTTCGGCCAGATCGACATTCTGGTGAATAACGCCGGCGTCGAGAAGCACGCCGACTTTTGGGACGTTACCGAGCACGACTACGACATCGTAATGGACGTGAATCTGAAAGGATCGTTTTTCACGGCCCAGGCCGTAGTCCGGACCATGATGGCGAAAAAGGTTCCAGGCCGCATCATCAACATCAGCTCCGTACACGAGGATCTGCCGTTCCCTCATTTCACGGCGTATTGCGCGAGCAAGGGCGGCATGAAAATGATGATGCGCAATATTGCCATTGAACTCGCGCCCTACGGGATCACGGTGAACAATATCGCTCCGGGCGCCATCGAAACGCCGATTAACTCGAAACTACTCAACGATCCCGAGAAGCTGAAAGCCTTGCTGGAGAATATTCCGCTCGCCCGCCTGGGCAAACCGAAGGACGTATCGGGCATAGCCGTCTTTCTTGCTTCCGCGGACGCCGACTACATCACGGGTGCGACCATTTTCGTGGATGGCGGCCTTACGTGGAACTACTCGGAACAGTGACCTCGGGCGCACCATCCGGGGACATGATCGCCAGCAAGTGATCATGTCCCAGTGGCTTACCTCTATTGAATCGAGAAATCCGATTTCATCTTGACCACCGTGTACGGGTTCCACGTGGAGAGGTTGTAGAAGAGTCTCAACGTATTGCCGGCGCGCTCAGTGAAGCGCCCGATGATCTCAGGGGCAAAGGGACCGCCAGTTTTCGTAAACGCCTCCGAGCCAAATGGATCGAGGCCGCTCCCGATGATCGGGCCAGCCGGACCGGAATAGGCTTCCTTCGGTTGCGCAATGCCGGGCGGGAGAGCGGTTGGGCAGGTATTGTCTTTCGGATTGCCCGCATCGTCAGTGTGGTAGAAAATAAAGTCCCCGAAGCCTTGGCCATAGCTATGGGCTTGGCAAGCATTGTAGATCATTTGCGGCGTCTGCCACGGCCCCCAGGGCGTCTTCGCGTAAGTGAAATAGACTCCCTTTGTCGCTTCTGAAGGCTTCCCGGTAGCAGGGTCGATTTGGTGGCCGCCGTCGTAAGTCATCAAATACAGGTTGGTATTGCTGTCGAAAGTCACCGAGCTGTTTCCGATGGTGCCCGGATCCGGAGAAGCAGCGGAACCGGTGGGAGGATTGTCCCACACGATCGGCTTTGCATCATACTCGTTGCTCGACCAGGTTGGAGTCTTCCCGTCCTTTTTGTAGCCTGTGAAATATTGGGTGCTCATGTTGGTCCTGTCGTCGATTCCCCACCAGAAGCCACTCTCGGGAATGTAGGAGAGGTACAGGCTGGACTGCCGAAATTGGCCGTTCCCGTAGATGAAGACGACCGGCTCCGACAGTCCGAGCTGCTGCGCCACCGCGAGAGGCGCCTCGTAGAGCGCAGTGAAGACAAAATGACCCGGGGTGGGGGTAGCCTTGCACCATGTGCAGATTATGTTCGGTGTCAGCGCCGGCCGGTAGTAGCTTTCGGAGATGGTCCGCCCGGGCGTAAAAGTACTCACTCCGTCGAAGCTCACCAGCACGGAATACGAATAGTCATATGGGTTGGCCTTATTCGACGCGTCGCTTCCGGTTTGAACGATCAGATAAGTCTGGCCGTTGATGCTGATCCCGGAGGTGGCGATATCGTAGGCCGCCATTGCGACCTGCGTGCCGTTCGCAATGTAATTAGGCTGCAGCCCGTCTGGTTGCGGAGGGAGTTGCGAAAGAGTGCCTCCGGATGTAATAAACAGCGGAGCAGCCGGGGAGCTGTTTGGTTGAGTTAAGTACTGGATGTTGAACACCTCATCGCCCGTAACGGTCTTGCTCTTGGCAATGGTGTCCTTGGCATTGAATTGGAGAAAGCGAGTTTTCGCAGGATCTGGATTCAGCGCGACCGTGCTATCAACTCCTACAGTGTCCCCAAAGAGGACTACCAAGTTCTTGTTCGCAGTGTCTTCAAAAGAGTAGCCCAGGCCTTGCGCCAGGACTTGATTGGCTTGCCACTGGCTGGCGGTGTGGCCGCAAGGCCCTGGCGTGCCGTAGATTGTCTTCGGGTCCCAACTGACCCAGTCGCAAGGACCGCTGACCTGCTCGATCTTCTTGGATGAGTTGGCAATATAGGTAAGGGAGGCGGCGAAGGTGCTGCAGGCTCCGAGGGTGAAAAGTGACGCGATAGCAAGCGTGGGTATCGCTTGCGAGGGATGATTGAGTGACATTGGATTCTCCTTTTTACTGGTGAGCTGCGTTGCCGCTCTTGCTCTCCGACCTGAGAGGCGGGAATCCGCTGGCGAACTTCCAATGAAGTCCTGAAATTTTTCCAGTGTTATACTTCGCTCGAAGAGGGGGCGAGCGTGGAGCCAATCCAGCCTTCGCAGATGAGCCAGCTCCTGAAAGCCTGGAGCGAAGGCGATCAGGATGTCCTGTCGCCCATCATTGAACTTGCCTACCCCGAACTGCACAAGATCGCCCAACGCTGCCTGAACAACGAACGACCTGGCCATAGCGTCCAGGCTACGGCTTTGGTCAATGAGGCTTACCTCAAGCTCCTGGAGATCCGGCGCATCGATTGGCAGGATCGGGCGCACTTCTTCGCGGTGGGCGCCAGGATCATGCGTCGCATTTTGGTGGATCACGCCAGAGCCCATGGTTACGCCAAGCGTGGCGGTGAAGCCCGGCGCATGGACTTCACGGAATCCTTGATGGTTGCGCCGGAGACGTATCCCGACCTCGAGCGCTTAGATGACGCGCTGCAGACGCTGGAGAAGTTCGACGCTCGCAAGGTGGCCGTGGTGGAGATGAAGTACTTTGGCGGGCTCACGGTGGAGGAGATTGCGACTGTTCTCAATCTTTCCCCGCAAAGCGTGCATCGAGACTGGAGTTTGGCCAAAGCGTGGCTGCTGCGCGAAATGACTCGCGGGAATTAAGCGACTTTCATCCTACCCGGGGCATCTGTTAACCTTTGGACTGTTCCCGGATCGCCTAATGGAAGCCGCCTGTCTCCGCCATACCGAAATCCCACATACATCCAAGCTCTTCCTGGATTTTCAATACCATTTCGATCGAGTTAAAAAGTATTACGATTATTGGCCCGGGGATCCCGCCTCATATGCCGAGGCCGCCAAACAGATCGATTATCCCGATGAACGCCGAGCGGCGATGGTGTCGGCTTTGCGCGCCAGGAATGGAAATAGCCCCGCCTTGGATTTGCTTGCCAAACCCGGCACAGTCGCCGTGGTCACGGGTCAACAGGTCGGCCTTTTCTCCGGCCCAGCTTACACCATTTACAAGGCCCTCTCAGCCGTGCGGCTGGCCAAGCAGCTTACCGAACAAGGCCAGCCCGCCGTGCCGATTTTTTGGTTAGCCACGGAAGATCACGATCTGGCGGAAGTCAATCACTGTTACGTTTTCGGGGAAAAGCATCGCCCTGTGAAGTTGGTTGCGGAGGGCAACGGCGAAGCTCAGCAACCGGTCGGCACAATACGGATCGGCGAGGCTCCCTTGGACCAACTGCGCGAATCGCTGCAGTCATTCCCCTTTGGGGCCGAGGTCTCCGACCTCGTCGCGGAGTGTTACGGATCGGGCACTACGTTTGGGGCCGCGTTCGAAAAGCTATTGCGCAAACTGCTCCAGCAGTGGGGACTGCTGTTCCTCGATCCTTTGGATCATGCCATTCGCGCGATCGCCGCTCCCATGCTGCGCGAAACCCTGCTGCGGGCACCGGATCTGCATAAGCGTGTGCTTGAGCGAAGTAGCGAGCTGGAGACCGACGGCTATCACGCTCAGGTCCACATTGAAGCGCAGACATCTCTTTTCTTCCTGCTGGAAGGCGAGCGGCGGATTACCCTGCGGCGGCAGGATGGCGACTACGTGTCGAAAAATGGACGGCACACTCGGGCGGAACTCGCGGAGCGAGCCGAACAGCTTTCTCCGAACGCGCTTTTGCGGCCAGTGGTGCAGGACTACCTACTGCCGACCGTCGCGTACATAGGCGGGCCCGCCGAGCTGGCATACTTGGCGCAATCGAAGGTGATCTACGATGACGTGCTTGGACGCATGCCTGTGGTTCTCGCTCGAAGCGCCTTCACCCTGATCGATGAGAGGGCGGCCAAGCTCATGGGCCGCTACGAACTTGGCCTGCCTTGCTTTTTTCACGGTGAAGATTGTTTGCGTGAGAAGATCTCCGCCAAGCTGGTCCCGGCGGAAGTGACCGCTGATTTCCAGAATGTCGTCCAGTCCACGGCGGCAGCGTTGGACCGTTTGAAGGTTGGCCTCACCGCCTTCGACCCTACCTTGTCAGCCGCTCTCGACAAGAGCCGAGCCAAGATTTTATATCAGCTTTCCAAAACCGAACGCAAGACGGCCCGCGAGGCTTTACGGCGGAACGAGCGCGCGCTGGAAGAATCTCAGTATCTTTCCGGACTGCTTTTTCCCGAAAAACATTTGCAGGAACGCTACTATTCCATCCTTCCGTTTCTAGCCAAGCACGGTTTTGGTCTCATCGATACTCTGTACGATGCTGTGAGTCTGGACTGTCCGGACCATAAGATCCTGTACGTATAATCCAGTCATGAGAATCAATTCGGTCAAGAAAGCCCTTTCCGCGGGCAAGGTCCAACTCGGAACGAATTTCGGCCAATTGCGGTCGCAGGACGTGGTTCGAATTTTGGCGGCCGCCGGATTCGATTGGGCCTTTATCGATGGCGAGCACGGCGGCTTCGATCTGGAAACGATTCAAGACATCTGCCGCATCGCGCTGTATGCCGGGCTATGCCCAATCGTGCGTGTGGCTGACTTGCAATATTCGCTCATAGCGCGTACGCTCGACGTAGGCGCGCAGGGGATCATCTTTCCGCGTATTGAATCGCCAGAGTTGCTGGAAAAAGCGGTGAGTTGGACGAAGTTTCCGCCAGTCGGAGTGCGCGGCTACGGGCTCACTCCCATTCATGTGGATCACTCCAAGGCGAGCATGTCGGAGATCATCGAGCATCTAAATGCCAACACGCTGGTTGTTTTCCAGATTGAAACCAAGCGCGGCGTTGAGGCTAGAGATGAGATTCTGTCGGTGCCGGGTATTGACGCGGTCATGATCGGTCCCGCCGACCTCTCTATCTCGTTAGGCGTGCCGGGCGACTTTCAACATCCCATCATGGTCGATGCGATGGAAAAGATTCGGGATAGCTGCATCGCTCATGGGGTGGTGCCGGGCACTCAGACGCGCACGCTAGGTTTGGCGAAATTCTGGAAGGAGCGGGGCATGCGCTTTCTGGGCTGCGGCAGCGAGACCGGTATGCTACTAGATCGCGCGACGGAGCTCGTGCGGGAGTTGAGCTGAGACATGAGAATCTGGCTGCTGCTACTGAGTCTGACGCGCCTAAGCGCTTCGACGATTACTCTGAGTGCGAGCGTGAGCCCGGCTGGCATCCCGTTAAGAACTTGCTCCAATACGGCTAGCGGAAGCCAAACTGCGGTTTGCAACATAGAAGTCCCACTGAATGGTGGCGCGTATATCGGCATAGCCAGTACTAGCGCCGACTACGCAACGTTTCATGTATCCGCCTCCTCGTTAGAATGGGTTCCGAGCGGCCCGGCCCCTGCGTTAGGAGGCACGTCCCAAGCGGAAGCCGACGCGCAAGATCTCTTCACTCTCAGCGGTGCCCCGCCTGCAGGGTTTCTGCGCTATGTGTTCCTCATCAGCGGCACACAGCACCTTGCTCTGGTCAATGAGAGCCCGCAAGTGGCCGCCGGTGATTATGCGATCTCAAAATTGATGGTGAACGGCCATAGCATCGCAGGTACTCCCTACGTTGGAGAAGTCGGAGTTATTTCTTCCCGGGCGAGTTTCGATCTCCCGTATAGCGCTGCTCAGGTTTCTTCAACGATAGCTTTGATCACCGCTACAGGGTGTATCGGTACAACCAGCGTGAATCAAAACACCGCGCATAGCTGCACAGCCTCGGCCGACTTCTTCAACACCGTGACTTTGGTGGGACTCGGCGTTGTCGACAGTCAAGGCAATCCCGTGGCGGGATCGAGTGTCGTCGCTCAATCTGGATTCAACTATGCCCCACTCGGCGCGGTGCCGGAACCTGGAACAGCCGTGCTGCTATTGCTTGGCGGAGTTGCTCTGGGGCTACGAAGCCTACTCAACAAACCCGATTGATCGCAAAGTCTTCGCCGGTTCGCTCTCATCAAAATTCGTCACGGCAGCTTTCTGATGGCCGCTATCCAGTGCCACCCCGTAGGGCGGATCAATAAATTTAAACGTCTCTCGCAGCATCTTGGAATCGTTCGAGGTTCCCGCGCTAAGATGAGTTGTCTTCAAAAAATCATCAGCGAACTGAGGCATGCGGGTCGGGATTGAGACTACCTGCGTGTCCTTCCACTTCAACTTTGCCATGCGGCGCGCGGCCGCATCGCAATGCAGGCACTCCGGGTCGTAGAAGAACAGGAAAATATGCCCCTGCTGCAACGATACTTTCTTCCCGTCTACCGTGATCGAGTCCGGCGCCTTCAGACCAGACATCTGATTCGCCTTCACTCCATAAGACACTCCCGCGAACACCGCAACGGCTCCCAAGATCACGAACAGAGGCCCAATTTTTTCTGACTTGCGGGACCACGCCGACGCGCCCAGCGCCATCGCCAGCATCACGGCATCCCCGATGAAAAAGCCAGGACCCACGCTCCGTTTCACCAGCGGGAAGCAACTGCAATCCTTGCCAACCAACGCTGAATAATTGAATCCCATGTATCCCATAAAGGCGACCAGCATGAGTGCAATTAGCCACCCGCCCCATCGGCGATACCGTGGAATCAAAATCAAGATCGCGCCAAACACTTCACCGATCCCGAGCAGAATCGTGAACGGCAAGGCCAAACTTCCGGGAACGAGGAACTGCGTGAGCGCTTGCTGCCATTGAAACGGATCGGTCAGCTTCCAACTTCCCGAGACGAAGAAAATGATCGCCAGCAAAACCGATAACAACGTTGCCAGGCCGACCTTCCAGCCCGGCAATTCCATCACAGCGGCATGCCTGGCGTACTCGAAAGGATGCGCCGCACTATCTTCCATATATTCCATTATATTGTTACTTTGAACACTGGTCAGCGGAAGAAATCCCGCGCGGCCGCCACCGTTTGCGCAATATCCTGCTCGGTGTGCGCCGTTGAAACAAACCCGGCCTCGAACTGCGATGGCGCAAGGTAAATCCCGCGATCCAGCATGAAGTGAAAAAACTCGCCGAACCGTTTCGTATCGGATCGCTTGGCCGATTCCCAATCCGTCACCGGCTGATCGGTGAAGAAAAACGTAAACATGGAACCAACGCGATTTACGGTCACCCCTGCTGGGGGATTCGCGGTCAACTGTGCCGTGCGCTCCTCCAGGATTTCGTACACCTCGGGATGGGCCTGTAAATAAGTGAGCATCGCGATGCCAGCACTTACCGCGACAGGATTGCCTGACAACGTCCCAGCCTGGTAAATCGGGCCTACCGGCGCGACCTTCCTCATAATATCCGCCCGTCCGCCGTAAGCCGCCATGGGTAGACCACCTCCGATAATCTTGCCGAGCGTGGTCATGTCCGGCTTGATTCCATAGCGCTGCTGAGCTCCGCCCAGTGCCAGACGGAAACCGGTCATCACTTCATCGAAAATCAGGATGGCTTCGTGTTTTCTCGTCAGCTCCCGAAGCGCCTCGAGGAAACCCGGTGCAGGCGGAACGCAGCCCATGTTCCCGACCACCGGTTCTACAATCACGGCCGCAATCTGATCTCCGCGCTCGCGAAACGCCTGTTCCACGGCCTCGATGGAATTGTAAGGCAGCGCGATCGTGGTCGCGGCGAAGGAGGCTGGCACGCCCGCGGTGTCGGCAATGCCCAGAGTCGCCATCCCTGACCCCGCCTTTACCAGCAGCGAATCCACGTGGCCGTGATAGCAGCCCTCAAATTTAATCGTCAAGTCGCGACCCGTGAATCCGCGTGCGACGCGCAGAGCGCTCATGGTCGCTTCGGTGCCTGAATTGACGAGCCGCACCATCTCAATCGAAGGCACGCACTCCATGATTAACTCGGCCAGTTGAACTTCGCGGCCAGTCGGCGCGCCGAAGCTGGTGCCGATCTCAAGCACTTCCCGCAGCGCGTCGATCACGGGCCTCGGACGATGGCCAAGAATCAGCGGCCCCCAGGAACACACGTAATCGATGTACTCGTTCCCGTCCACGTCAACCATGCGCGATCCGTCGCCCTTGGCGATGAAAACCGGAGTTCCGCCCACGCTGCGAAAGGCTCGAACTGGCGAGTTGACGCCGCCAGGAATTAATTTGGTCGCGCGAGCAAAGAGACTTTCAGATCGAGTGCGGTTCATGAAACATCAGGCTTCCGCCTGGCTGGAATCGGGCTGAGTGACCAGCTTGTGCAGGAAGAAGTTCATCACGGTCTCCGGAATTGTTCCGTTCACGTTTTTCAAGAGCCGAGTCTTAAGCCCTAAATAAGGCTGAGTGCCCGCAAACAAGTCCTGCATGAGATCGCAAAAGCGCGGACTCTTCCGTATGAATTGGATCATCCTGGCAGGCACGGTGCTAAACAGAAAACGTCCCAGGAAAAGCCGCTTCGCCAGTCCCGCGCCGAATTCCAGATCGGCCGCAAAATCGCGGTGAAGGAGCGAACAGTAAGCCTCCGCTTTCGCCGCCGGGCAGTGCGCCTCGTTCAATACAACCTGGCTCGCCAAATCGCCGGACCGCATGGCGTAGTAGAGACCCTCGCCTGTAATCGGATCCACCAATCCACCCGCGTCTCCAACCGCCATCCAACCATCGCCAGCCACGCGGTTGTGTTTCCAGCGAGCCCGATCGAGCGACGGGAGCACATGGCTATAGAACGCCGCACCCTTGTAACTGAGCCCTTTCTGCTGCATGTACGTTTCCAGCCGGACCCGCAGCTTCTGGGCGGGTTCACCCTTCCCGCAGATTCCCACCGAGAGATGTCCGCACCGTGGAAATACCCAAATGTAGCCTTCTAAATTGGGCAAAAACTGTATGTCGATATGATCCTGACTCGAGGGCACATAGTAACCCAGCGCGCACATGGTATCGGCAGCGGTCCACTCCGTGCCGACGTTTCGCAAAGTGTTGCGCGCTCCTGTTGCGACCACGCAGTAATCGGTATTAAATGAACCATTGCGAGTGCGAACCGTCCAGCCGCGGTCGGTGCGGTCGAGCCCCTGCACTCTCGTTTGTTCAACCTGCGCCCCTGCTCGCTCGGCCCTTTCGAGCAGCATCTTATTCAAATCGAGTCGCGAGTAGATCAGCAGAGGTCGCGTAAGTCCCAAGCGTGCCGCTCCCGCTTTTTGATCCCATAGAAACGTATCGGTAACCAGCTTTTTGGGAGTGTCATTCTCCATCAGAAAAGGGTATTCATGATACGCCTTGTACGTAACTCCCCCGCCGCACGGCTTTTCCCAGGCCAGCTTCTCATCGAGAATTACGGTATTCAGCCCCGCGCGGGCGAGGCGTTCGGCTGCAAACGAGCCAGCAGGGCCGCCGCCCAGAACTGCGACACTCTTCATTGTGGATGCCCGGGAGGCAGAGCCGGCATGCCATCCGCTGCCCCTTGCGAAGCGCCGTGGGGAGCACCGCTTACTGCCGAGAGGCCCTTGCCCTTAACAACCCATTTGTTGTCTTGTCTCTCGAGCTTGTATCGCATCTGCATTCCATTTCCCGCCGCTGGCCCGGACTTTGCCTCTAAAAAGACGCTCGCGTCAGCCTCGTTGCCGCTGAACTGAACGGCGTCAACGCGGACCTCCATCTTCATCAGGTCGCTGCGTTTCGCGAGATGATCCGCTACCCCTTGCCGCACTGCCTCCTTGTTTTCGATGTTCTTCTTGCAGCCCAGAAGTAATATAACGAGTACGAAAATTGAGCTAAGCCTTTGCACAACTCGATTATATCCGTAGAGCCGCCGGATTCTCGGGCCACGCATGCTTCGGATACCGCCGGCTCAACTCCCGCCGCACCTGTGGATAAAGCCGCTGCCAAAATCCAGCCAAGTCCGAAGTCATCTGAACTGGCCTGTGGTTGGGGGCGAGAAGGTGCACCACCAGCTGCACTTTGCCATTGCCCACCCTGGGCGTATCCTGCAGCCCGAAAAAATCCTGGAGGCGCGAGGCCACCCAGGGAGGTTTGTTCGAATCGTAATGCACCGTCGCTTGGCGGCCGCTCGGAAGCCCAATGCGGGCCGGAGCCACCGAGTTCAACAGCCGAACATTGGCCCGCTGTTCCAGCAGCCGTAGTAAGCCAGCGCCCGCAATGGACTTCAACTCGGCGAAGCTCTTCAGCCCGAGGCACAATTCGCGGAGCGCCGCCTCCACATCCGGCTTCTTGATCGCAGCGTGCTCGGAAGCAAACTCGATGCGGGCCAGCAGCGCATGCAACTCTTCCGCATCGACGAACCGCTCCACCCCTGCCTCCAGAGCCCGCTCGAAAAGCATAGACGAAGCCAACTCGGACCCGAGTGCACCGCCCCGGCTCTCATCGATCACCAGCTCGTCATAAACCAGCGCGCTGACCGCTTCCACGCGTTCCGCAACTCGGTTCCATTCCACCGACTCCCGTTCGCGCACCCGCTCGGGGAACAAATCCAGCAGCCAGTCGGCTTTTATGGGGCTCGTCAGCCGAATCAACGGGAGCGCCTTCTCTGACCGATCCTCAATGTCAACCGCGACGAAGAACTCGCTCGTATGCACCGCATCGGCGAGAACTGCGGTCGCGCCGCTGGCGAGCATCGCTTTATCATCTCTCCGCCGCCGTCCCACCCGATCCGGAAACGCAGTCAAGACAGCCTTCATCAATGGATCAAGCTCACGCTTGGTCTGTCGAGGCGGACGCACCATTCGCCGTATCTGTTCGTAATGCTGCCGGGTACGCGGATCCCAATCAGAATCGAGCAGCCCGATCACGTCCGACATCTCACCCCGCGCGCCCGAACCGAGCAGCGCCGCCACGCCGCACCCATCTTCGCCGACTCCCCGCGCCACCGCCTCCATTACCAATTTCGCAAGCCGGGGATGGAGCGGGTACTGCGCCATTTTGCGAGCCGTCTGACCCCTCGCGCCCAACAACTCCAGCACCGCTTCGGCAGTGGAAACGGCAGCTTCCGGCGGAGCTTCGAGCCAGTCTAAATTGAGTGGATTTCCAACCCCAAGCACTCTCAAATCCAGGCATACCTGCGATAGTTCCCGTCGTAGAATTTCAGGTTTGTCGTGATCAGGCCGCCTGTGAAAATCCTCGCTCGTGTACAGGCGAATCACCCTTCCCGGACCCGTGCGCCCAGCTCTGCCAGCCCGCTGTGCGGCTGACGCTTTGCTGATCCGGCACACCTGCAGAGTGGGCAACCCAGTCCACGGAGAATCGCTGGCAACCCGCGCCAATCCGCTATCGATGACGGCCGTGACGCCTTCGATGGTCACGGAACTCTCAGCCACATTCGTGGAAAGAATAACCTTCCGCTTTGGCGCAGGAGCAACCGCGCGGTCCTGTTCACTGGTAGACAAGTCGCCATGCAGCGCGACCAGCATAAGATTGCACCTCCGAGCGATTACCTCGCACGCTCGCGTCGCCTTTCTGATCTCGGCCGCCCCTGGAAGAAAGACTAAGATGTCCCCAGTCTGCCTGTCCTCGACCAGTTTCTCCACTGCGCCGGCTACTAGCTCTTCCAGCGGCTGCGCTGAGTACGGGGTGTGGACTATGTCGAGCGGAAACAGCCGGCCCTCCGAGCGCAAAATGGGGCAATCATGCAGATACTTAGCTACCGGACCCGCCTCAATCGTCGCGGACATAACCACCAGCTTCAAGTCGGGCCGCGTCGCTCCTTGCAGGCGCTTGAGAAGTGCCAGTGCAAGATCTCCGTCGAGATGCCGCTCGTGAAACTCGTCCAACAGAACCGCGCCTGTGTCCGCGAGCGTTGGGTCCGACAACAGCTTCCGATTCAGGACCCCCTCGGTAACGAAGCGAATGCGCGTTTTCGGTCCGGTCACATCTTCGAAGCGCACCTGAAATCCCACAGTCTCGCCGACGCGTTCGCCTAGCTCCTCCGCCACTCGTCGCGCCGCCATCCGAGCCGCGATGCGCCTGGGTTCCAATACCACGATCTGCCTACCTGTCAGAACGAGCAACGCCGGAGGCACGCGCGTAGTCTTGCCGGCCCCAGGCGGCGCTTCAATCACAAGATTGGGGCAACGCTGGAGAGACTGCCGAATCTCGGGAAGAATCTCATCGATTGGAAGTTTGAACACGCCGACATCAGAAGCTTCTCACATACAATGGAACTCGTGGCCACCCTGACCTTCGAGCAAGCGCGGGCGTGCGTAATTTCCAAGGCCACAGGGTCGAAACCGGCTCCTCGTGTGGAAGAGACGCTACTTGAGCAAAGCGCAGGCCGCGTTCTGGCCGAATCCGTCCAGGCTGATCGCGACTACCCGCCCACCGCGCGATCCGTGCGCGACGGTTTCGCGGTGCATGCCGCGGACCTCCCAGGAACACTGCGTGTGATTGGCGAGGTGCGCGCAGGCGAATCGTATTCCGGTACCGTGGCCAATCAAGAGGCTGTCGAGATCATGACCGGCGCACCCATGCCACACGGCGCCGACTCGGTTGTCATGGTGGAACACACCTCCTCTTCCGACAACGTTGTCAAAGTGGATCGCACTCTTGCACGGGGTGAGAATGTCAATCCGCAGGGGTCTGAAGCGCATAAGGGTGATGAGGTACTGCGAACGGGTGCGCTGATCGGATTTGCCGAAATTGCCATGCTCGCGACCGTTGGTAATTCAAGCGTCCGAGTATTCGCGAAACCGAGAGTCGCGATCTTGGCGACAGGCGACGAAATTTTGAATGTTCAGGAGGTTCCCCTACCCCACCAAATCCGCAATTCAAATTCCCATGCGCTTGCGGTGCAAGTTGCGCGCGCAGGCGGATGTCCTGAGATCCTTCCGGTTGCTCGCGACGAATACCAAGCAACGCGCGCATTGATCGAGCGGGGCCTCGCTGCCGATCTGCTGCTGCTCTCGGGAGGCGTGTCCGCTGGCAAGTACGACCTCGTGGAAAAGGTGCTCGCCGATTTAGGAGCTGAATTCTTTTTCGATCGTGTCTTGATTCAACCCGGACAGCCGCTGGTATTCGGCAGCGCACGAGGCAAACTGTTCTTTGGCCTCCCTGGAAATCCAGCGTCCACCATGGTCACTTTTGAGATCTTCGCTCGCGCTGCAGTGGAGCTTCTTGGAGGCCGGAACGAAGTGGATCTTCCTCTTCTATGGGCTCGTCTTTCGCGCGACTTTCGCCAGAAGACCGGGCTCACCCGATTCCTTCCGGCCAAAGTAAACGGCTCCCAGGTAACCCCAATTGGCTGGCAAGGCTCCGGCGATGTCGCCGCCCTAGCGCGATCGAACGCCTTCTTGGTGACAGAGCCGGATCGGGAAAGCTGGAGGGAGGGAGAGTTGATCCAGGTGCTGATGAAATGACCGATCTCTCCCATTTCGATTCTGCGGGAACTCCCCGCATGGTGGACATCTCCTCGAAGCTCGCCACGAAACGAACCGCGCGCGCCCACGCCTTCGTAAGAATCAGGCCCGAAGTCTTGTCAAGGCTCCCGGAAAATCCCAAGGGCAATCCGCTTGAGATCGCCCGCATCGCTGGCGTGATGGCCGCGAAGAAGACATCGGACCTCATTCCGTTGTGTCATCCGCTGATGCTCTCGAACGCCGACGTGGATGTCAGCATCGAGCCCGAAGGCGTACGCATCCTATCCATCGTCAGCACCACCGGCCCTACCGGCGTGGAGATGGAAGCCCTCACGGCCGTTTCCATTGCGGCGCTAACCGTGTACGACATGACCAAAGCGCTCGACAAGTCCATCGAGATTCAGGACGTCTACCTGCTCGAAAAAACGGGCGGAAAAAGTGGAGATTACCGTCGGAAATGATTCAAATCGCAATTCTGACAGTCAGCGATTCCGTGGCCAACGGCACGCGCGAAGACCGCTCAGGGGCAAACCTGCGCACACGTGTCGAAGCCCTCGGCTGGGCGATTCAAGCTACAGGTGTCGTGACGGACGATACCCCGCAAATTTCCGCACGCCTTGCGACCTGGGCCGATTCGGGAACTATTGACGCCATTCTCACCACTGGGGGGACCGGCATCGCCGCTCGCGACGTGACTCCCGAAGCCACCCGTGCCGTGATCGACCGCGAGCTTCCCGGACTCGGCGAACTGATGCGCAGCGAAGGCCTGAAGGTCACTCCGCTCGCGCCGTTGTCGCGCAGCCTGGTGGGAACTCGCGGACGCGTCCTAATCGCCAATTTCCCCGGTTCACCCAAGGGGGCGGTGGAGTCGCTGGACGCAATTGCGCACCTCATTCCCCACATGGTCGATCTCTTGCACGGGAAGACCGAACATGCTCCAGTGCGAAACTGTTAGTAGTATGCCCACGTCCCTAAAACGTATGCGAGCTCTCAGCGCGCTTTTCGCAATTCCACTCTGCCTTGCGCAAGCGCCCCGGGCATCGCAATCCACCGACGACATGCCGAAGCGCAGCGACATTGTCGTGCAGGTGAAAGTGGTGATCGCACCCACCACCGTGGTCGACAAGAATGGGAACTACATCAACGGGCTGACCATCGACGACTTCAAACTATACGATAACAACAAGCCGCAACGACTCACCGCGGATGTCGCTTTTGAACCGCTCTCGATGGTCGTGGCGGTGCAGAACAGTTCCATGCTCACCGAGATTCTGCCAAAGATTCAGAAGATCGGCGTGATGCTGGACAACTACGTAGTGGGGCAAAATGGCGAAGCGGCCGTGGTCGCCTTCGATCATCGCATTCGCGTAATCCAGGACTTTACTTCCGACGCAGGCAAACTCGATGCCGCCATGAAAAGCATCAAGCCGGGCGGGAGCAGCAGCCGCATGATCGATGCCGTGGTCGATTCGGTCCGCATGTTAGGCAAGCGCCCCGACAGTCGCAGGCGCGTGCTATTGCTGATCAGCGAAAAGCGCGACAAGGCCAGCGAAGGGCGACTGCGCGAAGCCCTCACAGCAGCGCAACTCGCCAACGTTTCCATCTACTCGATCGATATTTCCCATATCTTGGCCCAATTCACGGGCAAGTCCGATCCGCCCAGGCCGAACCCGATTCCAGCCGCCGCCCAGCATGTACCCGCGGGCGGGATCCAGACTCCCACGACGGTGGACATTCAACAGAACTCCGGCAATTTTATCCCGCTGTTCGTAGACATTTTTAAGGGTGCGAAGAGTATTTTCGTGGACGATCAATTGGATGTGTTCACCCGGTTTACGGGCGGGAAGGAGTTCTCGTTTATTACTCAAAAGAGCTTGGAGAAGGCGGTTACCGCAGTCGGCGAGGAACTGCACAGCCAGTATCTGTTGAGCTATAACCCGGACAACTTAGATGAAGGCGGCTTCCATGACATTCGCGTCGAGGTGAACCGGCCACGACTGGAAGTGCGGACCCGCCCTGGCTACTGGGTGGCTGCACGGCCTTGATCTTCTGGCTCGTGTTGGTATAATGCCAACTGTTGGCGCAGCGTTAACCAAGGATCGAGCAAAATCCAAACTAGGCCGATGTCTCGAGGAGGGAGAAGTCATCTACTCCAAACATTTCCGTGACGAACTCGACAATGACTCAGTCTTACGACGGGGGATGTCCTTGCGATTTGCAGATCAGGAGCAATTGTTATGGCACCAGAAATAGACCCCAAGACTGGAAACTGGAAGTATAGGATCGAAGGGATGACCGCTGATCAACGCAAGGTGGGGATTGTTTTCACCTTCAGGTCAGAACTGGCCGTGTTCATCACCGTCTTTGAAAGGACTCGATGAGAAAAGCGAAAGTTCACGAGTGCGCGAACTGCGGCCAAGTTGTCAGCCCTGAACGTCGCAGCTATCGGTACCTGGAAAGCGGCCTTGCGAACGTTATACTCCAGGGCGTCAAAATTGCGGACTGTCCGAAGTGTGCAAATTCCGACGTGATCATTCCCCGCATGTCTAAACTTCATCGCTCAATCGCGCAAGCGCTTGTGAACAGTCCTGCCAGACTGACTGGCGACCAGTTCCGATTTCTTCGCAAGCACCTCGGCCTCAGCGGAGAGCAACTTGCCGGTTACCTTCACACGGACAGAACCAAAATCTCAAAATGGGAGCGGGACGAAGACAGAATCGGACCTTCTACCGACAGGTTAGTCCGGTTGGTCGCAGCAGCCCTTGACAGCGAGTTGCGCTCCGGAGTATCGGTCGTTGCTGAACATCTCCCGCGAATCTCGGACGAATCTGGAAAAGAATTGGAACTTCACGTCGATGTTACGACGCTCCACACAGCATTCCTACCGATCTTAAGGGCTGCTTAGTATAGAGGGTTCATGGAAAGTCATCGCCGCGAAGCTCACAACGCTCTGTTCATCGATATTCCACTGCTGATACCTGCGCAGCACTCCTTCCGCTTTGGGCGCGGCGCTTAGAAAAGTGTAAAGCGGCGAAGAACCGCACCATTTCAGATCGTCCCGATTCTCCTGCACCAAATCCCAAAAGCCCCGCGTGTCCGCCTTCGAGACACGCTCAATCCGCAACCGATCGCGCCGAGCCACGTCCAGCATCTCGCCCCTGTCAGCCTCGGCCGTGAGCGGATCGCCATACCGGCGTCCCATATGGGCCATGTCGATTCCGAGCACCCAGAACAGACGCTCCTTCTCTCTGGCTCCCATCTCGCCGAGAGCCCCCAAGAACCGCTTCACCTCCTCGTTGTCCTCGGGCTGGCCGCCTTCATAAATACTGCGCGCGAGCTGTCCGCACAGGATCGGCAGAATGCGGATATCCGGTCCGAACACGTACTGCAGAAAAAGCACCTGAAACTCAATCGAGTGCTCCACGGCATGGCAGTAGTCCTCCATACGCACGGCACCGGGCGCTTTCAAGGCCAATTCGTTCACTAAACCAGTGTCTGTGACGGCTTCGCCGAACGGAGTCACATACGGCTTGCGAGTCAGACCGAAGCGGTCGGGTTCGCCGTAATGCGACGTGCCCAGGATGACGAAGGTGCGGCTCTTCAGTTCGGGTTTCAGCGCCGCGAACGCATCCCGATAAGACTCCCATCCGCCCGATGGGCTGACATGCGGCGCTGCAATCCCAAGCAGCGAGTTCTCGCCATATACCGGAGAATTTTCCATGTACTCAGCTAACTCGGTTCGCGCTTCCTCTGGATCCTCGGGATACGCCGACCCCGCATGGCTTGCATCGCGCGTGGGCGCGTTCGCGAATTCCTGAATCTTCGCCGATCGCAATTGCTCGAAGATCTCGTTCTCCAGAAACCCGGCACTGTTCAGAGCGTCGAAGAGTTGCTTTTCAATGTCGCCAACTTGTATCTGTCCAGTCGCGCGGACCAAGTCCTGACGTAGATCGAGCTCTGTCTGTTCGCCATCGAAGCACGCCAGGCACTCCACCAATTGGGGCGGGATCAGGAGCGTCGTGTCCGAAAAATGATACTGATCGCGGATGAGAAGGCCGGGTCGTTCCGGGTCGGGAGAAGGCATGAAGTCCAGACTCAGCCGGAGACGCGGTAGCGCTTGAGACATTAGATCAATATCGCATGCGTCATTTCGAGCTTGGGGCGTACCCTGCTAAAATACGAGAGGTAAAGTTCAAACATAAAAGAGGACAATGAGCAAAGAAGATAGCATCGAAGTAACAGGCACGGTAGTTGAGAAATTCCCGAGCGGTTTGTTTAGCGTTCAGCTCGATCAGGAACGCATTGTATTGGCCCACCTCGCCGGCAAGCTTCGGCGGAATCGAATCCGCGTCCTGGCTGGCGATCGCGTCACCATGGAACTCTCGCCGTACGATCTCACCAAGGGCCGCATAACCTACCGCCATAAATAACCCAAAGAAGCTCTTGCCTTCCGAATCACCCCCAGCTCCCGACCGGCGAGCCAAGATCCTATTTATTTTCGGCACCCGCCCCGAGGCAATCAAGCTTTGCCCCCCCGTGCTCCAGCTTCGGCTTCGCCCCGATCTGTTCGACGTTCGGACGTGCGTCACGGCCCAGCATCGCCAAATGCTCGACCAGGTTCTTGCCATGTTTGGCATCGCGCCCGACCACGATCTTGACTTGATGCTCCCAGGTCAGACGCTCTTCCAATCCACCTCGCGCATGCTGACGGGGCTGGAATCCGTGCTCGAATCCGAGCGCCCCGACCTCGTAATGGTTCAAGGCGACACCACTACAACGCTCTCGGGCGCCTTGGCCGCGTTTTACAAGCGCGTCCCAGTAGCTCACGTCGAAGCCGGCCTGCGCACGCATGACATGAGCCAACCGTTCCCGGAGGAGATGAATCGGGTTCTCACGGGACGCCTCGCGAGTCTCCACTTCGCTGCAACCGAGAACGCGGCCCAAAATCTGCGCGACGAAGGTGTCGACCCCGCGCGCATACACGTCACCGGCAACACCGGCATTGACGCTGTGCTCCACGTGAGGGACGGATTGGAGCAAGGCCGTTTAGCGAGCGAGGCCTTGCCTGGCATCAACCCGTCTAAGAAAATCATCCTGGTTACGGCCCATCGCCGGGAGAGCTTCGGCTCCGGCTTCGAGCGGATCTGCCAAGCTTTGGCGCAGTTGGCCCACCGGGACGACGTACAGATCGTCTATCCAGTCCACCCGAATCCCAACGTGCAGGATCCCGTCAATCGCATTTTGCAGAACGAACCCAATGTTCTTCTCATCGAGCCGTTAAGCTACGTCCCGTTCGTCGATCTGATGCGCCGTGCCTATCTGCTGATCACCGACTCCGGAGGAGTCCAGGAAGAGGGCCCTTCTCTTGGTAAACCAATCCTGGTTCTGCGAGACAAAACAGAGCGCCCCGAGGCTGTCAGCGCCGGAACCGTCAAACTGGTAGGTACCGACCCGGACCGGATTCTAGCCGAAGCGTCTAAGTTGTTGGAAGATCAAGATGCCTATAATTCCATGGCGCGCGTTCACAATCCTTATGGAGACGGGCTCGCCAGCCAGCGTATTGCTACCCTAATCCGTTCATTCTTAACCTGATAGAGTTTTGGCAAGAACCCCAAAAGAGGGCTATTTGACAGATTAACTCTCCTGCAGACACACTGGACGCATTGCATACTCGGTTCGAGCACTCTTATGAAATTGCAAACCATGCGACCTCCGTTACGGACGAACGACTCCACTAGCCAATTGGCGGCAATGTTTGCCGATCGACTGGTCGGGCAGCCCACTGCAATCGACGCCATCGTTCCATGTCTTCAAATGCATAAGGCCGGGCTGTCGCCTGAAGGGCGGCCCGTCGGCGTCTTCATGCTGTTGGGACCTACCGGAACCGGCAAGACGCGCACGGTGGAAGCACTCGCCGAGGTGCTGCACGGCAATCCCAAGAAGATGATCAAGGTGGATTGCGGCGAGTTTCAGATGGAGCACGAAGTTGCAAAACTAATTGGCGCGCCGCCCGGCTACCTCGGCCACAGGGAGACTCAGCCCTTGCTGAATCAGCAGAAGCTGACTGCGGCCTGCTCGGAAAAATCGGACCTGTCCATTGTGCTATTCGACGAGATCGAGAAGGCCGCTCCGTCCATGACGCGCATCCTGCTCGGAATTCTCGATAAAGCAACCCTTCGTTTAGGCGACAATACGACCGTGAATTTTGAAAACACGATCATCTTTATGACTAGCAATCTGGGCGCCCGAAGCATGCAGAAGGAAATGAAACCGGATTTTGGGTTCGAACAGTTTATTCCCAGGGACAACGGAGATGTCTTGAACAAATTGCAGAAGATCGGAATCAGCGAAGTGCGCCGGAAATTCTCGCCTGAATTTGTGAACCGCATCGATTACGTGATCACGTACCAGCCGTTGAGCGCCGAATCGCTGGCCTCGATTCTCGATCAGCACCTGGTGCTCTTGCAGGCTCATATGGATCGCCGGCTCGGAGCCCGGACCTTCCGTCTCGAGGTGCCCGTCAAAACCCGCCGAGCGCTTCTTAAGATCGGAACCAGCGAGGAGTTTGGCGCGCGCGAGCTCAAACGCACCTTGCAGCGGCTGGTGATCCAACCGTTGGCTATCCTGCTGTCGAATGGCAAAATCCAACCGGGCGCGCGCGTTCGGGCCGACATTAACGATACGCGCAGCAAAGTGATTATCCGCGTTCAGGGAGACGAACTGCTGGATCTGGCGAGTTAGTTTTCTCCATCCAGCTCATCCAGTATTCCTTCCACTCGACCTTCTCCCCCGCAGGCAAGACGCGAATCGGATTGAGGCCGTCGAGCATGACCGCGTATTCGTCCGTGTGCGTCTTCTTCTTTTGATTCGCAAGCGCCTTCGGATGCGGCCCGTGATGGATGCCGCGCGGATGCAAAGTCGCCATTCCAGCCTTGATATTGTCGCGGCTGAAGAAGTCGCCATCATGGTAGAAAATGAATTCGTCGTAGTCGGTATTCCGGTGATAGAACGGAACCCGGAGCGCGTCTTCGTCCTGTTCGAGCGGACGCGGAAGAAAGCTGCACACTACTGCGCCGGCGGTCACAAACGTGGTGTGCGCGCTAGGAGGGAGGTGGGCGCGATGGCTCATCACGGGACGGATATCGCGCATGTTGATTTTCCAAACGGTCAGGTCGCCCTTCCATCCAACGACGTCGATGGGATTGAACGGGTAGACCACTTTTGAAATCTCGTCTTCCGACTTGATGCGCACCTCCCATTCCTGATTGTCATCCAGGTTTGGGGCAGGTTCCGGAGTGACGATCACCGCCGGGTCGTACAATGCGTGCTGGCCCAGCAGCCCCTTCTCAGGCTGATCGAACTCGCCTTTCGACTGGATAATAAGGAAGAAATTGTCGCGGCTTTCTGGGATTACCCGGTACGTGACCGCGCGCGGAATAATGATGTAATCGCCCTTTTCAAAATCGAGCGGCCCGAAGTCGGTTTCGATCTTCCCATTCCCGCGATGCACGAAGAACAACTCATCGCCATCGGCGTTCCGATAATAGTAGGGCATCGGCTCGGAGCGGCGGGAGACAAACAGCCGCACATCGTCATTGCCCAAGAACTCGACCGCCGTGCCTTCCGCGTCGGACTGATCGGACGGCTTAAGCTCGTTCAGATCGAAGCAATGGGGCCGCAGTTTTCCTTCAAAGCGAATCCAGCCGGTCGGTGGATGCGTGTGATAGAGGTGCGCGGACTTTCCGTAAAAGCCCTTGCGGCCGTGCTCTTCTTCGTAGGTCCCTTGCGGCAGGCCCACGTGGGCTTGGCTGGTGGTTTTCCCTTTCTTGAGCGGATACATGTGGTGCTCCTGTCTTCAGGATAGCCGTGTGGGGCAGAATGGCCCTTCTGTCCGCGAATCGTGATGAAATCCAAGTGGAGCAGGCAATCCCAATGCCGCGTAGTTTTCCAGACATGAGCACTTTGTGTGGGGCGGCTCCCCTGAGCCGCGCCGGGCGCCCTCGCCCGGCTCCTACAGAATGAATGAGTCGCGCAAGCCAGCGAGGGCGTCGGCTGCGGGACAGGGGGTCCCGCCCGACAATCATCAACCCCGGAATCCTCATTCACTCGGCGGTAGCCGTGATGCGCAGGCGCTTATAATCGATGAACCACGCGCCGTCCCGGTACAATCCGGGCCGCAACGCCCTCTCCATTCTGGCCACCACCTCTTCCCCAAGCGGCGGCTTGTAAAACATAGTGAGCCATTCGCGCAGACCCTGCTCGCCTTCCACCCGAGTGGGACGTGGAAAAACCACCGCGCTGTTCACGGCCAATCCATTCTGTTCCAGTACTCCGGCGTATTCCCCGATGCTCGGGAAATACCAGGGATTCCGTCCCGCCGCGGCAATGATGGAAGCGATGTTCCCATGTCCGCCGAACTCCGCAACGAAGCGGCCACCCGGTTTCAGCGCGGCACGAATCGCAGCCGCAGCCGGACCCGGCGGTTGCACCCAATGCAGAACAGCATTCGAAAACACCGCGTCAAAAAGCTGCTCCGTGCGGAAGTCCGCTATACCGGAAAGCTTGAAAGTCAGCTTGGGATAATTCTGCCGAGCCTGCGCGATCATCTCCGGCGAACTATCGATGCCCACAACATCCGCGCCCGCCTCCACGATCTTGTGCGTCAGGTGGCCCGTCCCGCAGCCAACATCCAGGATGCGTTCTCCAGGTCGCGGAGCCAGCAGATCCACCAAACTCTCGCCGTAGTCGAAGACGTAGCGGTGGGTGGAATCGTATAGCCCGGGATCCCAGGCGTTGTCGGAGCGGCTCATAGTTGATACAGCATCAGATAAACGATCACGCCGGTAATGCTCACATAGAGCCAGATCGGGAAGGTCCATCTTGCGATCTTCCGATGAGCTGCAAACTTGCCCTTCAGCGCCCTGCTCAGAGTAATGATCGCTAGAATCGGAACGGTAGCCGCCAGAATCGTGTGGGTAATCAGGATACTGAAATAGAGCGTGCGCAGGGGTCCTGTCTTCCGGTACGGAACGGATCCTACCTGCGCGTGGTAAACCAAGTAACAGATCAGAAAAGCCACGGACACAGCGAAAGCCGCCAGCATCACTTTCCGATGTTGCTGGATCTGCCGCCGAGCGATGAGGAGTCGCCCCCACAGCAGAAGAACGACCGCAGTCCCATTCAGGGTCGCGTTAATGGCAGGAAGATCCCGGACAGCGATCAAGTCCGCTCCGTCGCAATGGTCCGGACGTCCGATTCGAGTTGCGCCAGGCTGTCTGGATCGTAGCTGTCGTAGTAGCCCCGAATCTGCCGATTGCGGTCGATCAGAATGAACTTGGTGCTGTGAGTCAGGCTTCCGTCCACATCTCCCAGCTTGAACACGTTGCGGCACAGGTTGTGCAAAGTGGGCTGGGCTCCGGTAAGGAAATACCAGCGAGCCGAAGCGCCATGGGCCTTCGCATACTCTTTCAGCACGGCGGGCGTGTCGGTGCGCGGGTCGATCGTAAAGGACACGAGTTCAACGCCAGGCAGCTTAGCCGTTGATTCCTGCACCTGATGCAGACGCGACGACATGCGCGGACACGGACCCATGCAACTGGTGAACATGAAGTCCGCCACCCAAACCTTGCCAGCCATGGCTCGTCCGGTAAATGGCTTGCCTGTCTGGTCAGTTAACTCGAAGTCGGGAACCGCCCCATATTCCGGCAGCGGCGGGGCAGGCGGCTTGCATCCGGCATATAGAAACAGGGCCGGAATCAGTAACGCCAATGGCCTCATGCCGAACGGTCGAACACCATCAACGTGTATAAGAGTGGAAGGTAGATCACCGAAGCGAGCAGTACCTGACGCGCGTGCAGTCGGGTCCGGTCCAGCAGCACCCTTAAAGCTGAGTAGGCGAAAACCGCTCCCAGCAGAACCGCACCGAACAGATACAGGTTGCCGGCCATAGCCATAAACGTCGGCAGCAGGCTCACAGGAACCAGAAGCAGCGAATACAAGAGCATCTGCCGCGCGGTGGACAGGCCGTCGGGTTCCACCACAGGAAGCATGACGATTCCCGCCCGCTCGTAATCTTCGCGGTACATCCAGGCGATCGCGTAGAAATGGGGGAACTGCCAAAGGAACAGAATGCCAAAGAGGATCCAGGCCTGGACGGTGAGCGAGCCATGCGCGGCGGCGAAACCGATTAGCGGCGGCATAGCACCAGGAATCGCGCCGATGGTGGTTGAGTGCGGGGAGAGCCGTTTCAAAGGGGTATAAATAAACAGATAGGATGCCAGCGTGAACAGGCCAAGCAGCGCACTGAGCCAGTTGACAAAGATGGCCAATTCAGCGAAACCGAGAAGGGAAATAGCGGAGGCAAACCAGAGCGCCTTGACGGGATCGAGTCTGCCGGACGGCAGAGGACGCGCCTGGGTGCGCCGCATCTTGGCGTCCCCTTCCCGCTCATACCACTGGTTTAGCGCTGCGGTTCCCGACGCGATCAATCCGGTCCCGATCACCGTGTTCAGCAGGGTGAGCCAATTCCAGCCGGATCTCGCTCCGAAGAAATAGCCAATCCCGGTGCTCATCAGGATAAGCCAGGTGATCCGCGGCTTGGTTAATTCTACGTACGGCGAAAGGGTCAATACCGATTGTCTCAGACTTTGCCTAGGGATGAAGGAGTGAAGGCGGCTTCCGGATCGGATTGCCAGTGAGAGCGCGCACTTCAGCCTGGAACTGCTTAAACTGGACCTGTTCAAAATTTTCGCGGGAACCAGTTCCCCGCGCGGATAGTTCCCGGACTGCATTGTCGAGCGCTTCGAGACGGTCCGTGCGGAATGAATTTCTCGGCTGAAGTCTGTCGAGATACGCAAGCAGAGCCGTTGGGTCAAATCCTGCCTGTGCCATCGCGCTTGCTGCGAGACGGTCGGCTTCCAGTTGGGAGCGCCTCTGGGTGGGAGCCTGAGCGGTAGGGATCAAATTCTCATCGGCAGTCCAGATAAAACTGACTGGAAACGCCTGAGGCTCGCCCACGTGAGCCATCGAGTGCGCGAGCATTCCGGCGAATTCAGCCTCATTGCGGCATGCCAGGATCAAAGCCGCGCGCACTACTATCCGCCCGTCGGGCAGCGCCTGAGGCTCGTTCGTTGGGTCGTCCGCTGTTCCGTCTTCAACCACTTCGAACGAGTAAGCGACCCGAGGCTGCGGCAGATATAGCGCGAGTCTTGAGCCGAGTTGTTCGACATGCCGGAGCACGGTTCCGCTATCCAGAGCCTGGGCTGCCAGAGAGGCGCAACCAAAAATTAAGCCAAAAAAGGTAGTTTTCATACGATAGCGCCCGTTCTCAGAATATCTCGTAACAGATTGAGATAATAAAGACGTCCAATGGTTTGGCTATGAAAAGTACCTTAATCCACAGCGCCGCCCTAGCATGCGGTATTCTTCCAGGTCTCCTGACCGCTCAGACGTTCGATAACTCCGGCAACTCTCTGCTGCAGGGGAACTATTTTGTCCGCCAGGTGGCTCTCGATAACGTTGCGAGTTCTGGAGCACCGGCCCGGGGGCGAAGTCTCACCGGAATGTTTTCGTTCGACGGGAGCGGTAAGTTCACGGTCAACGGGCAAGTCTCCGACAGCACCGTTTCCGCAGGTGCCGCGAAGGCGTTCACCTTTAGCGGTACTTATGGAGTGTCGTCCAGCGGCGTCTTCCAAATTCAGAGCCCTCTCTCGTCTGGCGATTTTCTGAACGGCGGCGTAGGCAAATCGGCTTTTGTCGGGAGCGCGACCGAGTCGAATCTCTTCGACGTAATCATCGGAGTACCGGTCAGCGGGACGGTGACAAATAGCTCCCTTCAAGGCCAGTATCGAGTGGGAGCGATCGATATCCCGAATGGAAGTATCACTTTGGCGCACAACGCCACTCTTCTCGTGAATGCCGACGGAAACGGGAATCTGGGAACGCTGTCGGTGATCGGACAAGCGGCTGACAATCTCGACAAAGAGGTTACCCAGACCGTGTCCGGGGCCAAGTATTCCCTCAGCGGATCGGGGACGAGTTCCAGCAATGTGCTTACGTTCCCGCTTGGCTCGGGCTCAACCGCCCAAAGCCAACTGCTCTCGGGTTCGAAGCAGTTCGGAGTCAGCTCTGACGGGACCATCTTCGTGGGTGGCAATGTGAATGGTTACGACCTGGAAATTGGCGTGAAAACGACTCCGGGCGCTAATAACTCCACCTTCAACGGAACCTACTACACGGCCGGTTCGGACATCGATAACAGTGGAGCGTCGCAAGGGAGCTACTATTTTGATGCCTTCTACGGCTCCATCACAGCCACCGGCACCGGCACGATCATCGGCCATGAGCGCATCAACCCGACCACGGATTATAGCTACGATTACACCTTTGACGATCAGTTCACGGTCGGCTCCGACGGAGGGGTAAGCGAAACGTTCGCCAAATTTTACGTTGGTGCCGGAGGCCAAGCGGCCGTATACGTTGGACGGTCGGCCGTTTATTCGATTGGGCTTTCCGTTTCAGCAGTCACACTGCCTGCCAGCGGATCGGTCTACCTCAACCCGATCGGAGTGGTAAACGCAGCCAGCTACGCTCCAATCACGAATCCCATCACTCCCGGAGAGATGATCAGGCTATATGGAAGCGGCTTGGCAGCGGCGACACTGACAGCCCAGCGCCTGCCATTTCCCACCAACCTCGGCGGCGTGTCCGTTTCCATCAACGGGCGACCGGCTCCCCTCTACCTGGTGAGTCCCGGTCAGATCGTCTGCATCGTGCCGTATGCCACGGAGACCGCTTCTTACGGAAAGATCATCGTGACGAATAACGGAATCGCCTCGAATGCTGTTACTGCGTTCACGGAGACGGCCGCGCCTGGCGTATTCACTGTGGGCGCTAACGGCGTGGGCGATGGTGCGACGCTGCACGCCAACGGAGCGCTGGTTACATCGGCAAATCCCGCCAAGTACGGCGAGACGGTCACGGTTTACGTGACTGGTTTAGGCGCGGTCACCCCGGCAGTTGCAGACGGAACCGGCGCTCCTTCCAAACCACCCCTAGCGATGGCAGTCAATCAGATTGGCATTTTTGTGGAGGGCGTGCAGGCAACCGTGACGTATGCTGGGCTTGCACCTGGGTTCGTGGGGCTGTACCAGATCAACTTTGTGGTGCCTACAACATCCGACCAAGGCGAAGTATTTCTGGATATTTCAGATAACACATCCGGAGCCTACGCTTCGCAAGCTACTATTCCCGTATCGAAATAGTTCAAGCCCTGCCGACGGCGTCGAGGAGGGTTGCGGGGGCTGCGTTATCACCAAAGGTCTGGCTGAGGTGGGCGAAGATGTCGCGGTTTCCCGGGCCGAAGACGAAGCTGGCGCCGAGTTGGAATACGTTTTGCCCAAGGCGGTGCTGCTCGTGGCCGCCCGCCTTGGCCCTCGCGCGAGCTTTGGCGTTGTCGGATCGCAATAAATGCAAAACATTCGCGCTCTTCAGATCCACAGCTTTATAGGCCAGGCGGTGCTCGTCCACCAGCAGCGGAAAAGTGATTCCGGTCTCCTCGCGAAACAATGCCGCGTAC
Source organism: Bryobacterales bacterium (assembly GCA_038225555.1). Taxonomy (GTDB): domain Bacteria; phylum Acidobacteriota; class Terriglobia; order Bryobacterales; family Bryobacteraceae; genus JANXQZ01. Next base: position 58,761 of record JBBRRB010000011.1, read on the forward strand.
GTCTTGTCGCCCAATCCAATGGCGGCAAGGCGTGCGCCCGCGGCCTCAAAGTCCTTCTGGTGTTCACGCAACTGCGCGACGTGCTCACGGCAGAAGATTCATCCATAATGCCTGAGAAACACCACCACCGCCGGCGCACTCTGCCATAGCGAGCCGAGGCGCACTTCTGGTCCGGTGACATCCGGAAGAACGATGCTGGCCAGCGATTCGGCGACTGAGTGGGACATGCCCGATTATACGGCAGTATACTCGTGGTATGTTCTCACGCTGTATCGCTCTCATTGCCTTGGTTACAGTGGTTCTGGCTGCCGACGTTACAGGAAAATGGAAAGGGCAGATAGAGGGGACAGACAGGGATACAGTCCTGACATTGAAGGCGGAAGGCTCCACCGTGACAGGTACAATGTCCGATCCGGAAGGAAAGCCCCGCAACCTGAAAGGCACCATCGAAGGCGATAAGGTCGACTTAACCGTAGACTCCGAGTGGCAGGGTAATCCAGTCAAGTTGCACGTGAAGGGAACCGCCAGCGACGACGAGATGAAGCTCACGGTTTCCTCCGAGAATGGCGAGTGGAGCGCTGCGCTGACGGCCAAGCGGCAGTAGCGGACGATGGCCCGGTTGCGCACACTCACGTGGATGTTCCTGCTAGCTGGGGCGGGGCGCGCCCAGTCCACCGGCGGCTTGATAGCGGGACTCGTGGTCGATGCGGCAACAAACAATCCCGTTCGCCGCGCGAGTGTCTCGCTGTCAACGGTAGAGAAACTCCCTCAAGATGCGTTGGCCTGGACCGATGCTCAAGGCCATTTCGCGTTCGGGTACCTGCCCCCTGGAAAGTATCAGGTGCGCGCGTTCAAAGATAGCTACCAACCGGCTGTCTTTGGGTCGGATACTCCTGGCCGTCCGGCCACGATCCTCACCATTACGGGCGGGGAGGTCCGCGCCGATATTGTCTTTCGTCTGCGCAGAACGGGCACGATCTCCGGAACCGTTTTCGACGGAGCCGGCGATCCGCTGCCTTACGCCAACGTCGAGTTGTTGTTTCCTCAGTTCGAGCGCGGGAAAAACAAATTAGTGGGGCGCGGCAACGCTATGACGGATGGGAGCGGCCACTATCGCTTCGACGGCTTGGCGCCGGGGAGGTATGGGGTTGCGGTTGCGGCTGGAGGAACAAATTCGCAACCCGCGCCAAAGGCGGAGTCCGTAGTATCGGCAGGGAAATCACAACTTATCTACGTGAATGTGCCTCAGTTTTATCCAGGGGTGGATCACAGATCGTCGGCAACCTTGATTCCGTTAACTGCAGGCAAAGAGATCTCAGGCATCGATTTTCGCATCTCGCAACGGCCGGCCGTCAGCATGCGAGGAAGAGTGCTGGTTCCGCAGCAGACGAATCCCAACAGTGAAGTGAATATATTCGTTTACGACGAGGAGGGTGACAATTCCGGGCAGATGAGCGTCCGGGCTTTCGGACCCGGCTTCGAATTCCGGCTCGAAAACTTTGCGCCCGGCGCTTACGTGCTAGTAGCCCACGCGCTCCTCCAAGGTCGGCAGTACCGCGGAATTCAGCATGTCGACTTGACCTCGCAACGAGAGATCGACGTCAGCATTGCGGTGGAGCCGGGCATCGATTTATTGGGGAGCGTAACAGTGGAAGGTCCGGACGCGGGCAAGCACCCGGCCGCGTTCGTCGGGCTATCGCCAGGTGACGGCGTCCGGTCGAACAGCCCGCCTGCGCGCGCCACTGTTGGCAAAGACGGTAATTTCAAGCTGACGAATGTGGTTCCGGGCGTTTGGGACATTTCCGCCGGACCAATTCCGCCAGGCGGCTACATAAAATCGATGCGCCTGGGAGACCAGGATGTGTTGACCGAGGAGATGGCGATCTCACCAGACACCTCCGCAAAGCTGAAAATCGTGATCGGAACGCAGGGCGCATCGCTGGAAGGCGACCTCGATCAGCCGGAGGATCGGCAAGCGCGCGCATGGGTGGTAGTGAAACCCGAGGGAAAACACCGCAACGTCCAAAGCTTTGGCGCGTCCATGATGACTGACGAGAAGGGACATTTTGCCTTCAAGGGTTTGACGCCAGGCGCATACCGGCTGTACGCTTTCTCGCAATATTCGCGGTCACTGATGCAGGATCCGGAAGCTTTGAAACCGTTCGAAGAGCGAGGCGTGAGCCTGGAGCTGAAAGAAGGCAAGAACGCGCCCGCAAAGCTGAAGGCTATCGAGAATGTCCCGGAGATATAAAGTATGAGTGCCGCTCGCCTGATTTCGTTTTTTGCAGCCATGGCCTTGACGGCCCAGATTCATTTTGATCGGCGGCAAGGCGGGCAGCCGGTTCAGCCGCCCACGCCGCAAATGCCGACCGGCAAAGCCTCTATCGAAGGAACCGTAATTAATCAGTTGACGCGAGAGCCGATCAAGAAAGTATCGGTCATGTTAAACGGAATGGCGTCGCTCACCGCCGTTACAGATGCTTCGGGCCATTTCGCTTTTAAAGACCTTGCGGCGGGGCAGTACATGCTGGCGGCGGCTCAATCGCGAGACTATCCGGGCTCAATCTCTCGCATCGATTTCGCGGCCAGGCAAACGATCAAATTGTCGGCGGATGAACAGAACACCGGCGTGACGCTCTCGCTGGTTCCCGCGGCTTCAATCGCGGGCCGAGTAGTGGATGAGGAAGGGTCGCCTCTAGCCAACTGCGGTGTGCTCGCGATGCAATTCCAAACGTCCGTGCTGGTGGCGCGGGGTTCCACATCGACCAACGAAAAAGGCGAGTATCGGATGGCAACGCTGCCCGCTGGCAAGTATTACGTCCAGGCCCAGTGCCGGCAATCGACGCAGATGCCTCACGCATTTATTCGACGAGGGGAACAAGCAGACGTGCCTTTGCAGGTTTACCCGATGCTGCTCTATCCCGGAACTCGAGAGACGCAGGGAGCCACTCGAATTACGGCTGCTCCCGGCACCCAGGTGAGCGGAATCGATTTTCGAATGAGTCCGGTATCCGGGCTATCTTTGCGCGGCCGGGTGGTTTTCCCAGATGGCGATTTGGCGGCGAGGCCGATTCAACTGATGCTCGAATCGAGCGTGCCGTCACAACGGGTGTCTAGCAGAATGAGTGCGCGCGTTGACCCGCAAACGGGCGAGTTCCGGTTTCAGCGCGTTCTTCCCGGATCGTATCAGCTTACAGCGATCACTATGGGAGAAGGGCACCCCTATTACGGCCAGCTAGCTGTGGAAGTTGGCGCGACGCAGCCTGAGCCGGTCAGCCTGACGCTTGCAGCCACCCCGTCCTTGAGCGGCGTGATCACTCTGGACAACGATCTCAAGGTGCCTTTTGAATCCATGCGCGTGATGTTGAACAGCGTCGACGGCATGCAATACGGAATGCCGTCTAACAGCCAGGTGCAAAAGGACGGTACGTTTCTTCTGACAGGATTTTTCCCGGGCCGATGGCGTTTATTCGTGAATGGAGGACCCGGTTATATAAAATCGATAGCGCTCAACGAGCAGCGAGTGTCTGGCCCTATTCTGGATTTGCCTCAGGGCGTGGCAGGCCCGCTGAAGGTTGTATTGAGCAACAGTTATGCTCAGCTGGACGGCACCTTGTCGGACGCTCCGTCCGAGACCGGTCCAGTTTGGGGTTTGCTGTGGCCTGTCGATGCGGGAATGCAAAATTCGGGTCTCGAGCGCTCGGCTCGGGTGGATGGGGGGCATTTCGCAACTGCCGGCATCGTTCCGGGACAGTATCGAGCGTGCGCGATTGCGGTGGCGGAACCCTGGCCGGTGCTCCAAAACCCGCGCATGCTGAAAGCGATGGAGAGCCGTTGCACTACGTTAGAGATCGCAGCCGGGGAACACAAGACGATTCAGATTCCGTTCCTGCCTGTGAAGGATCTGCAAAGTCTGGCGGACGCGGCGGAAAACGATCAATGATACGGTACGTACAGCGAGATGCCTGAAAATCAAATAGAAAATCTTCGACATACAGTTAGGGACATCGTAAATTCCACGCCCGTCCTCGACATTCATACGCACCTGTATCCGCCCAGTTTTCGCGATCTTTCACTATGGGGGATTGACGAACTCGTCAATTATCACTATTTGGTTGCGGAGTTGTTCCGCTCTTCGAGCATCAAGCCAGAGGCTTTCTGGGCTTTACAAAAGCGCGAACAAGCCGACCTGATTTGGCGCACTCTCTTCGTCGAAAATACGCCACTCTCGGAGGCGACGCGCGGCGTTGTCGGCGTGTTGACATCCCTGGGCCTGAATCCGGCGCGGGCCGATCTCACGGAAGCGCGCGAGTTCTTCGCTTCGCAAGATGCCGAGCAACACGTGGAGCGAGCGATGGCGATTGCCAACGTCTCTGCTATCGTGATGACGAACGACATTTTCGATCCCGGCGAGGTGGCCTACTGGGACCGCAACTTGCCGCCTCATCCTAAATTTCACGCTGTGCTACGGATGGATCCGCTGTTGAACGATTGGGCGAAGGCGATGCCTATGGTGGCGGGTCGCGGATTTGACGTTTCCTCCGATCTAAATGCGAAATCGGTTGCCGGGATTCGGAAGTTCCTGGATGCGTGGATCGAGCGGATGAAGCCGCTCTACATGGCGGCTTCGCAACCGCCTGAATTGCGTTATCCCGAGGATTCGCCGCGCATTCGAATGCTATCGGAAGTGATTCTGCCTACCTGCCGCGCTCACAATTTATCAGTGTCGCTGATGATCGGGGTGCATAAGCGGGTGAATCCGGCGCTGCGGGATGCCGGAGACAGCCTGGGGCATGCCGATCTCAGTTCGGTGGAGAGGCTGTGCCGGGATTTTCCGGATAATCGGTTTCTGGTGAGCCTGCTTTCCCGCGAGAATCAACATGAGCTGTGCGTCGCGGCGAGGAAATTTGCGAACCTTATGCCGTTCGGCTGCTGGTGGTTCTTAAATAATCCTTCCATCGTTTCGGAGATCACGATGGAGCGAGTGGAGTTGCTCGGAAGCAGCTTTATTCCGCAGCATTCCGATGCACGTATTTTGGAGCAGATTATTTATAAGTGGGCGCATTCGAGGCGGGCGATTGCTGGGGTGCTGGCGGACAATTACGAGGCGTTGCAGAGGGATGGGTGGCCGCTTACGCCGGATCAGATCCGGCGCGACGTGGAGCGGATGTTCCAGGGAAATTTTCGGAAGTGGGTTGGGATGGATTAAGCAGCCTCAGTTTATTCTGCTTTCCGCCAAAGTTCGGATGTGAGTCAGCACCCGCATGTGGATCCGATGAATGATCGCATCTGACCACCAGCGCCAATATTGCGAGGGCCACAGGCCATGCTGATACCAGGTGGTCCCTTCCAGCAGCGTGTGGTTATTTGGCAATCGCGTCAGTTTGAACTGGCCGTGCTTGGACAACATGTACCCATGGAGATGTTTTGGCAGGACCTGAGCATATGGGCTCCACTCATGCATTGGCGCCGGATTCTCAGTGACGCGGAACCGCAGCAGGCGTGGCTGGTCCCAAACTTCGATCGGCTCGACAAAGGGGCCGGTGGAAAACTCGCAATAGCGGACCGCGCCGACTCCCGATCCATCAATTCGCGCGCGTTTGGGATAGGCCAATCCGGCGCGAAAGAACCAGTCCTGAGGCTCTGGCAAGTCGGAAAAGCTCACCACGTGCGTCCAGACTTGTTCAGGTGTCGCAGCAATCTCAATCGCGCTGCGCACTTCGAAGACTGGCGGCACAGCCTTTGCATCCCAGAATAAACTGGCGGGAGTCAGCAGCATCAAGATCGTCAATCCCTGCCTTTCCACGCGGCGACGGCCTGCCTCGTACGCTAGCCAGCCTCCCATGCCGCCGAGGGGCAGGGCGAGTGGTAACGCCATGACAATGCAGATGAGCCCTTCCCATCCCACGACCAAAATCGAACAGAGCGCCACAAACACCGCCAGAGCACCTACTTCGGCCGCACCCTCCCCAGTCGTTGGACGAAAGACCCAGGATGCCAATCCTCCGAGCACCACAGGAAGGACAATAAAGATCGTCAAGCCGTACGTGCCCGAACGAAGGAGCTGGAATCCAGAAAAACCCAGGACAAAAAGCAGCAAGAACCCAACAATCCCGCGTGCGATGCTGCTCACAGCTCGTCTCCTTTCACCATTTCGATCAACTGAACGGCAGCCTTCCGCAACGGCCGCATGAAGGGCAGGGCTGATAGCCTGATCAGGGTGGCAACGCTCCTGGCGGCCAAGTCAACCAGGCGCGCGGTTCTGGCTTGATCCGTCGATTCGTCGATCACCCAGAAAAAGATCACACCCATCTGAAAAAACCAGAGCACGCCCGGAAGGTGAGGTTCCAGGTCACGCGGAATGCGTGTCCCGCAGTCCACCAGAATCCGGCGAAACCAGTCGAGATCGATGTCCCGGATGGCCTTGGTCTCTGGACTGAAGGGCGAAAGAGGATGCTTTGGATCCGCGCCATTCCGGAGCAGAGCGCGCAGGACTCCCCGATTGGGCGCAAAATGAACCAGCTTGACTTGAATCAACTCGCGCAGACGCGTCTCCAGACTGGTAGCCTGTTCCAAGGCCGCTTCCAGCTTGGGTTGCATGTCCGCGCAGGAGCGGTTGTAGAAGTCCATGACGATGGCGTCTTTCGACGGGTAGTAATAGTAGGCCGCCCCGGTCGCGACTCCCGCTCGTTTGGCGATGTCGCGCATGGTGGCGGCATCAAAGCCTTCCTGACGAAAAAGTTCTAACGCTGAATCTAGAATCCGGAGGCCGGTTTCCTCCGCTTTGGTCGTAATCTTAGCGGTGCGCATGTTTTTTGAACGCGTTCAAGATTCAGTATGAGCGTTAGAGCCTAGGCTGTCAACAATTATTTGAACTCGTTCAATTTAAGAATTAGACGAGCTTCCAGATCCCGATAACACTTTTGTTCACCTCTTTCCGAGTCTCCTAAGCCATTCAAGCGGTTCAGTTTCCCGGTTAAAAGCCGATCATGAAGGACGCTTTAGCCCATGGACGGGCATGGGATTGTGGGGTCGCTTCGGTGCAGTCTCGCCGGGGCGAATTTATCAAGGAACCCATCACATGCAAAAAGCTCAATGGCTATTCGTGTGTCTCGGAGCCGCCTCGCTTATCTCCGGTCAGACCATGGTCGATCTCCGGACGCAAAGCAAGAGTGTCGACTTTTCGGGAGCGAACACGACCAAGCCTTTCAAGTCAGGCACGATTTTACCCGCTAACTGTTCGGTTGGCGAAATGTTCTTCAAAACCGACGCGCCGTCCGGCGTCAACCTGTATGGCTGCACGGCCCTGAACTCCTGGGCAATCCAGAGCGGTGGATCCGTTCCAAGCGCTTTCGGCAACGCGGGGAAAGCTCTTGCGTCGGACGGCGCGAATCTCGTTTGGACGTCCTTGGGCGGCGACGTTGTAGGTCCCATCAATTCCACACTCGTCACACAGCTTCAATCGCGCCAGGTTGCGTCGAACACGCCAGTTAACGGCAATTTCCTAGGCTGGAGCGGCACTAATAACCGATGGGAGCCGATGACCCCCTCGACCGGTGGAGGGGCCGGTATCCCGGCGGTGGCGGGCAATGCTGGAAAGTTTTTTACAAACGATGGCTCATCGACGCTTTGGTCGACGCCGTCCGGCGATATCACGGGCGCGCTCGGGTCAGTGGTGGTGACAGGGCTGCAGGGTCGGACGGTGGCGTCCACGTCGCCATCTTCCGGGCAGGTCTTAAGCTGGAACAGCTCTACTGTCCGGTGGGAGCCGCAGACTGTTTCGGGTACCGGAACCGGAGCGTCCACGGCTTCGCAGTTGGGAGACTTTAGCGTGACCAGAACGAGCGCCACAACGCTCACCGTGGGTGCCAGTTGCTCGCCCGCCACGCCGTGCAACGTGCGCTTCGGAAGCTTGAATTACTCGTTTACAAGTGGAGCAACAATCTCGCAGGGCGGGGGTTCCGGCTTCGTATACGTTTACATATCCAGTTCCGGCACACTCACCGCCGGCCATAACTTCACTGTCTCGTGCCCGGGTGGTTGCGTCGCTCAAAGCGGTGTCACTTCGTTCCCGGCCGATTCGATCCCGATCTTTACGTGGTCGGCAACCAATAATGCGTGGGACCCCACGGGTCTCGATCAGCGCGCGTTCCTGGCAACTAAGGACATTCTTGCGGGTCCCGGGATCAATACTACCGAGGTACAGGGAAACACCGTAATCGCGGCCGATCCTTCGGTTGTCAGCCTGCGCGTGGGAGTGCCGCCTACCGCCGCTTCGGCATGCTCGGCTGGCGGATGGGCCACTGATGGCTTCTTTTACTACCTGTGCGTGAGCGCGAACACGTGGCGCCGGGCCGCGTTAGGAGCTTGGTAAAATGCGAATATTGGCATTCTTGTTCGTCCTTGCATTCTTTTCCGGCCTTGCATTTCTTTCGGCCCAAACGGTCACAATCGACGTAAAAAGCACGACCGCGACGCAAGCGGTCATCCACGTGAGCGCTGTGAACCCGGACGGCTCGCCCGTAGCCGGAACCTGTACCTATCGCATTAGCGAAGGGCCGTCGTTCAGCGCTTCGGTGAACGATGTCAATCCCGTCTTATTCGCCGGCTCGAATCTCGATTCCCGCGCGGGCTCGATTATCGATGGCAAGGATCGATATTTCATAGCGGGCACCCGTCTGAGCGCAAAGGCTGCGGATCGGAAATATTATTCGCGAGCGCTTCAAACCAACACGCAGCATTGGGCGGGCGTAACTTGCGGCACGACTCCGGAGCAGGGCAAAACGTTTACAACACTCAATCCGCCGATGGGAAACAGCTACCCCGAGTTTCCCGCCTTCGATACGGGGGCGTTCGGCAACGTGGCGGTCCCGACCATCGACTGGATCGATAAAACGAAGACTTACATCGATCCTTTGACGGGAGTTCTGGTCAAGCGGGTAACCGGGCCCAAGGATCTGATGAATGCATTCTTTGTGCGGCAGCCGTTCACTTACGCTCGGGATCTAAACAACTCGTGGACCAACTCCGCCAATGCGATCGCGAACCAATCCACCAGCCTATTCGCAGCAATCGCGACACCCAACGCTCCGTTGTTCCTGCCGTGGGCGCCCGGAACGTTCAACTCGGCGCATGCTTCCTTCGACGCGACGCCGGAACCGGTGGATGTGCGGCTGAGGGCGTTCTGTTCCGGGAGCAATGGCGGCACGCTGCAGGCTTGCATGTCGCTCGACAGCGGCCAAACCTGCGCCACCGACGCCCTCGATATTTCGTGCCCCACCTCGTTTGGGGAAGTGGCCGTGCCAAGCAATTATCCCGCGCCGATGTACTCGGGATGGGGGATTCAGTCACAGCCGCTTTCGAAGAATGCGGTAAGCACTTACAATACGCCCACTGTTACCGTTAGCGGCAACAAAGTAACTTGGGTCAGCGAGAACACGCGCGCAATCAAATTTTTCGCAAACCGGGCACCGGGTTCGAAACTTCAAATTCCGGGAACGAACCCCAGTTGCCCCGGGAATTACTGCACGGTGGCAAGCTACGACAGCCCGGACCAGATTACTATTCAGGAAAACGTCGCCTCGCCAGTTACCACTCCCATGCAGGATATCGGAGCGGGAATCCGAGTGTGGCTCAAGAATACCGGAGGAGCGCCTTCGGTGAACGCCAACTTCACCTACGATTTTGCCACCGCGGACCAATTCTTAGGATCCGCGAACGCGGAGTTCGATACGTGCTCGCCTTTGCCGATCACGGACATTTCGACCGACGCCGCAGGCAATCCTCTGGGTGCTCCTCTAACCGGGTATCTGTGCAACCTCGGCGGACAGGGTCCGGCCGACCTTGTCTTGTGGATTCCGTCCACGGGCGAAGCGCGGCTGATGTCGGTGTACGCGCTGGCAGACGGAACTCGCCTATACCCGCCAGTGAGTCCTTTCTCAGCGTCTGACCCGAAGGTTCTGTTTGCAACGGACCGCCCCGGCAATCTATGGAAGGCGACCCTTAACAGCGGCACCGGAGCCTATCGGGAGTACGTGCCTGTCTCGGGGGTGAACGGGCCCGATAACCTGACGTGGGTGAACCTGTCCGCGACCAGCACTTCGGTGGAACAGCAACTCCAGGCGTTGGGCAATGCGGCGACGACGGCGTATGCGTCGGGTTTATATACGAAGCCGACCTTTATCGGAATTGTGGGAGGCTATGCCCTGTACGACTCAAGGACGTCGCAGGACGGAAGGGACGGGCCGTGCATTCGCATCCGGACTCTCGGCGATACGAATCAAATTGTCGACGCGGTCACCAGTTTCGATAAGTATCCTATGCGTTGGGGAGCGTGCCATGCAGGCCCGGCCGGAAATGGCAGCTTGATGAACTTGACCGTCAATGCCGCGCTCGCCCACGATAACACCGCGAACCCGCTGGCAGGACCATGGCGGCTGAATATTACGCAGGTTCATCGGGGCGGCGGCTGGCAAGGCTTTTCCGAGGCGATTACGGCGGCTAGCAATGCGAATCCGGTTCAGTTCACCGCCCCGGGACACGGCATGGATCCGAATTCCAACGATGTCTACGGCAGCGGGCCGTTGATCGGACCCATGGTGACGATCTCAGGCGGAACGGGCGCTTGGGCGGCGGCCAACGGCGCTTGGATTGCAAATTTGGTTGTCGGCGACGCGGATCATTTTACGATTCCGGCATTGAACACGAGCGCGTTCGGTCCTATGGCAGGGAGTATCCGAGTTTCGGGCGCGCCCCCAATCATTCATTCCCTCACTCAATCCATCTCGCAAACCACGCCAGCCGTGGTCTCGATCTTGGTCTCGGTGAGGACTGAGACATTGCCTCAGGATCATCGACTGCAGGACGGGGATCCGATCGGCTTTGGGTCGGATGCTTCGAAAGCTCAATATTTCGCGAAGGTGACCGGATATTCCAAGACCACTTTCGGCGTTTATGCGGACACTCAACTCACTATTCCGGTAAGCGGCGCAGTCTTGCAGAACTTCGCGGGAACCGTTTTTCTGGCGGAGACGTGTCCCACCGACCTCGATCCGCAATGGGTGACGGGCATGCCGCTGGACACTGGGGCCGTGGGCGCGCGCTGCATCAGCTTTCGCGTAGCGGGCGAGCCGTGCAGCTTTTTTCCCAATCCGGGGGAGAACTCGAGATATCCCTGCAAGTCCGACCCCGCGAACCCGATGAAATCATCGCTTCAGGATCTCCAGCCCGGCGACGCGATCCGCGACTTGGGGCGCAACGGGTATACGGAGACGATGGTACTGGTGAAGAAGGTAAAGAACAGCGAGACCGATATCGAGCTGACATTCCTGCGCTGGACGCCGAACAAAATCAATGGCGGCGACGATCATCTTACTTTTCCCTATTCGTCAACGCACGATTTTGGATGGACGCCATTCATGGTTCCCTCGAATTCCCATAACAACGCGACGGCATGGCTGGATGCGAACGATCCGACGCACACTTTTCTCTCGGCCGACTCCAATTATGCGTCTCAGCACGGAGACTTCGGCAACGGCAACGCCCCGGGTCTGGTGACATTCGCAGCGGGGCAAGGAGGCCCTGGAGAATCTCCAGACTCCATCTCGAACAAGAATATTCACGACTTGTTGGCCACGCCGCTGACTTATAAAAAGAACGAAGCTCCCGTTTGGGCGGACACGCCAGGCACGCAACTGAGCTACGGTTATCACATTCAGACCTATCCGGGACATCGGCAGGCGGGGGCTCCCGCGCAGGAACAAGTCTGGAAGGGCGACTGGAATTCGATGAATCCGAGCTACGGAGGTTCCCAGACCGACGGCGGCGCGCTGATCGGGGGAGTCATCGTCTCCAATATCCGAGGAACGGCCTACGATTCGGGGTCTGCAACGTCGCGCGTTTATAAGATTTCGAACGCCGTTGGCGCCTTCGATCGCAAGCGCACGCCAACCTACGCCTGGGCAGGCCGATTCATGTTTAAGGACAAGAGTGGTCCTGGTTCGGTTATTAGCGATGCGGACGCGTGGCAATACTGTGTTGCGGACACCGCTGGCGAGTGCCGACCGGGATCGGCGAAGAATGACGTATTCCTGGTGGCTCCTATTTTTTACAATGCCGCAGGCTTTTGCTATACGAATACGTTCAACTATATGGCTCCCTGTTTCATCGGAGCGAACCCGATGGGGGGATGGGCGACTCAGGTGCAAATCGACCCGATCGATTCAACGGCGCGTCGGTTCCGTAAACTTACTCTGGGGTTGAGCGCTCCCGGCCTCCAGTGGACATTCACGACTTGGCTGCAGACGCCCGGGGGCAAATGGGGCTTCTTCTCCGCACCTTATGTGAACGGGCTTAGGAACGATTACTTCGCGATGAAGCTGCCGCCGTGGCCGGGAAGCGTACAGGCACAGGATGCCAACAACCGGAGCAATTTTATTCCGATATCGCGGCGTCTGCCAGCCTCGCCCGGCAGCCAATATGCGCGGGCTCGGTTCGGTTATGCCGAGAATGGTCCGCCGTCGAGCCTTTTCTGTTCCTCGCGCCAGGAGGCTTGCTCGACGGAGATACCGGCGAGCGCACCGACAGATCCGTACTCGTTCACGGCGGAACCCGGCACGCATTTGCTTTGCAATTCGGGGTGCACTGTGACCATTCCAGCTATTTCAGGGCGAATTGTTTATTTCATGATTGATCGATTGGATGGATCGGGGAATGTAGTTTCCACGGGTCCGCTCGAGGCGGTGGCAGTTCCATAAAGTCTGGATGTACATAATGGTTTGACACATGCGTACATAAATGCTAGGCTAATGTTCATGAAGCTCACCGCGACAGCATTTCGAACGCAACTGTTCCCGGCGCTGGAATTGGCTGCTAAAGGCGATCCAGTTTTCATTACTCACAAGGGGCGAATGTTCAGAGTAAAAGAAGAAACCAAAAAAACTAGACTGGAGCGAATCGACGAGATCACCCCGCTGCCGGGCTGTGTTTTCGCCGAAGCGGATCGAAATCCTCACGATTCGCCTTGGGACGAACAAGCCTGGCAGAGTAGGTGGCAGAGCGGGACAAAATAGCATTGAGCGCTGTTTACGTCGATACGCATATTGTTGAGTGGCTCGCGCAAGGCAAGTGGAAGAGTAAGCTGACTGCGCGAGCCAAGCGGTTTATCGACAACGCTGAAACGGTGCTTGTATCCCCGATGGTGCTGCTGGAGCTCGAATACCTGAGGCAAACCGGTCGAATGTCCACTCCCCCCGCCGATGCCATAATCGCTTCGCTTGGCTTTGAAGTTTGTAGCCTCTCATTTGCCAAAGTAGCCCTTGCCGCATTAAGTCTGGCTTGGACCCGCGATCCTTTCGATCGGCTCATCGTCGCAAACGCTTACGCTAACGGCTTAGCCCCGCTGATCACAGCGGACGAGCATATCCAAACCAATTACGGCAACTCAATTTGGTAACAGGCTACGCCCTTCACGAAATGCGACTGTTTCCCTCGGTGATTGTAATAATCCGATTTGCCGCCACACCCGAAAAGGTCTGTTTCAACCCCAGCGGCCAGCGGATCTCAAGGTCGGCAGTTTTGGCCGTCCCCAACCCAAAGTGCAGCCTGGTATCATTCGCTGAATAGAAGCTGGACTGGCTGAGCACCTCTTGCGCTTGCCGCCTTCCCCCGTATTTGCAAATCACTCGCGCTCCGATCGCACTGCGATTCGACTGAGTGCCCACGAGTTTCACCTTGAGCCAGCTTCTATCCCCCGTTAAATCGTTGCGCAGCAGCGAGGGCGGCTCGTTCATATTCACGATCAGAATATCGATATCCCCGTCGTTATCGAAGTCTCCGAACGCGCACCCTCGGCTGGCGTGCGGTGCGGCCACACCCGGTCCGGCCTCGTCGATCAGTTCTTCGAACTTTCCATTCCCAAGATTGCGAAAGACGACGCGGGGAGTCTTCCAGGGATAGCTCGGCAGCTTCTTCTCGATCTCCGGATACACGTTTCCCGATACCAGAAAGAGATCCGGCAGCCCATCGTTGTCGAGATCCACAATGCCTGCGCCCCATCCAATGAAGCGGGTTTCGACACCAATCCCCGAGCGGGCTGTTACGTCGTCAAAGACGGCCTTCCCGTCGTTGCGGTAGAGAATATTCGTGTCGTCAGCGAAATGCGTTTTAAAAATGTCGAGGTTGCCGTCAAGATCGATATCGCCGATACCGACGCCCATGCCCGCCTGCTCCATCCCGTCTTCATTCAGCGCGACACCCCGCAGCAGACCCTCTTCCCGAAAAGAGCCATTGCGATTGTTCATGAATAACAGACTGGGCATGGAATCGCAGGCCACGTAGATATCGGGCCAGCCGTCGTTATCGAAATCGGCCGCCACCACAGTCATGCCGTAACCGGTAATCGCCTGCTTGATGCCCGCCGCCTCGCTCACATCGGTGAACGTGCCCTTGCCGTCGTTCTTAAAAAGAGAGAAGGTTCCCGGGGGCAAACCTCGCGGACCGCAATTTACGGGAATTCCTTTCCAGGTGCAGTTTGGGCTTTCGCCGGGCCTCGGAACATGCTCAAAATCGAACTGCAGATAACTGGACACGAAGAGATCCAGGTGGCCGTCGCGATTATAATCCACGAAACTGCAGCCCGAGTACCACCGCGTTTTGTCTGCAATCAGCCCCGCTTGCTTAGTGACATCGGTGAAGGTGCCATTGCCGTTGTTTCGGTACAGGACAAGCCCGCCCCAATAGGTGACGAGCATGTCTTCAAACCCGTCGTTGTTATAGTCGCCTACGCAGACGGCGGATGCCCAGCCGCTGCGGTGCAATCCGGCCTTGTCTGTTACGTCGGTAAACGTGCCGTTCCGATTGTTCTTATACAGCCGATTGGATACGTCCGCCGGAGCGCCCTCGGTCCGAGTGCCGCTGAGAACGAACAAATCCATCCAACCGTCATTGTCATAGTCGATAAAGGCGCATCCGCAGCCGACGGTTTCGAGAATGAAGTCTTTCTTCTCGATGCCGCCATAAATGGTCGGAGTAACGAGACCAGCCTTCTCCCCGATATCGATGAAATGTGCATGGAACGGCAAACCGGACGGCTTGCCGCGAGGTTGCGGCTTAACACCGCGCGAAGCCACACCTTGGCCTGCGGTCGGCACGTTCGATGCACCAGCTAAAGCCAGGCAACGCGCGGCGAAGTTTCTGCGAGTCACCTATATCTCGGGATAGAACTCGAAGAAAGCATCCAGCGACTGCATAAGCTGCTTGCGGATTTCGGACTCTCCGCCTTCCAGCAAATGCATCGTTACGTGTGCTTTTTTACCACTCTTAAGAACGACTTCCGCCGAGCCTACGGACTCAAGTTCGTCAGCGGGAAGCAGGCGCATCCCGTAAATGAGGGCAAGTTGAGCCATGCCTCATTGTCTCATCATGAGACGTCGCGAGTACGCGTAGCGGTCACCCCGTGCAGAATGCCGATTCCGATTAAAACGATCACGCCCACTGCAATCCATCGAGGTTGCAAGTGCAGGAAATAGGCACCCAACGACAACCCGATGATCATCACCACGTAGCCAATTAAGTAGATTCCAAAGGACATGGGAAACGAGTAGCACGCCGAATTCCACACGTTAAGTTGTTGAGTCTACAGACTAGGCCACCTCCGCGATACAATGCAGGATTGAAAAAATACGATGTCATCGTAATCGGAGCAGGTCACAACGGCTTGGTGACCGCAGCCTACCTGGCCCGCGCGGGGCGGCGGGTGTTAGTGCTCGAGAAACGGGAACTGGTAGGTGGTTGCGCGGTTACGGAGGAAATTTGGCCGGGTTACCGGGTCTCCACGGCGGCGTACCTGACCAGCCTGCTGCAGGAACGTATTATTCGCGATCTCGATCTGCCTCGCTTTGGTTACCAGGTTGACGCCAAGGACCCGGCATTTTTCTCCCCCTTTCCGGACGACCGCTATCTGTTTATGTGGCAGGACCCCAGCAGAACTCTGCAGGAGATCGCCAAATTCTCAAAGCACGACGCAGAAGTCTTTCCCGCTTACGAACACCACCTGGAACGGCTCGCCGAGGTGGTGGAATCCTTGCTACTCACCACTCCTCCTGAGTTTCCGCCCACGGGAATCGGCGATTTTATCGAGTACCTCAAGCTCGCCGGGCGCCTTCGCAAGCTCGATTCCAAGGAGATGGTGGGTCTGGTGAAAATCTTCACCTCGAGCGCCGCCGATCTTCTGGATGACTGGTTCGAATCGGACGAAGTGAAGGTCACCCTCGCGACTGATGGCGTCATCGGAGCGAATGGCGGTCCACGCTCTCCAGGCACCGCTTATATTCTGATGCACCACGTCATGGGAAGCGTAGGGGGCAAGCGCGGATTGTGGGGCTTCGTGCGCGGAGGGATGGGCGCAGTGTCGAACGCCATTGCCGATTCAACCCGCAGCCGAGGAGTCGAGATTCGAACACTGGCTGGCGTGGAGAGAATCCAAGTTTCAGGCGGCAGAGTAAAAGGCGTGGTGCTGGAAGGCGGGGAAGAGATTGAGGCCGGCATCGTCGCTAGCAACGCCACTCCGCAGTTGACGTTCCTGCGTCTGCTGGATGAAGCGCTCCTCCCTTCGGACTTCGTGGCGCAGATCAAGCGGTATCGAAGCGAGGGGACATCCTGCAAGATCAACCTTGCGCTGAGCGGGCTGCCGACGTTTCGGGCATTCCCGCAAACGCCAGGCCCGCAACATGGCGCCACAATGCACATCTGCCCTTCCATGGAGTATGTGGAGCGCGCCTGGGATGACGCCAAGTATGGCCGGCCATCGGGGTCGCCTCTGCTGGAACTGACAGTGCCAACGATGTATGATCCGTCGCTCGCGCCTCCCGGGAAGCACATCATGGGCATCTTTCTGCAATACGCTCCCTACACTCTTAAAGGTGCCACCTGGGACCAGTTGCGCGAGCCGTTCGCCGACCGCGTCTTTGACCTTATCGAAGAATACGCGCCTGGCTTTAAGTCGCTGGTGATCGAACGCCAGGTGTTAACTCCGTACGATTTAGAGCAACGCTTCGGTCTGACTGGGGGCAACATTTTTCATGGCGAGATGAGCCTCGATCAGATGTTTGTCATGCGGCCCTTGGCTGGGTGTGCAAGATATCGGACTCCGATCCAGGGTCTGTACTTATGCGGCTCCGGCACGCACCCGGGGGGCGGGGTGATGGGCGCGCCCGGATACAACGCGGCCCGCGAAATTCTGAAAGACAAATAGAGGTCAGCTACCGAACACCCGGCCCAACCAAGGTTGAATAAGACTCCCTGCCTTGGATGGAAATCGATGAGCGCCCGGCATGAGGTGGAACTCTACATCCGATGCATGCCGCCGCAGTCGCTCCGGGAATCGCTTCGCGACCTCGACTGGATAAAACTCGTCTTCCTCGCGCGAGATGTGGAGAATGGAAGCATCCGCATTCCCGTACTTCGCTTCATCCCAATCCCTGGGCACTCCGCCGCAGATTCCAATCACTCCACGAACCGATCCCGGGTGGGTGCCTACGTAGCGATAATTCAGTCCCACGGGTTGGGAAAACCCCATCAGCAGCGTCCTTTCGGGACCCATGCCGAAGTCCGCCCTCAATCGGGTGAGGGCTTCATGCACTATCCGATGGTGGAGTTGAACTGCCCGCTCCCAGTGTTGCCGGATTCCCCAGTTATATGCCGCTGGCGCATCGGCCCCCGGCGTAGCCGCGTAGTGCTGATTCGGCGCTTGCAGGGCTGCGATCACATGTTGGCGTCCAACGGCTAGCATGGTCAGCCGCAGCATATCACTCGGGTTAGAGCCGTATCCGTGCAGCGTGATCACGAGCAGTGAACGCTCGTCAATCCGGTCCGGAACGTGGACCAAATATTCGCAGACAAGCGGAAGCTCGAAAGAACGGCGTTCGAACGGTTCATTTTGCATGGCGCAAGGGGAATACCGATCATAATGCAAACAGGAACCATTTTCTATGAGCTCTGTAAATTCGGGAGGTTTCGATTTGGAGTCCGCGCTGGATGTTACCGGTGGAGATCGCGAACTACTCGCCGAACTTGCCCAACTGCTTCTTCAGGAGTGTCCGAGCATGCTGGCGGACCTGGATGCCGCAGTCGCGAGGCAGGACGGGCAACAGATCGAGATGGCCGCCCACAAACTTAAGGGCGCGGTGACCACGTTCGGGGGACGCGCGATTGCGGCGGCCGCACTGCGGGTCGAGATGCTGGGGAAGCAGGGAGAACTGGCCGGCATCGAGCAGCATTTGGCGGCGTTGAAGAACCTGATCGGTCCGTTTCTCGCCGAACTGCGTCTGGTAAGATGATTGGAGTCCGCCCAATCAAAGTTAGATTATGACCCCCAGTCCAGTAACGGAAATCGTTTGCGCCCACAGTCCCGACTCCGACGATGCTTACATGTTTTATGGACTTGCGACAAAGAAGATCCGTTCGCGACTGGTCAATTTCAGGCATGTGCTGGAAGACATTGAAACTCTCAACCGCAAGGCGATGGAGGGGACTTACGAGTTAACGGCCATTTCCTATCATGCATATCCTTACGTCGCGGATAAGTATGCTTTGATGGCGAGCGGATCCAGCGTCGGCGACGGTTACGGCCCGGTAGTGGTGAGCGCCCACCCATTCGCTCCTGAAGAGTTGAAGGGGAAGCGGATTGCGATACCGGGAAAGATGACGACGGCCTATCTGACGTTGAAGCTTTTTCAGCCGGACTTCGTGGCCGTCCCCATGCAATTCGACAAGATCCTAGATGCCGTCACCGAACACTCAGTAGACGCAGGGCTGGTTATCCACGAGGCGCAACTCACTTTTGGAAAGAGCGGGTTTCATAGTATTCTCGACCTTGGCCGTTGGTGGAAGAAGACTTACAATCTTCCTCTGCCCTTAGGTGCCAATGTATTATTACGTTCTCTGCCGCGCGACATACAAAGCGAATGCTGCCGACTCATGCGGGACAGTATTCAGTACTCACTGGACCACGGGGACGAATCGTTGAATTATGCGCTTCAATTTGCCCGGGACATGGAGCCGAGACTCGCTGAAAAGTTCGTGGGCATGTATGTGAATCACTTTACCGTCGATTGCGGGGAGATTGTTCCCCGCGCTGCGCAAAAACTGCTGGATTTGGGCTATGAGGCTGGTGTCATTGACAAGAAAGTCGAGTTGGAGTTTGTCCGCTAAGTCACTATCGGCCTGCTCGGTTGGGGTACTCCTCTGCGTTGGCCTAGGGTTTGGCCAAGGCGATTCCAAAGCGCGGGCAAAGGGCGTGCGGGACCTGGCCAAGCAGGGAGCCGGGGCGATTCCGCAGATTATTCCCTATATCTCCGACCCAGATAGCGGCGTCCGGTTGGAAGCGGTGAAAGCGATCGTTCAACTGGACACTCAAAACAGTCTGGATCCGCTTGTTAAGGCGACGTCCGACAATCTTCCCGAGATACAGATCCGAGCGACTGAAGGTCTGGTTAATTTCTACGTTCCCGGTTACGCCCAGACCGGTCTCACTTCATCGGTAAAGAAGTTCGGAACGTCAATCAAGAGCCGGTTCACCGATACTAACGATCAAGTGGTAGATTCGTACATCCAGGTGCGTCCCGAAATCATTCAGGCGCTCGGCAAACTGGCTCGCGGGGGCGGCAGCATGGAATCGCGCGCTGGCGCGGCTAGAGCCCTGGGCATCCTGCGAGGCCGTGCCGCCCTGCCGGATCTTATTCAGGCGATTAAGTCCAGTGACACGGAAGTCAATTACGAAGGGCTCATTGCATTGCAGAAGATCCGAGATACAAGTGCAGGTCCTGAAATCGTGTTCCGGCTGAGGGACCCGGTTGAAAAAGTTCAAATCGCGGCCATCGAAACCACCGGTCTGCTTGAGAACCGGGCGGCATTGAATCAGCTCCGTGACGCAATGGATAGGAGCAAGAGCGCGAAGGTCCGCAAAGCCGCCCTGACCGCGATGGCCATGATGCCGGATCAGAACATTCGCAGTGTTTTTCTCTACCATTTGGAAGAGAAAGACGAAGGCATGCGAGTAGCCTCCCTGGAGGGTCTGGCTCGGATGCGTGCGGCAAGCGACTTAGGAACATTCAAGAAAGCGTTTGACGATGAGAAGAAGCCAGCAGGCCGAATGGCGGCTGCGTTCGGACTGGTTACGCATGGCCAAGTGGAGATGACTGAGTTCACGCCCTTGCGCTATTTGGTGAATCAGCTCAACTCAGCGGGCTACCGGGGCGTGGCGCTGGCTTACCTGAACGAGGTGGCTCGTGACTCTGCGGTGCGGCAGGCGATTTATCAGGACTTTCAGCAGTCGCCTCCGAAAGATGAGAAGGTCGGCTTAGCGCAGGTTCTAGGTGCTTCCGGCGATCGCGATTCCCTATCCGTACTTCAGACTCTATCGAAAGATCCCGATCCGGATGTGGACAAAGAGGCTCTGCGAGCATTGCAGAGTATCCGAGCCCGTATTTGAAAATCGTTGTTCTTGTAGGCCTGCCTGGGTCGGGAAAGAGCACCTATCTCAAGGGCCTGGGTGCAGCAGGGATCTCATCGGACGAAATTCGCGGTCTGCTTGCGGATGACCCTACTATTCAGACAATCCATCGACGAGTGTTCGCTACAGTTCGGTACTTGATCAAGCAGCGACTTGAGATTGGCAGGCCGATTACGTATGTGGATGCAACCAACCTGACTGTACGGGACCGTCGTCCCTATATTCTGCTCGGCCAACTGCATGACTGCGATGTCGAGGCGCTGTTTTTCGATGTGCCGCTGGAGGTTTGCATCCGGCGTAATCGGGAGCGGGGGCGCGTGGTTCCCGAGACCGCGATTCTGGATATGATCCGGCGTACGGTGCCGCCTTCGATGGGGGAGGGATTTACGCGCGTTCAGGTGATCGGGGAATAGATCATTCCCGAGGCGCAACAGACTGGAGCGTTTTCCTCGCAGTTATACGCTTTTCTAAGCCGGCCCGATCCATAAAAAAGGTCGGCTTCGCAATACCCTTGCTAAACAACTTCTCCGCCTGATCATCGAAGTGGCCGGAATTTTTATGGTCGCTTTGGCCTAACGGAATAATCATGTAAGACTCGGAAATGGGTTTCTTCAATCCAGTCTGTTACCATCCAAGCATCAGTAATTTCAGGAGAAACATGCGGCTATTATCGGCGGCTACGCTACTCTTACTTTCTATCCTCCCTTCCTTCGCGCAGATGACGCTCTCGCAAAAGCAGGACGATTTCCGGCAACTCGTTGCCCTTTACGACAAAGATTACGCTTTTTACGAATGGAAGCGGGATGCGATCGGTTTCGATCTGCTGAATATTAGGCCATGGCTAGACAGGCTAGCCGCAACCACCGACGATCTTGGCTACTACGAGATCGCGGCGCAGTACGTCGCCAGTCTCAAAGACGGGCACGATACCTATCTCAACCCTTCCGATTTCGTAGCCGATCTGCGCTTTAGAGTCGACCTGTATGATGGCAAAGCGTTGGTGGACGCAATCGACCGAACCGCGCTCCCGGCGCGGGGTTTCAACATTCAGATTGGAGACGAACTTGTTTCGCTGGACGGCAAAACGCCGGAAGACTACATTACAGATTTCTCCAAATACTACCAGGACGGCAGTGCCCGGTCGACGCGACGCGATGCGGTGGATTTTTCCTCGATCCGCCCTCAAAGCATTAATCCTCGAGCTGCGATAGTGGGCGACACGGCCGACGTTGTGCTGCGAGGCTCGGACGGGGTTTTAAAAAATCTCACAATCAAGTGGGTGAAGTCGGGAACGCCATTCACTTCCATCGGCCCGGTGCCGAATCCATATTTAAAACCGGCTACCCCGTTGCTCGAAAAGGGAGAAACGGAAGCGGCTCGCCGCGTGAAACCACACCCCGTGAATGTCGGCCCGGCGGCGGATGGAGAGCCCGTCACAAGTAGCGAGCAGCAGAAGTTCTATCGCACTTTGACCAAGCGGTTTCAACTCATGCTGAAGCCCGAATCGTTTAACGGGCTAGGTTCGATCACACCCATTTACCGCCGGGGGCTTCCCGCGACTTTCAAACAACGTCTCGGCACAAGGTCAAGCGATTTCTTTTTCTCTGGAACGTATACATCCGGCAATTCCACTGTCGGTTTGATCCGCATCGCCGATTTCTGCCCGGACAACTGCGTGGGCGATTTCACTACCATTGACGCCGCTGTTGCGCAGTTTCAGAAGGAAATCGTGTTTCTTAAGGCAAACAGCGATGCGCTCGTCGTGGATGTCACTCGCAACCCCGGCGGATTTGGATTTTACGGGCTACAGCTGCTAGACCGGCTCACCGACAAACCTTATACGCATGCTGGTATGAACGTGCGTCCGCAATATGCGGACATCGTATCGATAAACCAGTTGCTTGATTCGGGCGCTCAATCCGGTTTAGAGCAATGGCAACTGAACCTGCTCACTGCTTACCGCGATGAGATCCGCAGAGCATACCAGGAAAATCGCGGCATGACGGGTCCGCTCCCGATCGACCTCGGTTTGAGCGTGGACCCGGCCGACCCGAGCTTCCTCTCTTTCACCCATCCCGCCGTTCTCGATAGCACTGGTAAGCCGGTCGGCTATAACAAGCCCGTTCTTTGCCTTGCCGACGACGCCAGTTTCTCCGCGGCTGAACTCTTCTCCGGAGCATTCCAGGATATGAACCGCGGCCCCGTATTTGGATACGTGACCGGAGGGCTTGGCGGTGGCCGCATGGACACCACGACGGGGATTTATTCGGAGGCGTTCACCAGCGTCACGGTGCAACGCTTGCTTCGCTCGAAACCGATCGCAAGCCCGGACTATCCTTCGGCGCCCTACATTGAGAATATCGGCATTCGCCCCGATATTACGCTGGATTATATGACTGCCGATAATCTCACGACTGGCGGGAAGGCGTTCGTGGACGGCTTTACGCAGGCGGTTCTAGCGCTGCTGGCGCCGAAATAGTCAGGCCTTCTCCACAATCGTGATGTACTGATCGATTGGCACATCCGTGACCCGCTGCACCTTACCGCTGGGAGCGGGCCAACGAATCTCCACCCAGTCGATCTTCCCAGAGGTGCCGACCCCCAGCACCTCTCGAGGATCATGCGACGATAAATAACTCCCGCCATTATTCTTCAGCCGCGCCCGCGTAACCCCGCCTGCCGACCAAGTAATCTTCGCGCCAATTGCGTCCCGGTTGCACTTGGTCCCTTGCAATCTAATTCCCAGCCAATGATTCCCTTGTCCGGCCCGATTGCGCAACAAGACCGGAGCGCCGCCATTGTTCCCGATCAGCACATCGATTCGCCCGTCGTTATTGAAATCGCCAATCGCCAACCCACGCGCCGGAAACGCCTTTGAGAAGACCGGTCCAGCTTCAGCGCTTACGTTTCGATACTTCCCGTCTTCACGATGAAACAGAAGCAGCGGCTCGCGGTATCTTACCTGTTGCGAGTAGTTGTCGATCATGTCGTCGGGATGCCCGTTGGCCAGCAGCAGGTCCACTGCTCCGTCGTTGTCATAATCGAAAAACTTCAGCCCCCAGCCGCTTAAAAGCCGCGTTGGCTGAGCGACATTTTGCTTATGGGCGACGTCGCTGAAGCTCTCGTTCTTGTTATTTCGATACAGCGAAAACATCTCCTGGTCGACGTTCGCCACGAATAGGTCCTGCCACCCGTCCCCATCGAAGTCCGCCGCATCCACTCCCATGCCGGACCGGGCCTGCCCGTTATCGCTAAATCCAACCTCGGCCGCCAGCGCGATCTCCTCCCACTTCGTTTTGCCTTTGGCGTCCGGCCCGCGATTCATAAAGAGGAAGTTTTGGACCGTGTCGTTGGCCACAAAAAGATCCATCCGGCCGTCGTTATTGACATCGGTGGCCACTACGCCCAGAGCCTTGCCCAGCGCCTTTTCGATATCGGTGCCATGTCCAACTTCGGTGAACGTTCCGTCGCCGTTGTTGTGAAACAGCAGACTCGACGTCCCCTTAAACACACGCGGAATGCAGTAGAAGTGGTGCCCGAGTTTATTGTCTCCGCAAGAGAAATGGCTGCCCATCCCGTAATCGACAAAACTGCATACGAACAGATCCAGCCGTCCGTCGTTGTCGAAATCGAACCAGACGGCGCTGGTGGTCCAATGTCCGCCGAACGTTTTTGGCCCCAGGCCCGCCTTCTCGCTTACGTCAGTGAAGGTTCCGTCTCCGTTGTTTCGATAGAGAAAGGGCCGTCCGTACGCCGTTACGAACAGGTCGGGGTACCCGTCGTTGTTGTAATCGCCCACCGCGCAACCCATCCCGAACGAGCCCCCGGACAAGCCCGCCTTCTCGGTTACATCGGTAAACGTGCCGTCCCGGTTGTTTTTATACAACGCGTTCCGAACCGGCTTCTTTGGAGTCCAAAAGTCCGCTGGACCGCTGTTCACCAGAAAAATGTCCATCCAGCCGTCGTTGTCGTAATCGAAAAACGCGCAGCCTGGACCCATGGTCTCCGGAAGAAATCGCTCTGCGGACATGGCGTTATCGTGTACCCAGGTGATCCCGCTCACGCCCGGCGCGACTTCTTCAAACAATGGCGCAGCACCCTCTGTAGCCGATCGCAGGATCGTAGGCGCAGCCAAACCGGCCAGCATCAATTCTCTGCGGGAAAGCTTCATTTCACGTTCACGCCTGGCTGCTGCGCCTGTTTTTCGGCGTTGAGCTTGAGCACGATCGCCCGTTCGCCGTCTCCGTCGGCTTTGCGCTTCAAACGATAATATGCGGTCGCCAGCGTCACGTGAGCCTCCACGAATTGCGGCACTTCTTTCGTGAGCTGTTCCAAGCCCTTCCGCGCCTCGTCCACTTTTCCGGCCGCAAGATCTAAGGTCGAGAGTTGATACCTTACGCGCTGGTCGCCGGGTCGAACCGTGAGCGCGCGTTCGAACCGTTTACGCGCCTCGTCCAGGTCTTGATCCTGCTTCAGAATTACGCCCAACTGCAGATTAGACATGAAGTCGTTCGGGTTCGTATCGAGCTCTTTGCGGAACGCCTTCGCCGCTCCCGCTTCATCCCCGGTTGCCATGAGAGCGAGTCCATAGTATGAGTGAAGTTCTGGAAGCGCGGGGTTCAGTTCTACCGCCTTTTGCAGATCAGCGAGCGCTCCGGTGAAGTCATGGACGTAGAACTTCGTAGTGCCTAGCAGCAGCCGTGCCTCAGCCGAATCGCCATCGCGCAAAATGCGGTCCACCAGCACCTGCCCGCGCTTAGTCTGCTCATCGCGAATCAGGGCGGTTCCCAGCAAATAGATCAGAGCCTTATCGTCTGGACTCTCCTTCTCTAAAGGAGAGAGCAGTTCGATGACCCTGGCATTTTCGCCCAGGCGCAGTTCGCAATCGGCTAGCAGGAAAAGCGCCTGCCGATTCGCAGGTTGCAGTTCCCGAACCCGCGCCAGTTCCTCCGCCGCCTTGCGAATCTGGGCAACTTTATAGTGGGCCAGAGCAAGATTAAGCAGCATGGCGGGATTCCGCGGATCGCCGTCGAGGGCCAGCTTGTATTCGGAAATCGCCTCTTCATAGCGGCCAGCCTTGGCCAGAGCCGCGCCCAGATTCGACCTGACCGCGACCATATCTGGCCGGAGCTTCAGGAATTCCCGATACTCCCGGATCGCGCCCTCTGTGTCTCCCGCTTGGTGCAACTCAATCGCATGTTTCAAAACCGTTTGCGGTTGCTGGGCCGCAAGTGTCAAGATCCAGAAAGTCGCGGCGAGGATCGACAGGGAACGGCACATCGGCTAACTTAATCTTACTTCCCGAGTGCGGTCTGGATGGCGGATTCCAACTGGTCGGCCTTGAAATCCAACTCGCCCAGGCGGCTGTTGTACGCCACACGACCGTCTTTGGCGATCAGATAAACCCGGCTCGGCCAAGCGTCGTAGGCGGCTTCGATCTTGCCATCCATTCCGTCGGTGATGGCCGGAAAGGGAAGATCCAGCTTGCGCACGCACAATGACGCATGGGCTTCCTTTTCATGAATATCGCGAGCAGGCTGCATGTCGATCCCGTCGCGATCGTTCATCGTGCTCTGCCACTGTCCCGCCGCGTGAGCCTCTTTGATATAGATAAGCCGGAACGGCACCCGATCCCGGAAGCGTTGTGACAACTTCTTGAGCTCGGCTGCGCTTCCTCGAAATTGAGGGCAAGTATAGCTTCCGAAAACCAGGACCACCGGGGAGCGATCATGAAATTTTGCCAAGCCGAGCAATTCAAAGTCGGGCGCTCGATTGCCCGCCAGAATGCCACCGTCAACTGCCCGTTCGGTGTCCTTTCCGTCCAGCGCCGCCCGCGCTTCTCCTGACCCTGGCCTCGTCAACACAGCGTGCTCGAGCAAGGGACGCGCTTCGTCCTTCTTCCCGCGATGCATGAGGATTTGTCCGAGCCGCAGATTAGCTTCGAAATCGTTCGGATTCGCTACAAGTTCTTTTTGAAATGCTTCTGAGGCCCCCTGCGCGTCGCCAGTATTGAGCAGAGCTTGCCCATAAAAAGACTGAAGAGTCGGCAGATTGGGGTTCAAGTCAATTGCCCTGCGAAGCGCCTTCACCGCGCTCGGATAGTCGCCCGCCATATACATGCCCATGCCGAGCAAAAATCTGCCCTCCGCGGAATCTCCCTCGCGCAGAATCTTGTCGACTCGCTTTTGGCCCGCTTCGATTGCTCCGTCGCGGATCAAAGCCGTTCCCAAAAGATACGTGATGGCCCGGTTGTCTGGAAGGACGGCTTCGACCGGGCTCAGCAAATCCACCACTTTGCGAAACGAACCCAATCGCAAATGGCAGTCTGCCAGCAGCAGAGTGGCATTCAGGTTTTCCGGATCCTCGGTGTGAATCTTCGCGAGCAGATCGGCGGCTTGGGAGATTTGGAACGACTTGTAGTACGCCAGCGCCAGATTCAAACGCAGGTGCTTTGCAGCCTCAGGCGGTGCCGTGTTGAGAGCCTCGGTATACTCCTGGATCGAGTCCTGATAACGGCCCAACTTCGCCAGCACGGCACCAAGGTTAGACCGCGCATCGAAACGACCAGGATTAGCCCGAACCACCTCGCGGTACTCTCGGATGGCTCCTTCGAGATCTCCAGACTGCTGCAGCCTCAGTGCTTGCGCGAAGGCCGAATCGGTTCCGGACAATTGAGCGGAACCGCATTTTACCAGCAGCAAAATGACCGCGACACACCTAAACATTGTTCCTATGAGCAGTGTATCCTAGGCAGTTGGGGATCCTGATCGGATTGGAACCGGTCTTCTGGAATACATACTCGGAAACGTCCGCCAGTATGATTTAATGGATTCGTTAACGCCCCTTCCCGGCTTGGTAACGTGCTCGGATAACAGCTGTAACGTGCTTGAAAGTAAACGGGTTAATTGAAAGAAAGAACGTTGCCGGCCTAGTTAACCCCTTTATCCTTCCGATAGCATATTTGTATTACTATGATCGTCAGAGCTTGTCTCGTAATGACTTTGTTGTCAAAAGGTGCTCGATGAATAATTCACGAAAGATTTTGCTTGCCGCAGCGATCGGATTTTTGCTGGTCTCTTCTGCGGTTTACGCTCAGTCCATTTTCGCCACGCTTACTGGCACGGTATCCGATTCCTCGGGCGCAGTGGTTCCTCAAGCCAAAGTGGTATTAAAAAACCAAGGTTCGGGTGACGTTCGTCGTACCGTTTCAAATGCTGAGGGATACTTCTCTTTTTCAGCCCTTCCTACAGGGAGCTATAGCGTTTCAGTTGAAGCTCCCGGCTTTAACAAGTACGAAGAAACCGGAGTCGCTTTCACGGGAGCGGAGAAAAGGAATCTGAACATTGCTCTCGAGATTGGTGCGCTCACGGCTGAGGTGAAGGTTATCACTCATGCCGATCAGTTGTCGCCTGCGGATTCCGGCGAGGTTAGCTCCACGCTGACCGAGAAGCAACTCCAGAATTACAGCGTGGTTGGCCGCAGCGCCGCCGAATTTATCAAGGTGCTTCCTGGATTCGCCATTTCCGGTACCAACACCGAAAATCGCGCAAACTTCACAGGCGAGTTCATTGGGATCAATGGGAACGGAGATGGCCAGAACCAGAGCGCCTTTAACGGTGCCTTTGCCGCGAACGGGACCACTGGTGCCATGGACATCACCGCCGATGGAGCCCACGTCTCCGATCCAGGCTGCAACTGCGCGACACCTGTGAATCCCAACAGCGACATGATTCAGGAGCTGAAGGTGCTCACGTCGAACTTCGGCGCTGAAAACTCCAAGGGTCCTATCGTATTAAATACGATTGCTAAGGCCGGAACCAGCCAGTTCCACGGGGAAGCCTATCTCTACGCCCGGCACTACGCGATGAACGCAAACGATTGGCTTTTTAACGAAAACGGTACGGAGCGCCCCAGCGGAAAATTCTTCTTCCCGGGCGGGAACCTCGGCGGCCCGGTTATCATCCCAGGCACACACTTTAACAAGAACCACGATAAGCTGTTCTTCTTCACCGGGTACGAATATTTCTATCAGACTCGTGACACAGGCTTACTTCGCGCCACTGTACCGACTGCGGGCATGCGTCTAGGCGATTTCAGCCCCAACGAGCTTACCAAATTAGGCAAGGTGACCGCGTCGGGCGGCTCTCCCCAACAGCTCAAGGAGGATCCACAGTTCCCGGGCGGCATCGTTCCCAAGAGCCTGATCGATCCAGGTGGTTCGCTGCTCCTGAACCAGTACCCGCTCCCGAACGCCAATCCCAACGCCAATGGCGGATATAATTTCGTAAAGGATATCAACTACAACCAGCCGGGCTTTCAGTGGCTGACCCGCGTGGATTACAGCATCAGCGATAACACCAAGCTGTTCGTCCGCTACAACCTTCAGAAGGAAGACCAGCAGTTCCCGGTCGGTCTCTGGTGGAGGAATGGTTCGCAGCTTCCTTACTACACGCCAATCGATGCGCCGAACCAGTCGCAATCCGTTTCGGCCAGTTTGACACACGTCTTCAACCCCTCGCTCACGAATGAATTCGTGTTCGGCTATACCTTCATCGATTTCCAAAATAAGTTCAAGGATCCCAAAAAGGTGAGCCGCAGCGCACTGGGCTACCCGTACCAGGAACCCTACAAGAATGGTATTGACCAGCTTCCCTCGCAATTGGGATGGGGCGGCGAATTTGCGGGGTTCTTCAACCCGGCCGGTTTCGAAGTGGGTGGCAGCAAGGGCCTTTTCGCGGACAAATATCTTCCTTCGATAAGCGACAACATTTCCAAGGTTTGGGGTACCCACACCATGAAGTTCGGCGCTTTCTACGAGTATGTGATCAATGATCAGCCTACCAATAGCTACGCCAACGGTTTGGCAATCGAAGCCAACTGGGGCGGCAACACCTCCGGTAACGCATATGCCGACCTGTTGCTCGGTCGTGCTGCGCAGTACAATTCGCAAAACTTCGACCACCTCAATAACGAGTCCTATCAAACGATCGAATTTTTCGCCCAGGATAGCTGGAAGGTGAACCGCAGGCTGACGCTCGATTTCGGCTTGCGAGCCTCGCACTTGGGCTCGTGGACGGATCGCCAGGGATTCGGCTTCGCCGTCTTTGATCCGAAACTGTATAAGGCCGGTGCGCCCGCCACCGATTACAGCGGCTTCACTTGGCACAAGCGGGACTCTTCGGTTCCGCTGTCCGGTTTCGGCAATCGCGCACTATTCTGGGCGCCCCGATTCGGCTTGGCTTATGATGTGTTTGGAACCGGGAAGACGGTTCTTCGTGGAGGCTGGGGCATGTACTACTATCACAATGCCCAGTTCACGCAAGGGCTGGATGTTCCGGAAGGCGTGCAGGCAACCACTTTCAACAACACGACTTTCAAGGAACTCTCCAGCACCACACCAGCTTTCGCTCAATTGACTGCAGATGGCGTCTTACGCGGAGACGATCACAGTCCGCTGACGACTACGTACAGCTTCACCGTTTCGCAGCAATTGCTAAGCGGATCATTGCTGGAAGTGGCCTATGTTGGCAATCAGAGCAATTATCTTCTGAACCAGACTGGTCCGGGCACCAACGTCAACCTCGTCCCGCCGGGGGCGCTGTTCAACAAGGGCCTCGATTTAAATAACGTCAGCGACTACACTCCCTATCGTCCGTACACTGCTTACGGCGATATCCGTCTGGCCCGTCACAATATGTATTCGAACTATAATTCGATGCAGGCAAGTTTTGTGCGCCAGCGGGGCAAGTACAGTTACTCCTTAAACTACACGTTCAGCAAGGCGCTCGGTATCGTCAAAGGCGGCGCGGATCCATTCAACGTGAACAACGATTACGGTGCATTGGACTTTGATCGGCGGCAGATCTTTAACGCGGCTTATTCAATCGAATTGCCCAATCCGGTTCGTCAGAACGCGATCGGCAAGGTAGTGGCCAACGGCTGGCAGTTCTCCGGCATCACGCAGATCCAAAGCGGGATTAACCTCATCCCGAACTCGGATGGCGGGAACGGAAACCTCGCTTTGGGGCCCAACGGGTTCCAATTGCCGAATGGAAACAACGTGAGCAACAACTCGATCCTGGGAACGAACGCAATTGCCTTGCGGCCCATCGTTACCTGCAACCCGCGAGCGAATTTGGCGGCTCATCAGTTCATCAACGGATCGTGCTTCGCTCTTCCGAGCCAAGTCGGGCAGAACGGACCCGCGGTTCTGCCGGAAGTTTTCGGTCCTGCATTCTGGAACTCGGATCTCTCGCTGTTCAAGAACTTCGTGTTCGGCGAATCGAAGGCCAAGAAGCTTCAGTTCCGCTTCTCGACTTACAATTTCCTGAACCATCCGCTAGACAGCTTCGTCGGCGGGAGCAACAATTTAAACCTGAATTTCAACGGGACAACAGGCAAATTGGACAACACTAAGTTTGGCATTGCGACGGAGAAACAGGGACATCGTTTGATTCAGCTTGCTCTGAAGTTCTACTTCTAAGCAGGTTGTTCGGTTCGTTTGGAAAGGGGGTGGCCTTAGCGGCTGCCCCTTTTTTATTGTATGCTTTCAGAGTCTGAAATTCACCTTTGGATAGAGTCGTTGGAATGTTCCCCGACTGATCTGCTTGGGCTCGCAAGCATCCTTTCCCCCGACGAGCGCGCGAGAGCGGATCGTTTCCACTTCGCCCGACACCGCGACCGCTTCATCGCGGCGCGAGGTAGGCTTCGGCAAATCCTTGGCGCATATTTATCGACCGAGCCTGCGGCATTGGCGTTCTCTTATAACGCGTATGGCAAGCCTTCGTTGGATGATCAGCTGAGATTTAATCTTTCGCACTCTGGAACAAAAGCTGTCTACGCCATTGCGAACGGCAGAGAATTAGGCATAGACATCGAGCAGATGCAACCCGCGTTTGCCAACGAGCGAATTCCGGAAATGTTCTTCTCTCCAGGCGAAGTGGCGGAGTTGAGGTCCTTGCCGCCCGACACCCAGACACTGGCGTTCTTTCGATGCTGGACGCGCAAGGAAGCCTACGTGAAGGCTCGAGCAGAGGGATTGTCCATAGCGCTCGACAGCTTCGACGTCAGTCTTCGTCCCGATGAACCCGCGCGCTTTCTCCGCAACGGCGAGGGATGGTCGATCTACTCTTTCGAAGTGGAACCCGACTACTTGGGAGCGATTGTGGCCGAAGGAAGCGGCTGGACTGTTCAGACCATCTTGCGATAAGCGGCTAAGCACCGTTCCGCAGTTTCCAGCGGAGGGTAGCGGCTTCCCTCCTGCTCAATCAAAAAATATTCCGCGCCGCCAATTTTCTCGGCAGCATCCAGGATCTTTTTCCAGGGCCCGATGCCCTCGCCGAATAGAGCCTTGTAGCCGTCCTGAGGCGACCAGTCCTTTAAGTGCAACGACGAAATTCGACCCGGGTTCTTTTCAATCCAAGCAATCGGGTCGTACTTCATTTCCAGAGCCGTGCCCACATCCAGTTGCAGCATCACGGCCTTGTTCGTATTTGCTGCCAGCACCTCGAGCGGGCGCTGCCCTTCGATCTCCACGAACTCCACGGCGTGGTTATGATAGCCGGGGCGCAGTCCCTCGGGCTTCATCGCCTCAGCCCCTTGGTTCAAGATCTCGGCGACCTTCTTCCAGCCGTCGATACCTTCCACTTTGCCCGCGCTAGCCAGAACGATAAACTTGCTGCCGAGGATTCGATTTAACTCGATGGCGTGAGCAATACCGTCCGAGTTGAAAGAAGCCAGGCCGTTGTGAGTGGAGAAGCAGCGGATCCCTAGCCCGTCGAGAAGGCTGCGCATCTCCTTGGCGTACGCGGGCGTCCATTGAAAATAGGGAGCATAGAATTCCACGCCTTCGTAGCCCATTTTTGCAACCGCACGCACCGTCCCCATGGGATCGTCCTTCAGCTCTTTGCGAACGGAATATAGTTCGAGCCCAATAGGGATGTGCTTGCTCTTTTCAGCCGCCGCCAGCAGGGGAAGCGCGGCCGAAGATGCCAGAAAGGAACGGCGGGAAATCATAGTCCGAACCATATCACATGTGGCTTCCGCACTCGGGGCAGAACTTCACCGCTGTTGCAGGCTGGCATCCGCAGCGGCTGCATGCTGCATGCTCCACCTTGGCTGGCGATCCGCACTCTGGACAAAACTTGGCCGACCCCACATCCGCTCCGCAGTTCGAGCAAGGCTTGCCGACCGCTTTGGGCGCTTCCCAGGCGCTGGGGGAAGGGGAGCGCAGAACCGATTCGGCGCTCATGTCGACGTTGCCGGCGTAATCGTAAGTTTGGGCCTTATCGAATAACTGCTGTCGAGCCACTTGGACTTTCGCCTGCGCCTGTGCGGATGCCATCTCCTCTTCGAGCTTGGGAGCGCATGCGTCGCACATGTTCGCCTTGGCGTTCCAGCAGACTTCGGGGCACACCCACTTTCCGCAGCGCGTGCATTGGTGGAAGTGTACTTTGCCCTCCTGGGATGCTTGGCTCAGCGCCGCATCGTGAGCCTGACCGCCCACTGCCCGTTGCAGTTCGGAAGCCGAGCTTCCCGCCCCGCTCGCCCAACCACCGCCGAACATGCTCCCCGCCGCCTTGAGAAGGCTTCCGGCAGTGCCGATTACGGACGGCTGAAACGAAGACAAGTAGCCGTTGCCGCATTTATCACAATGAAACTTGAACTGGAATCCGCGCTCGGTGGAAAGATCGTCCATATTCCGGACAAACTGAATGATCGCCATGAGTTCTCCTAAACGGGCGTATTCCGTTTATTTTACCTGCAATCGCGCGGACTGGTGATCGGGTCGAGAACGCCGCGCAAGAATCATGCTGGACGTGCGCCTGCCCGCTCCATAACCGAGGGAAAAGCCCAAGGGCTTGACCAGCCCAGGATCGTCGAAAGCCGCAGCCAAATCGGGCTGATACTCACGGTGGAAAGGCCTATCCGGACGGCTGTACTTGCCGAAGAGCTGCACCTGCCAACCGACATTTTGGAAATAGCGATATGGAACTCCGGTATCGTCCTCTAGAATCAGATTGCTCTTATCCAAGATGAACGAGCGCAGGTTGCTGCACATTTCCCAATGCAGCAAATACGAAGCCGATTTCACCAGCGTATCGGGCGTGCCGCTGCTCTGTAAAAAGTTTGCGAAGGAACGGTCCTGCTCAAACTCTGGCCCGAGCCGGGTGGAGAAGTAGTAGAGCTTGCGGCTGATGCTCTCATTCTGCCGATGAAACTCGATCTCCACGCCCATGTGCCGGACTCCGGATGCAGCGTCCTCAGATACAAACTTGCCCGCTTGGTCCAGATGACCAAACTGCACGCGCTCGATATCATGGCCGCTGCGAGCTAGTAACAACAAGATCATCGGCACCAGCCCGTTTGCCACGCGTCCGTGGAATTGACTGTCCATTTCGCTCGTCACAAAAAAGCTGCGGTTGAAGATGGATGAGAGCGCTTGCCTCCATCCTTTCAGTTCCCGATCGAGATTCTTAGTCGAGTACTCTTCCGGACTGCGACTATCACCCACCCGCTCCAGGCCCGCCATAACGTAGACCGTGCTCTTCGGGAAAAAGCGAGTAACATAGAGAACATCCGGCCCGCTGAAGGGATAGAAGACGTAAGAACTGCCGCTGTGAAGCGGAGCAAGCTCGCTGGTCTGAAATACATCCACGGGCGCAAACTGTTCTGCTTGAGCCCTGCCCCACTGGTCTGCTAGCTGCGAGGCGTACGTCTGCCATGCAGGCGTGTCTTCCAGCTTCCGGAACGGTCCGTCCTGACGCCCCTTCACTCCCGCCAGGAACCGAGCCGTGTCATTGTAGGCCTTATCGATCGCTTGTGGTTTGGGAACCGATTTAAGTTGGCGGTTGGAACAGCCTTGAATGTACAACAAAACGAGAACAATCAAGCCGAGTCGGCTCCATATTACGTGCATGTGCAAGCCGAAGCTTCAACATATCATTTGACTGGGGAACTCGCTTGCTGCGGTCTGGCGTCGGCAGTAGAGCGCGGATCATCGAGCCGAACGGCCGGTTGATCTATTCCGATCGATGAAATGTTGATCGCTAGATTCACGAATCCCTCGTGTAACTTGCGGATCCCCTTCAGCGGATTAAGGCTGCGTTTCGCGCGTGAGCCGAGTCCCCCGTCTGACTGCTTGGCGGGAGCAGTTCCAAACAAGTTGGACGGAATGGAGCCAGCCCACGCGGAACCGGCGAACAAACCAATCGTAAGCACAGCGCTTGATAGAAAAACGTTCATCTTACACTTGGATGCCACTTGTTCGCCATAGGATACAACGCCTTCCACTCCTCTTGACTTGCCTATATCCCATACGAGACACTAAAATCCGACGGTAGCTGACGGAACTCCGCTGGCCGGGACCGAGAACAAGCCCACGGTCCTTTAACCTGAAAAAATCAATGGGCCACTGCAAGGAGGTTCGTGAAAAAGCTATTCGTAGGCAATTTGCCTTATCAGGCCACCGAGGCGAGTCTGCATGACTGGCTAACCCAACTCGGTCTGCGCGCCGATTCGGTTCAAATCATCCGGGACAAGTTTTCCGGCGAGTCGCGCGGCTTCGGTTTTATCGAGATCGAGAATGATGGCGAAGCGGATCGCGCGGTTCAAGCCTGTAACGGTCAGGATTTCCTGGGCCGCACGCTGGTGGTGAACGAAGCTCGCCCGATGGGTGATCGAGGTGGAGACCGTGGCGGGGATCGGGGCGGGGATCGCGGCGGCGGAGGCGGACGTCCTAGCGGTGGAGGCGGCGGTGGAGGACGCGGCGGACACGGGGATAGCGGTGGCCGCGGCGGTCGTGGTGGCGGGGGCGGCGGCGGTGGTGGTCGCGGACGCTATTAGATTTTCTTTATTTACTCCTCCGTGTTCGTTTTGCACCCGCAAAACCTCTAACCCGGAGGAGTTTTCATTGTGCCAGATACCGATCCAAAGTTCGACGAGCTAAAACAGAAGTACGCTCCAGTTTTGCGCCTGATCGAGCAAGAAGGCGTGAGCCTCTCACACCTCGATCTTCGGGACGGCAAGCTGTTTCTGCAGGGTGTTGCTCACTCGGAGGACGCCAGGAACAAAATCCTAAATGAAATCCAACGGATTAATCCTGATTGGCAGAGCGATCTCACGTGCGATTTACGCTCCGAGCGGCAGCAAACGGACGCGCCTCAAGCGGGGCAGACGGTAGTCCAGTCCGGCCAGGGATTCGCGAACCGGAATTGAGACGGGTTTAGTACAGGCTACGACGCAAGCGGAATACCTCTGTGACCGAGATGTAGAGGTTTACCGCTCCCAGGCCGCTCACGGCACCTCGGAAGAAGCCGTTTTCCCACCATTTGCTCAACCATGGAACCAGCTCAGCGATCCAGTTGTTCGCCCAGGGATCGAGCCATGGAAAAACCAATAAGAAAACGCCGATCTCGAAACATAGGATGACGGACAGCAGAGCCCCGAGCCGCCGCGACCACCCAGCCACCCGGTCGATTGGAGCTACAGTTGGCTCCCCAGGCTCTACGGACATCCCGCGGCTGCCATTCCTTTTTCAAAGAGTTCCACTTGCCGAGGGTAACCGGTCCAGATCGCATCCGTACAATTTTCGCGCACGGGCCAGAAACTGAAGCGATGCAATGGCGTAGGGCCAAGAGCTTCAAGAGCTTTCCAGTGCTCGTCGGTCGAGTAACCCTTATGGTTTTTGAGGCCGTACTGCGGAAACACCGCATCCCATTCGCACATGCAGGCGTCTCGCTCCACTTTGGCGAGAATGGACGCGGCCGCGATGCATTGGGATAAAGCATCCCCGTGAATCAGCGGGGTCTGGGGGATGGGGAGGTCCACGGTCACGGCATCGATCAGCAGATAATCGGGTTGAGGTCGAAGCTTCTCGACCGCTCTTCGCATGGCGAGCCGCGAGGCTTGCAGGATGTTGATATAGTCGATCTCGTAAGCATCCGCAGCCGCCACGCTCCACGCGATGGCACGCTCTCGAATGCGGGCTGCCAGAATCACGCGTCGCTCTGCCGTGAGGAGTTTACTGTCGGCAAGACCGCGAACCGCCCGCTCTGGAGAAAGAATTACAGCAGCCGCGTAAACGGGGCCAAACAGGGCACCGCGACCGACTTCGTCGACACCCGCGATGAAGCTGTAGCCTTGCAGGCGGGCTTGGCGCTCATGCTTGGATTTAGCGGTCATGCTTTGCGCCCATCCTGCTGACCCGTGCGCCGCCGGTAAACCGTCGGGCTGCCCTACTCGCGTTCCTTCAGGCGGGCAGCTTTGCCCTTTAGTCCGCGCAAGTAATACAGCTTGGCCCGCCGAACGCGTCCCGTGCGGACCATATCGATGTGATCGACCACTGGGGCGTGACTCGGGAAAATTCGCTCAACGCCTTGGCCGAAGCTGATCTTGCGAACGGTGATCGTCTCGCCCATCCCGGTATTGTGCCGAGCGATTAGAGTGCCTTCGAAGATCTGCAACCGCTCTTTGTCGCCTTCCTTGATCTTCACGTGGACCCGAATCGTATCGCCGGGCCGAAACTCCGTAATAGTCGGTTTCTTATTCTTATCGATAATCTTGCTCAGCACTGCGTTCTGCATGGTCGAATCCTTAAACCTTCTATTGTAATAAATCAGGGCGGTTCTTCGCTGTCTTTTCCAGCGCCGCTTGTAGTCGCCACTTCCGAATGGCCTCGTGATTGCCGCTAAGAAGCACTTCCGGCACCTTCCAGCCGCGAAAATCGGCGGGCCTCGTATACTGCGGACAGTCCAACATCCCTTCTTCGCTGAACGATTCATGAACAGCAGAGTTCGTGTTGCCAAGAACGCCCGGAAGCAGCCTGGCCACGCAATCCACCACGACGGCAGCCGCCAGCTCGCCCCCGCTCAAAACGAAATCCCCGATCGATACCTCTTCGTCGGCGAGGTTTTCCGCCACCCTCTCGTCTACGCCTTCATAACGTCCGCAAATGAGCAGGACCCGCTCATACTCCCCAAGCCTGCGCGCGCTTGCTTGGTCGAACACCGGCCCCTGAGCCGACATTAAGACAGTTCGATCCCGCTTGCTCCGTTCCGGCCAGATCGCCTCCACCGCCTCGAAAAGCGGCTGGGGTTTGAGGAGCATCCCCTCGCCTCCCCCAAAAGGACGATCATCCACCGTCCTGTGGCGATCATAGGTCCAGGTACGAAGATCGTGAATATGAATTCCGATCAGGCCTGACTCCACCGCTCGAGCCACCACGCCGTGTTGCAACGGGCCCTGGAAAAACTCGGGGAAAATCGTCAGGATATCGAAGATCATCCCCGTTCACAACTCGTCCAAACCTTCAGGCAAATCCACCAACACGCGCTTGCCAACCAAGTCGATTTCCTGGAATATCGACTTGGCAAACGGGATCAGGATCACTCGATCATCTGCGCCCTTTACCTCGAGCAAAGGAGGCCCGCCATACTCCTTCCAATCCTCAACGATCCCAAGCGACTTACCCGTGACGCGATCAGTCACTTCGCAGCCGACTAAATCCGACTGATAATACTCGCCTTCCGGTAAGACTGCCCGCTCTTCCAGAGGGATGCAAACGTCGGCATCTTCTAGCTTTTCGGCGTCGGAGATCGAATCCACCCCGGCGAACTTGAATACAACCTTGTCGCCGTGACGCCACACCCGCTCCACTTCGAGCGCCGCTCCATTCACGAAAACGCGGCTGACGCGCTCGGGATTATCGCCCAGGGGCGAAGCTGCAAGTTCTCCCTTGTTTCCGCGAGCGCGGTGGAGTCGGGCAATGGCGACAAATTCCAGACGATTATTCCAGGATTTCCAGAGTGAATCGGCGGTTTAGCTTCATGCTCGCCGCTCCCAGCAGAGTCCGGATGCAGCGCGCCGTTCTGCCCTGCTTCCCGATCACTTTGCCCAGATCGCCCGGCGCCACCCGAAGCTCCAGAACGGTAATCTGTTCGCCCTGAAGTTCGCGAACCACCACTTGTTCCGGGGAGTCCACAAGAGCTTTCGCGATATCTTCCACCAACTGTTTCATCTCTTGTCCCCTTGTCAGGAAGCGGTTTTAGGCAGCCGATTCAACTGCGGGAGCGGCGGCGGGATTCTTCTCCATCAGCCGCGTCACCCTTTCCGAGGGCTGCGCTCCATTCTTCACCCAGTGTGCGATGCGATCGTGTTTCAACGTGACCACCTGAGGCTGCGAAACAGGATTATAAAATCCCACCACTTCCACCGAGCGGCTGTTGCGAGCCCGCTCCTTTTCGATGACTACCACCCTGTACGTCGGCTTTTTCTTGGCGCCAAATCGCGCCAGTCTGATCATTAGCATTTCAGTTATCGGTTCCTATTCCAATCGGTTGTTTCAGAGTGGCTACATCCCACCCAGCATGCCGCCGAGGCCGCCCGGCAGCTTGAGCTTGCCCATGCGTTTGCCGAGCATTCCGCCCATGCCGCCGCTGAGGCTCTTCATCATTTTACGAGCTTGCGCATATTGCTTCAGAAGATTGTTGACGTCCTGAACCGAAGTGCCGCTGCCCTTGGCAATCCGCCGCCTGCGCGCTCCGTTCACGATCATGTGATTTTCGCGTTCGCGGGGAGTCATTGAATCGATGATCGCCACGATCCGCGTAATCTCATTCTCGTCAACTTTGACGTTCTTCAAATCCTTGATCGGGCCGATGTTCGGCATCATGCCCAGCAGCGATTCCAGCGGACCCAGTTTGCGAATCTGCTTGATCTGATCGCGAAAATCCTCCAGCGTAAACTCGTTGTCGATGAGTTTGCGCTGCATCTCTTCCGCTTTTTTCTGATCGATGGTTTCTTCCACCTTCTCGATGAGCGACAGCATGTCGCCCATGCCGAGAATGCGTTGCGCCACCCGGTCAGGATGAAAGGGTTCGAGAGCGTCGAACTTTTCTCCAACTCCGACAAACTTTAGCGGCTGGCCGGTGATCTGTCGAATCGACAGAGCCGCGCCGCCGCGCGCATCCCCGTCCATCTTGGTGAGAATAACTCCGGTAATCCCCAGACGCTTGTGGAACTCGTCGGCGGATTTGACGGCATCCTGACCGGTCATCGCGTCGGCGACAAACAGGATCTCGCTGGGGTTGAGCTGCTCTTTCAACTCCTGCAACTCGGTCATGAGCTGATCGTCGATGTGCAGCCGCCCGGCCGTGTCCACTAGCAAAACGTCGCGCCCTGTTTGCACTGCTTCGCGGCGAGCCGAGCGGGCCAGCTCCGACGGCTTTGTCTCTTCTGCCGTTCCTGCGTAAAGGGGCAGCTTAATGTCGCGTGCGACGACCGCAAGCTGCTGACGAGCGGCGGGACGGTACACGTCCACCGACACCATAATCGGCTGATGCCCGTTTTTCGAAAG
This sequence comes from Bryobacterales bacterium, assembly GCA_038225555.1. GTDB lineage: Bacteria > Acidobacteriota > Terriglobia > Bryobacterales > Bryobacteraceae > JANXQZ01. Next base: position 98,624 of record JBBRRB010000011.1, read on the forward strand.
CCAGCGCGCCAGCTTGCCGGTGCTGGTAGTTTTGCCGGAGCCTTGCAAGCCCACGATCATGATCGCGCTGGGCGGCTCGTTCGCAAAACGCAGCTTCGCTTGATGGCTGCCCAGCATCTTGATCATTTCGTCGCGGACGATCTTGACCACGTGCTGAGTAGGCGAGAGCGCGGAAAGCACTTCTTCGCCCATCGCCTGCTGCTTCACGTTTTCGATAAACTGCTTGACCACGCGGAAATGGACGTCGGCCTCGAGCAGCGCCACGCGGATCTCGCGCAGCGCTGCTTCCATGTTTTCAGCCGTTAGCTTCCCTTCACCGCGCAGGTTTTTGAAAACCCGTTGCAGCTTTTCGGATAAATTATCGAACATGATTTACTTCAGACACACTACGGGAGGGCGTCTACTTCTGTCATTATACAGGAACTCGCGTCTTCAATGACGTTAGGCTGCCGATTGACTCTGGAGTACGCTGTCAGTACAATACAAATTGGAAGTATTCTATGGCCATCTCCACTCCTGAGCAGCGCCGAGACAGGCGCCTCCAACTCCGCTCCACCGCCCGCGAGGAGACTCTGATCAAAATTGCGGCCGAGCGCCAGGGCGTGAACATGACGGATTTCATCATGAATGCCGCCCGTCAAAAGGCCGAGGAAACGCTCGCGGATCAAACAAAATTCGTTCTCGATGAACAGCAATGGAAGCTGTTTATGGAGGCCCTGGATCGGCCAGCACAGGAAAAGCCCCGTCTTCGTAAGCTCTTCGCAGAACCGCATGTAGCCGAACGCGGCTCGTGATTGATGAGCCAGCCCCGCCGGAATTCCGCATTGAGAAGCTCCGCCGCGAGCACAACGTCTCACAGTTTGACTGTGGAAGCGAGACACTGAGCAGGTGGCTTCAGAAGTTCGCTTGGCCCAATCAGCAAGCCGACTCAGCGAAGACTTATGTAGCAGTTCGCGAGAACCGCGTTGTTGCCTACTACGCTTTGACAGCAGGATCGGTTCATAGGCACGAAGGCCCGCAGAGAATAGTGAAGGGTCTCGCCAACCATCCCGTAGGGGTCGTGTTGCTGGCCCGCTTGGCAGTAGAAACCAGCGAACAAGGGAAAGGGCTCGGTAAGGCTTTGCTCGTCGACGCGCTCAAACGGATAGAAGCGGCGGCGGACATTATAGGAGTCAGAGCCGTAATGGTCCATGCCATAGACGACGCTGCGCGTCGCTTTTATGAACACTTTGAGTTCGATCCGTCTCCCATCGATCCTTTCCAATTGATGCTCTTGCTGAAGGATGTGCGAAAAGCTCTTCGGTAACGGGGTACGTATGCCCAGGCGGCAAGCACGGCTCGGCTTGCCGCCAACAATGTTCCCTGCTTCCAGTTCATGGCAGGGAGCGCAGCTAAGCGCTCAACACGCTAGCGCCATTCAAGACCGGCACAGCGGGTCTCCGCGTAAGTTCCGATTTACTTGTGCCCGCGATCTTGGCAACCATGGTCAAAGCCTGCGCCACGATCTGGTCCATGTTGTAGTATTTGTAAGTCGCCAAGCGCCCTACGAAGTGCACGTCCGGCCGCGCATCGGCCAGCGCTTGATATTTCTTATAAAGCGCGTTGTTCTCCGGACGCGGAACCGGATAGTAGGGATCTCCCTCCGCCCGAGGATACTCGTACACGATACTGGTCTTGCGGTGATCCTGCCCCGTGAGATACTTGAACTCCGTGATGCGCGTATAAGGGACGCGCTCGTTCGGATAATTCACCACTGGCGCATCCTGAAACAAGGGCTGTTCGAGCGTTTCATGCTTGAACTCGAGCGAGCGATAGGGAAGCTTGCCGTAGCGGTAGTGGAAGAATTCGTCCACCGGTCCGGAGAACACTAGCGCCTTGTGCTGAAGCATGTCGCAGACTTCGCGGTAGTCCGTATTCAGCATGATCTTAATGTTCTTATGATCCAGCATGTTCTCGAACATCCGAGTGTATCCGTGCTTCGGCATCGCCTGATAGGTGTCTGTGAAATACCGGTCATCGCGGTTCGTGCGGACGGGAATCCTCGCCGTCACGGATGCGTCTAGCTCCGACGGATCGAGTCCCCACTGCTTGCGGGTATATCCGCGAAACATCTTTTCGTAGAGTTCCCGACCTACGCGGCTGACAACTACGTCTTCCGATGTTCGAATCGGGTCTCGCTTCTCGGCTAACGATGCGAAGAAATCTTCAAGCTGAGAAGAATCGAGGGTAAGCCCGTACAGACGGTTGACAGTATCAAGGTTGATCGGAACCGGGACGTGCTGATTGTCGACATTCGCGAGCACGCGATGCTCATAGGGACGCCATGCCGTAAACCTACCCAGATAGTCGAACACGTCCCGCGAGTTTGTATGAAATATATGAGGGCCGTATTTATGAACGAGAATCCCGGCATCGTTATAGTGATCGTAGGCATTGCCTCCGATGTGCGGGCGCTTATCGATGATCAGAACCTTTTTGCCGAAGGTCCTGGCCAGCTGTTCCGCTATCACGCTTCCAGCGAACCCGGCGCCAACAATTAAATAGTCGAACACTTACTTAACCTCCTTGGTGATGAGCTTCAAAGAAACTGCGCCTTCCACGTCCGTCTTGGTGATGCGTGGAGTGATCAGCTTGGTCATTTTCTTCCAAGTGATGTCCCACGAGCAGGTTTTTAAATAGTCGTCCACCTTCGCGAGCCATGCGGTCCGATCGGCCTTCAGCCCTGAGTCGAGCGCACTTACGAACGCCTTTGGCTCATCCGCGATTCCTACCAGGCCCATGTCGCCGTATGGCCGCACGACGTCTCGAATCGAAGTAGAAACCGTTGGAAGTGCGGCCGCCAGATACTCGGGAGTCTTGGTGGGGCTAATGAACCGCGTGGATTCGTTGCGCGCGAAGGGCAGCATGGCCGCGTCCCAGCCCGCCATATAGGCCGGAAGCTGCTTATAATCCTTCGGTCCCATGTAATGAATGTTCGAGAGCTTGGGAAGGCTCGCCGGATCGATCTTGACCACCGGGCCGATCATCACGAAGTGCCAGTCCGGACGCAGCGCGGCCGCCCCCGCGAGTAACTCGAGATCCATGCGCTCGTCGATCACTCCGCAGTAACCGATGCGCGGGTGTGGAATGTTGGCCTGGTCAATCGGATCGGACTGCGGACAGCGCGCTTGCGCGAAATGCTCCACGTCTACGCTACTGGGAAAAGCATGCACGTCCGGGTGATGTTCGCGCTTCGCCTCATACAACGTTTGACCGCCTGTAAACACGAGATTCGCTCGCTGAAACAGCTCTCGTTCGCGCTCGCCCATGGTTGGCGGAGCGCCTTTAAACGCCGATAACTCGTCCATGCAGTCGTAAATCACGAGTGAAGGAGATAACTCCTGCGTAAAGCCCAAAGCCATGGGAGTGTAGTACCAAAACATGTACTCTTCGCTGCGCGCTACGCTGATCAATTGAGCCAAGAGTTCGCCTTGAATCCGTTCCACTTCGGATTCGCTGAGACCGCCGGCCATGTGCGGCACCACCACGTGGACGCCGCTTTCCTCATCGCGAAGAAACTCCAGTCTTGGTTTGCCGCCCGAGAAGATTGGCTCTTCGAAGAAGAACACTCGGCGATGGCGCGCGAAGCGGCTCAGCAGATGCTGCGGCCTCTGGTAAACGAAGCCCCACCGCAGGTGAGAGAGACAAATAAGGTCGGTTCGATCTTTAAGCATGTTCAATATCCTCCGCTTGTGGTCAGTTCAAAAGTCTCAACGCCCTCTAGCCGGCTCTGCCAGTGAGCAAGCGAATCAGCCAGCGGCTGATAGCACTCTCGCCTGCCTCTGTCGTCCGCGTAGTCCAGAAGTCCGCAGTGGCAGTGCCGATCGTTATCCCAACCTGGATGGTTCAGAATCGGATAAAGGCAAATGCCCTCAACTGGCGTTCCCGACTCCTGAGCCGCTAGCACTTCACTTGCCACATAGTCGAACCAATCCGCGCGGCGGTCATCCTCTATCCCGGTTTCCGACACAAACACAGAACACTGATAACGTTCGTGAAACTCTTGCAGCAAGTCACGGAAAGGTCGGTAAAGTCTATCTCCCCGCTGCAAGGTTCGCGATCGGTGGACCCACTGGTTATTCCAGTAATAATTCAGCCCGATGATGTCGCAATATTTCGCGCTGCCCCCAAGTTGGGGAGACTCTATCCCGGTTAGCATATCCAGCGATTGGAACTGTAGAAGACGAAATTCTTCCACCAGTTCGCCATCTCCCGGCAGAATCGGATCGGGCGCAATGTGAATCGCTGGCTCGCAATGCACCATGCGAGCATCGGGCAGCACATTCCAAATCGCCTCGCTGGCCTCGATCGAAGCGCGAACGAGTTGCTGCTTTAATTCGAAGCCGCGGCTTCTTTGAAACGGGTTGATGTATTCAACCTCGCCTCCAGCCCATGAGAGAAACGAGGGCTCGTTTAGAGGACAAACTAAAGCTTCTTCATCGGTCTCGTCGTGGAGAAACTTGGCGAACGCTGCACCCAACTTGCCCAGCCGCTCGACGAATGCCGTAGAGAAAACATCTATGTCGTCAGGCCAACCGTAATGGCAGAGGTCCCAAATAACCTGAGTGCCGGCTGCTTGAGAAGCTCGCAGCATCGGCAACACCGACGAAAAGTCGTACTGGGACGGTGATTTCTCTATTATATGCCAACGGATGCCGTCCCGTACGGTCTTGATGCCGAAATTCTGCAGCGCGCGATAATCTTCGAACGCGAACTCGTCATGCCGTGTCGCGGCGATTAGGTCTAACCGGCGGCCGTCGCGGCGCCGGTGAGTGGAGCACTCGAATCCTGCCTGAAAAAAACTTCTAAAAGGAGATTGCTGTTTGGTCCGCGGCGCTGCTATGACACACCTCCATGCACACGATTCGCTTTCGAGCGGGCCAGACAGATATCATTATTTTTTGAATGCCTCCGGCCTCAAATGTGCTCGGTGGTCGTAAGTAGGACTGTGGGGCGTCAAAACGGTTTCATGCTTAGTAGCTAAGCAGACAGTCCAGTCCGAAGGAATCTAGTCCCTATGAGCCGAAAAGAGCTTTTGAACGAACCCTCAAACGTTGAAAGCGCGCGCAAAGTGGCCCGTCATTTCCGCATGTTCACTTGGTTGACCCGGAAGGAAATATGGAATCTGGTAAAGAATACACTCGACGCTTGGAGCGATGACAATGTGCCCCGTTTAGGCGCTTCATTGGCCTATTACACCGCTCTATCATTGGCCCCGCTCATTGTTGTCGTTCTGGCCGTCGCCGGACTCGCATTCGGTCGTCAGGCCGTCGAGGGACAACTTCTTTGGCAAATCAAAGACACGGTCGGTTACGACGGAGCCAAGCTGATTCAGCAACTCATTCAGACCGCTTACAAGCCCGCCAGCGGAATCATCGCCACCGTGCTTGGACTGATCACGCTCTTCTTCGGAGCCACCTCGGTAGTGGTGGAGCTAACCGACGCGCTCAACACGATCTGGCATGTTCCGCCGGTCCCCGGACAAAGCGGGTTGAAAAATATGTTCAATTTGATGAAGCTTCGATTTGTTTCCTTCACCATGATTCTCGGAATCGGTTTCCTGTTACTAACTTCGTTGTTGGTCAGTGCCTGGCTGTCCGCAATGGGGAGATACTTCAGCCACGTGTTGCCCTTTCCCGAGGCGTTCCTGCACATCTTTTACTTCCTTATCTCGTTCGCCGTGATCACCATGCTGTTCGCCAGCATTTACAAGGTGCTTCCCGCGGTCCATCTCGAATGGAGCGACGTTGCCATCGGCGCCGCCGTCACATCGCTGCTGTTCACCATCGGAAAGGTGCTGCTCGGCCTGTATCTTGGGAAGAGTACTCTCGGATCCACCTACGGCGCGGCGGGTTCGTTCGTCATCGTGTTGGTATGGGTTTACTACTCATCCCAGATTTTCTTTCTTGGCGCGGAATTCACGCGCGTCTACACCCAGAAATTCGGCTCTCAAGTAACGGCCAAACTCAAACTTACTCCCGAGGTTCCGCAGGCCACCGTTATTCTCGGATCGTAGTCACCTGTGGGGCAGCCAATCCTGGCTGCAGCCCCCTTTCCAGGCGGCTCGACACGCTGGAAAGCGTGTCGGCAGCGTCTAAGAACCCAATCCCATGCGATCCAACAGTTGCCGATAACGCACCTCATGGCGCAGGCATTCGAACTCGGGATTGAGCAACTGAAGAGCGAGCGAACCGCAGCGAGCCTCGGCCGCCTGCTCCAAACAAGTCAGCGCATTCTCCCTCTGTCCGAGCCCCGAGTGAATTGCCGCGATATGAACGGATGACGTGTACTGCGTAGAAGCTTGTTTTTTGAGCAGTTCCATCAATCGCATCGCTTCGCCCCGGTTGCCCATTCTCGCGTAACAATAGCCCAAACAGCCCCACAGCAACCCGCGGCATTTCAACTGGTTGCCCGCGTTGGTAAAGCAGGCGATCGCATCGCCATACATGCCCATTCCAGCATTCGCCCAACCCAATCCAAGATAGGCAAGCGAGAAGTCGGGGGCAAGCCGCAACACCGAATTGTGCTGCAACACGGCTTGATCGTGTTTCTTAGCGGCACTGAATAGCCAGCCCAGAACGAAGTTATTCGCAAGCGAAGCGGGGTCGAGTTCGAGAGCGCGCTCCGCTTCCACCATGGCTGGACCCAGCATGCCTCGCGCCGCAAGTTGCAGGCTGTACGCCACATGCCCGCTAGGGTCTCTCCCATCCAGTTGAATCGCTCGCTGGAATTCGTGTTCTCCCTTCTGCCAGTGCCAATCAAAGATCGAGAACGCAGCTCCCAAAGCCACATGCGCTTCAGGAAGGCGATCATTCAAGACCATCGCTTTATTGGCCGCATCCAGAATCTGCGTTCGGGCTTCACTCGGGTTCAAAGATCCGAAGACCGCGCCCACCACGACCGATTCTGCCAGAGCGCCCCACGCAGCTGAGTAAGCCGGATCCTTTTCCACGGCGCTCTGAAACAGAGCAGTACTGCTTCGAATCGATTCCGGATTGCCGGCCTTCCACAAGTAGCGGCCTCGGAGATAGTCATCGAAACTGTGGCTCTGAGCGCGACGACGCTGCAGATTCCGATTTTCTGCCCGCGAGTGCGCCGTGATGAGCGAACGATTCAGCACTCGCGCTACTTCTTCGATGCCATCCACGCCGGCATCGCAGCACACCGATGAGAAATACGATCCGTCCGACTCGTCTCGCAGGCGAAACATCAGCTTGGTAGCCGCACTGTCCCGCGATACACTGCCCTCTATTACGTAGTCGGGCGCAGCTGAGCCGTTCTTGGTATGGCCATCGCCGGACCCGACCACGTGGCAAAATCCTTCGTTGATCAACACGTGCGTAAGTCGCCGATTCACGTCTGCGATCAGTTCCGGCCAATCTCCCACTATGCTTCCGATCACAACCGAACTGCGGCGTTCCGGCGTGGGAACGTGGCCGTAGCCGTTCATGCCCGGACGCCGAAACTCAAACAGAGGAACGTAGCTTCCTTTGCGCAGCTCGATCCGCAGTTCGGCCTCGCGCCCTTCCGTCTGATAATATTCTTCTAGCTTTGACCGCAATCGGCGTGCTTCCACGCGCACGATCGAATCGATGCGGGGGTCGAACTGTTCCATGCGGTTGAACACTTCGAGGCCGATCAGGTATTCCTTCAGCCGGGATTGCTGGCCCGAAAGGCATTCCTCGACCACGAATTGAAGAAAACGCCGCATCCGATGGGAGTGTACAAAAGCGCGACTCTTCAAGATGCGGTCCAACTCACTCCGAACTGCTCCCGCGGACATGTCTTTCAATGTTTCAGGAGCTTTTCCATTTACCGGAGTGTGAGTTACATTACTCATTACTAGGATTTGACCCACTTACAATATGTTAGTTACAAAACAATTTAGGACAGGACCCGTTGGGTACAATTGTGGATTCGGGCCAATCCCTCATGATTCAAACTCTTTTCGGCTCGGTTCCTCCCGAGCCCAACCTGCTGGATCGACTGAAAGCAGGCATTCAGAAAACGCGCACTGGATTCGTGGAGCGCTTGGAGGATGTGATCGGGGGCAAGAAGGAGATCGACGCCGATCTCCTGGAAGAACTGGAATACACGCTCATAACCGCCGACATCGGCGTGAAAACCGCCACCGAGATCCTGGAAAGCATTCGGCAACGCGTGGATCGCAAACTCGTAGCCGACGCTCCCGAAATCAAGTCGCTCATTCGGCAGCATTTGCTCGAGGTTCTCGAAGCCTCGGAACGGCCGGTGCCGCGCGTTACGGAACCTCCCGCCGTAGTACTTGTTGTGGGCGTTAACGGCTCCGGGAAAACCACTAGCATCGGCAAACTCGCCAGCCGGTTTAAGCACGAAGGGCATAGCGTGCTTCTCTGCGCAGCCGACACCTTTCGCGCCGCAGCCATCGAGCAGTTGGAGATCTGGGGCAGCCGCACTTCTACCGACGTGATTCGCCAACAGGCGGGCTCCGATCCGAGCGCCGTGCTCTACGACGCACTGCAGGCGGCCAAGTCCCGCAAGGTAGACTACGTGATTGTGGATACGGCGGGACGCCTTCACACGAAAGTGAACCTGATGGCCGAGCTTGAAAAAATGCGCCGCACGGCCGTGAAGGTGATCCCGTCCGCGCCGCACGAGGTGCTCCTGGTGCTCGACGCCACCACCGGTCAAAATGGGCTGGAACAAGCCCGCAAGTTCACGGAAAGCTCGGGCGTAACCGGCATCATCCTGACGAAACTTGACGGGACTGCCAAAGGCGGAATCGTGATCGCCATCGCGCGGGAATTGAATCTTCCCATCCGGTATATCGGGGTGGGTGAGAAAGTAGAAGATCTATTGCCCTTCGATCCCGAGCAGTTTGTCGCCTCGCTATTCGAGTAAGTTGGGACTGATCGCTCATGAAATCCCCATTCATGGATGAAGCACTAACGCTCGCGCGCCAGGGTCTTGGACGCACCAGCCCAAATCCGGCGGTCGGCGCGGTGCTCGTCCGGGAAGGTGAAGTTGTGGGCCGCGGCTTTCACGTTTATGCGGCGAGGAAGCATGCGGAAATCTTAGCCCTGGAACAGGCCGGATCAAGGGCTCGCGGATCCACGCTTTACGTGACGCTCGAGCCATGCTCGCATCAAGGGCGCACCGGGCCTTGCGCTGATGCGCTCATCACTGCTGGCGTGGCGCGTGTTGTCGCTGCAATGGAGGATCCCAACCCGCGGGTGTCGAGCCAAGGCTTTGGCCGCCTCCGCGAGGCAGGCGTAACGGTCGACATGGCGTCCGAATACGGCCAGGACGCGTCCGACCTGAACGAGGCGTTCATTCATTCCATGCGCACGGGCCTTCCGCTGGTCACCTTAAAGGCTGCAGTGACCCTGGATGGCAAGATTTCGGCGCCCGAAGACAACTCTGGCTGGATCACGAGCGAGCGCGCTCGCGCTCATGTCCAGGGCATGCGTCACGTTACGGATGCCATCCTGACCGGCGTGGGCACGGTTCTTGCCGACGACCCGCTCTTAACAGACCGCACCGGCCAGGACCGCAGCCGTCCGCTGCTGCGAATCGTGCTCGATTCCACGCTCCGCATTCCTCTAACATCGAAGATCGTAGTCAGCGCGAAAGACGATCTGCTGGTCGTGACTACATCGGCCGCTGCGGCAGACAGGCGTCATGCTTTGGAGCGCATAGGCGTTGAGATCTTGGTGTGCGACGGCGCGGACGGGCGAGCGGACGTGCGCCGGGTGGTGGAACATCTGGGAGCGAGGCAATGCCGGTCGCTCATGATCGAGTCGGGCAGCAAGGTAAACTGGGCCGCTCTCGATGCCAGGGTTGTGGACAAGATTTTCTTTTACTACGCTCCGAAGATCCTGGGCGGCATACAGTCCCTTCCAGTGGTGGGAGGGGTGGGCCGCAAGCGTCGACGGGATGCGATTCGCTTCCACGGGATCAAGCTGCATCCGATCCCCCCTGATGAGTTTGCCGTGGAGGGCTACCTGGTGTCGTAGTATTTCACAATGTTTACCGGAATTATCGAAGAAGTCGGAACCATTCAACACTCCGCCCCGCGCATGAAAGTGCTTTGCCGCACCGTGCTCGGAGGCGCTGTCATCGGCGCAAGCATCGCCGTAAATGGCACTTGCCTCACTGCCGTGCAACTCGACTCCGATGGTTTCCTGGTAGATCTTTCGCCTGAAACTCTCGCACGCACGAACTTGGGAGATCTTCAGCCGGGCTCGCTGGTGAACCTCGAGCGGCCCTTATCAGTCGGCGACCGGCTGAGCGGACACATCGTCCAGGGACACGTGGATGGAACCGCCGAATTCGCCGCCTTAACCGAACTGCCAGGAGGCAACTGGTGGCTCCAGATTCGCCTGCCCGCCGATCTGGAACGTTACATGATCCCGAAAGGGTCGCTAGCCATCGATGGCATCAGCCTTACCATCGCCGAACTCAAAGACACCTTGCTGTCCGTCGCGATCATCCCGCACACTTACGAAAACACCGCCTTGCGGGATATGAAGCGCGGCAGCCGGGTGAACATCGAAGTTGACCTTATTGCAAAATACGTGGAAAAATTCGTGATCAGGCCCGCGCAGCCTTCGTGAGAACCTCGTGCAAGCGTCGCCCCACGATGGCTTCCTCGCCGGGCTCCAGCATCCAGACTCCTACCACGATGGTGTTCACGTCGGCGGGTATGCCGGCGGAAGCTCCTGTCTTGCTCCCAGTGGATGGATTCAATTCGATGCTCGGCGTTCCTTTACGCAGCTCGAGCATCACCTCACGCGGCGAAATCTTGACCTGCGCCTGATCGTAGCGCAGCAGCAGGTGAGGCACATGGTTCGCCAGCGGCGGAATCACGATCTCGGGTTTTAAGCTCGGGACGTCCTTGAGCTGTGCAGCAATGCGATCAGCTCGTCGCCGGAATTCGGCCTCCAGGCCTGCATCGGTCTGGCTCAGAAACCAATCAATGGCGGCCACCATGCCGACGATCTGCTCCTTCGCCACCTTCATGCCCCGCCCCACGCCATCGAAGGGATTGTTGTTGGCCGCTGCCGCCAGCATGAGATCCTTCCTGCCCAGCAGCAGGCCCGCGTTTTGGGGTCCTCGCATCCCTTTGCCGCCGGAGAATGTGACCAGGTCGAAACCCATGCCCGTGTAATTCCACAGATTCGAAATCGGCGGCACATCCGCGGCAGCGTCGTTGAAACACGGCACTGCGTGCTTGTGCGCCACCCGGATCCAGTCTTCGCGGCCGATCTCCCCCGCCTCGGCAGCATTGTAGAAAAGGGCCATCACGGTCTTTTCGTTGAAAGCTGATTCGTACTGCTGGAGCGTCTCCACCTCCACGAAGCGGACGCCGCAGCAAAGCACTGCTTGATCATAACCGTAGCGATGCCCTTTCTGAATCAGCACCTCGTTTTTCATGCGAGGCACTTCCGTCGGAATGTCGCGGATGTTGCACTTGTTAGCGAGTGTTAGGCAAGCGGCCGTGCCAAGCGTCAATGCCGAAGCCGCGCCTGCCGACACCAGAGCCGCTTCGCAGCGCAGCTTCTGAGCCAGGTATTCTCCGGCGGCTCGCTGCAATTCGGCCAATCGGACCGGATGCTTTGCAGCCCGCGCAACGGCTGCCTGAACGGAAGGAGGCATGATGGAAGCAGTGAGTGCCGTATACGTTCCGGCGGCGTTGATGATCTTGGAGACGCCCAGTTTGTCGTAGTAATCTTCGCCTTCGGCTGCAGGCGCAGTAGCTGGTGCGGCGTTCATGGCGAAACTGCCTCCCGCGACAAGGTTCCGAATCACACTGAAGAACGTCCTGCGTCCGCCGAATTTCTGCATGGATCTTCTATTTATACCTCCACCGCAAGCCAATTCGATACAACCGCGGCGCGCCAATCGTCGGAGTCGGACTAAACCCCACATAGAACTGCCGATCCAGAACATTCTCCACGTCCGCCCTTAAAGAGAAACCCAGGCGCAGCCGCTGCTCGGCCGCAATCTGAAACGTAGCAAAGCCAGGCAATTTGAACTGATTCAAATCGTCATCGAACTGCAAGCTGTAGCTCCTCACCGCAGCCGACGCCAGCGTTCCTTTATGCTGATACATCAACTGTGCGCTCCCCTGATTCCTGGGCACCTGGGAAATACGCAGACCATTAAAAAACCGCGAATCCGCCAGCAAATAAGACAACTCGCCCTGCCAACTTCCCCAACGGTGGCGCAAGTCGGCCTCAATGCCCCTCGAAAGAGCGGCGGTCGCATTCTGACGCTGCCGTATGATCGTCGCCCCGCCCTGAAGGGTCACGTTGGTGATCAAATGTTCAAGATCGTTTCGATAGAAAGTCACGCTGGCGCCCGTTGTCTCGCCCACGATGTCGAGACCCGCTTCGGCGCCAAAGAGAGTCTCCGGACGCAGTGCCCCATTTGCTAGCGTCGTCGTGTTGCCAACCTGAAACACCCGGAAAAGTTCGTTCAACGTGGGCGCTCGAAAGCTCCTGTACACCGATCCGCGCGCGCGAAACATGCCCTTGCCGGCCGCGAAGCCAGCGTTCGGACTGAAGAAGGTGTCCCCTCGACCGGTGAAGTGGTGCCGACCGCCGACGAAGAAACTCACCGGCCCGGCTGAATAATCGAACTGCCCGAAAATGCCATGCTGCAAAACGGAGCCACCTCCCGTCCGCAAGCCTGACGGGAAAAGCCGATCCGTACTGAAGCCTTCCACCCGCTGCGTATCGGCGCCTGCGAGCACATGCCAGTGCGATTGCGAGTGACGCCAGAACGAAGCCGCGCCCACCGACTCCGAAGGAACACGCTGCAGATACGTGATTCTCTCCGTGTTGCGACTGTTTGTTACCGACGAGAAACTCGCCCGATAGCCCTCCTGCGTGTAATACCCCAGCACCGAAACTTGATCCCGCTTCCATTCATGCGAATAGTTCGCGGCTAAGGACCCGAGCCCTGTGGAGTTGGTGGTCAGTCGCGTTCCGTTATCGCGATGTTCGGCTAAGACATCGAAGCGCAGAAACAGCCGGTCGTTGAGTCGAAAATAATCGAGCCGCGTCGACCCGGTAACAAAACGAACCGCAGCCGGCGTATCGGCCGACCCGCGCACTCCCTGCGGCACGATGTAGTAACCATCAGTGGTAAACGCCCGCCCGAAGCCCGAAATTGCGAAATGTTCCCAGAGGTAGGAACCGCTCGCCAAAGCCTCGTGAGTGTTACGGTTTCCTCCCTCGTAAGCGGCTTCCAATCTTCTGGAAGCCGGGTGCGAAAACAGCGCGATCGCTCCACCCAGGGCCAGATCGCCGAACACGCTGGTCGACGCGCCTCTTGAAATCTCGACACGGTCCATCTCGCTGGGAGCGAACCTGTCCCAATAAACCCAGCCGCCAAACGGATCGTTCTCGGGAATGCCGTCCCAAAGCAGCAGAGTCCGGCTGGCGCCCGATGAGCCGATGCCTCGGAGCGACACTCCCTGCGTGGTCGGATTGGCGACAATGCTTGACGAGCGGCGGAAGAGAGTAAACCCCGGCACCGTGCGCAAACGATCATCGATGTTGACCCCCGGCGTCTGCTGAATCTGGCGGCTGTCAACCACCGTAATCGCGGCCGGAGCTTCGGTCGAGACCGTATCCGTAACGGTGATCGTCGTCTTGATGGGATCTATCTTTGTAGTCTGGTCCGGCTTGGACTCAGTTTGCGGCAACAGGCGGAGCGGAACGATAATCAGCGCCAAGAACACGAATATTCCGTTCCGAAATCTCCCATCCGGCTTCAGCCAAGCGGCGAGGATCGAGGCTAAACACGACCTGAAAGGCGTTGCGATCATGAAATGCGGGCGGCAGCGGGCCGCGCGACGGGACCACCGTAGCTAGATACTTCAGAATAGTATATACATCGCCTTCGCCTGGCACCTGAACATCCAGCCGCTGCGTGCAGAATCTCAGCTTCGTACCCTTCAACGCAAGATTCCACGCTATAAAAGCGCAGCAATCCACGGAATGTTCGAACCACAGTTTGTCGTTCACATCGATGTCTAGAAAAAGCGTGACGGACTGCTCCTGCTCCCGGGCGAACTCGCGCACTTGCAGATTGCCCGTGTGGGCCGTCGCCTTCCAATCGACATGCCTGGCGCTTTCGAGCGCTTCATAGGGGCGAATGCGATAGAAGTCGCTCCCTTGTCCGCGGAAGTAAGACTCGATCTCGCCGGCAAGCGAAATAAGCAAGTCGTCAAATCCCGGTTGTGGATCGATGCAGGGGTATACCACAACCTCCCTGCGCAGGAGAACGTTGATGCGGCGCTCGGCAAACCCAAAGGGAAAGCGCGTTGAAAAACGAAAGCTGTTCTCGCGGTAGGAGCCGCGGTGGTCGAAATAAAATTCCACAGGTTGGTCGATTCGCGCACCTCCTGGGATCAGCGGGAAATACATCGGCGCAGGAAGAGCGCTCTGCCCCTGACCGGCCAAGTGGATCGAGAAAGAGGCCATCCAGCGTTTTTCGTTTTGAATGGCCACCCGGCCGATGAGCTTGCGCTTGGCGCAGATGTGATCGGGCAGCAAAAGGTCGAGAGCCAGTCCTGCCAGCGAGAGGCGGCTGACCAAGCCCGAGATCATCAGCGTGGCGAGCATCGCGGCCAGAATTAGGAAGAGGAGATTGTTGGCGGAACTGAACGCCGCCAGAGCGACCAGCACGCACGCAAGCGTGTACAGCAGCCCCAGACGCGTGACTTTCTGGTTCACGCCGGATGCTAGGGCCGCCTGGAATCTTCGCCAAATAGCCATGCCGATCCTACTATCACCTTAGCGCGAGGCGCCACTGGAACCCCTGAGCGGTCAACGCGTCTACCAGGTATGAAGTCTTTCGTTGCTCTGGCACTGCTGGGTTTGCCGCTTGCCGCTCAGCCGATCTCTTTCGGGGTAAAACTCGGGACGCCCCTTAACGATGCTTTCAGCGATACCGGCGGCAAATACTTTTTCAGCCGAGGGACGGACCGGTATGTGATCGGTCCCACTATAGAGATCCGGCTGCCCTTCACTGGTTTGGGTGTTGAAGCGGACGCCCTGTATCGCCGCTACAACATAGGAGGTCCGATAAACCAGTTTGAGTTCCCTATCTTGGTGAAATACCGCTTCCCTGGACTATTGGTGGTCCACCCGTTTGTGGACGCAGGTCCATCTTTCAACTACGTAAGTGACTCTCTCACTCCCACCGACGTTCGGCACTCTGGAACGACCGGGATCGCAATTGGAGGAGGCCTGGAGCTAAAGGCTCTTATTATCCGAGTCTCGCCGGAACTCCGTTACACTCATTGGGGCAATCAGAACATTAGTCTGAGCTCTCGGAACAGCGGGCTTTCCTCCAACCAGAATCAGATCCAATTTTTAGTCGGCATTACGTTCTAAGAAGCTGCGATGTCCTACTCGGGCACCACAACTTCGGGCTCGGGTTCGCCGCTCTTGGGCGAATAATACGAATGATAGTAGGTGTACTTGCTGTACAGCTCGCCACGACGGGCGCCATTCACGACGATACCGAGAACGTTGTTCTGACAGAGCGATTGCATTGCCCGCGTAACCGAATCGATGGTAGTAGAGCCGATCCGAACCACTAAAATCGTCCCGTGGCACAACGTGGACAGCAGATTTGCGTCGGCTGCGAAGAGCAGCGGCGGACTGTCCAGGATCACCCAGTTGAAGATGGACGGCAATTCATCGAGCATCTCTTTCACTTCTTTCAGGTTGAGAAGCTCAAGCGGGTTGATCACCGCTTCGCCGGCCGGCATGACGTATAAATTGGAATCGCCGACTCGTCGGATCGCCTCATGCAGAGGAACTTTGCCCTGCAGATAGTCCGTAGCACCCGGGCTGCGCTCGATCTGGAGAAGGTTGTGCGCGATCGGCCTTCGAAAGTCAAAATCGCAAAGCAAGGTCAAGTTCCCCGACAGTTGTGCCTGCGCCATCGCCAGATTGATCGCTGCGAAAGATTTTCCTTCCGCCGGTGATGGGCTGGTCACCACGGCCGTATGGATCGGCTGCAAGCTCTGCATATGATTCAGGCGGGTTCGCAGCGTCCGGAACTCTTCGGTGGGTGCCTCATGGGGATTGGTGGGGTCGATCAGCAGCGACTCCTGCGACGGGTTGTACGGCACCGACTTGATATTCGCCAGCAAGTCCTGCAGCGGCGAGGCTATTACTACACTCGCAGGGGCAGAATAACCCGTGATAGTCCGATGGTCCGGCGTGGGCGCAGGTGCAGATGCCGACCCGCTCGGTACGGATTGCTCCGCTCGTCTTAATGCTTCGTGAACTCGACTCATGTTTCTCCGGTTTTCAGGTGCGGGTCGCGTAGTAATACAGGACCGAACTCGACATCACCACGACACCAATCAGGCACGCGGTCGCCCAGGCCAGCCATCCAAGCCGGCGTCGGCGGCGGACAATCAAATCATTCTCGAGCAGCGGGATGCTCCCCAAGACCGGCAGTTGCGTGTAGGCTCGAACGTCTTTCAGGTTCTTCAGCGATGAATCCCTCACCTCGCGAGCTCCCGCGAGAAACATTCCGAGGATCAACCCTATGCCAGTTCCCGCCAGAATAATCAGCGGGCGCTTCGGCTCGGTCGGCGTTTCTGGAATGTTGGCCAGTTCGATTTGTTCCAGCGTCTCACCCTGATTGTTGTTGATCACCGCAGTCGACATCAGGGAGTCGGTCACTTTCTTGTCCAGCACCTCGTATTCCTTCTTAGCCAGATCGCGATCCCGCATGAGTTCTTCGTACTCTTTTAGACCGACCGGCATACCTTGGAGGCGTCCCTGGACTGATTTCAAAGTGCCGTTTAGTTGCATGACCTGGTTCTGGTAATCTTTCATCTCCAAGTCTTTCGCATCCATCATGCCATTGATTCGTTTGATGGCCGCTTCATGATCGCGCTGCTTCTGCAGAAGTTCAGGGTTCACCGGCTGTTTCGCCGCCAATTCCGGCTTCTTGTTGCTTTCCTCTTTCACGATGTCATCGCGCTGCTTCTTGGCCATCGCCAGTTTCGCAACTAAACTCTGCACGTCTGGATGGGACTCGCTATATCGCTGGCGATCGGCAGCCAGTGCCGATTCGTAAAAAGTTATCTCGCGTTCCTTCTCGGTGAGTTTCTCGCTCTTTTGCCGAGCGGCTTGTTGTTCCTGGGCAACTGGATCCTTTAACTGATTCAACTCATCCCGGAAGATGCGAATCTGGTTCTCCATAACCAGCTTGTCTTGATTCACGCGACTCATAGCCGTATTCAGATTTAGAAGCTGAGTCTGAAGAGCTGTCAATTGGTTGAAATTCGTCTGCTGCTGTTCTGGAAGTTCGTTTACATGGCGCTGGCGAAAACTGCTGAGCTGGCCCTCAAAGGTGTCCAGCTTCTTCTTGGCCGCTTCGCGGCTGTTTTGAAGAAATTCCGTCGTCTGCTGGGTTACCGACGTCGTTTCCTTCTGGTTTTCGCCCATCAAGTCGCTGATGATTTTCTGGGCCACTTTCTGGGCGATGTTGCGGTTCTGATACGCAAATCCAATCTGGAAAGCAGGCAGTGCGGCTTTGCCGTTCGTCTGTCCCAGCGTCGCCACCGGCACGATCTTGATATCGTGCAGGCGCATGTTCTCAACTACGTCCTGCATGGGCATGCGCTTCAGATCTTTCTTATAGAGATCGTAGGTATTAATGATCGATTGGAGCTTGTCTTTGCTCAGCACGCCCTGAATCATCGAGTTGAACCGGCCCGATAAGTCCGAATTCAAGTTGCTGGACACGATCAATTCTGGGATCTTCGGAGGAACCACGCGAACGGTTCCGGTAGAGACATAAGTATCCGGCCAAAGAAACGCCACCACCGTGGCAATCACCAACGCCGCGAACGTCGGTCCGAAGATCCACGACTTGTGCCTGCGCAAAATATCGATATAGTCTTCGACATCAAGCGGTCGACGCGCTACGCTCTGTTCCTGGGGCTGCATGCTTATTCCTATAAAATCGTTTTACCGAACATTTTCTAGCGCACAATGACGTGATCGCCGTTCTCGAGGTAGATATTTTGCTCCAGGTGTTTCCCTTTGATCACGTCCTTGTAGTTGAACTTGAAGCTCTTCGATCCACGCAGAATCCGGATGTCATTCTGTTTGGCGAACTCCCGGAACCCGCTGGCAATGCTAAGCGCTTCCAATACGTTAGTAGGAGAAACAAGCGGATACGCTCCGGGCCTGCCAACCTCGCCGTCAATGAAATACTTTTTGCTCCTGACCTCGGTCACGCTTACAGTGACGTCCGGGTTGTTAATATACTTTCCAAGCTTGTCCTTCAGATCGACCGTCAATTGCAGGGGTGTCAGTCCGGCCGCTTGAAGATCGCCGATCAGGGGCATGGTGATCTTCCCATCCGGTCGGACTGCAACCGCCTGCGTGAAATCCACTTCCCGCCAAGTCCTGACAAAAAGCACGTCTTCCGGCCCAATCAAGTACTTGTTAGGATCGATGGCGGCCCCGACACCCTCTGGATTCTTACCGGGAGTTGGGGCGATAGGGGACGTCGAGAGGGGAGCAGGAGACTCACCCTGCCTGGGGGCATCCGGCTTCACTTGCCCCGATGCACCCGAAATGCCCACCAGGAAAATTGCCCCGAACAGGCCAGCTTTCAAGATGGTTACGGCGCTAAACTTCACAATTGACATACCCCTCGTTCAACTAAACAAAACGTAATAAATGTTGCCAAACCAGCAAGTCCGTAGGACAATTCATTGTACAACGCAAGGTCCAGCCTTCCGATGCTCCGCGCGTTCCGCAAATGAACTACTTCCTCGCTAAAACCTATCCTGACACGTATTCTATCGACCAGTTGGAGCGCGAACATGAGGCCACTTGGGACGGAGTTACGAATGCCCAGGCCGTTCGGACCATCCAGCAGATGCGTCCAGGGGACCGCGTATTCATCTACCACAGCATGAGCCAGCCAGCCGTGGTTGGCCTGGCCGAGGTTGTGTCCGAGCCCCAGCCGGATCCGAAAAATCCCAAATCGACCGTCGCAGGTTTTAAATTTCTGACGCGGCTGGAGCCGCCCACGCTCCTCGCGGAGATTAAGACCTCTCAGCTTTTCGATCAGTGGGCGCTGGTGAAACAGAGTCGACTATCCACGATGACGGCTCCCCAGGAGTTCGTAAAATGGATGCGCGGGAAGTACCCGGCCGCAAAAATCTAAAACCCGCTCGGCCGAATCCAAAAGCTTTCTTCCCACTTCGATCCGGGCGCTATGTGTTGCATATCCGGGTACAGCCCGGCCTGATTTAGATTGAAGGCGTTCGTGGTTCCCGACATGGGCTCAAAGCATATAAAATCACGCCCAGGCGGGGCATAGACCACCGCGACTTTGTACTTCGGCCCGAAACGGATCGAGATTTTCTGGCTCTTTCCCTGCACCGAAAATTCCTCTCCCGCCACGACGTCGCCGAACACATCGTCGAGCTGCCGTCCCGCCAAGCCGACTGGATTGGGCAAGTCGATCGGCTTCGTTTCGCCGGTAGGGATCAGCTTGCTCGAGAGCGTGTAATGAGACCGCGCTGCCAAATGCACCTGCCACTCATCCCGAGGGGCGTCCGTCAACTGGTAGTAAGGATGGAACGCCACAGACACCGGCATCGGCTCCACCGATTGATTGAGGATCGAAGTCCGAACTTCCAGCACGCCTTTCGCAAGTCGGTAGGTCATCTCGATGGTGTGCGCGAACGGAAACTGCGCCATCCAAGCCGGATATTTCCAGAATTCCAGTCGGCTGGTTACCTCAGCGGCGCTCTCATCCGCATGCACTCGAACCACTTGCCACTCCGATGCAAACGAGACCAGTCCGTGAATCGGCTGATGGTTCGGATCGTAGCGATAATTGCCCAGCCCTGGATTCAAGAGATAGTGCTTTCCATTCGCGAAAAAGCCGTCCTGATCGAGCCGGTTAGCCCACGGCGAGAGAAACGGCACGCCGAGCAGCGCCGGTTTCTCCTTGAATTGTGCCAGCGATTTATAGGGCGAAAAGAGCACGGCATGCCCGTTCACCTGCATGTCATAGGCGTTGTTCCCGATCGACGGAACGATGGACACCTCGGTTTTGCTCGCGGCGTCGGAGAGTTTGACCACTTCGAATCCATCGACGGTCACTTTGCGGGCTGAGTAGTTGGCGGCTTGCATAACAGGCAGGTAGGCGATGAGGAACGCGCCAGCTATGCCGCGTTCGAGAATGGACATAAATCCCTTTTTACGGTTCGTTGACTGGCCGCAGATCGAGGTCCGTATACTTCTGGCAGCACCAGCACACGCCCGGAGTGTACGTTCGAATATAACAGACTTCGCACCAGTAGGTTATCAGGAGCTTGCGGTTGTCCTTATGGACGAACATCGATTTGAGATGGATCGGGTCAACTTCGAAGCTCGCGGGCGTTGTGTAGTGGCCGATCGCTTCCAGGTCCACCCCCGCTAAACGCTTGTCCTTCAACACTCCCATGGTCGGCTCGTCCCCATGCAGCGCGATTTTATGACCCCCGGCGAGATCGAGCGCGGGTCTCCCCTCGTCAACCTGATCGAGCTTGCCGCGAATCGACAAGCCGGGAACGGACTCGGCTCGAAGGCGTCCCGCCAACGGGCCCAGAGCCGCAAGGAATCTCCGTCGTGTCACAATTCCAATTTTACCAGCGCCGTTCAAGCCTGCGCTATCGTCAGAAGTGGGCCATGCCTTTTCGTTTAGCTGTGAGCGCCACGTTTACCGCCGAGCCAATCGAGCGCGTCCTGGCATTTTGGGGACGCCAGCTCGAGACTCCCTTCGAGATCCGTTTCGCTCCCTACAATCAGGCGCTCCAAACTTTGCTCGATCCCGCTGGCGAATTTGCCGCCAACCCGCAGGGTGCCAATCTGCTGCTTGCCCGCCTGGAGGATTTGGCTCAGTTCCCGACCTGCGACGACGCCGACCTCCGCCGCATTGAAGCCGTTCTTCACGAGTTGATCGAACTCATCCGGGAAGCTCCGCGCCGCACAAACGTTCCGCTGATTTTCGCTCTCTGCCCCCCTTCCCCGGCTTTTGTGGCCGACTCCAGCCGCCAGCGATTCTGCCACGAGACAGCCCGGCGAATCGAAACCCTCCTGGAGGGAACTCCTGGCGTATTCTTCCTCGGTCACGAAGAAATTCAGCGGCTCTACCCGGTAGACACGCCTGCGAACCCCGAAGGAGAGCGCCTGGGCCGGATTCCCTACACGGACCTGTATTTCTGCGCGCTCGGCACGGCGCTCGTGCGCATCACTCACGGCCTTCTGCGCCCCGCTTTTAAAGTGATCGCGCTCGATTGCGACAACACTCTTTGGCGCGGGATCTGCGGTGAAGACGGACCCTGGGGAATCGTGGTGGATCCCGCTCGGCGCGCCTTGCAGGAGTTTATGGCCGACCAGCGCGAGCAGGGCATGCTGCTGGTGCTGGCCAGCAAGAACAATGAGCGCGACGTGATCGAAACGTTCGAGCGCAATCCCGATATGCCGCTCCAGCTTCGGCACTTTGCCGCTTGGCGGCTCAACTGGGATCCGAAGAGTGCGAATCTGCGCGACATGGCCGCCGAACTTTCGCTCGGAATCGACAGCTTTATTTTGGTGGACGATAGCCCGAAGGAGTGCGCCGAAGTGGAAGAGAGCGTTCCCGAAACGCTCGCGCTGACGCTGCCTGCGAACGAATCGGAAATCTCCCGCTTTCTCGAGCACGTATGGGCTTTCGATCACCTGGTTGTAACCGAAGAGGACCGGCACCGCAACGCCTACTATGCGCAGGCGCAGGAGTTCGGACGTGAACTGAAGAAGGCGGCGACACTGGAGCATTTCGCCGAGACGCTGGATGTTCGTGTGCGATTTGAAGCGCTGACGCCAGAACGGCTGGCCCGGGTTGCGCAGCTCACGCAACGGACGAATCAATTCAATTTGACGACCATCCGTCGCAGCGAATCCGAAATCTGGGGCTTGGCGGACCGCCTCACGGAATGCGTGACCCTGGATGTGGCGGATCGGTTTGGCGAGTACGGCCTCACGGGAGTGGTGTTTTATCGAGCGACGCATGATGCGCTGGAGATTGATACTTTTCTGTTGAGCTGTCGCGTGCTGGGGCGTGGAGTGGAGCATCGCGTGATGGCGCACCTTGCCGAAGAGGCCGCTCGTCGCGGGCTTGGGTTCCTGATCGTGCCCTTCACGCCGACGGCCAAGAACGAACCGGCCCGCCAGTTCCTCCAGGAGATCGCCGGAGGTTACCGGGACGTGTACCGGCTTCCTGTTTCGGACATGATCGGATTGCGTTGGAGGCCAGCCGCGCGCGCCGCTTTGACCCAGCCCGTGATTCCAGACACGGCTCCGCACCGGCGGCCCGATTACGAGTGCATCGCGTGTACCCTCGCCACTCCCGAACAGATTCTGGACGCGATGCGGTCAGAGGGAGGATTGTCGCCCGCAGACCCGTCCATGTCGTCCACCGAAGGCCGGCTCGCGCGCATCTGGTCGGACTTGCTGCAGCGTCCTGGAATTACCGCCGCCGATAGCTTCTTCGATCTAGGAGGCCACTCGCTGCTGGCGGTGCTGCTCATCGGGCGAGTGCGGGAAGCGTTCGATGTCGAGCTGCCCATCGACGATGTCTACTCGACGAACCTCACCCTGGGCGAATTGGCGCACAAGATCGAAGCTTATCAGCGAGGCGACGCGGCCGAATACGACGCGCTTCTGAAAGAGATCGAGGAACTCTCGGACGAAGAAGTGCGGCGTCTGCTGGCCGAAGAACGCCTGGCCTGATGCGGCTCCTGCTGACTTCGAACGCGTCCTACGATCCTCCGCGGGGCGGCTCTACCCGCAGCAATCTGGTCTGGCTGCGGCAACTGGCGCACAGCGGGCATGTCTGCCGCGTAGTTAGCGCGGCGCTCGGTCAGGATTCGGAAAGTGTTGTGGAGGGGATTCGGATTCGAGGCGTCGCACAGCTTACTCGCCGCGCGAACCTGTTAACGGAAGAGATTCGCCAGTTTCAACCCGACTTTGTCTTGGTCTCATCGGAAGATATCAGCCAGGTTCTGCTGCATGAGGCCGCTCGCGCTGCTCCGGATCGCCTCGTCTACCTGGCTCATACGCCCCAGTTTTACCCGTTTGGTCCTGAAAGCTGGCACCCTGACCCGCAGGCGGCTGAGATCGTTCGGTCAGCCCGGTCAGTAGTTGCGATCGGGCATCACATGGCCGCGTATATCGATGAGCACTTGGGGGTGAAAGCCGCGGTCATCCATCCGCCCATTTACGGCCACCCTTCTCCTGCGGAGTCCTCGGAGCGCGACTGGGTGCTGATGATCAACCCGTGCCAGGTGAAAGGCCTCGCCATCTTTCTCGAATTGGCCCGGCGCTTCCCGCAGCTTGCGTTCGCTGCACTGGCCGGATGGGGAACAACGACAGCGGACCGGGAATCGCTCGCCCGCTTGCCGAACGTGAAGTTGCTTGAAAGCGTTTCGAACATTGACGAGGTGCTCAGCCGAGCCCGCGTTCTGCTGATGCCTTCGCTCTGGTACGAGGGTTTCGGCCTGATCGCCATGGAAGCGATGCTGCGCGGCATCCCCGTGATTTCGAGCGACTCGGGCGGTTTGGCGGAAGCGAAGCAAGGCACTGGATTCGTGATCCCGGTCCGGCGCATCCAGCGGTACTTGCCCGAGTTCGATGAAACGAACATGCCGCGCCCCGTGGTCCCGGAGCAGAACCTGACTCCTTGGGTAGAGGCGCTTCGTTCGCTTGTATCTGACCCGGATGTGTATGCGTCTGAGTCCGAGCGCTCCCGCGCCGTCGCTCTGCAGTTTGTCTCAACCTTGGACGCCTCGGATCTCGAAAAGCACCTGCTGAAGCCTGCGCCGCTGCGCATTCTGCTCGCCCACAACTCGCTTTACTACCCGGCGCACGGGGGTGGAGACAAATCGAACCGGCTGCTGATGGAAGCATTGGCAGTGCGAGGTCATCAGGTCCGAGTGATCGCTCGGCGAAAGTCAGGCGAGGAGAATTTTCGTCTGAACGGAGTGGACGTGTATACGCTGCCGCTAAACGCGTCCCTGAGAAATTCGCTCATCGAACAGATGAACTTGTTCGATCCGAATGTGATCCTGACCTCGACTGACGATCCCGCGCTGCTGCTGTTCGATTCGGCGCGTACCGCCCAGAGGGCTCGCCTGGTCTACCTGGTGCGGGCGACCATCGCGGTTCCGTTTGGCCCTGACAGTTCCATGCCCAGCGCCGCCAAGACCGAGGCGCTCCGCAGCGCCGATGGAATTGTGGGGGTGAGCGAGTATGTCGCTCGGTATGTGAGGAAGCGGGGCAAACTCGACGCCGTTCACGTGCCCATCTCTTTGATGGAACCAGGCGAATGGCCCGACGTCGGACGCTTCGATAATCCGTATGTAGTGATGGTTAACCCCTGCGCGGTGAAGGGGATCGACATCTTTCTGGCGTTGGCGAGGCGCATGCCCGGGCTTCGATTCGCCGCCGTGCCTACCTGGGGCACGAACGCGGCCGATCTGGCGAATTTACAAAACGAACCCAATATCGACGTGCTGCCCGCAGTGGACGACATCGATGAAATCCTGCGGCAAGCTCGCGTAGTGCTGGTGCCGTCGCTTTGGGCCGAGGCGCGATCGCGCATTGTGGTGGAAGCGATGCTGCGCGGGGTCCCCGTGATCGCGAGCGATGCTGGAGGAATAAACGAAGCCAAACTGGGCGTGCCCTACCTGGTGCGTGTCAACCTGATCGAGCACTACCAGCCCGCGCTCGATGAAAATATGGTCCCGGTGGCGGACGTTCCTCCGCAAAATGTGGATCCTTGGCAATCTGCGTTGGAGCGGCTCACGTCCGATCGCGCACATTGGGACGAGATAGCAAAGCAATCGCGAGACGCCGCCTTGCGATATGCCCAGGGCTTGAACGTGGAGCCGTTCGAATCGTTCCTGACAGAACTGCTGAAATGTCCTAAGAGACCTCCCGCGCTTTCGGATGACCGGCGGAAACTGCTTGCCCTGAGACTGCAGCGCCGTGCGACGTGGTTCCCCACCCTGGGGAAAGCGCAAATGCGGCTTTTCTGCTTCCCGCACGCCGGAGCGGGAGTCCTGGCATTCCGAAGCTGGGCCGACAAGATCCCCGGAGTTGCCGTGGTTCCGGTGCTGCTTCCAGGCAGGGAAACGCGTGCCGCCGAGCGCCCCTTCGACGACATGGAGGCGTTAATCGAAGCGCTCACGGCAGCGATTCGGCCTCACCTGGATGTGCCCTTCGCCTTTTTCGGGCATAGCATGGGCGCGGGGATCGCCTTCGAACTTGCCCGCTCATTGCGCCGCAATGGACTCCCTGAGCCGCGGGCCCTGATCGTCTCCGCGGCCCGAGCCCCGCGTTATCGTCTCGGCCGCACGTCGACACCCGACCCTTCCGACGAAGATCTAACGAGGGAACTCCAGCAGCTTGGTTCGAATGCAGAAGCGATCCGGCTCGCTCTTCCGCTGCTACGGGCCGACACGCGACTCTATCGCAACTACGCCTACCGTGCAGAGCCGCCGCTGGCCACCCCGATAGCGGCATACGGCGGCGAGTCCGACTTGCAGGTCCGTCCGGAACACCTTGAGGGCTGGCGCGAGGAAACGATCAAGTCGTTCAAACGAAGGGAGTTTCCGGGCGGCCACTTCTTTTTTCAAAACGAACCCAAAGTGCTGGAAGCGATTGCTGGGGATATCGAAGGCTGGCAGTAAAGGCCCACAAAGTACAGCGATGCGACTCGCCCGGGGCGGCCTCCGGGCTGGGCGCTGAGACAGGTACTAATGTGGCCCGAGAATTTGGCCGCCGACGCAGTTGACCTTGCCACGGATGAAATGCCGGGTGCGCGAAACCTGTAGCCAGCCGCTCGGTTTTTGGCGGCTGCTCCCCGCTTTAGATGTTCGCCAATATGATTTAGGTCTCGTGACCCAATGAATTTAGAATCAAAACTTTACAGGGCTTAGTAGGGAATCGGGATGCAGCGGCTTCAACGGGGGCTGTCCCCTCATCATGCTCCTGCAAAGGAGTTTGCGAAGCGGTAAATCCAGCGCCTCTGTTCGGCCGTCTCTGGCACGAGTAAGCCACGGGCAGAGCTTATGTCTGCAAAGCCGTTTCCGGGTCCAGCCCTTTCGTGAGCAACAAACAAGCGGCCACCAGGCCAGTCCGGCCAATTCCCTGGCGGCAGTGCAAGACAACATTCTTGCCGTTGGTCAAGTCTTTGTCCAGCATTTCCAAGGTGCTTGCAAGCTTCCTCTCCGAGTCCGGTACATGCCGGTCGAGAATGGGAAACGAGAGAAATTTCATGCCGTGAGCCACCGTCTCGGTTTCCTCACCTACAAGTTCGAGGTCCCGTTCCTCCTCATCCGTCAGAAAGGAAACGATCGTATCGGCACCCGCCTGCGCCCAGCTCGCGATCTCGTCTTCTAGCCATTCGCCGCCGCGCTGCCGGGCGGCAAGAGCCAGTTTGCCCGGCCAAGGCCCTTCCACCCAACGCAGTTCAGTCCACATCTCTATAATAAGTTTGCCGTCAGTTTCAGTTTAATGCAGAACGTCCAAATCTTCGGCGTGAAGAACTCTCAAGAAACTCGCGCCGCTGAACGATTCTTCAAAGAGCGCCGCGCTGCCATTCAACTCGTCGATTTGAAACAAAAGCCCATGTCTCCCGGCGAGATCAAACGCTTTATCGACCGCTTCGGGTTAACTTCCCTCCTCGATACCGAAGGCAAGGCCTACCTGGATGCAGGCCTCAAGTATCTTAAGCTCTCCGACTCGGAACTGCTGCAACGCATCGAGCGGGATCCGAAACTGCTCCGTCTCCCGCTCGTCCGTGCTTCAAACCGGCTCAGCATCGGTCATGATGAGGAGTCCTGGCAGACAATGCTATCCGAGAAAACCTAGATTTGAGCTCCCGAAATGTCCGATATTCGGGAAGATCGCACTCAGATTTCCCGCTCCCACGCCAAACCAGTTCGCCATCGTGGCGCCGTACTGGTCCACTGAAGTAGTTGGAATCAACGCACCCCGCCCGGTTGCATCATACTGCCCGCCCAGCGCAAGCACTGGATAAGAGCCGTACATGTCGCCTCCCTTCACGGCCCCGCCCAGAACGAAGTGATGACTTCCCCAGGCGTGATCGGTTCCGCCGCTCGAGTTGGGCATCAGCGTCCGTCCGAATTCGGACGTCGTGAACGTGGTCACCTGCTGATCGGCGCCCAGTTCCTGCGTCGCCAAATAGAAGGCGCTGGCTGCCTGGCTGAGCTGCTGCAGCAGCGAGTCCTGGATCGCCAATTGGCCGCCGTGCGTATCGAACCCGCCCAGCTGGCAAAAGAAAATCTGCCGATTAAGCTCCAATTGCGACTGCACGCCGATAATGCGCGCCACCATTTGCAATTGCGCCGCAAGTGGATTGCTAGCCGGAAACTGAGTGTGCAGAGCCGGTGCCGCGGCCAGCAAACCATTCAGCACAGTCGCATAATTCTGCCCGCGCGTTACGATTCCATTCGCCGCTTGGACCAGCTTGAGTCCGTTGTCGAAGCTCAGCAATTGCTGCATCCCCTGCTGACGAGCCACGTTCGAGCCGATTCCAGAGAGCGTGATCGCCCCGGTCGGAGGCACCGTGGTGGGCAGGGTTTGCGCGCCCGTGCAGAACAGGCCGCAACCGCCGGTCGAAACAATCGCCGGAAACTGCGCCCCTGCGTTCTGAGTTTGCAGCGCGTCGGCAATGCGGCCGCCCCAACCGGAACTGCTGAGTCCCGTTGGAATCGAAGTCTGCCAAGCAGTGGTCTGGTCCGAATGCGAAAAGAGATTAGAGGGAACCGGCGCCCCGGCGTTATAAGCGTTGCGATCCGCGATGGGCTGCACCAGCATCCCGACATTGGCTAGGATCGCGGCCTTGCCCTGCTGATACAACGTTTGCATCTCCGTCAGCCTTGGATGCAAGCCATACGTATCGTTGCTCTTGGTAACCACTGGGAGCAGCGACGCTTGCGCCAAGCCGACAGCGCCGCGAGCGTTCTGATACAGGGCAAAATTTTGCGCGGCGGTCTGGATCGGTATCACGGTATTGTGTCCATCATTCCCGCCTGCCAGGAAGATGCAGACTAAGGCGCGATAGTTGCCGCCCGCCGCGAGCGCGTTCATCTCTCCGAACTTTCCCATCGCGCCGATCGCGCCCAAGGCGGCAACGGACTTCAGTCCGATCCGCATGAAATTTCTTCTGGATTGAATTAGCATGAAAGTCTCCTTAGTTCGTGGCGCGATCAATGCCACACGTTGTAGTAGCTGGACGCGAGAATCAAGTACAGAGCCGTCTGAACGCGCCGCAGGTTTCCGCCGCCTTCCGCCTGCACAGCCGAGACTAGAATCTGTTTCATCTGGGAAGGCATGTCGCCATGAGTGAGCGCGATATCGAGCGCATCCACGAGCTGGCTTGGCGTTGCCGCCAGCGTTACGTAGGGCGTCAGATCGATGGCTGTGCCGGGTCCGTTCGTCTGAATAGATCCCTGATAATTTCCGAACAGCCCCGAAACGAGATTGTCTCGATAGAGCGACGTCGCCGGGGTGTAGATCTGGAATTCCCCGCCGGTAATGCCCGCGCCGGGAACGCCGTATCTGGGCGAATAGTAGTTGAAAACGCTAGGCGGGTTGAAGAGATCCTGGCTCATGTTATACAGGTCCCAGGAGAAGTAATTCTGATCGTTCACCTGCGCATTCAGGGCCCGCAGGAATCCCGCCAGGAACAGCACGGGCTCTTGCAGATGGCCGTCCGTTGGCTGGTCCATGCCTCCCGCGTCGTTCGCCCGCGCTTCGGGATCGAGCAGGATCGCTGATATCACCGCCTTCATATCGCCTCGCACGCCCTGTCCGTTATCGTTGAAAGCCGCAGTCACTCGCGCCACATACGCCGGAGTAGGATTGCTCTTCACCAAGTGTTGGATGAGCTGTTTGCCGATGAAAGGACCCGCGTTGGGGTGATTAAAAAGGTTGTCGAGGGCTCCGGCGAGATCTTGCAGCGCTGTCTGTCCGGCAGGAAGGACAACGCCGTTGAGGATAGTCTTGGCGTTCGCATCATGCATCGGCGCATAGGGCACCATGGGGCCTGCCGGATTGATATACGCGCCCCAGTTTACCGGCCCGCTTTGCGGCTGATACGTCCAGCCTGTAAAGACTCGTGCGAATTCGGCCACGGTTTGCTGGGTATAAGTTGGGATGAAATTCCCCTGCGCGTCAAGCTTCGGGGTTCCATCGGGATTCAGCATCGATGTTCCGATCGCGAATAGCTGCATCACCTCACGCGCGTAATTTTCGTTGGGCAGTATCGTTCCCTGAGCGTTCCCTTTGGCGTTATTGGCCATGTTCAGGAATTGGCCCATGGCAGGATTTAGCGTTACGTCCTGGATGATCTGCCGGAAGTTCACGAACGCGTCGCTGAGCAGCATGTCCTGATAAGGCCCCATGATGCTGGTCCAAATGTTCGTATTGAGAGAACTGACAAAGATCTGGCTGTAGGCGAAAGCCACGCGCTGGCGGAGCTGGTCCGGCTGCATCACCGCATTGGTGACAAAGCGCGGAGGCATGTTGCTTTGGCTCCCCGAAAGCTGATAATTCGAAGTCTTGGGTAGGGCGCACTGCTCGTTGATCCAGCCCTGAAATCCGACCTGCTGCACGTGCGTGGCGTCGGATGGAGTTGGCCCAAATGCGCCGTGTTCTAGAAACCTGCGCGCTGCGCTGCTGGAAACCAGAGGATTGGCAACGCCCACCTGCACGCTGAAGGGCTGCGAAACGGCGCCGCCATTCGCGATTGTGATATTTGAATTTCCCGCTTGACTCGCATACCCGACAGCGGTCAGCGACGTTGCGGAGACGAATTGCGTCGACATCGGCACCGCCCCAAGAGAGGCTATCGAGGAAGCGCGGAAGCCCGTGCCATTGATCGTCAGGGTGAAGACCCCCACCGGGATCGGCGCAGGGTTTACTAGCGTGATGGTCGCTGGCTGGTTGCTGATGATTGTGACGGTGGCGCTGGCCGTACTTCCCCCCGCGGCGGCAGTCACGGTAACGGTGGCCGGATTCGGCTTGGTCGCGGGTGCCGTATAAAGCCCCGACGTATTGATCAGGCCCGACGCCGCATTTCCACCAGCCAATCCGTTAACGGACCAAGCCAATCCTGCTCCTGCGTTCTGCGCTGTGAACTGCTGAGTTGATCCCACCGCAACAGTCGCGGTCGCGGGCTGGACCGTCAGTGTTCCGCCACCTCCGCCTCCGCTCGTAACGATGACGTTGATCGGGGCGGAGAACATCGAACCTGGATTCACCACCCGAAACTGCTGGGTTCCGGCGACAGCCGTTCCCGTCACGCCGAGCTGCGTGGAGGAAACGAAAGTCGTTGATTGTGCGGTGGTTCCGAGATATGCAACGGCTCCCGGCTGGAATACGGAACCCGTGATTTTGACACTGAACGCGCCCGCAGTGAAACTGGACGGGACCACGGCAGCCAGAGTTGGTCCAACTGTCTTGATAGTGACTCCCGTGGAGCCGGATACGGTCATGTCTGCGGTGCTGGTCGCCGTCACGGTCACCGGATTGGAAGAGGGTACCACCGGCGGCGCGGTGTACATCCCGTTCGCATCGATCGTGCCGAACATCGAGTTGCCCCCTGGCATGCCATTTACCGACCAGGCGACTCCGCTGCTCGCCACTCCGCTGACCGTCGGGGTAAAGTACCTCTGCCCGCCTACCACCACTGATTCATTTGCGGGCTTCACCACGATGGTTCCAGCCGCCAGGATGGCCGGACTCGCCCACAGCAGGGCGAAGGCCATCCGCAACACGCGATTTTTCATATATTTCATTGTCGCTTTGTAAGAACCTCAGTTGTGATGGATCGCGGATCCGAGAATTTCGCCGAACGGAGCGATCCGGGAGCTATCGGGCGTCGTGGACTACGTCGCGGATTGCCCCGATGACGGCTTCGGGATCATCGCATTGAATGCAGTGGTGGCTATTGGGCAGCACGATCTGTTTGCCCCTTGTCGAGTGAGCCGCCAGCTGCCTTTGAATCCAGATCCAATTTTCCTGCCGTGCGATTGCGGCCCTCGCCTCGATGGGGTCGTGCACTTCGCGATTCGGCAGTCCGGCGGTAAGCACGATCAGGGGCCGGTCGCCCATGTCGCTGGAGGCGCGCGCCTGTTTCGCGCTTTCCCCGAAGAGTTCTTTCGCGTTCTCGGCGAGAGTCCTGGGTTCGAATGAGCTCATAATGCGCCACTCCTCTTGCGTCACTCCCTTCGGCGGAGTGCCGAGGCCGCTATCCATGAAGATCCGCAGCAGTCCGATTTGCCGCATCGCCTGCGCGAACACGGATTGAGCGTATAGAAAAGACGGAGAAGAGGCGCTTTCCCCGCCGGGTGGAATCGAGTCGTTCTCATCGAAGTGAGATGAATCCACCAGGACCATCCCCGCGACTTCCTCCGGATAGAGGCCGTTGAAAACGCGGACGCACAAGCCTCCGAAGGACGCGCCTACCAGCACGTACGGCGGCGGGACGGAGGCAGCGTGCAGAAGTCGATGCAGATCGTCGGCGATGGCGGTGGCAGGATGCGGGTACGGTGCCGAGTCACTCCAGCCGTATCCGGCGCGATCATACCAGCAAGCGCGCGAGAACTTCGCCACTTCGCGCTGCACGGCGACCCACCAGTATCCGGGTCCGCCTGCGCCGCTTTCAAAGATGACCGTTGGTCCCCTGTCGCCGGAGCAGAAAAGATTGAGCGACCTGCCGCCGATGTCTACTGCGCGCCCGATCCGAGGCACATTCACGCGGTGCCGCCATTGCGCGAATTGTTCCCACGACGTGCTGAGGGTGATCACTACCAGGCTAACCACCGCAGCTTTAAAGCAAGCCGACCGAATTCTCTCGCCTAAAGGACGTTCCGGTTCGGGGTTGGCCACGTCGACATAACGTTCCATTCCCCAAGCACCATCGCGGCGGAGATCGAGGGGCGATACTTCGGCTCTTTCCACGTCTTCGAATTGAAGGCGATGGTAGGTGGCGGACGCGAAATTGGCCCAACGCGCGCGGGCCCGCAGCGCCGCGGCGCCTAAGATTGCGAATAGCACGAGGTAGCGGGAGGCGCTCTCCAGAGTCCAAAGTTCGATCCTAGTTCCGATACTGGTAAGGAAGAGGAAGAGCATGCCGAAGATCGCCAACCTCTGATTCAGTCCTGATTTTCCCGGAAGGTAAGAGCAAGTGAAGGGAAGCTTTTGAAATTCGTAGAGGGAACGCTCAATGAGAATGACGGATGCGAGGGCGAGTACAACCAGATGGGCGATCACTGGAAGGGGCGGCCAGATGGAGAAGTAGACGATAGCAAGCGCGATCCAAATCGGGAGGAAGGCAAGCCAGTACAGCGACTTTCGCACTGCGCGGAAGTAAGCCTTTGGGCTGTGGACCGCCGTGATGCGAAAGACCCAGTTCGCTTTCAACGCGGCCGGGAGGGAGAAGACGGCGCGGGTTCCGATGATGGCGAAGAAAATGGTGACGAATCCTGCTGCCATGAGCGGAACGTTGGGTCGGTACCAGTGCGGAACCGTGATGTACTGGCGCATGCTGGCATAGAGGCGGGAGTCGCCATAGAGGAGAATTTTCGCGTAGGTGAGCGAGATGGCCAGGCCGATGCCTCCGTAGACGGCCAGAATCGTGCGATGTTGGCGGCTGCGCGCCAGCGTTCGCGCAGTGAACTGGAAGATGGCGCGTTCAAGGGGCTTCTGAAAGATTTTTGACAACACGGCAGCGGCGTGACGCCCGGCAGGACGCGAGCGGTCGGCTGGCACGATGTCGGGCTGCTCGAAGATGCGCCTTACGTTGCGGAGATAAGAGAGCGTGTAGGTGACGAAGGCGATGGTGAGCGCAATCGAGAGAGACCAGAGCGCTTCTGCTGCGAGAGGAGCGAAAACAGGGTGGACGGAGCCGTTGAGCTCCTGGAAGAGTCCCAGGAACCAGAAGGAAGGGAACCAGGCGATCAGGCTTCGATTCTCAGGCGATGTGATGGATAATTCCGAAGAGCCGGGCGTCAGAAAGTAGACTGCCAGCACGGCGAAGAAGGCCCCGATTTGCAGGAAATTCGAGACGCGTTGGAAGAGGCGGTAGCTGAGGAGCTGCGCGGCTAAGCCCTGGACGGCAAGCAAGGCGGAGAAGACGAAGGTCGCGGCTGCGAGCATAGTGATCCAGTAGGCGGCAAAGGTTCGCAGGATGCCGACAGATCCCGAGCCTGGCGCGATGGAGACGAATGGATAGGTCAGCCCGGTGACCACGTTGATTGCGGCAACGCTGATTGCCAGGCCAGTGGCGATGGCTGCGACTTTAGCTCGGAACATGGTGCGGATATGCACTGGCAGGGGGCCAAGAATGGCGATGTCGCGGCGGTCGGGGAATACCGAATCCCAAGCGACCACTGCGAACATGCCGACTACGGCCATGGTGGTGGCGACGAGAAATTCCTGATCGCCTGACGCGGCTAGGGCGAGCTTGTTCGGAGAGAGGGTGGAGAAGGCGTAGCGCGGGATCAGGTAGATGGTCAGCACAAAGCTGAAAGCGCAGAGGAGGGCGGCGAATTGGCCGAATAGCTTGGTTACGTCGCCCTGGGAGGACAGGAGTTCGAGATCTACCAGACGGCGGAGCGAGTCGCGATAGAGGACTCGGAATTGTTGAGAGCGGAGCGCCATCGCTACAGTGCCATTAGGTCGAGAATCTGGCGCGTGATGCTTTGAGTATCCTGCTCGACGGCGAGCTGAGAGAAGATTTCTTCGAGCGAGGGAAGGGACATGAGAGATCGGAGCTGCTGGATGGAATCGTTGGCAACTACGCGGCCCTTGTGGAGAATTACTACGCAAGACGAAACGCGCTCCACCGTCTCGAGCTCGTGCGAGCTGAGGAGCACCACCCTGCCTTGCGCCGCGAGTTCGCGGATCAGATTGCGGAGGACCAGTGCCGAGTTGACGTCGAGGCCGGAGAATGGCTCATCCAGCAGGATGAGATCGGGATTATGCAGCAGCGCGGCCGAGAGCAGCACTTTCTGCCGCATGCCTTTCGAGTAGGACGAGATGGTTACGTGGCGATCCTCGTGAAGAGAGAAGAGGCTGAGCAGGCCATCGATCTTTTCGGCGAGAGGCTTCGCGGGCAGACCGCGCAACTGTCCCACCATCTCGAGGTACTCGGCTCCGGTAAGGTGCTGGTAAAGATGCGGCTCCTCGGGCACGTACCCGAAGCGCTGCTTGAAGGCAATGGGATCGCGATCAATCGGTTCGCCGCGATAGAGAATTTCGCCCTCGCTCGGTTCGATCAGCGCGGTGATCATCTTGAGCGTGGTCGATTTGCCGGAGCCGTTGGGGCCGAGGTAGCCTGTGACCTCGCCAGCTTTGGCGCAAAAGCTTACGTCGCGCACGACGGGAATGCCGGAGTAACGTTTGGTCACACCGCGCAGTTCGAGCATGCTCCGGATTTGACACCGGCCGCATGCTCGTTGTTCCCGATTAGAACTGGAAGCGAAGTTGGATATCTACTTTGCGGTCGTAGGTGGACGTGCCGCCGAAAGGACCGAATCCGCTGGCGAGGCTGCGCGATTGACCGAAATAGGGAGAGGATAAATCTCCACTGGGCGCGGCAAAGTTCGGATGGTTTAACGCGTTGCGGGCCGAGAGCGTGAGCGTGAGGTTGTAGCGCTTTCCGCTGGCCGCGCCAAACATGCCGGGAGGAGGACCACCGCCCGGAGGTCCACCACCCCCAGGTCCCCCAGGTCCGCCGCCCCGCTCGCCGCCCATTCCAGGGCGGAAGCCGCCGTTGTTCAAGCCCGACTCCCCTCGATTTCCGAACGACCAAGTGCGCGAGAGCCGCAAGTTTAACGTGACGCTGGCAGGTCCGCGAGCGGAGTTGCGTCCAATGGTGGGCGTGCCCGCTGCGGGCTTGAGATCGAAACAGCCGAAGCCGGTTTCATACTTGAGGCTGCCACCCGTGCATTGAGCGCTGGACACATCCAGGAGCGCTGGACGCGCGGTGGTCACTGCCGTTCCGAGCAATTGTTGCCCCGTCGTGATGTTGTATGGGGTGCCGCTGCTGGCGACGAAAAATGGGCTGACACTTACTTTCCAGAGCAGCGGAATATTTGTGCCAAGCACGGCCCGGTGGCGGACATCGGCAAAGCTGGAAGGTCCCCATTCGTCGCGCAAGTTGTAGGGGTTGGCTGGCTGGCCTTCGTTGTCGTCCTTGCCATACGAGAGTGAATAGAACCCGAACAGGAACATCTTTTTGTAGTTCACGTTGGGTGCGATGAAGAGCTGGTGCGAACGGCTGAATCCATTGCTCTCGGTGAGCAGGCGGACGTTGGTATCGCCGTACGGGTAAATGCCATTAAGCGGCGTATTGATATTCAGCGTCCGCAAGAGGTGAATCCCGCGGCTCTCCATAAATTGAGCGCTGAGCTTGAAATGCTTATTGATCTGGCGCTCCACGCCGATGCTGGCTTGCATGGTCTCGGGCGCACGAAGGCCGCTATACAGCATCTGAAGCTGTTGAGGCTGGCTGTTGCCTTGCAGTTGGCTGAGCGACGGAATCAGCGGGAACGTATCCGGTTTCTGAATCAGGTAGGACTGTTGGGTGGTGCCGTTGTAGCGCTCCGAAGATAGCGTGTTGGTATCGGCGATCCGGTCATAGAAGATGCCGAACCCGGCGCGAACTACTGCCTTCGGTGCTTTGTTAGCCGAGCCGCCAACACCCCAAGCAACCGCGATGCGCGGCGATAGATTCTTTTGGTTGGAGATGTTTGTCTGGGCTTCGTACCGCAGGCCGTAGCTCAAGGAGATATTCGGTTTGACACGCCAATCGTCATTGACGAACAGGCCGATATCGAACTGGCTCACATTGGCGACTGGCGCTCCGCCGTTGACGCTGAGCTGCGACGCGCCGCCGCCGAGCGCGCGGATCTGGATGCCGGTGAGTCCGGCTTGCTGGAGTTGCAGCGTGCGCTGATAAACCTGCAGCGCAGTGAGGTCCTGAGACGTGCCGGGAATCGCATTCAGACTCGCATCGAGTTGCGGTCCGGAGCCGCCGAAGAATGTGTAGGTTCCGTTGAAGTTGTTGAGCGACGTATCGCTGTTAAACGATTCGCGGACACGAGCTCCCCACTTGAATGTGTGCGTGCCGTGGATGCGCGTGGTCAGGTTGGTTAATTCAAAGCGGTTGATGGAGTCGTTGGAAAGTCCGGCGGAAGCGCCACCCCCTTGAAACGCGCCTTGCACAATGAGGGCGGCAGAAGAGTTCGCTCCTGTATCGGCGAAGCGCGAGTGGAGAAACTGGAAGCGCGTCTCGTTGATGGTACTCGCTCCCAGGACGGCCGTTTCGGTCAACTGGAGAGTTTTTTCGGTGGTGCTTTGGTTGTAGGCTTGCGACGCGAGGCTGAAGTTTCCCACTCCTTCCTTATCTAATTCGATGCGCGTGTCCTGGTAGCGGGCGACCAAAGTGTTCTTTTCGTTGATTGTATAGTCGATGCGCGGAGTGAAAGACGTACGCGTTTGGGGAGTGACAATCGCCTGGTTCACGAACAGGGGATTATTGCTGGCGTCAAGAGTGGTGGCGAGCACGAACGCGTTCTCGTCAATGATGCGATGTTCGAAATCGAGACCAAAGGATGCCTTGTTCTTCTTGATCGGTCCACCGATGCTGAAGCCGAAAAACTGCTGCTTGTAGGGCGGCAGATCGGAGGCGAGCAAGGGGCTGCGCGTGTTGAGGTATTGATTGTTGAACTGGAAGAAGCCTTGGCCATGGAAGCGATCGCTGCCTGGCTTGGTGAAAATTTCGATGCGACCGAAACCGGGGCGATCGTATTCAGGCGCGAAGGGATTGGAGTTGACGCGAACCTCGCGGATCGAGGCTTTGGGGGGAAGCTGGCCGCCAGTGAATCCGTCAATGTAAATCTGCCCTCCGTTCGGACCCGCTCCGGGACCGGCTAGCGCCTGAAGCTGTTGCGACAGCTCGTCGGGATCGTCCGAGAGAGCCGCCAGTTCTTTCTGCCCCAACACCACGGCTGTGCCGTTCAAGGCTGGGTCCGTGCTTACGGTGTTGGTGGCATCCTGAACGTTCACTACCTGAGCTTCGGCTTCAATTGTGAGTTGGACATCCAGCGTCACCGGCGCGGCAATCTCCAGTGCGTCCTTCTGATTGGCGGCGAATCCTTTGGCAAGCACGCGTACGCTGTAGGTGCCGGCGGCAACCGAGGAGAACGAGTATTGGCCGCGGCCGTCGGTCTTTGTGCTGAGGCCGCTAGCCGGACCCCGGAGTTCGACCACTGCGCCCGGAACGTAGGAACCAGAAGGATCTGTCACCAGTCCGTGGAGGCTGACAGTTTGCGCCTGTGCGGAGAGCCCGAGCGCTATAAGGGAAAACAGTTTTACAAATACACGTTGCATCTGTTTCCAGTAAACAGCGAATTCGCTTTGCCGGGTGTTAATTTTTGTGAAGGTTCAACTAATTGGCGACAGATCCGTTCAGAATGAGAGACAGAGATGACGGATGCAGGCGCTCGGCTTTTGTTAATTGACGATGACATCGAACTCGCCTCGATGATGGAGCTGTTTCTCATGAGTCACGGATATCCGCTCAAGGCTTTGCATAACGGAACGCAGGGATTGGCGGAAGCGCTCACCGGGCAATATCAATTGGTCCTGTTGGACGTGATGATGCCGGGATTGGATGGATTCGAGGTGCTCAGGCGTCTGCGAGCGGAGAGCCGCGTGGCGGTGTTGATGCTGACCGCACAGGGGGAACCGCGCAGCCGCATCATCGGTCTGGAGGCGGGCGCCGACGATTATCTGGCTAAGCCGTTCGAGCCGCTGGAACTGCTGGCGCGTGTGCGCGCCATACTGCGCCGTACGCAAAGCGCTCAGCAGGATGCCGCTCAATCGTTGGAGGTTGCAGGTATCCGGCTGGATCCGGGCGCTCGGAGCGTGCGCTCTCGAGGCTGGGCAGTGGACGTGACCAGTGTCGAGTTCGATATTCTCGAAACGCTGATGCGTGCCGCAGGCCGCGTTGTTTCGCGCGATCAGCTAACTCAGAAGCTGTACGGTCGCGAATCGTCTCCGTTCGATCGCTCCATCGACGTGCATGTCAGCCATCTGCGGAGAAAGCTGGAGCAAGGCGACGATCGAATTCGAACAGTGCGCGGCGTGGGGTATCAGTTCGCCATGGAAGAATCCTAAATGTTTCGGCGAATTGTTTTCTGGTTCGGGGGCATGCTCTTGTTCAGTTTCGTTGCGTATTATGCGACGGCGCGATGGTTCGGCCCGGGTGCGTCGATACGCGATGACATGTTCCGGCGACTGTTTCGCTTCGAGGCGAGCGAGGCTGAATACGCGTACGAATCTGGGGGTGCTGCCGCGCTCGGGCAGTGTCTGGCGCGGATCGGCTCGGAGTTTCCAGCCAGGCACCATCTGCTCAGTCTCCAAGGCCGCGATTTGGCTGACGGAACTGATCGCGCGGACCTCCTTAAAGAGAACGAGGGACTGCGCCTTCCCTGGGGAGGACCGCATCGTTTGCTCATTCGCCGTGCGACTCCCGACGGACGCTATATTTTTCTGGCCGAGGGTGAGTTGCCGCCCGGCAATCCATGGCAGAATCTCGGAGTTTACGGTTGGATCGTCTTAGTGATCATATTGCTTTGCTACGTGCTGGCTTGGCGGCTGGCTCGACCGATCCGAGCCTTGCGGGAGAATGTGGTCCGCTTCGGCGAAGGTGATCTGACCTCTCGGACCAACTCTCAGCGGCGCGACGAGGCGGGAGAACTCGCCCGCGCTTTCGACCAGATGGCCGACCGCATCGGCACGCTGCTGACGGCGGAGCGTCGACTGTTGCAGGACATTTCTCATGAGCTGCGATCGCCGTTGACTCGGCTGCGCTTCGCGGTAGAGCTGGGGCGGTCCGGTAACGATTCAGGGGCGGCCTTCGACCGAATCACGAAAGAGGTGGACCGGCTGGCAACGCTGATCGACGAACTGCTGCAGATCACGCGCGCGGAGGGCGACCCCGAGTCGCGCAATCTCGACTCGATTGACTTGCCTGAATTTCTGTCGTCGCTCGTGGAGAGTTGCCGGATCGAGGCCGAGGCGCGGGGTTGCAAGCTGGCGCTGAAGGTTGACGGACCGATGCAATGGAGCGGGGATCGCGAACTGCTGCACCGGGCGGTGGAGAATGTGTTGCGCAACGCGATCCGGCATACGGACGCGGACACCGCGGTGCAAGTGGAATTATCGAGAGAGACAGATTGCGTGGTGATTCGAGTTTGCGATCATGGGGCCGGTGTACCTGAGCCTGACTTGGCGAGGATCTTTCAACCGTTCTATCGCGTGAATGAGGATCGGAGTCGAAAGGATGGAGGTGTGGGGTTGGGGCTCGCGATTGCGAGTCGGGCGGTGCAGGTTCATCATGGGCGGATAGAGGCTCAGAATATGCACCCGGGCTTAATGGTGGAGCTGAAATTGCCCTTTGTGGAAGAGTGACGTGGCTCGGCGTTCTGGCGCGCGGCTGGACGTTGAATCCTCGTGCTCACTGGTATATGCTTAATGCGATCAAATCGCCATGTGAGCAAGCACGGTTGCAGTCGATCTCACCACGCAGGCGAAGGAGCGTAACTCGATGGGTGTTTTGTCATGGATCGTTCTAGGATTGATTGGCGGCTTCATTGGGAGCAAGATTGTCAATAAGTCCGGTGAGGGCATTTTCCTGGACATCGTGCTAGGAATCATCGGCGCGGTGGTTGGCGGATATCTCTTTTCGGTACTCGGCGGCCATCCCGTAACCGGAGTCAATCTTTACAGCATCCTCGTGGCTGCGGTTGGCTCGATTGTTGTCTTAGTGGTTTATCACATGATTCGAAGAGCGGCTTAACAGCCGCGCATGAGCGCCCTCCTTGCGGGC
Organism: Bryobacterales bacterium; assembly: GCA_038225555.1. Taxonomy (GTDB): domain Bacteria; phylum Acidobacteriota; class Terriglobia; order Bryobacterales; family Bryobacteraceae; genus JANXQZ01. Next base: position 138,665 of record JBBRRB010000011.1, read on the forward strand.
CGATAGAATCGGTATAGGGAGGGCGCTCGCGGCAAAGCATGAAATCGAACATTCGATTGGGACGCCTCTTTGGCGTCGAGGTAGGCCTGCATTACAGTTGGCTGCTGATCGCGATGCTCATCACGCTCTCGCTGAGCGACCACTTCCACTCCATGAATGCAGCCTGGGGACCCGTGCTCATTTGGGCAACATCGCTGCTAACCGCCGGACTCTTCTTCGCCACTCTTCTCGCCCATGAACTTTCACACGCGCTGGTTGCTCGCCGACGTGGCATAGCGACGCGCTCCATCACGCTTTTCGCCCTCGGCGGTGTGGCCCAGATTGAAGGCGAACCGGCGGAGGCAGGCACCGAGTTCTGGATCGGGATCATTGGTCCCATTGCGAGCGCAAGCATGGGCCTGCTCTCTCTCGGCCTCGCCTTGGGTCTTGGCTGGAAGCCGTCGATGCAACCTGGAACTCCGCTGACTGCGATGCTGGTCTGGCTCGGATTCATCAACTTGGGGTTGGCCGCGTTCAACATGATTCCAGGATTCCCCCTCGATGGCGGACGCATTCTGCGCTCGATCATTTGGCGGATCACGGGCAAGCAGGATCGGTCCACGAAGGTGGCAGCTCGCATCGGCCAGGGTGTCGCGGTCTGCTTCATCATTGCGGGTCTTCTGCGGAGCTTCAGCGGCGAGGGATTCGGGGGACTGTGGATCTCTTTTATCGGCTGGTTCTTGCTGCAGGCAGCCGGCGCGAGCTATTTGAGCTCGAGCGTGACTTCGGGATTGCGCAACCTGCAGGTAAAGGACGTGATGACCCGCGATTGCATCACCATTGACGGGCGGACCAATATTGAGCACTTCGTGCAGGACTACTTGTTGCAAGGCGGACGCCGCTGCTTCATCGTCGAAGAGAACAACGAGATCCTGGGCCTGATCACTCAAAACGAGATCACGCCCATCGAGCGGGCGAAGTGGCCGTTCACGACCATTGATGAAGTGATGCGACCGCTCGACGAATTGCATACGGTAGGGCTGACCACGCCGGTGCTGGAGGCACTTGAGACCATGGGTCGCGACGATGTAAATCAGTTGCCGGTGGTGGCCGAAAACAAGCTGGAAGGCGTGATTACTCGCGGCAACGTGATGCAGTTCCTGCACACCCACGAGCGCTAAGCTACCCTGAATGAGACATGCGAGATAGGGGCATCGTTTCGGCTCTCGGCGCGGACGAAGATAAGCAGATCGAAGCCACCCTGAGGCCTCAGAGGCTCGCCGACTTCACTGGACAGGCGAATCTCAAAGAGAACCTGGGAATCGCCATCGAAGCCGCCAAGCGCCGCGACGAAGCCATGGACCACGTGCTGTTGTATGGCCCTCCGGGCTTGGGAAAAACCACGCTGGCAAACATCATCGCTTCGGAGCTCGGCGTCGGATTCGAGCAAACCTCGGGGCCTATTCTTCAGAAGAAGCTCGACCTCACCGGGGTTCTGACGAATATCCGTGCGCGTCAGGTTTTCTTCATCGACGAGATTCATCGCCTCATGCCGGATGTGGAAGAGATCCTCTATGCTGCGCTCGAGGATTTTCGCATCGACATTTTAATCGGTACCGGACCCGGGGCGCGCACACACTCGATGCCCATGCCTCGATTCACCGCCATCGGAGCCACCACTCGGCAAGGACTTGTGAGCGCTCCTCTCAGGGGCCGCTTCGGCCTGGTGCTGCGTCTCAATCATTACGATGTAGCCGAGTTGACCCGCATCGTAATCCGCTCGGCGAAGCTGCTGAGCGTAACCATCGATCATGACGGAGCCGAGGAGATTGCGCGTCGGAGCCGGGGCACTCCGCGCATCGCCAACAGGCTGCTGCGCCGCGTCCGCGATTACGCGCAAGTTCGGGCCGATGGCCACATCGATCAGGCCGTAGCCACAGCCGCGCTGGATCGGCTGGAGGTAGATCGCTTTGGCTTGGATGAGATCGATCAGAAGATCATGATCACCCTGCTCGAAAAGTATAGCGGCGGTCCGGTGGGCGTGAACACCATCGCGGCATCCATTGACGAAGAGTCGGACACCATAGAAGAGGTGTACGAGCCATACCTGATCCAACTCGGGTTTGTCGACCGCACTCCGCGAGGGCGCGTTGGAACGGATCGCGCGTTCGAGTACTTCAAGATTCCCCGTAAGTTGCGCGGATTCCAGCCTGGGCTGTTTTGATCAGCGCGTACTTATCTTTGGGATCGAACCTTGGGGATCGGGTGAGCCACCTGGAGGAAGCGCTGACTTGCCTGGAAGGTGATGATCTCCACGTCGCTCGCCGATCTTCGATCTACGAGACCGAGCCGCAAGAGTTCCTAAATCAGCCCTGGTTCCTGAACATGGTGGTGGAGGTGGAGACTAGCCTTTCCCCGACTCAATTACTCTCGCGAATCCTCGATATCGAGAAGAAGTTAGGGCGGGTCCGCATCGTCCCAAAAGGGCCGCGAATGATCGACATCGACATTCTGCTCTATGGGGCGCTAGTGGTGGATACGGACCAACTCCAGGTTCCGCATCCGCGCATGAAGGAGCGTCGCTTCGTTCTGGAGCCGCTGGCTGAACTCGCGCCGCAGTATCGAGATTTGCTAGACAAGCTTGAGGGGCAGATCGCGCGCAAATACGCCGGCTCAAAAAAAGAGCCGGGTGCTGGTCAGGCATCCGGCTAAGAGCACCCATAGACCGCTCGGAGGTTGCGGTCTATGGTAGTGGAGGAGCTGTTAAGCGAGCAGACCGCCATGCCCAAGGCAAGCGATCTCCCAACCTGAAACTCTGTATCGCGCCAGCATCGGGGGCAACACCAGATCCACGATATTCGTCTTCGCGGATCGGAAACACCCCGGGGCTGAAACCACCGGAATATCCTCGAAATAGCCGAGCAAAAACAGATTGCCCGGCTCAACCGGCGCTAAAAATCGTTCAATGTGGCAGCCGATCTTTTCCATCGCTCTGCCGACTACGTCATCCGGACCAGCCGGAGCTGTAGTGGATGCCACCAGGATCACGGTAGGCTTGGCTCGCAACAAATGCTGCATAGCCTTCGCCACCGACGCCTCATCCTCCAGCGCTGACAAGGAATACGTCGGGGTTGCACCCAAACGTTCCAAACGCTGGTACATAATGCTTTCAAACAGTTGCCGAGCCCGATCACCGCTCACCGGATCGGAGTACAAAACTCCCACCACCGGCGTACGGATCGGCCGCGCCTGCAAGATTGGTCCTCTTTCGGTAAGTATTGATAATACCGCTTCCAGCTGTGGTTTGGCAACTGCAAATGGCGTACTTTTTACGGTTGCGATCCTTTGGCCCGCTTTTGAGAAGGAAAAGTTGAGAACCGTGGCGATGGCGAGGCTCGCTGTGCAGTTAATCTGCTTCAGCAATTCGTCGTCAACCAAGGCGCAGCAATCTTCCGTGGCCATCAAATTGGCCCTGCCGCCCGCAGCGAGACGGATCTCCAGCGATCCGCAGCCCATTTCACGCGAGACTAGGGTTACGGCTTCATCTTCTCCTACCTCGCCGTCTTCGAGTTGGGTAACCCAAATCTCATCCATGCCCTCGGTTTCTAGCAGGCGCACGTCCTCCTCGCTAATTAAGTGACCCTTGGCGAGCAACTTCTTTCCGCCCGGTCGAAAGATCGTACTGCACAGGATTCGTCCCGTGGATTCCTTAATATGGACAGTCTGCGCCCTCATCACCCTCCCCTGTCGGCTTCCAGAGTATTCTAGGTTATACAAGGGTATAGTTGGGAATAAGGGGGAAAGTTCTCAAAAGAATTTCGAAAACTTCTAAATAAATTTTTAGATGAAATCGAACCTACTGATGTTGTGTTCTGGACGACACAAGTTGGGGCAATTGTATAAGCAAGTTAACTCGATCCGGACCAGGCGCGAGAATGGGATCGGATACCAGCGCCTTAACCATCGGTATCTCGTCGCAACACTGGAACTTCGGGCAACGAAGGCAATCTTTCCAAGCTTTTAACGGGAGTTCGCCGCGTTCCACCTCCCCGAAACCGAGCTTTCGAAAGAACTCAGGCACATAGGTGAACGCGAAGATGGCGTGTAGCCCTTGCTCCACCGCTTCTTTCTCCAGGCTCTCTATAATGACCCGCCCAATCCCGCGCGACTTCAATTCTGGATCCACCGCCAGAGACCGAACTTCAGCCGAAGTAGGCGTATAGAAATGGAGAGCGCCGCAGCCGATTAACCGCCCATCTTCGTAAACGACGCTAAAATCCCGGATATTCTCGGACATTTCAAACTCCGTCCGTGGCAGCATCACCCCTTTAGCTGCGTACGCGTTGATCAGCATCAGAATCGGGTGAATGTCGCGCATCCCGGCCTTCCGAACCGTAGCCTCAAGGAGAGTCGTCATCTTGGGGTCACCAGCCTAGTTCCGCATGGCTCCCCGCTGATGAGCCGACCAACGATTCCGGGCATTGCGCCTGGCGCGATAACGATTTCCCGGACGCCCTGATTGAGAGCGCTGATGGCGGCATCCAGCTTGGCGCGCATGCCCCCGATCGCAACGCCTTCAGCCATCAACGCCTCGCATTCGGCGACGGTCAGGGTTGGACAGACTTGTCCAGTCGCATCGCGCACGCCGTCGACATCGGTGAGAAACAGCAGCTTATCGGCCTGAAACGACGCCGCGCAGGCGACCGCCATTTGATCGGCGTTTACATTGTAGAAGCGCCCGCTTCGATCCCCGGCGACGCAGGCCATAATTGGCAGGTAGCCCTGTTCGGTGAGCAAATTGAAGAGCGCCGGATCGGACTTAACCACCTTTCCGACGAACCCCAGTTCCTGACTAAGCGGCTCCGCTTCCGCCAGCAGGCCGTCCATGCCGCTTAGCCCGACTGATCGCACCCCCTGGGCGGTGAAAGCCGCTACGAGTTCGTGATTTACGGTCCCGCAGAATACTTTCAAAACAGCGTCTAGGGTTTCCTCAGTGGTTACGCGCAGACCGTCAATGAAGCGGCTCTCGACCCCGCGTTCGGTGAGAAACCGGGTCATCTGTTTGCCTCCGCCGTGGACCACCACCGCGCGAACACCGCCTCGGATGCTCTGACCGATCTCGGCGGCGAGCCTGTGCCGGGACTCGGGCGCATCCAGCAGCGTTCCGCCGATTTTAATCAGGACTCTCACACCAGTCCTTCCTCTTCGGGGAATCCGAGGGCCAGATTCATATTCTGGACCGCTTGTCCGGCCGCGCCTTTCACTAGATTGTCGATCGCGCTGATCACAACCGCGCGCCCCGTGGCTGGATCGTAGGTCATTCCGATGTCGCAGTAATTCGTGCGCTGGACCGCGCTCAGGTCTGGAAACTCACCCGGCTTGTACAAGCGAACGAAACGCTCACCCCGATATCGCCGAGTATAAATATCGAGGAGGGCCTGAGCATCGCTGATGCCGCGAGCGCGAAAATAAATCGTCTCGAGAATGCCCCGGTCAATGGGGAGCAGTTGCGCGCTGAAGCTAAACTCGCTGTCCTGAAGCCCGGAGATCATCAGCACCTCGGGCACGTGGCGGTGCTCAAGGACTGCATAGGCGGAAAAATTTTCAGTCACTTCGCAGAAGCTGGTTTTCAGACTTGGTTTGCGCCCGGCGCCGCTGACGCCCGACTTGGCGTCGCATACTATGCCCGCCTGAAGATCCACCACGCCAGCTTTGACCAGCGGCTCCAGCGCGAGATTCGCTGCAGTGGGATAGCAGCCAGGATTTGAGATCAGGGCGGCGGAGGCGATCCCATCTCGGGAGATCTCCGGCAATCCGTAGACGGCCTCTTTGAGCAACTGGGGCTGGGTGTGATTCTCTTTATACCAACGCTGATAAGTGGCTGTCTCGCGGAGCCGGAACGCTCCGCTCAGGTCGACGACTTTCGATCCAGCCGCGAGCATGGCAGGAGCGAGTTCCATGGAAGTTTCGGGCGGTGTGGCCAGAAAGACCAAGCCGAGCTGCTCGCTTTTGACGGATTCTGCGGAACAGGGAACGCGGGGGAGTTGAACGGCGTTGATGGGCTGAGGTTTAGCGGCTACGTCCGAGCGGTGTTCCAGAAGGATGGTTTCGACCGACGAGTGGCGTTGGAGGATACGGATCAACTCCGCCCCGCTGTAGCCCCGAAACCCTGCGATTCCAATCCGAACACGCTTCGACATGATTAATTATTCAGCTCTGTGAATAATTATACCAAGCTAAAGCAAGGGCAATGCGAAGGTGAAAAGTGCCGATTGAGAGGCGATCGCAATGTACTGCCTCCCCTCTACCGCGTACGAAATTGGCGAGCTCACGATGCGAGCCCCGGTCTGGTAATGCCAGAGGAGCCGACCGGTTCGGGAGTCGAGCGCGATTAGGTTCCCGTCCTCGCTGGCCGCGAACAACACGCCGCCACCCGTGGCCAGATTGCCGGTTGCAGATGATCCGGTTTGCAGCGGGAAACTCCAGCGAAGCTTGCCGGTGGCAGCCTCCAAAGCTCGAATGAAACCCGGCTCGCCAATCTTAGGGTCCACCTCGGCGCCTCCGCCCGTGA